>JAHBUY010000004.1 GCA_019637795.1 bacterium | reverse complement strand
CGGCGACGACCGCTCGCTTGACTCGCTCGCGACAGATGTCCGAGAAACGACGCTTCACATTCCAGCCCAGAGAGGACCCGCCCCATGGAGAAGATCTCGGACAAGATCGTCGGCCTCACCTTCGACCCGCTCGATTTCCAGTGGAGCTCGCGCGACGTGATCCTGTACGCCCTCGGCGTCGGCGCCACGCCGCAGCGCGATCTCGAGTACGTCTACGAGAACAAGGGCCCACGGGTGCTGCCGACGTACGCCGTGATCCCCGGCATGCTCTCGATGGGCGGATTGATGGGCAAGGTCGAGATCAACCTCGGCATGCTGCTGCACGGCGAGCAGGGCATCGTGCTCCACCGCGAGCTCCCGGCCGAGGACAAGGTGCAGGTGATCGGCAAGGTGAAGGCGGTGTGGGACAAGGGGAAGGCCGCCGTGGTCGAGACCGAGGGGGTGATCCAGGACGCCAAGGGGCCGTTGGCGACGACGACCGCGACGCTGTTCATCCGCGGCGCCGGCGGCTTCGGCGGCGAGCGCGGCCCGTCGACCGAGGGCGTCAACGAGCCGCCCGACCGCCAGCCCGATCAGGTCATCACCGACCACGTGCTGCCGCAGCAGGGCGCGATCTACCGCCTCTCCGGCGACCTGAACCCGATGCACATCGATCCCGAGTTCGCGCAGAATTTCGGCTTCGAGGCGCCGTTCCTGCACGGTCTCTGCACGTACGGCATCGTCGGCCGCGCCATCCTCGGCTCGGTGTGCGGCAACGACCCGACGCGCTTCCAGTCGTTCTCCGCCCGCTTCGCCGATCGCGTCATGTACGAGGACGACATCATCACCAAGATCTGGATCACCGCCCCCGGCAAGGGCATCGTTCGCGCCGAGACGCAGAAGGGCAACACGGTGCTGTCGCAGGCGCAGGCGACCTGGAAGGCCTGAGGCGCTTCCGCCAGGGCGCCCCGCGCCGCTCACCATCGCCCCGCCCCGGGGGCGCGGGAGGGCGGGGAAGTCGGAACGGCGGCGGAAGGCCCGCGGTCAGCGCGGGCAGCCGCCGCTGGCGGCGTTCACCGCCGCGATCAGCTCGTCGATGGTCACCCGGCCGTCGCGGTTGCGGTCGGCGGCCGGGCAGGCGCCGAGCGGCGCGTTGCCGATGCTGACGGTGACGGCGCTGATCAGCTCGTTGATCGAGACGGCGCCGTTGCCGTCGCAGTCGCCGGGGCAGGCGGGTGGCGTCGCCGTCGGGCTCGGCAGCGGCGTCTCGGTCGGGGTCGGGGTCGCCGTCGACTCGGGGGTGTCGGTGGGGACCGGCGTGTCGGTGGCGGGCGGTGTGCTCGTCGCCGTGGGGGTCGGCGTCGCCGTCTCGGTGCGGGTGCGCGTCGCCGTGGCGGAAGCGGTGGCGGTCGCGGTGCGGGTGGCCGATGCGGTGGCGGTCGCGGTCTGGGTCGGCGTCGCGGTCGCGGTGGCGGTTTCGGTCGGCAGCGGCGCGTCGGGATCGATCACCAGCACGCCGCTCACCGCCAGCGTGCCGCTGAGCAGGTTGCCGTCCTGGTCGCCGGCGAGGACGCGGTCGACCTGCAGCTCCGACGGCCCGAGCGGGGCGTCGGCCGCCACCGGCAGGCTGCAACGGACGATGGCGCCCTGGCGCAACTCGTCGGCGGCGCCGACGGCGTCGACGAGGACGAAACGGAAGCGGCGCTTGCCGATCGGCACCACCGGGTCGAACGCCAGGCTCACCGAGAGCTGGTGGGTGGTGAGCGAGGCGTCGGTGCGGCAGCGCATGCCGATCTGGAACACCTGGAAGACCGGCGTGTCCACCAGCAGATCGAACGACAGGCCGTAGACCAGGCCGGCGCCGTCGGCGAGCTCGAAGCTGATGTCGGCGTTGCCGCCGGGCCGCGCCGCGCCGCCGATGGCGGCGACGCGGATCGGGACCGCCGGCGTCTCGCTCGCCGTCGCGGTCGGCGTCGCGGTGCGGGTGGCCGTCGGGGTGTCGCTGGCGGTGGGCGTCGCCGTCTCAGTCGCGGTGCCGGTGGCGGTGGGCGTCGGGGTGTCGGTCGGCGTGTCGGTCACCGTGCCGGTGTGCGTCACGGTGCCGGTCGCCGTGACCGTGCCGGTGGCGGTGGCGGTGAACGTCGCGGTGCCGGTCGCGGTCAGCGACGGCGTCTGCGTCACCGTCGGCGTCGGCGTCGGCGTGGTCGGCAGGCGGATCAGCCGTTCGACGCGGATCGTCCCGGTCGTCGTCGTCACCTCGGCGGCGACGACGACGAGCTGGCCCTCGCGGCTCTGGACGTAGCGCAGGCAGCTCAGCGCCGAGCCCGGCTGCGGCGTCACCGGGCGGCCGGTCTCGAGCTCGTAGCTGTCGATGTCGCAGTCCGGCGGCGCGTTGGTGAAGCCGCCCTGGGTGACGGTGATGCCGGCCTGCGGCGGCGCCAGCGAGAAGGTGACGCGCACGCCGTCGCCGACGGGATTGCCGCGGCTGTCGGACACCAGGGCGGTGACGATGGTGGTGAAGGTCCCGTCGTTGTTGTCGCCGCGGCGGTCGGCGAAGAGGTCGACGCTGATCAGCGCCGCCGCCGGCGTCGGGGTGAAGGTCACCGTGCCGGTGGCGGTCGGGGTGGCGGTGCGGGTGCGGGTGCCGGTGAAGGTGCGCGTCGCGGTGAACGTGCGCGTCGCCGTCGGCGTCACCGACGGCGTGTTCAGCGGCGTCGCGGTGCGCGTCCCCGTCGGCGTGCGGCTGGCGGTGAACGTCCGCGTCGGCGTGTCGGTGCGGGTCGGCGTGTCGGCCGGGGTCGGCGTGCGCGTGTCGGTCGGGGTGCGGCTCGCGGTCGGCGTGCGGGTGGGCGTGCCGGCAAACGTCGCGGTCGCGCTCGCCGGCGGCGGCGTGCGCGTCGCCGTGGCGGTGCCCGTCGCCGTCGCCGTCCGCGTGGCCGACGCGGTGGCGGTGGCGCTTGCGCTGGTGGTCACGGTCGGGCTGGCGCTCGCCGTGAGTGTCGTGGTGGCGGTCGCGGTCTCCTGCCCGCGCGCCGCCAGGGCGGGCGCGAGGACGACGGCGGCGAGCGCCAGGATGGGGCCGAGGCGGGGCATCACGGGCACGGGATCGCCACACCCTAGCTGGCGGCGCGTGTTGTGACGAGCCGCGCGGCGGCCGCGTTCAGGCGCCGATCATCGCCGCGGCGACGCGTGCCGTGGCCGGCGAGCGGTCGGTGGCGGACCTGCCTCCCGGTTGTCCCGCTGCCACCTGCCCGTTAATCAGGTCATCGCCGCGGCGGCTCCCCGGGGCGGACGCCGTCCGCACCGAGCGCCCGGGATGTCCGCCGCGACCAATCCAGCGAACCAACAGGGAGGCCTCATGGCGAAGCGTTTCATCGTCGAGGGCGGCGTGCCCGCCGACGATCTCTGGCGGGTGCCGGCGCACGTGCGGCGGCTGGAGGCGTTGGGCTATTCGGCGGCGATCTCGCCGGAGACCAACCGCGACGCCTTCCTGCCGTTGGTGGTCGCCGCCGAGCACACGACGCGGCTCGGCCTCGGCACCTCGGTGGCGATCGCCTTTCCGCGCGCCCCGATGGTCGTCGCCCAGCTCAGTTGGGATCTGCAGCGCTTCAGCAGGGGGCGCTTCTTCCTCGGGCTCGGCAGCCAGGTGCGCAAGCACAACGAGGAGCGCTTCAGCGTCAAGTGGACGGCGCCGGTGGCGCGCATGCGCGAGTACATCCAGACGCTGCGCGCCATCTGGGACTCCTGGCAGACCGGCAGCAAGCCGTCGTTCGTCGGCGCGCACTACCGCTACACGTACATGACGCCGTTCTTCAACGCCGGCCCGCTGGAGCACCCGCGCATCCCGATCGCCATCGCCGCCGTCAACCCGGCGATGTGCCGTCTCGCCGGCGAGCAGTGCGACGGCGTCCGCCTGCACAGCTTCTGCACCCGGCGCTACCTGCGCGACACCATCATTCCGAACATCGCCGCCGGCGCCGCCAAGGCCGGCCGGCGCGCCGAGGCGGTCGAGCTCTCGGGCGGGGGCTTCATCGCCACCGGGCCGGACGACGCCAGCGTGCGGAAGATGGTCGAGTGGGTGCGGCGCCAGATCTCCTTCTACGGCTCGACGCCGTCCTACCACGGCGTGCTCGAGGCGGAGGGCTGGCCGGAGCTCGGGCCGCGGCTCAACGCGCTGTCGCGCGAGGGCAAGTGGGACGAGATGGCGCGCGCCGTCTCCGACGACGTCGTCGCCGCCTTCACCGCCATCGGCCGCTACGACGAGATCGTGCCCCGCATCCGCGAGCGCTTCGCCGACGTCGCCCGCATTCCCTTCCCGACGCCGCGCGAGGACGCCCGCGAGGAGGGCCTGGTGCGCGAGCTGCTGCAGGAGCTGACGGAATGAAAGGCCGCCAACGCCGGTGACCACCGGGAACCACCGAGAACGCCCAGAGACCCCCGGCGCCTTCGTGTCCTCCGCGGTCATCGGTGTGCCTTTGGCGATTTTCGCGCCCCCCGAGGTTCGGCAGGAGCGAACGAGCCGGCGCCAATGACCACGACGCACGGCGACGGAGCCCGGACGCCTTCGTGTCCTTCGTGGTCATTGGTGCGCATTTGTGGTTTGCCGTGAGCCCATGCACTTCGACGTCTTCTGGTCCTTCCGCAGCCCCTACTCCTACCTCGCGACCCGGCGGCTGGTCGGCATCGCGCGCGACTACGACGTCGACCTGCGGGTGCGCCCGGTGCTGCCGATCGCCGTCCGCATCCCCGGCTTCTTCCAGCGCGTCAATCCGCTCTGGCCGCCCTACCTGATGCGCGACACCATGCGCATCGCCGAGCACGAGGGCCTCGACTACGCCTGGCCGCAGCCGGATCCGATCGTCCAGGACTTCGTCACCCGCGAGGTGGCGGCCGAACAGCCGTACATCCACCGGCTGACCCGCCTCGGCGTCGACGCCGTCGAGCGCGGCCGCGGCCTGGCGTTCATCGACGAGGTGTCGCAGGTCATCTGGAGCGGCCGGGTGCAGGGGTGGCACGAGGGGTCGCATCTCGCCGACGCCGCGGCCCGCGCCGGGCTCGACCTGGCGGTGATGGACCAGGCCGTGGCGGCCGATCCGGCGCGCTACGACGCCGTCATCGACGCCAACCAGCGCGACCTCGAGGCCGCCGGCCACTGGGGCGTGCCGACGATGGTCTTCGAGGGCGAGCCCTTCTTCGGCCAGGATCGCATCGAGCTCCTGCTGTGGCGCATGCGGCAACGCGGCCTCGCGCGCCGCGCATGAGCGCGCCGCCGCTGCGCGCCCTGCTGGTGGATGCGGTCGGCACGGTGATCCACCTGCGCGAGCCGGTCGGCGTCACCTACGCGCGCCTCGCCGGCAGCGGCGAGCCGGCGGCGCTGCAGGCGGCGTTCGTCGCCGCCCTGCGCGGCCGGCCGGCGATGGTGTTTCCCGGGCTGGCGGGCGACGCGCTGCGCGCCGCCGAGCGCGCGTGGTGGCGCGAGCTCGTGAGCGCGGTGTTCGCCGCCGCCGGCGCCGCGCTGCCCGCCGGCGCGTTCGATCGCCTGTGGGCGCACTACGCCGGCGCCGGGGCCTGGGCGGCGGCGCCGGGCGCGCACGCGCTCCTGCGCGGCGCCCGCCAGCGCGGCCTGCGCACCGGCATGGTGTCGAACTTCGACCATCGCCTGCCGGCCGTGTTGGCGGCGCTGGAGCTGGCGCCGCTGCTCGACGTGGTCGTGCTGCCGGCCGACGCCGGGGCGGCCAAGCCGGCGGCGCCGATCTTCGCGCTCGCGCTGGCGCGGCTCGGCGTCGCCGCCGGCGAGGCGCTCTACGTCGGCGACGACGCCGAGGACGACATCGCCGGCGCCCGCGCCGCCGGGCTGCGGGCGGTCGACGTCGCGCGCGTCGGCGATCTCGGCGCGCTGCTGGCGGAGTGCGACGGATGACGGCGCCGGCGGGACTGACGGCGCGGCGCCGGCGCCCGGCAGCGCTCCTGGTCGCGCTGGCGCTGCTCGCCTGGGCGACGTCCGCGCGCGCCGACGGCGACGATCGCGCCACGGCGACGCACCGCTTCGACGACGTCCCGTACTGGACGAAGGTCTTCGACGATCCGCGGCGCGATGCCTGGCAGAAGCCGGCGGAGCTGGTGGCGGCGCTGCGGGTGCCGGCGGGCGCCACGGTGGTCGATCTCGGCGCCGGCACCGGCTACTTCGAGCCCTACCTGTCGCGGGCGGTGGGAACGGACGGCTCGGTGCTGGCGGTCGAGGTCGAGCCGCGCCTGGTCGAATGGCTGCGCGACCGCGCCGAGCGCGACCAGCTCGCCAACGTGACCCCGGTGCTGGCCTCCCTGGGCAACCCGCGCCTGCCGCGCGCCGTTGCCGACCTCATCTTCATCGCCGACACCTACCACCATCTCGACCACCGCCGCCGCTACCTGCCGCAGTTGGCGCGCGCCCTCCGCCCCGCCGGCCGCGTCGCGATCGTCGACTGGAAGCCCGGCGAGCTTCCCGAGGGGCCCGAGCCGTCGCACAAGCTGGCTCCCGAGACGGTGATCGGCGAGATGCGGGACGCCGGCTTCACCCTCGTCGCGCAACCCGACATCCTCCCGTATCACTACGTCCTCGTGTTCGGCGGCGGGCGCTCGCCGTCGAGATAGCCCGCGATCCGATCATGCTCTCGCTCGTCATCTTCGACTGCGACGGGGTCCTCTTCGATTCCGCCGGCGCCAACGTCGCCTACTACAACGCGGTGCTCGAGCGGCTCGGCCGGCCGCCGCTCGACCAGGCGTGGAGCCGGCGGGCGCACTTCCTCTCCTCGCACCAGCTCTACGAGGCGATGTTCGGCGACGACGAGGCGCTGCGCGCCGCGGCGCTGCGCGTCGGCCGCGAGATCGACTACGGCCCATTCTACCGCCTGATGCGGCCGATGCCCGATCTCGAGCACGTGCTGCAGGCGCTGGCGCCGCACTACCGGCTGGCGATGGCGACCAACCGCGGCGGCACCGCCGCCGGGGTGGTGCGCGAGTTCGACCTCGGCCGCTGGCTGGCGTTCACGGTCGGCGCCAACGACGTGCCGCGCGCCAAGCCGCACCCGGACATGCTGCTGCGCTGCCTGGAGCACTTCCGGGTGCCGGCGAGCGCGGCCGCCTACGTCGGCGATTCCGACACCGACGCCCAGGCGGCGCGCGCCGCCAACATCCGCTTCGTCGGCTTCGGCCCGGTGGCCCCGGCCGAGCACCGGGTGCACGCGCTGCGCGAGCTGCCGGCGCTGCTGGCGGGCTTCACCCCAGCATGATCATGCCGCCGTCGACCGGCAGGCACTGACCGGTGATCATCTTCGAGTCGTCCGAGGCCAGGAACACCGCGGCGCCGGTGATGTCCTCGGGATCGAGCGGCTTCTTGATCGCCATCATCATGTTGACGATCATCTCGAGGATGTCGGCGGGCACGCTCTCCTTGGTCGCGTCGGTGAGCGTCGGCCCCGGGGCGATGGCGTTGACGCGCACGCCGGTGACGCCGACGGCGCCCGCCATGAAGTGCGTCATCGCGTTGATGGCCGCCTTGGTGACGCTGTAGTGGAACGACGGCAGGCCGTCGGGCATGGGCATCGTCGGATGCATCCAGGCGGCGCTCGACGACTGGTTGATCACCGAGCCGCTGCCCTGCTGCTCCATGTACGGGAACACGGCGCGGCACATCAGCCAGGTGCCGAAGTAGTTCACGTCGAAGATCTTCCGCAGGTACTCGAAGCTCGAGTTGAAGTTGTCGATGCCGTAGAAGATCGCGGCGTTGTTGATCAGCACGTCGATGCGCCCGAAGCGGTCGTGCACCGCCTTGGCGCAGCGCTTGGTGTCCTCCTCGCTCGACACGTCGACGCGTTCGAACACCGCCGCGCCGCCGATCGACGCCGCCACCGCGCGGCCCTTCTGCTCGTTGATGTCGGCGACGACCACCTTCGCGCCCTCCGCGGCGAAGCGGCGCGCGTACGCCTCGCCGATCCCCTGGCCCGCTCCGGTGATGATCGAGACCTTGTCCTTGAGTCGCATCTCCGTTCTCTCCTCCTTGGGGCGCTGCGGCCTTCGTGGCGCGATCTAGTCCCACAGCTCCCGAAAGCGCGCAACGGCGCGCGGCACCACCGCCGCGTAGCCCTCGGCCTCGATCGCCGGGCCGAGCAGCTCGATGTCGTACCAGCCGTCGTAGCCGGCGGCGGCGAGCGCGCCGCACAGGCGGCGCAGCGGGATGTCGCCGTCGCCGATCACCACCCGCTCGCTGGCGGCGAGGGTGCCGACGCGGAAGTCGCTGATCTGCACCACGCCGATGCGGCGGCAGCGGGCGCGGATGTTGTCGTAGAGCCGGCGCTCGATCCAGGCGTTGTTGAGCTCGAGCGTCACCGTCAGCCACGGCGAGTCGATGGCGTCGGCGAAGTCGAGCGCCTCGTCGAACGAGTGCAGGAAGGCGAGATCCATCCGCAGTTGGCTGGTCGGCTCGAGCGCCAGCCGCACCCCGAGGTGCTCGGCGGCGGGGAGCAGCGCCTCGAGCAGCGGCCGCGCTCGCGCCGCCGCCTCCTCCCAGCTCAGCGCCGGGTTGCCGCCCGGCAGCACCATCAGGCAGTCGGCGCCGAGGTCCGCCGCCGCCTCGAGGTGGCGGCGGGTGCGCGCCAGCGCCTCGCGCTCGCCGGCCTCGTCGCCGAGCGGGAAGCAGCCCGACGAGGTCAGGCAGGAGACCGCCAGCCGACGTTGGCGCAGCAGCGTCGCCGCCCGGTCGATCCCCACCGCCTCCAGCTTGCGGATCGCGATCCCGATCCCGGGCGCGCCGGCGGCCGCGACGGCCTCGACGTCGCGTTCGAACGGCCAGTGCAGGGTCGTGATCTGCGAGACCGAGAAGCGCGGCACGCGGCCGGATAGCGCGGCCCGGGACGGCGGATCAAGGAGCGGCGGCGCCCGAGCGGCTCGCGCCCCGCGCGCCGATCTCCACCAGCACCGCCGAATGGTCGCCGCTCGGCACCTCGACGACCGCGAAGTCGAAGACCTCCAGGTGCTGGACGAAGGCGTGGTCGATGCGCAGCAGGCGCGGCGCGCCGGCCCACGGGCCCCAGGTGCGCGCCGCCCGGCCGCCGCGGCGGCGGGCGTGGATCAGCGCCGCGTCCTGCAGGTGGTCGGCGACCCGGCGGTAGAAGGGCCAGAGCGGCGTCGAGTTGAAATCGCCGACGACGATCCGCGGCCGCTGCGGGTTGGCGCGCAGATGGCGCTCGAGGCCGCGCCACTGGCCGCGCCGGCCGGCGACGGTCTTCCAGGTCGGCAGCGTGTGCGGCGCCAGGACGTGGAGGTTGAGCAGCTCGACCGCGACCGAGGCGCCGTCGGCGGTCCCCAGCCGCAGCTCCGCCAGCCGCGCGTCGCGCCGCGGCAGCGGCAGCCGGCGCACGGCCAGCGGCACGCGCGCGGCGATGCCCATCCCGGTGTAGTCGGTCGCCGGTTCGAGGAGGCCGTGCGGCAGGCGGCGGCGCAGGGCGTCCGCCTGCCACGGGGTCAGCTCCTGCACGGCGACCACGTCGGCCCGCACGCGCTCGACGAGGGCGGCGAACCCGTCGGCGTCGGCGACGCCGTTCCACAGGTTCGCCGACAGCACGCGCAGGCGGGCGGGAAGCTCGTCGGCCATCGCCGGTCGCCTAGCGGAAAGCCGAGCCGGTTGCAGCCGACCGCCGGTTCGGCGCGCCCCGCGGCGACACGGCGGCGGCATGCGACCAGTGGCGCCGCGGCCGTTGCCCGCGGCGGCGCGGCATGGCACGAGGGACGTCGCAGCCGATCACGACCGACGCCACACTCGTAGGGGGAGGACACATCCATGGCCGACGCACCACAGGTCTCCGAGGACGTCACGCCGCAGCAGTTCTTCGAGCAACTGCTGCCGCTGGGCTTCCAGGCACAGAGCGACGGCGGCGCCGCCGCGCCGGGCGATTTCGCCATCCAGTTCACGCTCACCGGCGACGGCGGCGGCGCCTGGCACGCGACGATCGCGAACGGGCAGATGCAGGTCAGCGCGGGCGCCAAGGACGCCAACCTGGCCGTCACGCTCGGCGTCGACGACTGGCGCGACGCCGTGCTGAACCGCAACGGCGCCACCCTGGGCATCATCCTGCCGGCCAACCGCCCGGGCCGTCCGGACAACAGCGGCCGCGCCAAGGCGCTGAAGGGCACGATGGCGCTCGAGCTGGCGCGCGCCGACAAGGATCCATTCAAGGTCGAGCTGTGCTTCAACGGCGCGCCGGCGCCGCGCACCCTGCTGCGGATGGCGATCGCCGACTACGTCGGGATGCAGGACGGCAGCCAGAACGGCCAGATGCTGTTCATGCAGGGCAAGATCAAGGTCGAGGGCGACATGGGCTTCCTGATGCAGATCGCCAGCCTCAACATGTGATCCGCCACCGCCGGGAGGGGCCGCGCCTCCGCGCCGCCGGCGCCGCGCGCCCTGGCATCGCGCGGCCGCGGGGAGCGCGGCGCTCCAAGGCGTGGTCACCGCGCCGACGGCAGCGCGCCGAGGCGCTCGCCGTCGCTCCGCCACAGCACGACCCGGCCGTCGAGGCCGGCGCTCGCCAGGCGGCTCCCGTCGGCCGCGAAGGCGATGCCGGTCGCGCTGCCCTCGTGCCCCGGCCACGCCGCCGGCTCGCCGCCGTCGGCGGGCCAGACGCGGAGCGTCCCGTCGTGCGCGGCGGCGGCGACGCGGCCGTCGGGCGCCACCGCGAGGGCGCGGATGTGGTGCGGCCCGGCGGAGGGCAGGGCGCCGTCGCGCTCGCCGTTCAGGCGCCAGCGTTCCACGGCGCCGCCGAAGTCCGCCGCGATCAGCGACGCGCCGTCGGGCGCGAAGGCGAGCGAGCGGTCCCAGCCCCAGGCGACGTCGTGGCGCACCAGGTTGGGGACGAGCTGCGCGTAGCGCGCGTCGATCGGGCGGAACGTCGCCACGGCCACGAAGGCGCCGCCCGCCGCGTCGCGCCGCCACAGCCGGAGCCGCGTGTCGGCGCCCTCGGCCGCCAGCCAGTCGCCGCGCGGCGACCAGGCGACGGCGAGCAGTATGCCGGCGTCGGTGGCGAGCTCGCCGGCCGGCGCGCCGGCGAGCGTCCAGAGCCGGATGCGGCCGTCCTCGCCGGCGGCGGCGATCGCATCCGGGCTCGCGGCGAGGGCGCGGATCGGCGCGCCGGCGGCGCTCGTCCAGATGTCGCGGCCGTCCCTCGACCAGCGGCGCACGCGGCCGTCGGCGCCGCCGCTGACGACGCCGAGCCCGCCGGCGAGAAAGCGCGCGTCGGTCGCCCGCGCATCGAGCCACCGCTCGCCGCGCGGCGCCGCCGCGTCGTCGACGCGCCAGATGCCGACCCCGCCGCCGCGCTCCACGACCAGCAGGCGGGCGGGATCGGCGGGATCGAGCTCGACGCGCCGCGGCGCGCGCGCCGCATCCGGCGCCGGCGCGGCGCGCGGACAGGCGCTGGCCAGCAGGGCGCCGGCGACCAGCAGCGCCGCGCGCGCCAGACGGAGCGGGACGCGCCTCACTCGTAGCGGATGACGTCCACCGGCGCGAGGCGCGCCGCCTTGCGCGCCGGGTAGAGCGTCGCCAGCAGGCAGATCGCCAGCGTCGCGGCGGTGACGGCGACGAAGTACGGCGCATGGACCTGCACCGGCACGGTGTTGACGAAGAACACGTCCTTCGGCAGCTCGACCACCTGGTAGTTCTTCAGCAGCCAGCAGCCGCCGATGCCGCCGAGGTTGCCGAGCAGCGTGCCGATGCCGCCGATGATCAGGCCCTTGTAGATGAAGATGCGGCCGATGCTGCCGCCGCTGGCGCCCATCGACTTGAGGATCGCGATGTCCTTCCGCTTCTCCATCACCACCATCACCAGCGTCGCCAGGACGGTGAAGGCGGCGACCAGCACGATCAGCAGCAGCACGATCGAATACACCGACTTCTGCAGCGCCAGCGCCCCGAAGAGGTTCTTGTTCGCCGCCATCCAGTCGCGGACGCGGTAGCCGATGCCGAGCGTGGCGGCGAGCTGGCCGGCGACGCGGTTGGCCTGGTAGAGGTCGCGCAGCTTGATCTCGACGCCGGTCACCGAACCGTCCATGTCGTACAGCCGTTGCGCGTCGGCGAGCGCGATGTAGGCGAGGCCGCTGTCGTACTCCGGCATGCCGGAGCTGAATTCGCCGACCACCGCGAAGCGGCGCAGGCGCGGCACGCCGGCCGTGCCCGCGGCGGCGGCGGCGACGCTCACCGCCTCGCCGACGTGCACCTTCAGCTTCTCCGCCAGCGCCGTGCCGAGGATGATGCCGGGCAACTGCGCCGTGGCGCCGCGCCCCTCGCCCAGCGGCACCGCGACGGTGCGGCCGAGATCCGCGATCGAGCCGCTGCGCAGCCGCGCCGCCAGGTCGTCGGCGCCGGCGCCGTCGGGCCGGATGCCGCGCACCAGCACGCCGGCGAACTCGCTCGGCGTCGACAGCATGAGCTGGCCGTAGACGAAGGGTTCGGCGCTGACCACCTCGGGCACGGCGCGCGCCGTGCTCACCACCTGCGCCGGGTTGGCGATCGAGCCGAGCTGCCCCCAGATCGAGACGTGCGGGTTGAAGGCCAGGATGCGGTCGCGCAGGTCGCCCTCGAAGCCGGTCATCACCGCCAGCGTGATGGTCAGCGTCATCACCCCGATGGCGATGCCGAGGGTCGAGATCCAGGTGATGAGCGAGATGAAGGCCTCGCGCCGCTTGGCGCGCAGGTAGCGGAGGGCGACGAACAGCTCGTAGCGCATGCAGGCTCTCGGCGCCGCGGCGCCGACAGGGTACATGGCAGTCAACCTTGCGCCGGTCCAGCGCGGCATGTGAAGGAGGCGGCACCATGGCGGGACGACTCGACGGCAAAGTGGCGGTGATCACCGGCGGCGGCAACGGCATCGGGCGCGCGACGGCGCTGCGCTTTCTCGCCGAGGGCGCGCGGGTGGTGATCGCCGATCTGAACCCGGCGAGCGGCGAGGCGACGATGGCGCTGGCGCGCCAGGCGGGCGCCGGCGAGCGCATCCGCTTCGTGCCCGCCGACGTCGCCCGCGAGGCCGACGTCGCCGCCGCCGTGCAGGCCGCGCCCGCCGCGTTCGGCCGCCTCGACTGCGTCTGCAACAACGCCGGCGTCGCCGGCGCCTTCGGACCGATCACCCACCTCGAGGCCGAGGAGTGGGACCAGACCTTCGCCGTCCTGGTGCGCGCCGTCTTCCTCGGCATGAAGCACGGCGCCCGCATCATGAAGGCGCAGGGCGAGGGCGGCTGCTTCATCAACACGGCCTCCATCGCCGGGCTCTCCGGCGGCGACGGGCCGCAGGCCTACTCGGCGGCCAAGGCGGCGGTCATCAACCTGACCCGCGCCGTCGCCGTCGAGCTGGCGCCGCAGCGCATCCGCGTCAACGCCATCTGCCCCGGGCTGATCCTGACGCCGCTCGTGCACCGCGGCGACGAGGCGGCGATGGCGCCGCTCGCGGCGCGCTGCCAGCCCTGGCCGGACGCCGGCCGGCCCGAGGACATCGCCGGCGTCGCCCTCTTTCTCGCCAGCGACGACGCCCGCTTCGTCACCGGCGAGGCGCTGGTCGCCGACGGCGGTCTCGTCGCCGCCGGCGCGAGCACCGCCGAGAAACTCGGCATGGGCGGCGCGCTGTACGCCGCGGCCGGCATGGATCACGGCAGCACCGGCATCGCCCCGACCCTGCGCGGCGTCGAGTGAGCGATGGCGCACCATTACCAGCGCTTCGATCCGCTGCTCGCGCCGGCGCAGGCCGACGCGATGGTGCGGCTGTGCGAACGCTTCGGCCGCTACGGCATGTACTCGCAGGAGGCGTCGCCGACCGAGATCGGCGAGGGACTGGCGCAGCGCCACGACGCGGTGATGAACTTCATCCGCAGCGGCGGCCGCTCCGGTCGGCGCGAGCCGCTGCGCGTCCTGGCGGCGCGCACCAACTACTTCCGCGAGGAGTACGCCTACGGCGACGAGGTCCGCCTGCCCGGCATCGAGCCGTTTCTCCATCACGAGGGCTTCCTGGCGGCCGCCCGCGCCGTGCACGGGCGGCCGCTGATCGAGCCGGCGATCGTCTACGCCAACATCCTCGTCCCCGGCCAGGAGCTGGCGATCCACACCGACGTGCCGGAATTCCGCGGCGCCAACCGCAAGCGCTTCCCGCAGTGGCTCATGGTGGTGATGCACCACTCGCGCCTGTTCGAGGCCTGGCGCATGCCGATCGTCACCGGCGTCGCCTGGTTCAGCGCCTGCCGGGGCGGCGACTTCGTCTTCTATCCGGACGGCGCCGAGGGGCCGGCGGTGGCGCTGCCGGCGCGGCGCAACAGCGCCATCCTGCTCGACACCGATTCGGTGTTCCACGGCGTCGATCGCGTCGCCTGCGCGGGCGAGATGGCGCCGCTGCGCCCCGGCATGCACCTGGTGTTCGACGGCGCCGGCCGCTGGTCGATCCGCGACGGCGCCGCCGTCGTCGCCCGCTACGCCTGGGACGAGCTGCGCTTCTCCGTGTCCTGGAAGGCCTACTGTTTCGCGGATGCCGGCGAGCGCGACGCCTGGCGCCAGCACCGCGACGACCTCGCCCTCGACGCCATCCTCGACACCCTGGTGGACGACCTGCGGGCGCGCGGCCGCCTCGACGGCGACCGGCCCCCGCCCACCGCGCTCGCCCAGCAGCTCATCGACGAGTACGTCCGCTTCCCGCCGGCGCCCTGAGCCCCGCGGCCCCGCCGGCGACCGGCGCGCCCGCGCGCCGCGGCGGCATCGCCTTGACCGCCCTCCAACGTCTGTTTTAAACATCTGTTCGAAATGAGCGCCACCCTGCGATCTCCCCGCGCCGGCCGCCACCCGGACACCAGGCGCCGCGTCATCGAGGCGGCGAGCGAGCTGTTCGCGGCGCACGGGTTCCACGGCACGACGGCGCGCGACATCGCGCAGCGCGCGGGGGTCAACCTGGCGGCGGCGCACTACCACTTCGGGGCGAAGGACGACCTGTACCTCGAGGTGCTGCGGGCCCAGTTCGATGCCATCACCGCGGCCCTGGAACGGCGCGGGGCGCGGCTCCCGGCCGGCGCGAAGCCCGGTCGGGCAGCGCTCGAAGCGCTGCTGCGGGCGCGCATCGCCGCCATGCTGGAGGTGCTGATGGGGCCCCCTCCCGGGCTGCACGGGACGCTGATGCTGCGCGAGATGTGCGATCCGAGCGCGGCGCTGCCGCACATCGTCCGCCAGTTCATCGAGCCGATGAAGCGCGAGACCGAGGAGATCATCGCCCGGCTCGAGCCGGCGCTGCCGCGGGACGCCGTCGAGCGCTGCATGTTCAGCATCGTCGGCCAGGTCTTCTTCTACCGCACGCAGTTGCCGGCCTTTCCGCACCTCAGCCCCGGACTGCGGCTCGACCACGCCGGACTGGCGGCGATCGCCGACCACATCGCCACCTTCTCGCTCGGCGGCATGCGGGCCCTGCGTCCCGCGCCCGCGCGGGGGGGGCGGCGATGAGGGCGGGCGGGGTGCTGCTGGTCGCCGCGCTCGCCGGCTGCACGGCGGTGCGCGACGTCTGGCGGCCGGAGGGCGACGGCGGCTGGAGCGCGGCGCGGCGCCGGCAGGCGGTGCGCGCCCTGGCGCCGCAGGCCGGCGTCGTCGATCCGCTGGCGGCGCCGACGCCGGCGCCGAGCCCGACCGTCTACAGTCTCGCCGCGGCGCTGGCCGAGGCGCGCGGCGGCAACCGCGCCATGCAGGCGGAGGCGCTGCGCGTCGGCATCGCCCGCCGCCAGGCGCTGGCGGCGCGCGGCCGGCTGTTCCCGACCACCACCGCGGGCGCGCGCTACACCTGGTACAGCGACGTGCGCTCGACGCACGTGCAGATTCCACCCGGCGTATTCCCGCCGGGGACGACGCCGCCGTCCTTCGACGTCGTGCTCAGCGACAGCGACGCCGGCACCGTCAACGCGCAGGTCCTGCTGCCGCTCGACCTCAGCGGCGAGCTGCGGCAGCAACTGGCGGCGGCGCAGGCCGGCTATCGCGGCGCCGCGGCGCAGCGCTGGGCGGTCGAGCTCGAGCAGGACCTGGCGGTGACCCGCGCCTACTTCGACCGGCTCGCCGCCGAGCGCCTGCGCGAGGTGACCGACGAGACCATCGCGCTCTACCGCCGCCAGCTCGCCGACGCCCAGGCGCGCTTCGCCGCCGGCCAGGTGACCAAGAACGAGGTGCTCGAGGTGGACGTGGTGCTGCGCAACGCCGAGCAGCGGCGGATGCGCGAGGACGTCGAGGTCGAGCGCGCCCGCTGGGCGTTCAACGACGCCATCGGCGTCGACGTCGACGCGCCCACCGCGGTCGCCGACCTGCGCGCCCGTCCCGCGCTGCCCGCCGTCGACGACGCCCTGCGCCAGGCGCAGCAGCACAACCCGCTGCTGACGGCGCTGTTCGAGCGCCAGCGCCAGCTCGAGGCCGAGCTCAGCGCGCTCGAGCGCAGCCGCCTGCCGCGCTTCGAGGCCGGCGGCGCGATGGACTACTCGACCTCGAACCTGTTCCAGCCGAACCAGATCGGCTCCGGCTTCGCCGGCATGCGCTGGGACCTCGGCACCGACACCCAGCGCGAGGAGCGCATCGCCGCGGCGCGCCTGGCGATCGACGAGAACCAGGTCCAGCTCCAGGCGCAGCTCCGCACCCTCGAGCAGGCGTTGCGCGCGACCCTGCGCAGCGCCGAGGAGCGCCTGGCCGCGCTCGACACCGCCACCACCGCCATCGGCCAGGCGGAGGAGAACCTGCGCATCCGCCGGCAGATGTTCGCGGTCGGTCGGGCGCAGAGCAAGGACGTGCTCGACGCGCAGCGCCTGCTCGCCGAGCAGCGCGCTGTGCTCGCCACCGCGCTGTACCAGGCGCAGACCCGGCGCGCCGAGGTGCAGCAGCTCACCGGCGAGCCGTTCGAGGCGCTCGTCGCCCCGGGAAGGGAGTGAACATGCCCCGCCGTTTCGTGCTCGTCGCCGCGCTGCTCGCGGTCGCCGTGGCGGCCGCGGTCGTGCTGGTGTGGCGCCGCGACCATCGGCCGCCGCACTACACCGGCGTCGTCGAGGGCGAGGAGCGCGTCATCCGCAGCGAGGTGCCGGGCCGCGTGCTCGAGGTCGCGTTCGCCGAGGGCGACCAGGTGCCGGCCGGCGCCGTCATCGTCCGCCTCGACGACCGCGACATCGCCGCCAGCATCGCCGCCAGCGAGCAGGGGCTGCGGGTGACCGACGCCGAGATCCGCCGCCAGGAGGAGCAGGTCGCGACCCTCGAGCGGACCTGGACGCAGGACGTCAGCGCTCGCCAGGCCGAGCTGCGCACGGCGGAGGCCGGCGCCACCCTGGCGGAGCAGACCTTTTCCCGCGAGCGCGAGCTGATCGGCACCGGCGCCAGCACCCAGCAGTTGCTCGACGAGGCGCGCGCCGGGCGCGACCAGGCGAACGCGACCCGCGACCGCGCCCGCGACCTGCTGGCGCGCGCAGAGGCCGAGGCGGGCACGGTGGCGGTCGCCCGCCATCAGCTCGAGGTGCTGCGCCAGCAACGCGAGCTCGCCGAGCGCCGCCTCGACGAGCTGCGCGTCACCCACGACAAGTACCAGGTGCAGGCGCCGCCGGTGCCGACCCGGGTCGAGACGCAGTTCATCTGGCCCGGCGAGCTGGCGCAGCCGGGCACGCCGCTGCTGGCGCTGCTCGATCCCACCGACCAGTACGTGCAGATCTACGTGCCGGTCGCCGATCTCGCCCACGTCCGCATCGGCCAGCGGGTGGCGATCGAGCTCGACAGCACGCCCGGCCACCGGGTGCCGGGCGAGATCAGCTTCCTCGCCGACAAGGCGAACTTCACGCCCGAGAAGATCGAGACCCGCGACGACCGCATCGGTCAGGTGTACCGGGCCAAGGTGCGGATCCTCGAGGGCGTCGAGCGCTTCCGGCCGGGCACCGAGGGCAACGTGTATCTCGAGCCCTGACGCGGGGCGGCGCGGCGCGGCGATCCGATGAACGACGTCCCACGCATCAGCCTGCGCAACCTGCGCAAGCGCTTCGGCGCCCGCGTCGGGCTCGCCGGCGTCGACCTGGCGATCGCCGGCGCGCAGGTGGTCGGCGTCACCGGGCCCGACGGGGCGGGCAAGACGACGCTGCTGCGCGCTCTCGCCGGGCTGCTCGAGGTCGAGGCCGACGCGGCGACCGTGCTCGGCGTCGATCTGCGCCGCGAGGTGCGCGGGCTGAAGGCGCAGATCGGCTACGTGCCGCAGGCGTTCAGCCTGCCGCGCGAGCTGTCGGTGGCGGAGAACCTGCGCTTCACCGCCCGGCTGCACCGGCTGCCCGAGGACGTCTTCGCCGCCCGCGCCGAGGCGCTGCTGGCGCGCACCGGCCTGGCGCCGTTCGCGGCGCGGCCGGCGGCGGCGCTGTCGGGCGGCATGAAACAGAAGCTGGCGATCAGTTGCGCGCTGCTGCCCGACCCGGCGCTGCTGCTGCTCGACGAGCCGACCGCCGGGGTCGACGTCGTGGCGCGCGACGACATCTGGGCCATCCTGCGCGAGCGGCGCGACCGCAGCCTCATCCTCATCAGCACCAGCTACCTCGAGGAGGTCGAGGCCTGCGAGCGGCTGGTCTACCTCGATGCCGGGCGGGTGGTGGCGAACGGCACGCCGCGCGAGCTGCGCGCCGGGCTGGCGATCGAGCTCTACCGCGCCTGGGGCGACGACCCGCGCGCCATCGCGGCGGCGGCGCGGGCGCTGCCGTACGTCGACGACGCCCGCGCCAGCGGCCGCTATGCGCGCATCGAGGTGCCCGGCCCGCGGACGCCGGGGGCGGAGCGCGTGCTCGCCGACCTGGCGGCGCTGCCGTCGCCGGTGCACGTCGCCGAGCGCGCCGCCCTCGACACCGAGACCACGCTGCTGGCGCTGGCGCGCCGCGGGGCGACGGCGTGAGCGCGCCGATCATCGTCGCCCGCGGGCTGAGCAAGCGCTTCGGCGACTTCACCGCCGTCGACGCCCTCGACCTCACGGTCGAGCGCGGCAGCATCTTCGCCTTCCTCGGCGCCAACGGGTCGGGCAAGAGCACCACCATCCGCATGCTCATCGGCCTGCTCGAGCCGACCGGCGGCGCGATCACCGTCGACGGCGTCGACGTCATCGCCACCCCGCGCCGGGTGCGCGACCACGTCGGCTACATGGGGCAGAAGGTCAGCCTCTACCAGGGCCTGTCGCTGCGCGAGAACGTCGAGTTCTACGCCGGCCTCGGCGGCCTCGCCGGCGCCGACCTCGAACGGCGCTGGGAGGCGCTGCGCGAACGCTTCGACCTCGCCGAGGCCGAGGCCGAGCGGCCGGAGAACCTCCCCGCCGGCATTCGCCAGCGCGCCGGCCTGGCCGTCGCCATCCTGCACCAGCCGCGGGTGCTGTTCCTCGACGAGCCGACCGCCGGCGTCGACGTGCACAACCGCGCCAACTTCTGGGAACGCATCCAGGAGGAGTGCGACGCCGGCGTCACCGTCTTCGTCACCACCCACTTCCTCGAGGAGGTGGACTACTGCGACTGGGCCTGCGTCATCGACGCCGGCCGCCTGATCGCCGATGCCGCGCCGGAGGAGCTGCGCCGCCGCTACTCCCCCGGCTATCGCATCCGCATCGCCGCGCCGCCGGCGGCGCTCGCCGCCGCCACGCCCGCGCTGCGCGCCGCCGGCTTCGCGATCGGCGGCGGCGACGGCGGCGACGTCGAGCTGGCGATCGACGCGATGACGGCGCCGGCGCTGGCGGCGCTCGACGCCGTGCTGCGGGCGCACGGCATGCCGCCGGTGCAGGTGTCGCAGCCGTCGATGGCCGACGTCTTCCGCGCCCTGCTCGGCCGCGGAGCGCCGGCATGAGCCGCCGCCGCCTCCTCACCCTGATGCTGCGCGAGGTGCGGGCGACGCTGCGCGACCCGTTCACCCTCGCCATGCTCATCGCCGTGCCGCTGGCGGCGCTGCTGGTGTTCGGCTTCACGCTGTCCACCGAGGCCAAGAATCTCGGTCTCGGCGTCTTCGACCAGTCGCAGAGCGGCGCCAGCCGCCGGGTGCTGTCCGACATCGCCGCCACCGGCGATTTCATTCTCCGCCCGTACCCGTCGCGCGCCGCCATCGACCGCGCCTTCCGCGCCGGCCAGGTGAGCGCCGCGGTGATCATCCCGCCCGACTTCGACCGCGCCCTGCGCGACGGCCGCGGCGACGCGGCGGCGCGCATCCAGATCCTCTACGACGGCGCCGAGACGATCCTCGCCGGCAACGCCGAGGCGGCGCTGCGCGGCACCATCGCCGCCAGCGTCGCCGCGCTCGGCGGACCCACGCGCCCGCCGGCGGCGGCGCGCGGCGGCGTCGAGGTCGTGGTCGGCGCGCTCTTCAATCCGACCTTCGACGGCGTGCCGTACATGGTGGCCGGCACCTTCGGCTTCGTCCTCACCTTCCTCACCACCCTGCTCACCGCCGTGTCGGTGGTGAACGAGCGCCTCGGCGGCACCTTCGAGCAGTTGCAGGTGACGCCGGCGACGGCGCTCGAGATCGTGCTCGGCAAGCTGCTGCCGCTGGGCGGCGTGTTCACCTTCGACGTCGTCCTCATGGTGCTCGCCGCCGGGTTCCTGCTCGGCGTCTGGCCGCACGGCAGCGCGCTGCTCTTCGTCGCCGTGTCGTCCTTCTACGTGCTGCTGTCGCTGGCCCTCGGCCTCATCATCTCGGCGACCTCGGGCACCGCCGCCGAGGCGGTGCAGAAGACGGTGCTGACCAGCATCCCGCTCGTCCAGCTCAGCGGCTTCGCCTTCCCGATCCGCAACATGCCGCTGCCGGTGCAGTGGCTGACCGAGATCTTCCCGGCCACCCATTACATCCGCATCAGCCGGGCGATCTACCTGCGCGGCGAGGGGCTCGCCGATCTGCTGCCGGAGATCGCCATGCTGGCCCTGTTCGGCGCCCTGCTGCTGCGCAAGGCGCTGACCAGCGTGGAGGCGCGCGCATGAGCGCGCGGTTCCTCTCCAACGTGCTCGCCGTCGCCTACAAGGAGACGGTGGCGCTGCGCCACGACCGCGCCTTCCTCGGCGCCGTCCTGGTGCAGCCGATCATGATGCTGCTGCTGTTCGGCTTCGCCCTGTCGAACAAGCCGGCGCACGTGCCGTGGGCGGTGCTCGACCAGAGCCGCACCGCCGCCTCGCGCGGCCTGCTCGAGGCGGTGCAGTCGACCGGCTACTTCCTCGCCGCCGAGCCGGTCGACAGCTACGACGCCGGCCTGGCGCTGCTGCGCCGCGGCCACGCCGTGGCGTTCGTCGTCATCCCCGTCGACTTCCGCCGCGCCGTCGAGCGCGGCCAGCCCCAGGTGCAGGTGCTGCTCGACGGCACCGACCCGATCACCGGCGCGCGCGTCGGCGGCATCATCCGCCAGGTCGGCGCCGCCTACCGGCCGCGCGGCGCGACGGCGCCGGCGGCGGCGCCGCTCGATCTGCGCCAGCGCTTCCGCTTCAACCCGACCCTGCGCGACCGCGAGTTCTTCCTCGCCGCGCTCGCCGGCATGCTGCTCACCAACGTCTGCCTCTCGGTGACCAGCCTCGGCATCGTCGGCGAGCGCGAGAGCGGCACCTACGAGCACATGCTGTCGCAGCCGACGACGGCGCTCGAGATCGTCTTCGGCAAGCTCGCGCCGCACATCGTCATCAGCTACGTCGTGCTGCTGCTGGCGGTGACCGCCGCGGGCCTCGCGTTCGGCATCTGGCCGCGCGGCAGTTGGCCGGCGCTGCTCATCGTCACCCTGCCGTTCGTCCTCGCCTCGCTGGCGATCGGCGTCTTCGTCTCGACCCTGGCCTCGACCTCGGCGCAGGCGGTGTTCATCTCGGTCTTCTTCATCCTGCCGTCGTTCGTGCTCTCCGGCAGCATGTTCCCGTACCAGCTCATGCCCCCCGGGGTGCGCGAGGTCGGCTTCCTCCTGCCGCTGCGCTGGTACCAGATCTCGCTGCGCCGGGTGATCGAGCGCGGCGCCGGCGTCGCCGACGTCGCCGTGCCGATCCTCGCCCTCTGCCTCCTGTTCACCGCCCTGATGCTGCTGATCCGCTGGCGCATGAAGCCGCGCCTGGCGTAGACGGCGGGCGAGACCGATGGCGCGCAACATCGAGATCAAGGCCCGGCTGGTCGACCCCGACGCGGCCCGCGCCGTCGCCCTGCGCGTGGGCGGGCGGCCGCACGCGGTCGAGGAGCAGGTCGATACCTACGTGGCGCTCGACGGCGGGCGGCGGGTGAAGATCCGGCAGATCGCCGGCGGGCGACGCGAGCGCATCGACTACCGGCGGCCGGAGGCGAGCGGCGTGCGCGCCAGCGACTACACGATCACCCCGCTGGCCGACGACGCCGCGCTGCCGGGGGAGCCGATCGTGGTCGTCCGCAAGCGGCGCGAGGTGCTGCTGATCGACAACGTGCGCCTCCACCTCGACACCGTCGACGGGCTGGGCACGTTCCTCGAGCTCGAAGCGGTGGTCGACGCGGCGCACGACGACGCCGCCTGCCGGGCGCAGGTCGATCGCCTCATGGCCGCGCTCGGCCTGCGCGCCGGCGATCTGATCCGCGCCTCCTACGCCGAGTTGATGGCTGATCGTGCCGCCCCGGCCGGGGGCGGATCATTCGGGCGAGAAACGTAGCCACAAAAGACTCCTCACCACGGAGACTCCTCACCACGGAGGCACGGAGACAGGGAGGGCTCGGTGCCATAGCGAAGGCGCGGGGCCTCCCTCGCACTCCATTTCCAATGAACTTTGCGATGAGCGCTGAGCGGGCTTCGAGACCAGTCACTCTCCGTGGCTCCGCGCCTCCGTGGTGAAAGTCTTCTGTCGCATCAAGGTCAGCCCGCTAGGGATCGCCCCCGACGCCACCCTCCTCGGCCACGCGGCCCGGCGGCCGTCATTCCTCGCGGCGCTCGATGCGCACCACCGCGAGGTAATCGGGCACGCCGCCGAGCGCGTCGACGACGCCGCGGGCGAGCAGCGGGTTCGACTCCGGCCAGTGCACCTGCAGATTGCCGCGGGCGATCGGCGCCAGGTGGACGCGGCCCGCGAAGCGGCCGTGGTCGCTGACCAGGGCGATGCGATCGCCGCCGCGCAGGTGCAGGGCGGCGGCGTCGTCGGGGTGCATGAGGACGGCATCGCGGGCGGCGCCGGTGAGCGGGTCGACCTCGGCGTAGATCAGGGTGTTGAACTGCTTGCCGCGGCGGCTGCTGACCACGAAGGTGCCGGGTGGCCGCTCCGCCGCCGGCAGCGGCACCGGAATCAGGCGGGCGCGGCCGTCGGCGGTCGGGAACCGGCCGCCGGGCGCCAGGTGCGGGCCGCCGTACTGGAACGACTCGCCGGCCGACCGCAATTGCTGGATGCCCTGGTAGAGCGGCACGACGCGGGCGATCTCCTCGCGGATCGCCGCACCGCTGTCGCAGCCGAGCAGCTCGGCGCGCTGCGGGTCGACCGCCGCCGCCAGCTCGCGCAGGATGCGCCACTCGGCGCGCGCCTCGCCGACGGCGCGCGGCAGCTCGGGGCTGAACATCACCCGCCGTTCGGTGCTGGTCTGGGTGCCGCCGCCGTCCTGCTCGTAGCGGGTCTTGGCCGGCAGCAGCAGCACCTGGCCGTCGTCGCCGGCCGGCGGGATCAGCATCTGGTCGGTGACGATGATGTCCTGGTGGACGCGCATCGGCAGCACGGACAGGGCGTCGGCGACGTAGGCGGGATCGGGCAGGGTGCGCAGCAGGTTGCCGCCGAGCGAGTAGAGGAGGTCGAGATCGCCGCGCGCCGCGGCCTCGACCATTTCCGGGGCGGTCAGCCCGGGCGTCTCCGGCACCGGGAACCCGTACTCGAGCGTCAGCGCCTGCGCCGACTCGGGCGTGATCGCGACGCTGCCGGGCAGCGCGGTCGCGTAGGCGCCCATCTCGGCGCCGCCCTGGACGCCGGAGTGGCCGCGGATCGGCATCAGGCCGCAGCGCTCGCGGCCGACGTAGCCGCGCAGCAGGCCCAGGTTGACGATCATCTGCACCGCCTCGCCGCCGCTGGCGTGCTGGGTGATGCCCATGCTCCACACCAGCACGGCAGTGCGCGCGTCGCGGAACAGCGCGGCGAGCTCCTCCATGCTGGCGCGCGGCAGGCCCGCCTGCGCCTCCAGCGCCGGCCAGTCGACGGCGGCGACCGCGGCGGCGAGCTCGGCGAGGCCGCTGGTGTGGCGATCGACGAAGTCGCGGTCGATCCAGCCGCGTTCGATGAGGATCGAGATGACGCCGGTGAGGAAGGCGATGTCGCCGCGCTGGGCGACCGGGAACCAGTAGTCGGCGATGTCGGTGCCGAAGAGCGCGCTGCGCGGCGTCGACGGCACCCAATAGCGATCCATGCCCGGCTCGCGCAGCGGGTTGACGAGCACGACGCGGGTGCCCCGCCGCTTGGCTTCGTGCAGGTATTTCATCGCCACCGGCTGGTCGTTGGCGGGATTCGAGCCGAAGAAGACGATCAGGTCGGTGCCGAACCAGTCGCGGTAGCCGCAGGTGCTGGCGGCGACCCCGAGGGCGCGCTTCATCGCCCCGGTCGAGGGCGAGTGGCAGAGGCGGGCCGCGTTGTCGATGTTGTTCGTGCCGAGAAAGCGCGCCACCTTCTGGGCGACGTAGTAGACCTCGTTGGTGAGCGCCCGGGCGGTGAGGAAGAAGGCGACGCGGCGCGGATCGCTGCCGCGGATGCGGGCGGCGATGCGGGCGTAGGCCTCGCTCCAGGTGATGCGGCGGAAGCCGCGGTCGCCGCGCTCGCGCAGCAGCGGCACCGGCAGGCGGCCGAGATCGCGCAGCGCCTCGTTGCCCAGGCCGCGCAGCGCCTCGGCGTCGCCGAGGCGGGCCGGATCGAGGGCCGGCATGGTATTGAGCCGCAGCAGGTTGAGCCGGGTCATGCACAGGTGGACGCCGTCGATGGTCCAGTCGTGCAGGCCGGCGACGCCGAGGGCGCAGCCGTCGCAGACGCCGCGGCTCAGCACCTGCCAGGCGTAGCGGGCATTGTCGCGGTTGGCCCAGACGACCCGCGCCATGTCGCGGAAATGCTTGGGTTTGGTCCGTCCCAGCCCGAACGGCACCGCCGCCTGCAGGCGCGTCCCCCAGTCGCGCCGGATCTCGTGCGTCATCGGGGTGGAGGCATATCCCTAACCTCGATGCGACAAAACACCTTCACCACGGAGGCACGGAGACACGGAGGGGGCAGCGTCGGACTGGCGGGTGGTGCGATCCCCATGGCCATTGCTGATGGCGTTGGGGACCGCGCGCCCGAACCCCCTCTTGTCCAGGTTGTTCCGTGTCTCCGTGCCTCCGTGGTGAAATGTTTCGTCAGAGCAAGGCCAAATCTCCGCTCGCAGGATGTGGCCGCCCGCCGTGAAGTGGGCGGCGTGGCCGTCGGCCGCCGGGGATCGAGGCCGGGCAGCGCCGCGGTCGCGGCCTAGCTGGACCAGGCAATCTTCCGGTTGACTTCGACGACTGGACCCGTGCTATCCAGTCAACAGCATACCAGCCGCGGCGGGGCCCGGGCGGCTTTCCGGCAGCAAGGGGGGCGACATGAGGAGCATCAGATTCGGGGGAGCGGCACTCGGTGTCGTCACGGTCGCGCTGTGCGCCGCGCTGGCGGCGCGGGTCTCGGCGCAGATCTCCGGCGTCAACATCGTCAACACCGGCGATGCGGATTTCACCGTCGATGGGCTGACTGACGGCAGGCAGTTCCTGTCGCAGCGCACGATCTCATCGTCCCCGACGTCGATCTCCGCCCGCTACGCCTGGGTGAGCGCCGCCGACAGCGGCGCCTTCACGAATTCCTCGATCTCCTCGAACGCGGCCTATCGGATCAACTTCAACGTCAACGTGCCGGGAAGCTATCAGTTGACGGTCGCCACCAACTGGAGCGGCGGCCTGACGACGGTGGACGACACCACCTTGGCGACCGTGGCGGCGACGGCCGATGTCGGCGCGCTGACCGGCACCCAGAGCGGTGGCACCCTGGTGTCGGGCTCGCTCAGCCTCGGCGATCCCGGCGTGCGCACCTCTGGCGCCACGGGGCAGTGCAGCTTCGGCTCGCCGTGCGGCGGCGTCGCCGCCACGTCCGCGACTGCGACGATCAACGGCACCAGCAACGGCGTCAACGTCCCCCACCAGCTCAATTTCAGTTGGACGACTTCCTGCAACAGCCCCGGCGGCGGTGCGCTGGTCGGCGGCGACGAATGCGCGGTGCGCGCCGGCCTGCCTGCTACGATCTCCGGTCAGACCGCGGGGGACTATCCAGGCGCCGGCTCCCTGTCCCGCACCCAGGCCAACGACGGCCACTTCGTCAGCGTCTCGATCGTCTCGCTCTGCGGCAACGGGGTCGTCGATGGCAGTTTCGGCGAGGAGTGCGACCAGGGGGTGGCGAACGGCACCTTCGGCTCGTGTTGCAAGAGCAACTGCACCCTGAAGACCGACGGCACCGTGTGCCGCAATCCGGCCGGCGTCTGCGACGCGCCGGAGACCTGCAACGGCGTCAGCCCCACCTGTCCGGCGGACGTCTACCTGCCGCCGAGCACCGTCTGCCGCGCCACCTCGGCCGGCGAGGAGTGCGACGAGGACGAATACTGCACCGGCAGCGGCGTCGACTGCCCGGCCGACGAGATCAAGCCGATCGGCACCGTGTGCCGCGGCGTGGCCGGCGCCTGCGACATCGCCGAGACCTGTGACGGCACGACCAAGATCTGCCCGACCGATGCCTTCGTGACCGCCGGCACCACCTGCCGCGCCTCGGCCGGCGCGTGCGACATCGCCGAGGTGTGCAGCGGCAGCGGTCCGAACTGTCCGGCCGACGCCAAGAGCACGGCGGTCTGCCGTGCCTCGGGCGGCGTCTGCGACCCGGCGGAATCGTGCAACGGCGTCAGCAACACCTGTCCGCCGGACGCCAAGAGCACGGCGCAGTGCCGCGCGTCGGGCGGCGTCTGCGACGTCGCGGAGTTCTGCGACGGCGTCAACAACGCCTGTCCGGCGGACGCCAAGGTCACGGCGGGCACTCAGTGCCGCGCCTCGGCCGGCATCTGCGACGTGGCCGAGACCTGCAACGGCGTCAGCAACGCCTGCCCGGCGAACAGCTTCCTGCCGAACGGCACGGTCTGCCGCGCGGTGGCGGGCGACTGCGACGTGGCCGAGGTGTGCAACGGGTCGAACGCCAACTGTCCGGCGGACGCCTTCAAGCCGGCGAGCACGCTCTGCCGTGCTGCGAGCGCCGGCGAGGCCTGCGACATCAACGAGTTCTGCACCGGCAGCGGCGCCAACTGCCCGGCCGACCTGGTCGAGCCGGCGACCACGCTGTGCCGCGCCGCCAGCCCGGGTGAGGTCTGCGACGTCGACGAGTACTGCGACGGCACCAACAAGACCTGCCCGACCGACGCGGTCCAGCCCAACACCACCGTCTGCCGCACCTCGAGCGGCGTCTGCGACGTCGCCGAGACCTGCAACGGCACCACCAAGACCTGTCCGGCCGATGCCGTGCTGCCGAACGGCAGCACCTGCCGCGCCTCGGCCGGTGTCTGCGACGTGACCGAGGTGTGCGACGGCACGAACAAGACCTGCCCGGCGGACGCCAAGAGCACCGCGGTCTGCCGCAGCGCGGCCGGCGTCTGCGACGTCACCGAAGTCTGCGACGGCCTCAACAACGATTGCCCGGCGAACGATTTCGTCGCCGACGGCACCAACTGCGACGACAGCAACTTCTGCAACGGCACCCAGACCTGCAGCGGCGGCGTCTGCGGCGGCGGCAGCAGCCCGTGCGGCGTGGGCGAGAGCTGCGACGAGAGCCTCGACCTCTGCTTCACCGGCGACTGCCCGGTCAACCCGGTGAGCTGCCGCGGCGCGGCCAAGAACAAGCTGCTGATCAAGAACAAGCCGAACGACGATCAGGACAAGCTGATCTGGAAGTGGGCGAAGGGCGACGCGACCACCCAGACCGAGTTCGCCGATCCGACCACCAGCGCGACCTATGCGCTGTGCTTCTACGCCGGCGCGACCCCGACCCTCATCAACGGCGCCAGCATCGCTCCCGACGCCGGCAAGTGGGCGGCGATCGGCAGCAAGGGCTACAAGTTCAACGACGTGTCGGCGATCAACGACGGCATCACCAAGATCATCGTCAAGGGCGGTGGGGCCGGGAAGAGCAAGGCGCTGGTCAAAGGCAAGGCGGCCAGCCTGCCCGACTTCGACAGCAATCTGCCGGTGGCGCCGGGCGACCTGCCGGTCATCGTGCAGTTGCGCAACAACGCCACCGGCATCTGCTGGGGGAGCTCGTTCGCCAGCCCGAAGAAGAACCAGCTCGACCAGTTCAGCGCCAAGACCCCGTGAGCCGGCGAAGCTGACCTGACCCGACGCCCCGGTGTGGCAACACGCCGGGGCGTCGTCGTCTGGCGGCGGGAATGCGGGAGGAGTCTCAGCGCGACGCCGTCGCCACGAACGGCAGGAACGCATCGAGGACCCGCTGTGGCGCCTCGAGCTGTGGGTAGTGGCCGATGCCCTCCAGCAGCACGACGTCGGGAGCGGGCACGATCTCGCGGTAGCGGTCGGCCATGTGGCGGCCGGACACGGGATCCTCGGCGCCGTTGACGAAGCGCAGCGGCACCGGGCTGTGTTGCAGCGCCTCCACCCAGCGCTGGCGCTGCTGGCGGCGTTCGTCGAGATAGCGGATGAGCTTCGGCGCCACCCGCAGCCCGTCATGCTCGCGATTGAGCAGCCACACCGTGTGCAGCTCGTCCGGGCTCGGCCGGGTGTGCGGTCCGAAGACCTCGGCGAAGCCGGCGGCGAAGCGGCGCTCGGAGATGAGACGCGCCAGCAGGGGGCCGAGGGGCGAGCGCAGCAGCGTCTGCGCCGGGCGGGGGCGATGGCACTCCGGGAAGAGCCCGCCGTTGAGGAAGCAGACGGAGCGCAGGCGCAGGCCGTCGCGGCGCTCGCGCTGGCGGGCGAGCAGTTCCTGGGCGACGCTGTCGCCGTAGTCGTGCGCCAGCACGTCGACGCTGGCGACGCCGAGCGTCGTCAGCAGCGCCTCGTGCAGGTCGGCCTGATCGCGTAGCGAATAGGCGTAGTGGATGGGCTTCGCCGAGAGGCCGAAGCCGAGCATGTCGGGCGCGATCACCCGGAAACGCGCCGTCAGCGCCGGCCACAGCTTGTGCCAGTCCCACGAGGCGCTGGGGAACCCGTGGATGCAGAGCAGCGCCGGCCCGTCGCCCTCGTCGCGGTACAACACCTCCAGACCGCGATAAAGGAAGATCCGTCCGCCGGCGCGCCACGTGTCGAGATCCATGTTGCGACTCCAGTGTCCCAATTCCGAAGTTCGCTGCCAATGTCGGCGTTCCTCGCGAGGACCGCCGATGACCGGCAACCTGCCTAACCCTATCTCAACGACGGTGCACGAGTACGCGCCGCCGCTGGCCGCCATCGCCGCCGGCCACGGTCGGCGAAACGCCGCGCTTGCGCGCCGCGCATCGGTCGCTCACCTTCGGCGCGGAGGGCGCGGCGATGTATCGACTCTACGACTACCTACCGTCCGGCAACGGCTACAAGGTGCGGCTGCTGCTCAGCCAGCTCGACGTGCCCTTCGAGCTGGTCGAGCTGGACATTCTCAAGGGCGAGACGCACACCGCCGCGTTCCTCGCCCGCAACCCCAACGGCCGCATCCCGACCCTCGAGCTGGAGCCCGGCGTGCATCTCGCCGAGTCGAACGCCATCCTCTGCTACCTCGCCGAGGGCACGCCGCTCCTGCCGGGGGAACGACTGGCGCGCGCCCAGGCGCTGCAGTGGATGTTCTTCGAGCAGTACAGCCACGAGCCGAACATCGCCACGGTGCGCTTCTGGCTCGCCCACGACCAGCTCACCCCCGAGCGCCGCGCCATGCTCGAGGGCAAACGCGCCCTCGGCTACGCCGCCCTCGACGTCATGGAGCGTCACCTGTCGCGGCGCGACTTCTTCGTCGCCGAACGCTATACCGTCGCCGACATCGCGCTCTACGCCTACACCCACGTCGCCCACGAGGGCGGCTTCGATCTCGGCGGCTACGCGGCGGTGAACGCCTGGCTGGGGCGCGTCCGCGCCCAGCCGCGGCACGTCGCGATCACCGACCGCGTCGGCTGAGACAGTCGGCGCGGTCGGCGCGCCCGTTCACATGTACCCGGGTTGTTTCGGGTGGGAGCCGAACAGCTCGTCCTTGCGCGCGATCAGGTCGGCGGCGGTGAAGGCGGCGTTGGGCTTGCTGATCTGGTTGAGGATGTGCCAGCCGCCGACCAGCATCACCTCGCCGCCCCAGACGACGAAGCCCTGGCCGGTGAAGTCGCCGGCCGGCTCGCTGGCGAGGAAGACGACGAGCTGCGCCGGCCACGCCGGGTTGAAGGCGTCGAACCCGGTCTCCGGCTTATCGAACATCGACGAGTTCGGCATCGTGTCGGTCATGCGGGTGCGCGCCCGCGGGGCGATGAAGTTGGCGGTCACCCCGTAGCGCTCCATCTCGCGCCCGATGCTGATCGTCAGGGCGGCGATGGCCGCCTTGGCCATCGCGTAGTTGCTGTTGCCGGCCGAGCCCATCAGGCCGGCCTCCGACGACGTGTTGATGATCCGCCCATAGGTCTTGCCGGTCTGCTTGGCGAGCTCGCGCCAGCGCGCGCAGGCGTGTCGGGTCATGGCGAAGTGGCCCTTGCAGTGCACCTTCAGCACGAGGTCGAATTCGTCCTCCGCCATGTTGAAATTCATCCGATCGCGCAGGACGCCGGCGTTGTTGACCAGGATGTCGAGCCGCCCGAAGCGCTCGTACGCGAGATCGACGAGCCCCTTGGCGGCGTGCCAATCGGCGATGTCGCTGTAGTTGGCGATCGCCTCGCCGCCGGCCGCGGCGATCTCGTCGACCACCGCCTGCGCCGGCGTCTGATCGCCGCCCTCGCCGCTCACCGAGACGCCGACGTCGTTGACGATCACCCGCGCGCCCTCGGCGGCCAGCGCCAATGCCTCCTCGCGTCCCAACCCGCGCCCAGCGCCGGTGACGATCGCGACCCGATCCTTCAGCAGTGCCATGTGGAGCGATCCTTTCCGCAAGCTCACTTCTTGCCGCCGACTTCGGTGAACATCTCGATCGACGGCTGCCCCTCGAGCAGCGGTCCGAGCGTCGCGAACAGTTGCTGGATGCGCGCGCTGGTGCCGTGCGCGTCGACCGCCGCCTGGTCCGCGTACTGCTCGTACATCAACAGTTGCGCGGCGTCGCCGATGCCGCGGTGCAGCGTGTAGCGCAGCGTCCCCGGCTCGTTGGCGCGCACGTACTCGATCATGTCGAGCAGCGCCCGCTCCGCGTCGGCCGTCTTGTCGGCCTTGATGCGCATCCTGGCCACGATGGTGATCATGTCTGCCCTCCCCCGGTTTCCTCGGGCCTTAGCGTCCGTGCCGTCGCCGTGCAACGAACCGGCGGATCCGCCGCCTCCCGTGGCGACTCAGCGCAGCGTCGCGTCGAGGTCGGCCATGATCCGCAGGACGTGGCCGCGATGCGGTTCGGCGAGGGCCTCGACGTGCGGCCGCAGCCGATTCCGCAGGTGGGCGCGCGCGGCGGCGCGGCCGCCGTGGCTGAGGAACGCGTCGACCTCCCAGGCCTGGTCGCTCAGCGCCAGCGGTCCGGGCGACGCGGCGGGGAAGGCGTCCGCCGGCAGGTGGCGCAGGGTGCCGCGCAGCACGTCGACCAGCTCGAAATCGCGCGCGAACACCCAGGTGCGCTCGTGGAAGCCGAGGCCGCGCACCGGCCGGCCGCCGACGGCGCCGCGGACGCGCGTCGGCCCGCTCCAGTATTCGATCGGCAGCACGTGCGCCGGCGCCGGCACGAGCGGCTCGGAGCACACGTCGAGCTCCCAGGCGGGGACGATCAGCCGGTAGCGGTCGGCCAGGTACTGGGCGCCGCGGGTCAGCCGGCTGCGCGGCCGCACCCGCCCCGGGTCGCGCACCCACGAGTGGCGTTCGATGGTGAGCTCGCTGGTGGCGACGACGCGGCCGTCCGGGGTCGCGGCGGTGGCGCCGCTGAACGGGATCGGACGGTTGCCGCGCATGCGGTCGACGTGCAGCCAGACGCTCAGCTCCATGCCGTTGTCGAGATGGATCTGCCGCCACTCGTGACGGTAGCGGCGATTGCGCCAGTCGTTGTGGCTGCCGAGGTGGCGCGGCGTCCACTGCCGGTCGATCCAGCCCGAGTCGCCCTCGACCTCCTCGCGCGCGTCGCCCCATGCCAGCGTGCCGCGGAAGCGGACGTCGCTCTGGAAGTACGAGTGGGTGCCGTACTGCCCCATGCAGGTCTTGACGCCGCCGGCCTGCAGGCCGCCCACCGGCATCGGCGGCTTGCCGGTGTCCAGCGCCAGCTCGAGGTGCATGCGCCGCCCGTCGGCGTCGCGGCCGTGCAGGGCGACGGCGTAGCTGAACGGTTCCAGGGTGCCGTCGGCGCGGCGTCGCGTCGCCCAGGTGCTGGTGCCCTCGGCGCCGCGGAAGGCGAGGTCGAGATGGCCGCGCGCCACCGACAGCTTGTGCCGGCGGCGGATGCGCGGTGGACGCGGCAGGTCGGTCTCCGAGAAGGTGCCGTAGTCGCCGCTGCCGAGGTCGAACAGCGCCAGGGTGTAGAAGTCGGCGCGCAGCAGCTTGCGCACGTGGTTGAAGGTGAAGATGACGAGGAACGCCCACTCGCGTCCGCTGGTCCGGCCGCGCAGCCGTCCGGCGACGTAGTAGGTGTTCGACTCGGCGCCCTGATCCCCCTCGGCGGCGGGGAAGACGAGCTCCGGATCGCCCGCGACCAGGGCGTACGGATACCGCTTCCAGTCCTCGTCGCGCTGCATGCGGCTCACCCGAGCGGCGCGAGAGAGGCGCCGCGTTCAGCGGCGCGACCCTCCGTGGACCGCTCTGTTCTCTGCGCTGCCTGCCTTCTCACGCCCCGGGTTTGACGCTGCGGATCGGTTCGTCGTAGCAGTGACGGATCACCGAGCCCGTGCGGGCCGCACATCGCTAATCGAGGGAGGCACTGATGGTCAAGGGCGCATGCATGTACGCATTCAACGAGCCGCTGAAGGTCGAGTCCTTCACGCTCAAGAGTCCGCGCGAGGATGAGGTGCTGGTGAAGGTGGTCGCCAGCGGCGTCTGCCACTCGGATCTCTCGGTGCTCCAGGCGAAGCTGCCGATGCCGCCGCCGTGCATCCTCGGGCACGAGGGCGCGGGCATCGTCGAGGAGGTCGGCAAGGGCGTGACGCATCTCAAGCCGGGCGACCACGTCGTCCTCGCCTGGGTGCAGCCCTGCGGCCGCTGTCACTACTGCGTGCACGCCAAGCCCCATCTCTGCGAGGCGGGTCTGCAGTCGGCGATGGCGGGCGAGGACTTCGTCTTCGAGAAGGACGGCATGCCGATCAGCCGCATGGCGGGCGTCGGCTCGTTCGCCGACCACACCGTCGTCAAGGCCAACGCGGCGATCAAGATCCGCGAGGACGCGCCGCTCGATCGCGCCTGCCTGGTGGGCTGCGGCGTCATGACCGGGGTCGGCGCGGCGATCAACACCGCCCGCGTGCAGCCCGGCGACGTGGTCGCCGTGTGGGGCTGCGGCGGCGTCGGCCTCAACGTCATCCAGGGCGCGGCCCTGGCCGGCGCGGCGCGCATCATCGCCGTCGACGTCGTGCCGTCGAAGCTCGAGATGGCGAAGCAGTTCGGCGCCACCGACGTGGTGAACGGCAAGGAGACCGACGCGGCGATGGCGATCCGCGAGCTCACCGGCGGCCTCGGCGTCGACTACGCCTTCGAGGTCATCGGCGCCGCCCCGGTGGTGTCCGAGGCCTACAACTCGCTCAAGCGCGGCGGCAAGGTGGTCGTCGTCGGCGTGCCGGCGATGGGCACCGACCTGACCATCCCCGGCTTCTCGCTCACCCTCGAGGAGAAGGGCGTCATCGGCTCGCTCTACGGCTCCGGCAATCTGCACCGCGACATGGTGAAGCTGATCGACCTCTACATGAGCAAGAAGCTCAAGATCGACGAGCTGGTGTCGCGCACCATCAAGCTCGACGACGTGAACGCCGCCTTCACGGCGATGGAGAAGGGCGAGGTGGCGCGCTCGGTGATCGCCTACTGAAGGACGAAAGCTGTCGGCTGTTGGGCTGTTGGCTGTTAGGGGCCGGAGATTTCCTCCCCTGACGGCGTAACAGCCCAACGGCGTAACAGCCTCGCTCGGGGATGCCCGCCGGCGACGCGCGCTTCATGCGCGAGGCCATCGCGATCGCCCACGTCGGCGTGCGCGCCGGACAGTCACCGTTCGGCGCCTGCGTGGTGCGCGACGGGCGGATCATCGCCCGCGCCCACAATACCGTGCTGCGCGACAGCGACCCCTCCGCGCACGCCGAGGTGAACGCGATCCGCGCCGCCGCCGGCGCCCTCGCGTCGCACGAGCTCGCCGGTTGCACCGTCTACGCCACCGGCGAGCCGTGCCCCATGTGCCTCGCCTGCTGCTACTGGGCGCACGTGCCGCGCATCGTCCACGGCACCCTCCTCGCCGACTCGGAGGCCATCGGCTTCGGCGAGCTCGCCTACGCCCCGGCGAACCTGCTGCAGGGGGCGCAGCGGCCGATGGCCGTCGTCGGCGGCATCCTGCGCGACGAGTGCCTGGGGATCTTCCGGGCCTGGCAGGCGCGCGGCGGGCGGGAAACCTATTGACCACCGGGCCACGCAGGGGCTCCGTCGTCCCTCGTGGGTGGTCCGTAACCTTTCGACTCCCCGGCGCGTGAAGCGGGGTAGAAGGAGGGTGTCTCATGGATCGCGCGGACGTGGTGGTCATCGGAGCCGGCATCGCCGGCCTGGCGACGGCGGCGTGGGCGGCTCGTTCGGGCCGCTCGGTGATCGTGCTGGAGAAGGCGGCGGCCGCCGGCGGCCGGGCGCGGACGGCGAACGCCGGCCCGTTCCGCTTCAACCTCGGGCCGCATGCGCTCTACTGCGGCGGACCGGCCGAGCGCGCGCTGGACGAGCTCGGCGTGCCGTTCACGGGCCGCAAGCCGAACGCCAGCGGCGGCTACGCCGTGGCGCGCGGCGCCGCGCACGCGCTTCCCGGCGGCTTCCTGTCGCTGCTCACCACCGGCCTCTTCGGCGCCGCCGCCAAGCTCGAGACCGCCACCCTGCTCGGCGGCCTGGCGCGGCTCGATCCCGAGCCCCTGCAGGGCACGTCGGTGGACGATTGGCTGGCGCGCGACGTGCGTCATCCCGGGGTGCGCGCCCTGGTCGGCGCCCTGGTGCGGGTGAGCAGCTATGCCGCCGACCACCAGCGGATGAGCGCCGGCGCGGCACTGGCGCAGATCCAGCATGCGCTGGGCGCGGGTGTCCGCTACCTCGACGGCGGCTGGCAGGGACTGGTCGACGGTCTGGCGGCGCGCGCCCGCGCCGCCGGGGCGACGCTGTGCACCAGCCGCCGCGCCACCGCCGTGGCCAGCGCCGCCGGGCGGCGCGCGGTGCGTCTCGCCGGCGGCGGCGTGATCGACGCCGACGCGGTGGTGATCGCCGCCGGCCCGGACGGCGCCGCCGAGCTGCTCGATGGCGCCGCCGGCGACGCCGCCCGCGCCTGGGCGGCGGCGGCGCGTCCCCTGCGCGCCGCCTGCCTCGACCTCGGTCTCGCCCGTCTGCCGCGGCCGCGCGCCACCTTCGCGCTCGGCATCGATCAGCCGCTGTACCTGTCGGTGCACTCTGCCGCCGCGCGCCTGGCGCCGGACGGCGCGGCGGTGATCCACGTCATGAAGTATCTGGTCGGCGACGCCGACCCGACGGCCGACCAGCGCCAGCTCGAGGGCCTCATGGACCTGATCCAACCGGGGTGGCGCGAGGTGGTGGTTGAGCATCGCTTCCTCCCCACCCTGCTGGTCGCCAACGCGCTGCCGACGGCGGCGATGGGCGGCCTGCGCGGCCGGCCCGACGTCGCCGTCCCCGGGGTCGACGGCGTCTTCGTCGCCGGCGACTGGGTCGGCGCCGAGGGGCTGCTCGCCGACGCCAGCCTGGCGAGCGCCCGCCGCGCCGCCGCCGCCGTCGCGACCCGCCGGCTGCCCAGCATGGCCGCGGCATGACAGAATCGGCGCCGGCGGCCGCCGCGGGCGCGCGGCCGGGTCGCGATGCGATGAACCCTGCCACCGATCATGCCGCGCTGTTCGCCGACGAGCGCCGCTTCGTCTGGGCGCTCTGCTATCGCATGACCGGCAGCGCCGCCGACGCCGACGACCTGACGCAGGAGACGTTCCTGCGCGCCATCGAGCGGCCGCCGGCGCGCACCGACGCGCCCTGGCGACCCTGGCTGGTGCGGGTGGCGATGAACCTCTCGCGCGACGCGCTGCGCCGGCGACGCCGCGTGCCGCGGCGCCAGCCCTGGCTGCCGTCGCCGATCGACACGGGCGACGACAGCGCGCCGCCCGCCTACGAGCTGCCGCCGGAGTCCGGCAGCCCCACCGAGGGACGCTACGAGCTGCTGGAGAGCGTGTCGTTCGCCTTCCTGCTCGCCCTCGAGGCGCTGACGCCGGGGCAGCGCGCCGTCCTGCTGCTGCGCGACGTCTTCGACTACTCGGTGCGCGAGACGGCCGCGGCGCTCGGCATGTCCGAGCCGGCGGTGAAGACCGCGCATCACCGCGCCCGCCACGCCATGGCCGACTACGACCGCGCCCGCTGCGTGCCGACGCCGGACCGCCAGGCGCGCAACGGCGAGGCCCTGTGGCGCTTCATGAGCGCGCTGCAGGCGGACGACCTGCCGGCGCTCGAGGCGCTGCTCGCCGAGGGCGTGCGCAGCATCTCCGAGGGCGGCGAGTATGCGGCGGCCCACAACGTCGTCGCCGGCCGCCCGCGCGTCCTGCGCCTGCTACGCGGCCTGATGCGCCACTTCGGCCAGACCAGCAGCGCCGTCCGCATGCTCAACGGCTTCCCGGCGCTGCTGATCGAGTTCCATCGCGGCGGCCCCCGCCATGCGCCGCGCGGCGTCGTCGCCGTGCAGACCGACGCCGCCGGCCGCATCACCGCCGTCCACACCATCCTGGCGTCGCGCAAGCTGACCGCGCTCTAGCAGCCCGTCGAACCACAGGTCGGCTACTGCGGGCGGGTCCTGTGCGCCAGCTCTTCGTGGCCGAATCCTCGACAACACCGACCGGTTTGCCTCCGGTTCGGTGCCCCGATCTGGCGCACGACCCCTCGCCCTCGCGACGCCGCCTGCTTTTCAACGGACTGCTGGCAGCCGAGGCATCGCCTCGCCGCGCCTCGGCGGCCCCCGCGGCTCCGCGCCCCTCGAAACAATTCTCGTTGACGGACTAACAAGAGTTGTTTTACAAGGCCCGCGATGGCGGCAACGGGGAGGCGCGCTATGAGATGGGCAATGGGCACCGGGATGCGGGCGATGGTCGTGCTGGCGCTGGTGGCGCTGTTCACGGGTGGCTGCGGCAACGGCAGCGACCTGGCCATCGGGGTGACGCCGACGTTCACCAGCACGAGCACCGGCAGCACGCCGACCCCGACGCCGACGCGCACGCCGCCGCCGACGGCGACGCGGGTCAGCGGGTCCGTCGCCGGCCTGGTGGTGGTCGACGCCGCCGTCGGCGCCGGCGGCAACGACGGCATCGCGACGCTGCCGCCGGAGAGCCGGCCGCCGGTCAGCACCGGCTTCGACCGCGCCCTCGGCGGCGCCGGGTGGGTGGCCGACGATGGCGACGTGCGCGGCGAGACCGACGATGCCGGTCGCTTCGTCATCGGCGGACTGACCCCGGGGCGGCACGCGCTGCGCTTCACCAAGACGGTCGACGGCAATCTGATGGCGTTCGTGGTGCCGATCATCGTCGGCGACGACGGCGCCGCCGAGGTGATCGCGGAGGTCTCCTGGGGCCTGGTGCGCGCCACCTCCCGCTACACCCAGGGCGGGGCGGCGATGCGGGCGGTGTTCGCGCCGACCGGCGCCTCGCTGATCACCCGCGGCGATCAGGTGGTCGAGCTGTCCGACGGCTGGCGGACGCTGGTCGATGCCGATGGCGATGGCCGCTTCGATGCCAAGGACTGCGGCAGCCAGCTCTACGCCTGCGACGCCAACGGCGCCTGCGACACCGCTGACGACGTCTGCGTCTGCGTGCCGAGCTGTCCCGACTGCGCCGACTGCCCGCGCCGCGCCTGCGTGCCGCGCACCTACCTCCACACCGACGCCTGCGGTCCGGACGGCCTGTGCAAACGCTTTCCGTATGCCTGCGGCGACGACGGCGGCTGCGGCCTGGCCGGCGACCGCTGCCAGTGCGTCGCCTCCTGCTTCGCCTGTGACAACTGCGAGTCGTCGGCCTGCGTCGAGCCCTGCCGGCCAGGCCAGCCGATCGACATCGTCGCGGTGGCGGCCGACGGTCCGTCGCGTCTGGTGGTCGGGCAGCGCGGCGACGCGCGCGCCGTCGCCCAGCTCTCCGACGGCACGACCATCGACGTCACCTGGCTCGCCACCTGGTCGTCGTCGGCGCCGGCGGCGACCGTCGATGCCTGGGCGCGGCTGGCCGCCGTCGCGGTCGGCGACGCCAGCATCACGGCATCGCTCACCGGGGCGCCGGCGCAGCCGCTGGCGCTGACCGTCGTCGAGCGGCCGACGCTGAAGCAGATCATCGTCGAGAACGTGAGCTGCCAGACGTACTACCCGAACGCCGGCGGCCCGCCCGACGCGACCCGGCCGCTGCCGCCGGTCGACGTCTTCCTGCCGCCGCCCTCCTGCCAGCAGGTGGTGCGGGTGGGCGGCTCGCTGCAGTTCCGCGCCCTCGGCGTCTTCGACACCGGCTACTACGACGACATCAGCGACGAGGTGACCTGGTCGGTCGACCCGCCCTCGGTCGGCAGCGTCGCCCAGGGCCGCTTCACCGCCGCCGCCGCCGGCGTGGCGACGCTGCACGCCGCGCTCGCCGACGTGCGCAGCGACGCGCAGACGGTCACCGTCGTCGACCGCGCCAGCATCGTCTCGCTGTCGGTCTACCCGGGCTCCTATCCCTACCAGTACCTCGATGGCGGGCCGGTCCGTCCCGGCGACGCCGCGCCCTGCTTCGCATGCGGCTATGCCGTGACCCTGCTGGTCGGCGACCACGTGCGCTTCTTCGCCACCGCGCATTACGACACCGGCGAGTGGGAGGACTTCAGCGCCCGCGTCGCCTGGCGCAGCAGCGACGCGGCGGTGCTGGCGATCGACGCCGGTGGCGACGGCGCCGCGCAGGGCGCCGGAGAGGCCACCGTCGACGCCACGCTCGACGGCGTCACCAGCGCGCCGGTGTCCCTGCGGGTCGTCGCCCAGGCGACGCTGCAGAACATCTCCATCTACATGGACGGCAACGACCGCGCGATCGGCGTCGGCGCGCAGGCGGTGTTCCACGCCGTCGGCTTCTACGACGTCGGCTTCGACCGCAGCCTCTCCGATCGCGTCACCTGGCGCAGCAGCGACGAGCGCGTCGGCGGCTTCGACGCCGCCGGCGTCTTCACCGGACGCGCCGCCGGCACGGTCACCGTGTGGGCCGAGCTCGACGGCGTCGCTTCGCCCGCCCTGCCGCTCGAGGTCTTCGCCACCAGCGAGCTGACGTACTGCGATCCGGCGAACGTCAACCGCGGCGTCTGGTCGGACGACTTCAACCGCGTGACCCTCGAGTCCGACTGCGCCACCTACGCGGCGCCCGGCATCGTCGAGCTGCGCTTCACCGTCACCGAGACGCAGCGCCCGGGCGGCATCTTCGACCCCTGCCTCGACCTCTACGCCTACCAGGGCGACCGCTTGGTGCGCACCATCCGCGAGGAGGGCTGCGGCGACCCGTTCCTCGCGCCCAACGCGCCGCAGCGCGACGAGGCGGCGCTGCGCTACCAGCTCAAAGCCTTCTGGGACCTGAAGGACAGCGCCGGCGCCACCGTGCCGGCCGGCGAGTACGAGATCCGCGGGAGGTTCTACCTGTACTACGATCCGGTGGTGTCGATCCGCGTCACCGTCGAGTGACGAATCAACCGCCGAGGCGCCACGCGGGGCGCCTTGGCGGTTGCCGCCTCAAGGTACGGCTCTGTCCTGGCAAGTCTGGCGCTCGCCGGCGACGCCGCGGCGCTGACGCCGGCGGACACGTGCGAGTCGTCGAAGCTGAAGGAGGCCGGCAAGTACGGGTTCTGCCGGCTGAAGGCGGAATCGAAGGCGGTCACGACCGCGAGCACGCCGGACTATTCGAAGTGCGACGCGAAGTACGGCCGCAAGTGGCCGGCGATCGAGAGCGGCGGCGGCGGCATGTGCCCGTCGAACGGCGACCAGGCGTGCATCGCCCAGTGGCGGGCTGAGGAGTTCCGGGCGACATTCCCTCGGTGGCGGGGCGGTGCACGCCTACGCGCACACGCCAGTACGATTCCGTACCCGTACTCGTACACGTACACGTACACGTACACGTACTCGTCCGTCGTGTACGTGTACGGGTACGAGTACGGGTACGTGTACGAGTACGTGTACGAGTACGAGTACGAGTACGAGGGTGCGCGCCGTATTGCCACGTGCGCGCGGCGAGCTGACGGCAGGCGACGAACCGCGTTGGGGGCGCCGCTTCCGCGGCGCCTGCCAGGATCGCCCTCAGCGGCCGAGGACGGTCCAGCCGAGCGACCGCGCCGCCTGCGCCTGGCGGAGGTCGTAGGTCAGGAACGGCAGCGCGGCGCCTCCGGCGCGCTCGGCGGCGGCCAGGTGCAACGCATCGAGCGTGCGCACCTGCAGCGTCTCGGCCAGCTCGCCGGCTCGATGGCAGGTCGTGTCGTCGAGCTCGACGACGTGGCAACGCGACCAGTCGGCGGCGAAGACCTTCTTCATGCGCGCCCGCTCGCCACCCGAGAGCAACTTCGCCAGATTGCGCACCACCTCCACCCAGGTGTGCCGCGCCGTCACCCACGAGGGGTCGGCGAGCAACATGCGCTCGCAGGCGTCGCTCTCCTCTTCGCTGACGTAGCGCTTGAGCCAGGCGCTGGTGTCGACGTACAGGCTCACTCCCCGCGGTCCTCGGCCAGCACGTCGTCCGTTCGCACGGCCGCCTTGGCGCGGCGGACGTGACCCGCGCGGGTGCGCGACGCGGGCGCGGCAATCCAGCCCTGAGCGAGGCCCTCGTCGAGCCGGACGGCGCCCGGGACAGGCCCGAGGATCGCCTTGGGCAGGCCGCGATCGGTGACCCGAATCGTCTCGCCACGCGCGGCGCGTTCGAGATAGGCGGAGAGGTTCTGCTTGAGCTCGCGCACGCCGACGTCCATGTGGACACATTATTACCGCGTGGTGGACACTGCAATCACGGCCAGCACCTCCCGGCGCGCGCGAGCCGGGCGGGCCCCGGTCAGGCCGCGTCGTCCAGCCACGCCGTGCCGAGCGCGAGCTTGCGGCCGCGCACAGTCGGCAGCACGTAGGGGCCCTCGGGCAGCACGGCGACGTGCGGGCGCGGGCCGTAGCGGGCGCGGCAGTGGGCGAGGGCGTCCTCAACCGTCGGCGCCAGCTCGGCGAGCAGGTTGGTGCGCGGCAGGCGGGCGAGGCCGTGGCTGACGACGATCACCTCCGCCTTGCGGCGCACCTGGCAGAGGTGCTGCAGCATCCACTGATCGATGGTGAAGAAGCCGGGGCTGGTGATGCGCGCCATGTAGTGGTCCGGCGACGGGGTCTCCGCCAGCAGGCGCTGGAACTCGGCGCTGCCGATGCCCTCGTCGATGGCCGCCGCGAGGATGATGGTGCCGCCGCGGCGGACGACGTTGAGCGCCGCCACCATGCCCTTGATCGACTGGTAGTACGTGTCGTCGAGCGGGAAGCCGGCGGCCGAGGTGATGACCACGTCGGCGGGGCGGTCGAGCTCGGCGCGCACGTGCGCCTCGACGGCGGCGACGCCGGCGGCGTGCGCCTGCTCGAGGTCGCCGGCGTAGACGCCGGTGAGGCGGCGGGCGCGGTCGATGGTCACGTCGCACATGAAGTCGACCCCGACCCGGCGGGCGATGCCGACCAGCTCGGCGTGAAAGGGATTGTCCTCGATCAGCCCCGGGCCGATGTGCTCCTCGAGCATCGCCGCGCCGTGCAGGCGGCGCATGGTGTCGACGCCGGCGCAGCCGGGCGCCACCGCCTTGCGGCCGCCGGAGTAGCCGGCCATCAGGTGCGGCTCGATCAGGCCGGTGATGACCTTCAGCTCGGCGTCGACGTAGCCGCGGTCGATCCACAGATCGGTGCCGCGCCCCGTGCGGCCGAGATGCACGTGCTGGGCGGCGTCGCGCGCCGCGTGGTTGCGGATGCGGTAGCGGGCGACGATCTCGGGGCTGGTCATCGCCGCCAGCTCGTCCGGCGTGTTGGCGCGGTGCAGGCCGGTGGCGACGAGGATCTCGATGCGCTCCGGCGCCAGCCCGCCGGCTGCCAGCGCCGCCAGGATCGGCGGCAGGACGACGCCGTACGGGATCGGTCGCGTCTTGTCGGAGATGACGACCACCGCGTCGCGCTTGCCCCGCGCCAGCGCGCGCAGCGGCGCGCTGCCGATCGGCGCCGCGATGGCGGCCGCCACCGCCGCCGCCGGGTCGGGCAGCGGCGCCCCCTTCTGCGGCTCGAGGACGCTGACGTCTACGTCGTCGGGCAGATCAACCAGAAGGCCCGTTCGTCCGTAATCCAGGCGAATCTGCATGGTCGGCATCTACCACGGAGGCGCACGGAGGTCTCGCCGGCCTGCCGCGGTCACACGTTCATCGACGGCGCTTGCGGGCGCGCGCCGACCGCACTAGCAGTCGCGCATGGCGGTGCTCGACTCGGTCTGTCCGCTCGACTGTCCCGACACCTGCAGCCTGAGCGTCACGGTCGAGGACGGTCGGCTGACCCGCGTCGACGGGTCGCATCGCAATCCGCTCACCGACGGCTTCATCTGCGCCAAGGTGCGGCGCTACGACGAGCGGGTCTACTCGCCGCTGCGCGTGCTCCATCCGCAGCGCCGGATCGGCGCCAAGGGCGAGGGGCGCTTCGCGCGCATCGGCTGGGACGAGGCGATCGCGCTCGTCGCCGAGCGCCTGCGCGCCGTCGCGGCGGCGCACGGGGCCGAGGCGATCCTGCCCTACCACTATGGCGGCTCCAACGGCCTGCTCGGCGACAACGGCGCCGACGCCCGCTTCTTCGCCCGCCTCGGCGCCTCGCACCTGCTGACCAGTCTGTGCGCGATGCCGACCGGCGCCGCGCACCGCGCCATGTACGGCGCCATGCCCGGCGTCCCGCCGGCCGACTACGCGCTGGCGCGCTGCATCATCCTGTGGGGCGTCAACCCGTCCGCCACCTCGATCCACCTCGTCCCGCACGTGCGCGCCGCCCAGGCGGCGGGCGCCTTCGTCGCGGTGATCGACCCGCGGCGCACGCCGCTGGCCCGCACCGCCAGCCTGCACCTGGCGCCGCGGCCGGGGACTGACGTGGTGCTGGCGCTGGCGATGATCGACGCGCTGGCGCGGCGCGGCCTCGCCGATCCCGCGCAGGTGACGGGGCTCGACGAGCTGGCGCGGGCCGCCGCGGAGTGGCCGCTGGCGCGCGCCGCCGCGGAGTGCGACGTCCCGGCCGCCGACATCGCGCGCCTGATCGACGCCTACGCCGCCGCCTCGCCGGCCGTGGTGCGCTGCGGCTGGGGCCTGGAGCGCAACCACAACGGCGGCCAGGCGGCGCGCGCCGTCCTCGCGCTGCCGGCGGTGGCGGGCAAGTTCGGCGTCCGCGGCGGCGGCATGACGATGAGCCTCAGCCGCGCGCACCCGATCGACCACGCGCGCCTGCAGCGTCTCGACCTGGCGCCGGCGCCGCGGCGCGAGATCAACATGGTGCAGCTCGGCCGGGTGCTCACCGAGCCGCTCGCGCCGCCGATCAAGGCGCTGTTCGTCTACAACGCCAACCCGGTGGCGATGACGCCGGACCAGAACCGCGTCATCGCCGGCCTGCGGCGCGAGGACCTGTTCACGGTCGTGCACGAGCAGGTGATGACCGATACGGCGCGCTATGCGGACGTGCTGCTGCCGGCGACGACCATCTTCGAGCAGACCGAGCTGCACCGCGCCTACGGCCACTACGTGACCCAGTATTCGGAGCCGGTGATCGCGCCGCTCGGCGAGTCGCTCACCAACCCGCAGCTCTTCGCCCGCCTCGGCCGCGCCCTCGGCTTCGAGGCGGCGGCGGCCGCCGAGGAGGAGGCGCTGCTCGCCGATGCGCTGTCGCCCGCCGCGCTGGCGGCGCTGCGCCGCGATCGCGCGCTGCCGGTGCGCTTCGGCGACAGCGGCGACGTGGTGCAGTTCGGCACGGTGTTCCCGGCCACGCCGAGCGGCCGGGTGGAGCTCTGCCCGCCGGCGCTCGGTCCCGTCGCCTATCGACCGGTGCGCGACGACGGCCGGCTGGTGCTGCTGAGCCCGGCCTCCGACCGCACCATCAACTCGATCTTCGGCGAGCAGGCGGCGCGGCCGGCGGTGCTGTCGATGCACCCCGAGGATGCGCGCGCCCGCGGCCTGCGCGACGGCCAGCCGGTGCGCGTCGTCAACGAGCTCGGCGAGGTGCACGTGCCGCTGCGCCTCAGCGCCGACCTGCGCCGCGGCATCGTCACCCTCGCCAAGGGCCTGTGGCGCGCGAGCACGCTCAACGGCGCCACCGCGACGGCGCTCGTTCCGGATGCCCTGACCGACATCGGCGGCGGCGCCTGTTTCAACGACGCGCGGGTCGAGGTCGAGGCTCTGGAGGCCGCCGCTGCCGCGCGGCCCTCGCAGCCCGGCTCGAGATAGCCTCGGGCCAGGCGCCGCCGGTCGCGCCCTGGACGTCGCCGGTCGGGCGCCGGCGCGGGCGGCGGGTGCGATTCCGTTTGGCGTCCGCCCCGCGGTGGCGCTAGCGTCGCCGGCGGGAGGCGCCCGCCATGACCTATGCCGGAGATCGCGTCATCCACGATGCCGACGCGCACGTGATGGAGACGCCCGACTGGTTCGAACCCTACGCCGATCCGGCGATCCGCTCGCGCATGAGCCGCGTCTACGTCGGCACCGTCAAGCCCGGCGAGGACAGCTTCATCGAGCGCTGGCGCGCCCGCCATCGCGATCCGGCCGATCGCGCCGCCGCCGAGGCCGAGGTGATGCTGCGCAAGAACTGGAGCGCCATCGGCTCCTTCCTGCGCGAGGATCGCAGCCGCGCCCTCGACCTGCTCGGCTTCCGCAGCCAACTGGTGTTCAACACCTTCTTCAACAAGTACCTGGTCGACGTCGAGCACGGCGGCGATCTCGATCTGTGCTACGGCGTCGCCCGCGCCCACAACCGCGCCATGGCCGACTTCTGCGCCGTCGACCGCCGCCTGCTGGCGGTCGGCTACGTGCCGCTCGCCGACTTCGCGCGCGCCCGCGCCATGGCCGAGGAAGCGGTGCGCCTGGGCTGCCGGGCGTTGATGATCCCCTCCGCCTGCCCGCCCGGGCACTCGCCGAGCCACACCGGCCTCTTCCCGGTGTGGGCGGTGGCGCAGGAGGCCGGCGTGCCGATCGTCTTCCACGTCGGCGGCGGCGGCCGGCTGCTCGACCCCAACTACTTCGCCAACGGCCTGCCGCCGGTGAGTGACTTCCACGGCGGCGCCGAGAACTTCCGCTCCGTCGACTACATGGCGATTCCGTATCCGCCCATGCAGACGCTGGCGACGATGATCTTCGATCGCGTCCTCGACCACTTCCCGCGCCTGCGCATCGGCGTCATCGAGCAGGGCGCGGTATGGCTGCCGAGCTGGATGCGGCAGATGGAATCGGCGGTCGAGGCGTTCGCGAAGTCGGAGGAACGGCTGCGCCTGCTGGCGCTGCGGCCGAGCGAGTACGTGCGGCGCCAGATCCGGGTCACCCCCTATCCGAGCGAACCCGTCGGCTGGATCGTCGAGCAGGCCGGCGAAGAGGTCTGCATGTTCTCCTCCGACTACCCGCACGTCGAGGGCGGTCGCCATCCCATCCGCCGCTTCGACGCCTCGCTCGGCGCCTGTGGCGAGCGGGTGCGCCAGCGCTTCTACTGCGACAACTTCCTCGACCTCATGGGCGCCGCCGCGGCGGTTTGAGCAGCGACCGGCGCCGCCGCCGCAGCCCCGGCAGCGGCGGCGCGGCGATGCAGCAAAACGCGTCGTCACGACGTTTGCATGAGACCGGAATCCCAGTCTTTCTAAAGCCTGGCGGCCTCTGCTAGGCCGTGACAGCGGGGGCGGGGACAAACTGTGGCATCGATGCTCGAGCGAGTGAGTCGCGCGGCCAGGCTCGACCCGAGTCTCTACGAGGAGGTCGAGGCCGATCCGTCGAGCATGGGGCAGGCGACGGCGGTGGTGGTGCTGGCCAGCATCGCCGGCGGCATCGGCACCGCCGGCATCGAAGGCCAGCCCGGATTCGTGCTCGGCCTGATCGTCAACCTCGTCGGCTGGTACATCTGGGCCTTCCTCACCTACATCATCGGCACCCGCCTGCTGCCGCAGCCCGCCACCGAGGCCGACATGGGGCAGTTGCTGCGCACCCTCGGCTTCGCCGCCGCGCCCGGCCTGCTGCGCGGGCTGGGATTCCTCCCCGGGATCGGCGCCCCGATCATGATCGCGGCGGCGGCGTGGGGGCTGGCGGCGATGATCGTCGCCGTGCGCCAGGCGCTCGACTACGACAGCACCTGGCGGGCGGTGCTGGTGTGCCTCATCGGCTGGTTCGTCCAGATCCTCATCATCATGATCCCCTTCTTCGTGATCGGCTCGTTCAGCGCCTCGGCCGGCCAGGCGCCCGCGGCATGACGGTGCGCACCGGTCGCCGATCGCCGTCGCGCCGCGCGCTGCTCATCCTGTTGGCGACCATCGCGGCCGGGCGGGCGGTCGCCGACGACAACCTCGGCGAGCGCATCGTCCGCGGCCGCGTCTACAACCTCGACCGCGGCGACGCGGTGCCGATCCCTTCGGCGACCGTCGCGTTCCGCAACCTGCAGGGCAGCGGTCCGGACGCCAGCGGGTTGGCGGTCACCGACGTGAACGGCAGCTTCGCCTTCGCCGTCCAGCTCCGCAGCCGCGACATGGTCCGCCTCACCGCCAGCGCGCCGGGCTTCGAGAGCTTCACCACCAGCCAGCGCGCCGACCAACTGGTGGGCCGCAACCCGGCGATCGAGATCGGCCTCGGCGCGCCGTCGCCGGGGCGGCATCGCGTCCGCGGCCACCTGGTGATGGGCGACGGCTGCGCGCTGCCGGCCACCAACGTTCAGGTGCGCCTGCGCCGCTCCGGGCAGACGGCGCGCAGCAACGCCAACGGCGACTTCCATTTCGACGGCATCGCCGACGGCGACTACATCCTGCGCGTCGGCCGCCTCGATCTCGAGCTGCCGGTGACGGTCGCCGGCGAGGACCAGGAAGTGCGCTTCTGCCTCGACTGCCCGGACCTGCCGACCCTGTCCCCGGAGTCGGGGCCTCCGGGGAGCACGCTGCGCGTGCAGACGCCGCAGTGTGGCGCCCTGCGGCCACCGCAACTGCTCACGGTGTACTTCGACGACACCCTGGTCGGTTCCGCCAATTCCGGCGCGCTCGGCACCTTCGCCGTCGACGTCACCGTGCCGCTGCTCGCCACCGAGGGACCGCACCGCATTCGCGTCTTCACCGAACCATCGGCGGAGATCGCCTCGACCCAGTTCGTGGTCACCGAATCGTGCCCCGGCGACTGCGATCGCGACGGCGAGGTGACCATCGACGAGCTGCTGCGCGGCGTCGGCCTGGCGCTGGGCACGAGCGTGCTGCCGTGCCCCGCCTACGGCAACGGGCCGGTCACCATCGACCAGTTGGTCGCCGCCGTCGCGCGGGCGCTCACCGGCTGCGAGCGGGAAGGCAGCGAGAGCTGAACGCCGCGCGCCGGACCGCTCCGGCGCATCAAATCGACGCCGAGCCGCATCCTCGACAGCATGTTCCGCCCGCTCGTCCTAGTCCTCGTCGCCGCGCTCGCGATGCCGGCACACGCGGCGTGCGTCGGCGACTGCGACGGCGACGACCGCGTCGCCATCAACGAGCTGATCCTCGGCGTCGGCGTCGCGCTCGGCAGCGAATCCGTCGCCGCCTGTCCGGCGCTGGACGCCAACGGAGACGGGGTGGTGGCGATCAGCGAGCTGGTCACCGGCGTCAACAACGCCCTCGACGGCTGCCGCGCCGCGGCCTCGCCGACGCCGCGGCCAGCGACTCGCACCGTCACCGCGTCGCGCACCGCGACCGCGACGCCGACCGTGACCGCGACCCCGGCCAGCGGGCCGGCCATCCTCTTCTTCGGCCTCACCAACGCCGACGATTCGTATCAGCCGCCGACCGACACCGATCCGGACGGCGTGCCGATCTATCGGCGGTCGTACGGGTTCGGCTTCTCGCTGGTGGTCGAGGCGAAGCCCGGCCCCAGCGGGCAGGCGCTGGGGGTCGACACCTTCGTCGACGGCGGCGTGCCCGACCTGCAGGTGCAGGCGACGCGACCGCTGGGCAATGGCAGCGCCGCGGTGTGCGACGGGGCGGCGCCGACGTTCGGCGGCGTGCCGGGCATCGATCCGCCGCGTCTCGACGATCCGCAGGCGATCGCCGACCCGCTCAACGACCTGGGCTGCCGTTTCATCGACGGCCTGGGCAAACCGGGCGCCCGCACCTGCGATCTCGGCTGCATACGCTTCGAGAGCGGCGACTACGGCTGCCGATTCAACGAAGCCGGCGAGCGGCAGTTCTGCGCCCCGGTGTCGGCGCCGCTGACCTTCCCGAGCGGCGACACCCTGGTCACCGCCCGGGTGCGTGACCGGGCCGGCAACCTGGGCGCGCCGGCGCGGCTGATCGTGCGCATCACGCCGCCGTGAGGCGGCGCGCCGTCGCCCGCATCACGGCACGACGCGCGCCAGGGCGCGCGCCAGCTTGGGGACGAACGTCGGCCGCAGCAGGCGCGGATCGTACGCCGCCAGACGCCGGTCGTTCTCGCTCAGGCAGACGGTGAGGAACTGGCGCGGCGAGCTGACGACGTCGAGCGAGTCCTTGACGCCCATCATGAAGTCGTCCTCGGGCTCGGCGCCGCCGCTGCCGCCGCGCGCCGTGCCGATGGCCGTCTTCACCCGTCCCCAGACCTGCGCCGTCATCGCCGCCGCGCAGCGCGCCATGTGCGTCAGCTTGCCGGCGCCGCCCTCGCGCGCCCGGCAGTAGGCGATCCAGTTGGCGAAGAAGAGGATGTGCCGCGCCTCCTCCTGGACGATCGGCGCCACCGCGGTGAGCAGCGCCGGCGGGAAGATGCCGGAATCGCCGGCGAGCTTGTAGAGGCCGAAGGCGAAGAAGGAGTCGAAGCACTCGCCGTAGCCGACGCGCATGAAGTCCCACAGCGGGTCGTCGGACAGGCGCTCCTCGCGCGTCGCCGGGCGCGGGATCTCGTAGTGGCGCAGCATGTGGTCGAGCAGCGCGGAGTGGCGGCCCTCCTCGTACCCGTTGAGCGCGATCGCCTCGCGCAGGTGCGGATCGGGCTCGTGCGGCACCAGCGCCTGCACCTTGCGGGCGACGTCGTGCTCGGTCGACACCGCCTCGTTCCAGAACGGCATCGAGCGCAGGCGTTTGAGGGTGACCTCGTCGACGTCCGGCCACGCCACCTGCGCCGGGTCGTACGGATCGTGCGTCTCGATGAACACCCGGCAGAACAGCGCCTTGTGCTCGTCGGAACCGACGGTGACGGTGGGCAGCGGCGTGCTGAGATCCTCGACAGCGGCGGTCATGGATCGCCAGTTAGCGGAAATGAACCAGCCCGAAAAGTGCGGTCGCGGATTGGGCGTGATCTCCGGGCCTGCATCGCGGTGCCGGGCGGCTGGCGAGAAGACCCTGGAGCTGGCCGGCGTTTGCGGCTGGTGCGGCGCGCGCCGCCTGCTAGGCTCTCGGCCCATGCGCATCGTTCCCGTCGCCGACGCCGTCTCGCACATCCGCTCCGGCGATCACGTCTTCGTCCACGGCGCCGCGGCGGTGCCGAACGCGCTCCTCGCCGGCCTGGTGGCGCGCGCCGCCGAGTTGCGCGACGTCACCATGACCCACCTGCATCTCGAGGGCGCGGCGCCGCACCTCGCCGCCGACATGGCCGGGCACTTCCGTCACCGGGCGCTGTTCATCGGCGCCAACGCCCGTGGCGCCGTCGCCGAGGGGCGGGCGGAGTACGTGCCGGTGTTCCTCTCCGACATCCCCTACCTGATGCAGCGCGGCGCGGTGCAGGTCGACGTCGCGCTGCTCAACGTCTCGCCGCCGGACCGGCACGGCTTCTGCTCGCTCGGCACCTCGGTGGACGTCGCCCAGGCGGCGGTGCGCGCCGCCCGCCTGGTGATCGCGCAGCTCAATCCGGCGGTGCCGCGCACGCTCGGCGACAGTTTCATCCCGGTGGCGCGCATCGACTACGGCGTCGAGGTGCACGCGCCGCCGGCGGCGGTGCCGCTGCCGAAGATCGGCGAAGTGGAACGGGCGATCGCGGCCCGCATCGCGGCGCTGGTGCCCGATCGGGCGACGATCCAGATGGGCATCGGCGCCATCCCGACCGCCGTCGCCCTGGCGCTCACCAACCACCGCGACCTCGGCATCCACAGCGAGATGATCACCGACGTGGTGGTCGAGCTGGTCGAGCGCGGCGTCGTCACCGGCGCCTACAAGGAGGTGGACCGCGGCAAGATCGTCTCCGCCTTCCTCACCGGCACGCAGCGGCTGTACGACTTCGTCGACGACAACGCGTCGGTCGAGATGCGGCCGGCGGACTACACCAACGACAGCGCCGTCATCCGTCGCTTCCGCCGCATGACCGCGATCAACTCGGCGGTCGAGGTCGACCTCACCGGTCAGGTGTGCGCCGATTCGATCGGCCACCAGCTCCTGAGCGGCGTCGGTGGCCAGATGGACTTCATCCGCGGCGCCGCGCTGGCCGAGGAGGGGCGGGCGATCATCGCCCTGCCGTCCACCGCCGCCGGCGGCGCGTGCTCGCGCATCGTCTCCACCCTGCGCCCCGGCGCCGGCGTCGTCACGACGCGCGCCCACGTCGAGACCATCGTCACCGAGCACGGCGTCGCCCACCTGGTCGGGCGCAGCATCCCCGAACGGGCCCGCGCCCTCATCGGCCTCGCCGACCCGCGCTTCCGCGAGTCATTGGCGCGCGAAGCGGCGGAGCTCCGGCTGGTGTGAGCGGGCTGGCGCGGGTCCGGCGTTCGGCCTCACGCCAGGCGTTGGCGCAGGAACTCCCGCACCGCTTCGATCAGCGCGATGGCGCGGGCGTCGGGGGCGATGCGGTCGAACCCGTGCACCCCGCCGTCGACGATCTCCAGACGGTGCGGGGCGCCGGCGGCGGCGAGGCGTTCGGCGAAGCGGGTCGCCTGCGAGGCCGGCACCAGGAGATCGCGCGTGCCCTGGAGGACGAAGATCGGCGGCAGGGCGGGATGCACGTGCTCGATCGGCGAGGCCTCGCGCCAGCGCTCGGGCGCGGCGTCGGGTTCGCTGCCGACGAAGTCGCGGACGATGCGGGCGACGCCGGCGCGCTGCTCGGCGCGATCGAGGGCGATGAGGTCGGTCGGCGGGTAGAGCGAGGTCACGGCGCGCAGGCGGGCGCCGTCGGTGCGCATGCGCGGGCCGGCGTAGGCCGGGTGGGTCTGCGACGTCGCCAGCAGCAGCGCCAGGTGGCCGCCGGCGGAATCGCCCCACAGGCCGATGCGGGTCGGATCGGCGCCGAGTTGGTCGGCGTGCGCCACCGCCCAGTCGACCGCATCGAGGCAGTCCTGGAACGAATCGGGAAAGGTGGTCTGGGGCGCCAGCCGGTAGTCGATCGAGACCACCGCCAGCCCGGCGCTGGCGAGGTAGGCCGCCCACTTGGTGAGGCCCATCTCGAAGCGGCCGCCGCGCGCCCAGCCGCCGCCGTGGATCATCACCACCAGCGGGTGGCGGGCGCCGCCGGCGGGACGGTAGGCGTCGAGCAGCAGCGGTCCGCTCGCCGTCGTCTTGTAGGGGATGCCGGGCGTCTTCTCGTAGGCGGCGCGATCGACCGGCAGCGGAAAGCCGATCCGGCTGGGGTCGGCGCCGCCCATCCATTCCGGCAGCATCATCGGGGATTCAGCCATGGCGATTCTCCGGCGGTCGGCGGCGCGCTGCTCAGGCGCCGCGCTTGGCGCGCGGGCGGCGGCTGACCAGCCGCACCTTCGGCTGCACGCCGATCTGGGTCAGCGCCGACATGACGTCGCTCACCGGGTGGAAGGTCATGGTCAGCGACGTGCCGTAGTGCAGCGCGAAGGCATTGAGCGCCTCGACGTCCTCGGCGTCGATCACGGCGACGCCGCGGAAGGCCGGCTCGCGCTCCTTCCACACCCACTCGCCGACGAAGCGGAAGCCGTCGGGTTGGGCGCCGTCCCATTCCAGGCGTTTGGCGGCGACGGTGGCCAGCGCGTCCCAGGCGAAGGCGTATTCGGCGACGAAGAGCATGGACGGATCCTCAGTGACGGGCGGCGCGCCGGCTGCGGCGCGGTCCGCGGGTGGCGCGGCGGGCGCCCTGGGGCGCCGCCGGTTGGCGGGCGCGGCGCGGTCGCGCGGTCGAGCGCGCCGCCAGCCACAGGGCGGTCGGCCGCCAGACGTGGCGCGGGGCACCGTGGCCGGCGAGGACGCCCATGTGGCCGCCGGGCACCAGGCGGTAGGTGACGTCGCGGCTGCCGACGGCGTCGACCTGGGCGCGCACCGCCGCGGCGGGCGCGATCTGATCCGTCTTGCCGGCGAATGCCAGCAGGTTGGCGTCGATGCGGCGCAGGTCGGCGACGCGGTCGCCGAAGCGCATGGTGCCGCGCGCCAGCCGGTTGTGCTGCATGAAGTCGCGCACGAACTGCCGGAACGCGCCCTGCGGGTAGTCGATGAACTGGCCCACCCACTGGTTCATGGCGTCGAACCCGTTCATGTACTCGCGGTCCCAGAGGTTCATGAACAGGTCGGCGTAGCGGGTCATGTTCTTGGCCGGCGTCAGCAGCCGAAAGACGGTGCTCGAGAGGCTGCCGGGGACGTTGCCGATGCGCCGCGCCAGGAAGTCGACCTGGCCGCCGGCCATCTTGGTCGCCCAGGCGAAGAGGCCCATCTTGCCGGCGTCGAGCGGCGCGCCGATGGTCACCACGTTGCGCACGCCGCGGTCGGCGGTGGTGGCGAGATACATCAGCGCGAAGAGGCCGCCCATGCAGTAGCCGAGCAGCGACAGCTCGCTGCTGCCGGCGACCTCGCGGGTGCGGGCGACGGCGGTCGGGATCCAGTCGAGCACGTAGTCGTCGAGCGTCACCAGCGCGTCGGCGCGATCCGGCTCGCCGAAGTCGACCAGGAAGACGTCGAATCCCTGGTCGAGCAGGAACTTGATCAGGCTGCGCTCCGGCATCAGGTCGAAGATGAACGGCTTCACCATCAGCGGCGGAATGCAGAGCACCGGCAGGTCGTGCCTCGGGCGGATGCTGCGGTCGGCATGGTGGTAGCGGCGGAGCTGCAGCTTGTCGCGCTGGTAGACGACGTCGTAGGGGGTCCGCCCGACGATGTCCGACGGGTCGCGGATCAGCCAGTCGATGCCGTTGAGGAAGCGCAGCAGGGCGCGCCGCGCCTCCACTTCCGCGAGGTGCTCGCCGCGCGCCAGCAGGGTGTCGAACATCGCCGGCGCAGCCTAGTCGAGCCGGGGGTGCAGGGGCAACGGAACGCCGGGATCGACGGCGCGCTCGGCCGCGCCCGCGGCGTCGGCTTCCGCTGCCGGGCGTTCGCCGCTACCGTGCGCCGCATGTCCGAGCTCGTCGAGTACCTGTCGCTCGCCGAGGACCTGGTCGCCGCCGGCGCCGCGCATCTGCGCCAGGCGGTGGGGCGGCCGCAGCGGATCGAGCACAAGGGCGCGGTCGATCTCGTGACCGAGACCGACCGCGCGGTGGAGGCGCTGATCGTCGAGCGCCTGCGCCGCGAGCTGCCCGATCACCTGGTCGTCGGCGAGGAGGCCTCGGCGGCGCGGACGCCGGCGCCGCCGCCGGCCGACCGCTGGGTCTGGTATCTCGACCCGCTCGACGGCACCACCAACTTCGCGCACCGTCATCCGCACTTCGCGCTGTCGCTGGGCCTGCTGCGCGGCGGCGAGGGGCAGGTGGCGGTGGTCGCCGATCCCTTGCGCGGCGAGACCTTCACCGCGGTGCGCGGCGGCGGCGCGCGCTGCAACGGCCAGCCGATCCGGGTCTCCGCCACCGCCGCGCTCGACCAGGCGCTGCTCGCCACCGGCACGCCCTACGACCGCCGCGAACGCGCCGATCTGTATCTCGCCGCCATCCGCGACTTCATGCTGCGCTGCCAGGGCATCCGCCGCGCCGGATCGGCGGCGCTCGACCTGTGCTGGGTGGCCTGCGGCCGGCTCGACGGCTACTGGGAGTGGCGCCTCGGGCCGTGGGACGTGGCGGCCGGCGCCCTCGTCGTGCGCGAGGCGGGTGGGGCGGTCAGCGACTTCGGCGGCGCCGCGCACCGCGTCGTCGGCAGCGAGACGCTGGCCAGCAACGGCGCCCTGCACGAGGCGATGCTCGCGGTGCTCGCCCCGCACCGCTGAGCCGCCGCGGCGCCGCCTCCCGCGGCGGCTCAGGAACGCAGGGCGTGGACCAGCAGCGCCTGGCCGACGTGGTAGGTGACGATGATCGCCAGCCGGGCGCCGGCGAACGGCGCGACGAAGCGGTTCCAGGCGATCATCGAATCGGAGAGCATGAACAGCAGGGCGCCGACCACGGCGAGCGGCAGACCGGCGGCGATCGCCGAGCCGGTCATGACGGCGATGACGATCATGTAGGCGGCGACCGCGATGCGCAGCGGCGCCGAGGGCACGGCGCCGACGATGCGCAGGCCGAGCGGCGCGCTCGCCCCGAGCACCAGCGCGCTCCAGATCACCCGCCAACCGAGCGGCGCATGGAAGGCGTCGATGTACGCGAGGTGGCCGACCAGGAAGGCGGCCAGCCCGGCGACGAACAGGTTGGCCGGCAACATCAGATAGACGTCGCCGAGCAGCGAGAAGGCGAGCGCCGCCAGCAACGCCCAGCTCGGCGCGTCGCCCATCGCCGCCCACAGCAGCAGCAGCGCCAGCGCCGCCGGCTTGGCGATCCACTCCAGCGCCTGGTGCTGCTGCGCGACGGCGATCCAGTCGACCACCGCCGCGGCGACGAAGGCGAGGAAGATCAGGTCGGCGAGCATGGCGGGCGACCCTGGCACACCGACCAGTGGAAGCAAAGCGCGGCGCCGCCGGCGCGGCCGCCGCGCCGTTCAGGCGACCGCGGCGGAGCGCCGCGCCTGCGGGAAGTGGCGCAGCAGCGACGGCAGCCACGGCACGCCGGCGCGCAGGGCGAGGGCGGTGGCGTCGAGGGCGCGCTCGCGCAGCGGACCCCAGGAATAGCCGTAGCGCTCGCGGATCACCTCCGGCAGGAGTCCGACGGTGAACAGGCGGGTGGTGGCGGCGAGCTGGCGCAGCCCGGGCGGCAGCGGCGGGCTCAGCAGCGAGGCGGCGATGGCGCGGCTGTCGCGGCTGACGGCGAGGGTCGGGCCGCGCAGCATGCCGCGCAGGTAGGCGCGGAAGGCGGCGTAGGTCGGCGGCACCGCCGCGTCGGGGATGCCGAACAGACGCGCCGTCAGCCGCGACTCGTCGTAGAACCGCCGCCGCTCGGCGGGGCTGAGCGGGCCGAGGAAGCGGTCGTGGGCGGCGAGGGCGCTGTCCACCAGGGTCGCGTGCACCCACAACAGCAACGCCGGATCGTTGGCATCGTAGGGCGTGCCGGCGCGGAACGGCCCGCAGGCGCGCTCGAGCCGTCCGTGGACGCGGGCGTGCGCCCGCTCGATGCCGCGCACCGCGCTCAGCGCCTCGGCGGCGCTGCCGAAGACGATGGTCAGGGTCAGTTGCAGGGTGCGCACCAGGCGCTGCAGCGGCTCGCGCTCGAAGCGGCTGTGGGCGGCGACGCCGGCGGCGACCAGCGGATGGGCGACCTGGAGGAGCAGCGCCCGGCCGCCGCCGAGCAGCAGGACGGCCTCGCGATTGACGCGCCGGGTGATGCTGTCGGGCGCGAACAGCCCGGCGCTCGGATCGATGCGCCGTCGGCCGGTGGCGGCGCGCAGGCGCGCCAGGCCGGCGCGGTCGATCGCGGGCGGGCTCACTGGCCGTCGAACGAGGTCGGGTTGCGGCCGTAGCAGGGGTTGCGGCGACGGCGCTTGTGGTCGTCGACGAACAGCCACTCGTTGATGACGTTGAAGTTGCCGCACAGCTCGTCGAGGCAGCGCGCCGTCGACCCGTACCAGTCGATGCCGATCGGCAGGTCGCAGTCGAACGGACTGCGGGGCCGGTTCACGTCGACCTCGCGCTCCCCACCCAACGCCGGTGTCGCGGCGAGCAGCGCCAGCATCGCCATCACCTGCCACGAGCGCATGCGGCATTGTGCAAATCCCGCGCGTCGCAATGCAAGGGAGTGACGCCCGCTCCCGCCCCGCGGCGTCGCCGCGGCAAGGCGTGCGCCCCGGGACCCGCGGGGAGCGGCCCCGCGTCGGCATCGCGCAGCGCTTTGACCCTTCGCGGCGATTCGACTAGACAAAACTGCCTTTGTTGGGGATGGTTTTCGTACGGCAACCATCCTCATTCTCTAACTGGGCGAAAAAAGGAGGGAAGAAATGATGCAACGCTACCTGGGGTGGCGGGCGGCGACGCTCGCCATGGGCTGTACACTGGCCGCGCTGCTGGCGACCGCGCCGGCGCGGGCGCAGGAGTGCGTCGGTGACTGCAACGGCGACGGCATGGTCGCCATCAACGAGCTGATCATCGGCGTCAACATCGCGCTCGGCAGCCAGCCGATCACCGCCTGCGAATCGTACGACGTCAACGGTGACGGCATGGTCACCATCAACGAGCTGATCACCGCCGTGAACAACGCGCTCAATGGCTGTCCAGCGGTCAACACGCCGACCAACACGGTCCCGGTGGACACGCCGACCAACACCGTGCCGCCGATCGACACGCCGACCCACACGCCGACTCTGCCGGCGGGCACGGCCACGGCGACCATCACCAACACGCCGGAACAGGAAAGCACCCCGACGCCGACGGCGACCGAGGCCCCGAACAACAATCTCGGCGCCCACGTGTGCGACCTGGGTCAGGGCAGCCAGCTCTTCCTGCAGACCGCGGCGCTGCCGCTGGCGCTGCCGGCCACCGGCACCTTCGAGATCGACTGCGGCGCGCCCGGCGCCGACGGCACGGCCGAGTGCTTCTGCACGCTGCAGCAGTTCGATCCGGTCATCATCCCGTCGATCGGCGACGTCTGCGTCAACCCGGCCAGCGGTTGCGAGGCGGGGAGCATCGACTGCGACGGCGGCACCGCGCTCGACGTCGACCTGAACGCCAACCACAACATCGGCACCTGCACCAGCAACGCCGACTGCGCCGAGAGCTGCGACGCGCACTGCGCCTCGCTGGGCGCCGGCTTCGCGCGCCAGAACTACGGCTGCGAGGGCTACTGCCAGGGCGGCAGCGCCGACGAGATGGAGTGCAACCGCGACAGCGAGTGCCCGGGCGGTCAGTGCCCGGGCGGCGAGCCGGTGGCGCACTTCGACACCTGCAACTGCGTCTGCTCCGGCACCCGGATCGGCGATGCCAGCGCCGCCGGCGGCCTGTCGTGCAACCTCGGCACCCAGATCAACGTCGAGTTGCCGACCAACGGCGTCTGCGGCGATCCGGCGACCATCCAACTGGCGCCGGTGTGCGGCGCGGTGAGCAGCGAGACCTCGACGGGCGTCATCATCAGGGCCAACAACAGCCCCACCGCCACGCTTCCGGCCACCGGGCCGGAGTCCGTCAACGGCGCGCCGGTGAGCTGCGAGAGCTTCAAGGCCGGCAACATCACCGGCTTGAAGCTGGTCGGCCAGCTCGGGTTCTTCGACTCGACGCTGGGCGACATCCGCAGCCGCAACACCTTCGTCTGTCAGTGACCTGAAGCGGAGGGGCCGTGCCGCCCAGCGCGGTCCCTCCGTTGCGTTCGCCGCGAATGGATCCGGGGGCTCGGGCGGTCGCCCGAGCCCCCACTTTTTTTCCTCCCAGGCCGGCGCCTGCTTGCTAGGGTAGGCACAGGCGACTCGCCAACCCATCAGCGGAGGGGATCCCATGGACACTCGAAGCGGCTTCACCGCGGCCCTGTTCCTCGCAACCATCCTGCTCGCCACGTCCGGCGGGCGCGCCGGCGCGCAGTGCGTCGGCGACTGCAACGGCGACGGCCAGGTGGCGATCAACGAGCTCATCATCGGCGTGAACATCGCGCTCGGCGAGCAGCCGGTGAGCGCCTGTCCGGCGTTCGCCAACGGTCAGGGCGAGGTGACGATCGCGCAGCTCATCCTCGGCGTGAACAACGCCCTCAACGGCTGTCCCGAGCTTCCGACGCCCACCGCCACGCCCTCGGCGACGCCGACCGAGACCCCCGAGGCCGGCAACTGCACCCTGGGCGGCGACAGCAGCCTCCAGCTCTACTTCGGGGCCGCGGACAACCCCATCGCGCTGACCCTGACGGGATCGATCAACGTCGATTGCGACGTGCCGGAGAATGCCGCCAGCGGCGAGTGCGCCTGCACGGTCGGCACGATCGAGCCCATCTCGATTCCGGCCATCGGTTTCGTCTGCGTCGCGCCGCGGAGCGAGCCGTGCCCGAGCGCCGTCGTCGAGTGCGACGGCGGCGCTCCGCTCGGGCTCGAGCTGCGCTCGTCCGGCAACATCGGCTCCTGCGGCGGCAACGATGCGTGCGCGGCGGAGTGCGCGACCGCGTGCGCGCCCCGCGTCGCCTCGCTCTCCGGCTGCACCGGCTACTGTTCGCTGACCGACGACGTCTCCTGCTCGAACGACGCCGACTGCCTGCCCGACAAGGGGGCCTGCAACGGGCCCGATCCGGTCGGCGCCAACTTCGACATCTGCCAGTGCAGTTGCCTGGATCCCGCCGCCGGCGCCGCGGGCCGCCCGGGCGAGATGCAGTGCAACCTGGGCGCCGCCCTGACCGTCGAGCGCGCCGCGCCGTGCGACGGCACCGACATCACGATCAATCTCGGCAGCGCCTGCGTGCCGCTGACCACCGCCACGGCATCGACCCTGATCACCACGGCCAACTTCAACGCCTCGGCCACGGTGCCGAAGAACGGCACGCCGGCGAGCAGCAGCGGGGCGCCGGTGACGTGCTCGGCGCTGAGCAGCAGGGACCTGGCGGGGCTCAAGGCGCGCGGCGCGATCAACCTGTTCGGCTCGGCGCTCGGCGACCTCGCCGTCCTGCTGGGCGCCGACTGCCAGTAGACACTCCGCTGCCGGGCACGGAGAGGCCGCCCGTGCTTCTCCGTGCCCGGTGGTGTAACCGGACGGCCATGGGTCGCGGTCAGCGCTGGAACCCGGTCAATCTGCGCAATCTGCGCCTCGCCTTCGGGCTGAGCCCGGAGGGCTTCGCCGCGCGCGTCGGCGCGGTCTCGGCGAGCACGGTCCGCCGCTGGGAGAGCGGCCGCCACGTGCCGACGATCCACCACCTGGAGGCGATCGCCGACGCCTTCGACATCGACCTGGCGGTCTTCTTCGAGCCCGCCAACCCCGGCCGGGCGCCGCGCGCGAAGGCCAAGCGCGACCGCCCGTTGCCCGGCCAGATCGAGCTGCTGCCCTCCGCCGAGCGGCGCTGAGCGCGGGACGATCGGCGCCGCGCGCTGGCGGCGGCGCACGCCCGCGGCTATGAGTAGGCGTTACCTCCGAGCCGCCATGCGCACCGCCCGGCTGCGGCGATTGACGCCGCTCCTCGTCCTCGCCCTCTTCGCCGGCGCCATCTGGCTGCTGCACCGCGAGCTGGCCGCCTACCACTACGAGGACGTGCGGCGGGCCCTGCGCGCCCTGACCCGGCGGCAGATCGAGATCGCCCTCGGGCTGACCGCGATCAGTTACCTCCTGCTCACCGGCTACGACGCGCTCGCCCTGCGCTACCTGGGGCGTCCGCTGTCCTACCGGCGAACCGCGCTGGCGTCGTTTCTCGGCTACGCGTTCGCCCACAACATCGGCTTCTCGGTGCTCGGTGGCGCCGCGCCGCGCTACCGCCTCTATGCCTCATGGGGGCTGCCGCCGGGCGAGATCAGCCTGCTCATCGGCTTCACCGCCGCCACCTTCTGGGTCGGCGTCTGCGCCGTTACCGGCACCGCGCTGCTGGTCGATCCCGTCACCTTCGCCGCCCACCTGCACCTGCCGGCGTCGATCGGCCACAGCGTCGGCGCGGCGCTGCTCGGGGTCGTCGCCGTCGCGTTGGTCGTGCCGTGGTTCTGGCGCCGGCCGCTCACCATCCGCGGCTGGACGGTGCCGCCGCCGCGGCCGGGCATCGCCGCGGCGCAGGTGGTGGTCGGCGCCGTCGATTGGCTGGTCGCCGCGGCGGTGCTCTGGGTGCTGCTGCCGCACGGCATGCCGATCAGCTTTTCCCACTTCGCGGCGCTCTTCGTGGTCGCCCAGGTGGCGGGCGTCAGCAGCCACGTTCCGGGCGGGCTCGGCGTCTTCGAAACCGTGATCCTGCTGGCGTTGACGCCGCACGGCCATTCGCCGGCGCTGGTCGGGGCGCTGCTCGTCTATCGCGTCGTCTACTACGTGCTGCCGCTGGCGCTCGCGACCCTGTTGCTGGTCGCCTTCGAGATCCGCCAGCGCGGCGCCCGTCTCGCCGCCGCCGGCGCCGTCGCCGGGCGCTGGGTATCGGAGATGGCGCCGCGGGTGATGGCGCTGGCGGTCTTCGCCGCCGGCGCCGTGCTGCTCTTCTCCGGCGCCGGCCGGCGGCACGCGAACCGGCTCGACCTGCTGCGCGAGGTGTTGCCGCTGTCGGTGCTCGAGGCCTCGCACTTCCTCGCCAGCCTCATCGGCCTCGGCCTGATCCTGCTCGCCAGCGGGCTGCAACGGCGGCTCGACGCCGCCTACCACCTCGCCGTCGTGCTGCTGACCGCCGGTGCGGTGCTCGCCCTGCTCAAGGGGCTCGATTACGAGGAGTCGCTGCTGCTGCTGGCGATGCTCGGCGTGCTGGTGCCGTGCCGCGGCGAGTTCGATCGTCACGCCTCGCTCATCGGCGAGCGCTTCACCGTCGGCTGGGGCGTCGCGGTGACGGTGGTGCTGGTGGCCGCGGCGTGGTTCGGCTTCTTCGTCCACAAGCACACCGAGTACTCGCGCGAGCTGTGGTGGGAGTTCAGTTTCTTCGGCGATGCGCCGCGCTTCCTGCGCGCCGGCGTCGGGGTCGGCGTCGTCGCCGCCGCCCTTGCCGTGTGGCATCTCCTGAGCCCGTCGCGGCTGCGGCCGGCGCCGCCCGACGCCGACAGCCTGGCGGCGGCGCGCGCCGTCGTCGCCCGCTCGCCGGTGGCGGCGAGCCACCTGGCGCTGCTCGGCGACAAGTCGTTCCTGTTCAACGCCGATCGCAGCGCCTTCCTCATGTACGCGGTCTCGGGCCGGAGTTGCGTCGCCATGGGCGATCCGGTCGGCACGACGGACAACCGCCGCGAGCTGATCTGGGATTTCCTCGAGCTCTGCGACCGTCACGACACCTGGCCGGTGTTCTACGAGGCGAGCGCGGCGGCGCTGCCGCACTACCTCGAGGCGGGACTGTCGCCGCTCAAGTTCGGCGAGGAAGCCCTGGTCTCGCTGCCCGCGTTCTCGCTCGAGGGCAGCGCCCGCAAGCAGCAGCGCTACGTCCTGCGCTCCAGCGAGCGCGAGGGCGCGGAGTTCGAGGTGCGGCCGCCGGACGGGGTGCCGGAGCTGATCCCGCAGCTCCGCGCGGTCTCCGACACCTGGCTGCGCGAGAAGCGGACGCGCGAGAAGGGCTTCTCGCTCGGCAATTTCGACCCCGGCTACCTGGCGCAGTGCCCGCTCGCGGTGGTGCGCTGGCGCGGCGAGATCGTCGCCTTCGCCAACCTCTGGTGCGCCGCCGAGCGCGCCGAAGTGTCGCCCGATCTCATGCGCTACCTGCGGGCCGCGCCGCCCAGCGTCATGGAGTATCTCTTCCTCAAGATCCTGCTGTGGGCGAAGGACGAGGGGTACGCCTGGATGAACCTCGGCATGGCGCCGCTCGCCGGCCTCGAGGCGCGCAGCGCCGCGCCGCTGTGGAACCGGGTCGGCGCCCTCGCCTTCCGCTACGGCGAGCAGTTCTACAACTTCCAGGGCCTGCGCCAGTTCAAGAGCAAGTTCGACCCCGAGTGGCGGCCCAAGTACCTGGTCTACTCCGGCGGCCTGGTGCTGCCGCGCGTGCTCGCCAACGTCGCCAGCCTGGTGTCGAGCGGCCTGCGCGGGGTGGTGGCGAAGTAGGCGTCGCCTACTCGGCGCGGCGCCTCGCGCCGTCGAGGATGCGGCGCGCCAGCGCCTGGTAGTCGCCGTCGAAGTGGTGGCCGCCCTCGGTCTTGATGATCTCCACCGACGCCAGGGCGGGATCGCGGCAGAGGGTGTCCTCCTCCTCGTCGCCGTAGAAGCACTGCACCTTCGCCGCGGCGATGCGCCGCACCTCGGGCAGCACGGCGGGGGCGTCGGCCGGCGGCGCGCCGCCGAACCAGCCGGTGACGGAGAATTCGAAGGCGGCGCGCGGCTCGACGCCGAGCAGCGACACCTGCACGACCCGCGCCCGCGCCGCCTCGGGCAGGCGGTTGTAGGCGAAGGGCAGGATGTCGGCGCCGAAGGAGTAGCCGATCAGCGCGACGCGCGGCGTCTGCCAGCGCGTGGCGTAGGCGTCGATGATGCGGCCGAGATCGCGCCCGACCTCGTCCGGCGTGCGGGCGCGCCAGAAGTAGCGCAGGCTGTCGATGCCGACCACCGGCACGCCGGCCGCGGCGAGCGTCTCGCCCAGTTGCTTGTCGATGTCGCGCCAGCCGCCGTCGCCGGAATAGATGATCGCCATCAACCCTTTGGGCTTCGCCACCGGGATCTCGACCAGCGGCAGCTCGGCGAGCGCCGACGGCGCGACGGCGCTGGCGGTGGCGAGGCCGGCGCGCACGCCGGCGAGCAGCCGCTCGGCGGGGCTGCCGTCGCCGCTGCCGGGCGTCGCCAGCGGCTGCAGCGCCGCCGGCAGGGCGTCGCGGCGGGAGACCAGCCACCAACCCGGGAGACTGGGCGCGACGCCGTAGGTGAACCCGCCGCCCGGCGCGGGCGAGGTCGGCGCGCCTTCGCACAGCGGCACCGTGGTGCGGAGCGCGGGCGTCGGATCGATGCTCACCGCGCCGGCCACCGTCGCCGCCGGCGTCTGCGCCAGCGCGGCATAGGCGAGGGCGCCGCCGGCGCCGATGCCGGCCAGGATCGGCGTGCGGTAGACCGGGAACTCGAGGTCGCGCTGGTAGCGCTTGCTCAGGTCCTCGACCTCGGAGATCAGGTAGTGGCAGCCGTCGTCGCTCGCCGCCAGGCCGCGCTGGTACTGCGGCAGGTCGACGCCGATGACCGCCACCCCCTCGGCGGCGAGGGCGCGCGCGTCGGCATCGAGCGCCGCGTTCCAGCCGTCGGCGTCGGAGAACAGGAACACCAGGCCGGCGGCGCCGCCATTGGTGGGAGCGTATGCCTGCACGTGGCCGAAGCGTCCCTCGTCGCGCTGCGACACCGGCGCCGCGCCGCGCTGGCAGGCGGCGAGGACGAGCAGCCCGAGCAGCGAGCCGACCCCCAGCGTTGGTGACCGGTGGAGACGCACGCCAGCACACAGACCAAGCGGCGGCTCAGAAGGCAAAGGGGCAGCGCGAGCACGCCAAGCGGTGAACGCGCCGGCATGGGCCGCGTGTTCGGGCGCGCCGGCGGGAATCCGGACGGTGGTCGCGGAACGATCAGCGTGTCTCACGTCGTGCATCACCATAGCGCATCTTGTGAGCGTGCCGTTTACATGATACTTGGACTCGTGTGCGTACCAAGGTTACGACGCGCGGACAGGTATCCATTCCCGCGCCCATTCGAAGGCAACTGAACATCAAGGCGGAGACCACGTTGGAGTGGATCGTCGAGGGCGCCACGGCGCGCGTGATCCCGCTCCCGGACGATCCGCTGGCCGCCTTTCGCGGCTCGGGACGAGGAGGGACGGTCAAGCAGCTCCTCGGCGACCGGCGCCGCGATCGGGCCCGCGATGCCTAGTCGAGGTCCGAGCTACGTGCTCGACACCTCGGCGATCCTGGCGCTGCGCGACGACGAGGCGGGCGCCGAGCGGGTGCATCGGATCGTCGATGCGGTGCGCAAACGGCGAGCCAGCGCGTACGTGTCGTTCATGACGCGCATGGAGCTGCTCTACCGCATTGCGGCGAGTGAAGGGGACGAGGCTGCCGCGTCGGCATTGCGGCTGCTCGATGCCCTACCCCTCCACTGGGTGAGCTGCGAGCCGGCGATCCTCGTCGAAGCGGCCCGCATCAAGCAGCGGGGCGGCCTGTCGGTCGCCGACGCCTGGATCGCCGCCACCGCCGTCCTGCGCCAGGCCGTCCTGGTTCACAAGGACCCGGAGTTCGCGGCGGTCGCCGGCCTGACACAGGAACACATCGGGCTGTAGGGTTCGACATCGCCCCGCCGGCGCGGGGATCTTCAGGATTGGCGCTCCCGCCGGGGCCGACGCGCCGCCGCCTCGCGCGCCCGAAGTTCAACCTCCGGATTTCGCCGGGAGAGAAGGTGGGCAGGGGCAGAATCGAACTGCCGACACAGGGATTTTCAGTGTGTGAGCTGGGTGTTCCCAAGAATTCCTCGAAACCCTGAACAGTTCTTCTTTCAAGGGCTTCGGCCGGACGACACCCGAGGTGCGTTCCCGCCGTTTCCTCATGCGCCCCGGTTTTTCCGGGCGAGATTTCACCGGAATTACACCGGGTGCCGGCCACTCCGCACTACTCCGGTTTGGAGCTGGGTGTCTCTTGTGCCGACGGACTCTTCACAAACCCGTTGGCGATGTCGCGCTCCAACTGGTCGCGGGCCGACTCCCCCCACAGGTGCCGATCCTTGTCGCGCAGCTTGGTCAGTCCCTCGGCCTCTACGGACCGGACGGCACCAACGAACCGCCGATAGTCCGCGGCCAGGGTCGGTGAGTACGTGCGACTTGCCAGCTTCGAGAAGTCCTCCTTCCCCAAGCCCCTCAGGGCTTCACAGGCGCGGACATCAAAGACGGTGAATTCGTCCGGCCAGAGCACCGTGAGAATCGCGGACGCGAGCGGCAACCAAAACCCCCACGTCTCCATGATGCAGGCCAACTTGTCCGATGCGTCGGCGAGGTCGCGTGTCAGCTTGCGGACGATCGCCTCCAAGTCCCCGTGCTCCTTGTGCTTGTCGAGCAGTCGGCGCGCGACCTTGGACTTGGAGCGGTTCGACTTCCAGATGATGATTGAGAAGAAGTCGAAGGCGCTGAGCTGCCTGTCGGCCTGAAAGCGCCGGCGCACGTCGACGAACAGGTACTCTTCCAGCCAATAGAACTTCAGGCCGCTCGGGGAGGTTGGGCCTTCAGTGCTCACGGCTACGGCCTTGGTCCGGCTGGAGTGGGTCCCTTATCTGCCATCACTCACTGCACTCCCTTGCCCGTCGATTCAGGCTGTCATCTCGTCACAGAGCGGATCGGCATGAACCAGAAGGCCCGGAGGATTATCGCAGAATCGCTATTCCTCGCTGAAGAAGTCCGAGTCGATGCGCTTCAGGTCGAATGACCGGACGGGGGAGACGCCGACATTGTGGTCGACCATTAGGGAGGCCAGCGTTGGCCCGTCGACGAGGACAACGCGGCTGTCGATTCTGAGCGCAAATTCCTGAGCCTCGCGGGTGAATGTCGACGTGGTCAGCAGAATACCCTTCCGCGCCCGCTGCCCTTGCAGTGCCCCGGCGAACTTCTGGACCTCCGGTCGACCAACCGGATTCTCCCACCGCTTCGCCTGGACGTAGATCACGTCGAGGCCGAGGCGATCCTCCTTGATGATCCCATCGATGCCTTCGTCGCCGCTTCCACCGATGACCTTCCCCGCTTCCGAGAGGGTCCCTCCGTAGCCCATTGCGACCAGCACTCGGATCACTAGGCGCTCGAAGAAGGCCGGCGTGGCCTTCTTCACTTGATCCAGCACCTCGGTTTCGAGTTCGGCGCGGAGCCGCTGATAGGCCCCTTCAAGTGCTTCCTCCGGGGTCGCCGTCGTCGTGTCCTCGTCATCGTCTGTGGCTTCGGGCTTTTCGCGGCGAATCGCACGGAACGCGACATACTCGGGGAACTGCTGCAGGAACTTCATGTCGATCCGAGATGGCTTCTGGGCTAGCACGTCGATCCCACGTTGAGAGATGCGTGCAACCCCGCGACGGACTGGCTCAACGAGGCCAGCCTTCTGCAAGAACGTCTTCGCCCACGCAACCCGATTGGTGATGATCGGTTGCGTTCCGCTCGGTAAGGGTTGGGCGCGTTCTTCGGGCGTGAGCCGAAACTCGTCCGAGATGGCAGCCACAAGTTCACGAAGGGCGTGCTCCTGACCGTCGCCGAGACGGCGAAGTACCGGAAGCATTAGCGCCTGAAAGTCAGGGATCGCCATGGATCGCACGCACCGCTCTAGAGAGTCACCAACCAACCCCGGATGCTCGGCCGCGGTGACGCTTACAGAAGCACGTCAGGGGGAGCAAGGTGACGCTGGGCTACGGCCGCGACGCCGATTGACAGTGGAGTTCCTGCGGCCTCTTCTGGGTTCGCTCGATAGCGAGACGCCCTGGCTGTTTCCGTCGGCGGCGGCGAAGGCGGGCCGCACCGTGACGATTCGGAAGGCGTTCCGGCGGGTAGTGGAAGCGGCCGGACTCGATCCCGAACAGGTCACACCCCACTGCCTGCGCCACACGGCAATCACCCACTTGGTGCAAGCCGGCGTGGACCTGCCGACGGTGGCGCGCATCTCTGGGCACCGGACGCTGCGGATGGTCGCCCAGTACGCGCACGCCAACGGCGATCACATTCAAGCTGCGATGGACAAGCTCCAGCGGCGAATCGCGTACCGTTTGCCGGCAGAGCCAACGCTGTCGGTCAGGACGCGATTACACCAGAACTACACCAGCCCCGTGGTAGAGGCCGACGCCGCGCAGCGCAAGTTGCTGAAGAAGAAGGTGGGCAGGGGCAGAATCGAACTGCCGACACAGGGATTTTCAGTCCCTTGCTCTACCAACTGAGCTACCTGCCCGCGCGGCGGGGTGAGTCCGCGTAGTTACCCGGGGGGCTCGGGTCGGTCAAGACACGGTGCAGGGGGCTGGGCGCCGGCGAATGGTTGGCGGCGGCGGCGATCACTCGCGGCGCAGCGCCGCGCCGCGGCAGTCGAAGGCGGTCCAGTTGGGCGTCGCGATGAAGCGGTCGCAGCCCTGTAGCGCCTCCGTCATCGCCAGGTGCGCGGTGTCGAACAACCAGAGGCTGCGCGGATACCCGGCCACCGCGTCCACCAGCTCGGCGCTCGGCTGATCCACCGCGACGCTGCGCAGGTTGGCGGCGTGGCGGCAGTATTTCTCGGTGCCGAGCGGGCAGATCGGGGGCATGCGGAAGGTGTCGCTGCCCTCGGCGGCGCGGCCGGTCAGCATGGCGTGGACGGTGCCCTCAGCCCAGGTGGGGACGATGACGACCACGTCCGCGTCGCGGGCGTGCCGCGCCAGCTCCGGCGGCCAATCGGCGGTGAGCTGGAGGACGGTCGTGGTGCCGGACCAACTGAGGGCAGCCAACGCGGCCAGCGCCGTCGCGCCCCAGGCGCGCAGCGAGCGCGCGGCGGCGGTGAGCATCAGCGCCAGCGCGCCGGCCAGGACCCAGGCCAAGACGATCTGCAGCCCCAGGGCGTGGCGGTCGCGAATGCCGTGCCCGCCGCTCAGCAGCGCCGCCAGCGGCAGGAACGCCAGGCCGACGACGATCGCCTGCTGGAGCAGGGCGCGCGGTCGGCGCTGCCACCAGAGCCAGCCGCCCATCCCCAACAGCGCCAGCCCGACGCAGAGGGCGCTCCACCACTGCCCCGCCGGAGGCGTTGCCATCACCAGCGGCGTCGCCTGGGCGGCGCTGGCCAGAGCGTGCGCCAGCGTGTCGAGCGCGCCGGCGAGCTCGAACGTGCCGCTCTTGGCGCGCGCTTCGCCGACGCCGGCGAGGATGCGCGGCACCAGGGCGGCGGCGACGACGGCGAGGGCGCCGCCGACGCGGAGGCGATCGCGGCGCGCCAGTCCGGCGAGCCAGGGCGCGGCCGCGGCGAGCGGCCACAGGAGGTAGCTGGTCCACAGCGCGGCGATGGCGGCGAGCGCCACGGCGACGCCGCGCGACGGACGCGTCCGCGGCCCGCGCACCGCCGCCAGCAGCAGACACAGCACGAGGGCGATCAGGGCATAGGCGCGCGCGATCGCCGCCAGGCGCAGATACGCCGGGGCGCTCACCACCAGGGCGGCGAAGCACAGACCGGCCACCCGGCCGGCGAGGCCGACGCCCGCCCGGTAGGCGGCGACGGCGGTCAGCGGGATGAGGGCGATGGACAGCAGCCGCGCCGCCAGGAAGCCGTCGAAGAGCCGCAGCCAGGCGGCGAAGAGCGTCGCCGCGCCCGGTGGATTGAAGGGCTCGCCGCCCGGCGCCCACGAGACCAGGAAGCTGAAATCCTCGCCGCGGGCGGCGAGGGTGACGACCTCGTCGATCTCGGCGGCCATCTGGCTCGCGATGCGCAGCGCGACGGCGACCCCGGCGGCGGCGATCGCGACCAGCAGCGCGGCATCGAGCGCCGGCGGTACCAGCGCTCGCAGGTCCGCGCCGCCGGCGCGCCACGGCCAGGCGGCGATGACGATGCCGCACAGCAGGGCGCCGACGACGACGGCCGCCTCGGCGGCTGACGCCCGCGGCGTCCGATCGGCGCCGCGATCCTGCATCGCCAACGCCGCCTCGATCGCCGCCCGCATCGCGCGGTCGCGGTCCTCCGGGCGCGCGAAGGCCGCCTCCGCGCCGCAGGCGAGGAGCAGGCCGCGCAGCGCGGTGTCGTCGAAGAGCGCGCCGACCTGGGCGTTGGCGAGGCCGCGGTCGGCGTCGCTCAGGCGCACGGCCATCTGCGACGTGTAGAGCTGGCCGCCGGTCGCGTGCAGCGCCAGGGCGAAGGTGCCGATCTCGGCTCGGCTGGTGAGCAGCAGGGTGACGACGCCGCCCTGCGCTCGCACGTCGGCGACGGTGAAGGTCGGGAACGCGGCGACCGCGGCGGCGCGCACGGCGTCGACGTCGCACGGCGTCGCGGCGGCCGCCGGCACGGGGGTGGAGAGGACTCCGGCGGCGAACAGGAGGGAGAGGAGCGCGCGCCGCAACGGCGCCAGGGGCGCATCAGCGATGCGCTCGGCGCGTGGGGCGTCGATGAGGCGATGCCGACGCCGCGTCCGGTGCGATTCCCGGTCCCGCATCGATTCAGGCGCGCGTCACCGCCGCCGCCCCCGGGCGAGCCGGATCGTCTCGCGGACGGTCGCCCAGATCGGCATCTTGCTGGTGCTCCGCTTGCGATCGTAGCGCAGCTCGATCGGGACCTCGCTGACGCGCGCGCCGACCGCGTCGAGGGCGAGCAGCACGTCGACCATGCAGCCGAAGCCGTCGACCGCGACCAGCGTGCCGCCGCGCGCCGCCGCCGCCCGGCGCAGGGCCGACGCCCGGTAGGCGCGGAAGCCGCCGGTCGCGTCGCGCACGCCACGCACCGGCGCCAGGAGCGCCAGCAACAGCGAGGCGCCGCGCGACAGGATGCGGCGGCGCCAGGGAATGCCGACCAGGCGGGCGCCGCGCCGGAAGCGCGAGGCGATGACCACGTCGGCGCCGGCGTCGATGCCGTCCAGCAGGCGCGGGATGAGCGCCGGCGGGTGGCTGTCGTCGGCGTCCATCACCACCACCACCGCGTCATCGGGCGCGTCCGCGAGCACGTAGCGCAGGCCGTCGCGCAGCGCGCTGCCGAGCCCCTGGTTCTGCGGGTGGCGCACGAGCTGCAGGTCCAGGCCCGTGCCGTGGCGCCGCGCCACCTCGGCGGTGCCGTCGCTGCTGCCGTCGTCGACCACGACGACGCGCGCGCGGCGCGGCAGCGCCGCCAGCACGCGCGCCAGCTCCGGCAGCAGCGCCGGCAGGCTCTCCGCCTCGTTGAACGCCGGCAGGAGGACGTGCAGAGACCCCGAAGCAGTCACCGCCGCCCGCTATCCCAGGCGCGATGCGTAGGGCAAGCCGATGCGGGGCGCCGATGCGGCGGCTCGGTACTGTCCTAACCTCGATACGACAAAAGACCTTCACCACGGAGGCACGGAGACACGGAGGGTGCAGCGTCGGAATGGCGGGTGGGTGCGATCCTTATGGCCATTGCTGATGGCGTTGCGGATCTCGACCGAACCCCCTCTTGTCCAGGTGACTCCGTGTCTCCGTGCCTCCGTGGTGAAATGTTTTCGTCACGTGGGCTCAGATCAGCACACTACCGGCGCCTCAGCGCAGCGCGGCGACGCGCTGCTCGACGAAGTCGATGACCGGCCGTTCCAGGGCGACGCCGTCGAGGGCGTTGATCTCCTGGATGCCGGTCGGGCTGGTGACGTTCACCTCGGTGAGCCAGTCGCCGATGACGTCGAGGCCGACGAACCACAGGCCGTCCTCGCGCAGGCGCGGCGCCAGGCGGGCGCAGATGGCGCGATCGCGCGCGCTGAGCGGCGCCCGCACGGTGGCGCCGCCGACGTGGATGTTGCCGCGCGTCTCGTCTTCGCGCGGCACCCGCAGCACGGCGCCGAGCGGCTCGCCGTCGAGCACGATGATGCGTTTGTCGCCCTGGCGGATCTCCGGCAGGTAGCGCTGGGCCATGATCTGCCGCCGGCCGTCGAGCGTCGCCGCCTCGAGGATGGCATTGAGGTTGCGATCGCCGGCGCGCAGGTGGAAGACGCCGGCGCCGCCGGCGCCGTCGAGCGGCTTGACGATCATCTCGCCGCCGAGCTCGGCCATGAACGCCTTCAGGCGCTGGTGGTCGCTGCTGACCAGGCTGTCGGGGATGACGTCGGGGAAGTGCAGGGCGTAGAGCTTCTCGTTGGCGTCGCGCAGGCCGCGCGGCGCGTTGATCACCAGCGTCCGGCGCGGGTCGACCAGCGACAGCGCGTGGGTGGCGAAGAAGAAGGCGAGGTCGAACGGCGGATCCTTGCGCATGAACACGGCGTCGAAGGCGTCCAACCGCTGCACCCGCTCTTCGTACAGATGGTGGTGCGCCGGGTCGTCGACGGTCGGCCGCCGCACCTCGAGGCGGCGCGCGCGCGCGTGCGGCACGGTGCGCTCGATGAAGAGGTCGTCGAGCTGCAGGTACCAGACCTCGTGTCCGCGCCGACCGGACTCGAGCATGAACATGAACGTGGTGTCCTTGTCGGGCAGGATCCGCTCGATCGGATCCATGACGAAGGCGAAGCGCAACGGCATGGGCGAGTCCTACCACAGTGGCGCGCGGCGGCGCACCGCGGCGGTCACAGGTCGCCCCACCGCGCCTGGCAGAGGGCGACGGCGGCGATGGCGGCGGTTTCGGCGCGCAGAATGCGCCGGCCGAGGCCGATCAGGAGGGCTCCGGACGCGCGCGCCGTCGCCAGCTCCGGCTCGGAGAAGCCGCCCTCGGCGCCGACGATGAGCGTGATCGGTGGCGCGGCCTCGACGGCGGCGAGCGCGACGGTGGCGCCGTGTTCGGCGAGCAGGAGGCGCGTCGCGTCGCCTGTCAGCACGGTCGCGAGCGGACACGGCGCGGCCACCGCCGGCACGCGCGAGCGGCCGCACTGCTTGGCGGCGCTGCGCGCCACCTGCTGCCAGCGCGTCCGCCGCGCCGCGGAGGGCTGCGCCAGGGTGTGGGTGCTGGCGAAGGGCTGGATCCGGGTGACCCCGAGCTCGGTCGCCTTCTCGATCACCCAGTCGAGCTTGTCGGCCTTGAGCAGGCCGATCGCCAGGGTGAGGTCGAGCGCCGACTCGCCGTCGTCGAGCGGGTTCACGGCGGTGACGCGCACCGCGACCTGGTCGCGCCGGACGGCCTGCACCTCGCCGATGCAACTGTGGCCGCGTTCGTCGGAGAGCGCCACCGCCTCGCCCACGGCCAGGCGGCGGACGCGGGCATGGCGAGCCTCGTCGCCGGCCAGGGTGACGACGTCGCCGACCGCGGCCGGCGCGGCGATGGCGAAGCGCGGCAGGTGCGCGGTCACGCCGGCTTCCGGTAGGCGAGCGCCACCCAGCCCTCGTCGCTCCACTCGCCGTCGGCGACCAGCCCGGCGGCGCCCCAGGCGTCGCGCACCGCCCCGGCCTCCGCCGCGAGGATGCCGGCGCCGATGGCGACGCCGCCGGGCGCCAGCCGGCCGGCGATGGCCGGCGCCAGCTCCACCAGCAGGCCGGCGAGGAGATTGGCGAGGACGACGTCGAAGGGGCCGGGCGCGGCCGCGAGCGCGCCGCCGAGGCGCAGGTCGTGGACGCCGTTCACCGCCGCGTTCTCGGCGGCGATCGCGCAGGCGTCGGGGTCGGTGTCGATCGCCCAGATCGGGCCGGCGCCGAGCTTGCGCGCCGCGATGGCGAGGATGCCGGAACCGGTGCCGAGATCGAGCACGCGCGCCGCCGGGCGGTCGCGCAGCGCCGGCTCCAGCAGCACCAGGCAGCCGCGGGTGCTGGCGTGCTGGCCGGTGCCGAAGGCCATGCCGGGGTCGAGCACGATCGGAACGCGTCCCGCCGGCACCTGGTCGATCCACGGCGGATGCACGAACAGCCGCTCGCCGATCGCCAACGGCGGGAAGTGGCCCTTCCAGTTCTCCGCCCAGCCGCAGTCGGTGACCGTGGCGGTCTCGACCCGCGGCCGCGGCAGCGCCGGCTCGCTCTCGACGAGCCCGTCGAGAAAGCGGTCGAGCTCCGCCAGCGGCGGCGCATCGGCGAAGTGCGCGGTGATGCGCGTCGCCTCTCCGCGCTCCTCGGTCTCCAACCCCGGCGCACCGAGGTCGAGGAGCACGCTCTCGATGGCGTCGGCGAACGGCCGGGCGGCGGTGACCGTGATCGCGGTCCAGGTGCCGGACATGGACGCTTGGTAACACAGATGACCGCGGATCCCCGCCACCCCGCCCGCCGACGGACACGGATCCCGCCGCCCCCCAGGGAACCTCCGCCCCGCTCGCCTTGCAGGCCGATCTGGACCGGGATCGCCATCGGGATCCGGAGAAGCGGCGCTGCGCGTCTGTGTTCATCGGCGGGCGGGGTGGCGGGGATCCGTGGTCATCTGTGTTATCAGGGCGGGCGTGTCCTACCTGCGCATCGCCCACCGCGGCGCCGCCGGGACGCGGCCGGAGCTGACCCGGCCGGCGTTCGAGCGGGCGCTGGAGATCGGCGTCGACATGATCGAGCTCGACGTCCAGCTCACCCGGGACGGGCGGTTGGTGGTGTTGCACGACCGCCAGCTCGGGCGCACGCTGGCGGGCGAGGGGCCGGTGCGCGAGCGCACGCTCGCCGAGCTGCAGGCGCTGGATGCCGGGTCGTGGTTCGATGCCCGCTGGGCGGGGGCGAGCGTGCCGTCGCTCGACGAGGTGCTCGCGTGGACCGCCGGGCGCGCCGAGCTCAACGTCGAGATCAAGAGCCCGCCCGCCGATTGGACGGCGACCGCCGAGGCGCTGCTCGTCCTGCTCAGCGCCGCCGGCCGCCTCGAGCGCACGATCATCTCCTCCTTCCAGATGGGCGCCCTGGCGGAGGTGCGGGCGCGCTCGCGCGCCGCCCGCATCGGCGTGCTGTGGCAGACGACGGACTTCGACCCCATGTGGATCGAGGCGCAGTCGCTGGAAGCGATCGCGGTGCACCCGCTGTGGAGCCTGGTCGACGAGGCGCTGATCGCCGAGGCGCGACGCCAGAACCGCCAGGTCATGGTCTGGACCGTCAACGATCCGGACGCCATGGCGGAGCTGATCCGGATCGGGGTGTCGGGAATCATCAGCGACTTCCCGGAGCGCCTGCCGCGCCGGTGACGCGTTGCGGCGCTCCCGCTCCACTGCGGCGCGATGGGCCGGGGCGGCTTGACACCATCCGCCCATCGAATAAGTAACCTGGGTTAGGCTGCGTTCCGGCGCAGGGCGCGTCGGCGCGGCCCGGCAGCGCGAATCGAGGAGGAGCTCTTCACTACATGGCAGGCGTCCGAGTCAAAGAGAACGAACCCATCGAGGTCGCGATCCGCCGCTTCAAGAAGCAGTGCGAGAAGGCCGGCATTCTCTCCGAGCTGCGCAAGCGCGAGCACTTCGAGAAACCGAGCGTGCGCAAGAAGAAGAAGATGCTGGCGGCGAAGAAGCGCTACCTGCGCCGCCTGGCACGGGCCGGAGGCTAAGGCCCCGGGGATGCGACGAGCAGGAGCCGAGAGGCGGTCGCCGTGAACGCCATCGACATCGGACTGGTCGTCGTGCTCCTGCTCTGCGCGCTGCGCGGCTCCTGGCGCGGGCTCTTCCGCGAGAGCTTCGGCTTCGCGGCGCTGATCGGTGGTCTGCTGGCCGCGCTGCGCTGCGCCGAGCCGGCCGCCGCCTGGCTGGGCACCGTGGCGCCGGTGGCCGACGTGAACCCGACCGCGGTGCTGGGCGCCGCGTTCGTCGGCGTGTTCCTGGTCGCCAGCACGATCATCAACCTCGTCGGCGTCGCCACCGACCAGGTGCTCGGGCGCGGCGCGCTGCGCATTCCGAGCCGGATCGTGGGCGCGCTCTTCGCCGCCGCCAAGGGCGCGGCGGTCATCGCCTGCGGGCTGCTGTTCCTGCAGCTCTTCCCGGTCGTGAAGGGGCTCGATCGCCTGATCCTCGATTCCCGCCTGGCGCGGCCGCTGGTCTCGGCGGCGGAGAAGGCGCTCCGTTCGGAGTGGCACGGCGGAGCCGCCCCCGGGGCGGACCGCCCGGCCTGAGCGACGATGGCGCGCCGGATCCCTGACGAGACACTCCAGGCCATCCGGGACGGGATCAGCATCGTCGAGGTCATCTCCGCCTACGTCAATCTGAAGCGGCAGGGGCGCAACCACATCGGGTTGTGCCCGTTCCACGGCGAGAAGACGCCGTCGTTCACGGTCAGCGACGAGCGCGGCCTCTACCACTGCTTCGGCTGCGGCGAGAGCGGCACCGTCTTCACCTTCGTCATGAAGATGGAGCGCCTCGAGTTCCTCGACGCGGTGACGCAACTCGCGGCGCGCGCCGGCGTGACGCTGCCGGCGGCCGACGCCGACGATCCGGCGGCGCGCCGGCGCGAGGCGCTCTACGCCGCCAATGCGCACGCCGAGCGGTTCTTCCGCGAGGCGCTGGCGGCCGGCGCCGGCGCCGGCGCGCGCCGCTACCTGGCGCAGCGCGGGCTGCAGGCGGCGATCATCGAGCGCTACGGCATCGGCTTCGCGCCGGCGACGAGCAGCGCCCTGCTCGGCTATCTCGAGCGCCGCGGCGTGTCGCGCGCGCACGGCCTGGAGGCGGGCCTGCTCGGGCGCAGCGACGACGGCCGCTTCTACGATCGCTTCCGCGGCCGGGTGATGTTCCCGATCCGCGACCGCCGCGGCCGCACCATCGCCTTCGGCGGCCGCGCCCTCGGTGACGAGCAACCGAAGTACCTCAACTCCCCGGAGACGCCGCTCTTCCACAAGGGCGAGGGGCTCTACGGCATTGCCGAGGCGCGCGACGCGATCCGCGGCCAGGCGCGCGCCGTGGTCGTCGAGGGCTACATGGACGCGCTGCTGCTGGCGCAGGAGGGCGTGCCGTACGCGGTCGCCACCCTCGGCACGGCGCTGACCGCCAAGCAGCTCACGATGCTGCGGCCGCTCGGTGGCGAGGAGATGGCGGTGTTCTTCTTCTTCGACGGCGATCGCGCCGGACGGCAGGCGGCGGTGCGCGCCTTCGCCATCTGCGCCGAGGCCGGCGTCTGGGGACGCGCCGCGTTCCTTCCCGAGGGCTTCGATCCCGACAGCTACATCCGCCAGCATGGCCTCGAGGCGACGCTGGCGCTGCTCGACCAGGCGCCGTCGCTGGTCGACTTCTACTTCGATACGCTGCTGCCGCCGGGCGCCACGCTGCCGCAACGCAGCAAGGTGGCCGACGCGGTGCAGGGCATCCTGGCGCGGGTGACCGACGACGTGCAGCTCGCGGTGCTGGCGCGCCAGGCGGCGGCGCGGCTCGGACTGAGCGAGGACGTGTTCCGTGGCGCTCGCCGCGCGGCCGCGGCGGCGTCGACCGCCGCGGCCGCGCCGCCCGCATCGCCGCCGCGCTGGCCGGCCGAGGAGCGGTTGCTGATCGAGCTGATGGCGACCGATCGGGTCGCCGCCGAGCTGGTGGCGGACCGCGGCACGTTGGCGCACGTCCGCACGCCGGAGCTGGCGGCGGCGGGCGACCTGCTGGTGCAGGCGTGGGCCCGTGGCCGCCGCCTGGGCGAAGTGATCGAGGATCTGCCGCCGGCGCTGGCCCAGCAATTGGCGGCGGTGGCCCTGGAGCAGGGACGATTGGGGGACGCGGCGGAGCGCCTGCGCGCCGCCGAGGATTGCGCGCGGCGCATCGAGGAGCGCGCGGCGCGCGCCGAGCGCCAGGCGCTGGCGTCGGCGCTGCGTTCGGCCGAGTCGCGCGGCGACGAGACGTGGCGCAGCGCGCTGGCCGACCTGAACAGCGTCGTGCGGCGGCGGGAAGGAGGAGCGGGGTGAGCAAACGGGCGACGCGCGATGTGGGGGGTCGCGATCGGGGGGCGGGGGCCGCGCCGGCGCCGCCGCTGGACGATCGGCCGCCGGCCGTCGATCTGACGCCGGGCACCACCACGGAGGACGTGGCGGAGATCTTCGGCCGCTCGCTGTGGCACGGGCCGGCGGCGGTCAAGATCGCGGAGGTCGAGCCGAGCGCCGATCCGGTGCGGCTCTACCTGCGCGAGATGGGCAAGGTGGCGCTGCTGACGCGCGAGGGCGAGGTGGACATCGCCCGGCGCATCGAGGAGGCGCAGCGCGCGCTGCTCGCCGAGGTGCTGCGCGATCCGATCGCCCGCGGCTATCTCGTCGGACTGGGCGACCGGCTGGAGAGCGAGGAGATCCGGCTGCGCGACGTCCTGCGCGACATCGACGAGGAGAGCGACACCGTCGAGCAGGACGAGGAGCGGCTGCGCGCCGAGGCGCTGGCGCACTTCGCGGTCGTGCGCAAGCTGGTGCGCGAGTACGAGCGCGCCGAGCGCGGCGGCAGCGAGAAGGCGCGGGTCGCGAAGCTCGAGCACCTGCGCGCCGCCGTCGAGCGGCTGTCCCTGCACGACCGGCAGATCGACAAGGCGATCGGCGAGATGAAGCGCGCGCTCGTCGAGGTGGACGGCGACGGCGGCCGGCGGGCGCCGCGCCTGGCGCGGCTGCCGCGCGCGGCGTCCGGCGACGCGCCGGCGGTCGACGCGGCGGCGCTGCGCGCCGCGGTCGAGCGCGTCGTCGCCGCCGAGCGCGTCGTGCGCGCCGGCAAGAAGGAGCTGATCGAGGCCAACCTCCGCCTCGTCGTCAGCATCGCCAAGAAGTACACCAATCGCGGCCTGCCGCTGCTCGACCTCGTCCAGGAGGGCAACATCGGCCTGATGCGCGCCGTCGACAAGTTCGAGTACCAGCGCGGCTACAAGTTCTCGACCTACGCGACGTGGTGGATCCGCCAGGCGATGGCGCGCGCCATCGCCGACCAGTCGCGCACCATTCGCATCCCGGTGCACATGATCGAGACCATCAACAAACTGCTGCGCACCTCGCGCCTGCTGGTGCAGGAGCTCGGGCGCGAGCCGACCACCGAGGAGCTGGCGACGCACCTCGAGATGGCGCCCGACAAGGTGCGCAGCGTGCTCAAGGTGGTGCGGCAGCCGGTGTCGCTGGAGACGCCGGTGGGGGAGGAGGAGGACTCGACGCTCGGCGATTTCATCGAGGACACGCAGGCAGTGCGGCCGGTCGACGCCGTGATGGGGATCCGCCTGCGCGAGCAGACGCGGCAGGCGCTGGCGGCGCTGACGCCGCGCGAGGAGCAGGTGCTGCGCCTGCGCTTCGGCCTGGGCGAGAAGACCGATTACACGCTGGAGGAGGTCGGACAGCGCTTCGAGGTGACGCGCGAGCGCATCCGGCAGATCGAAGCCAAGGCGCTGCGCAAGTTGCGGCGCCCGACACGGCCGTTGGCGGGCCTGCGACGGCCGGCGCAACCCGAGGAACCCGCGGGCCCATAGCTCAGTCTGGTCAGAGCCGCCGGCTCATAACCGGTAGGTCCCAGGTTCGAATCCTGGTGGGCCCACTTCAATGCAAGGAGATGATGGCAACGTGAACGACTCGACACAGGTATCCGACATCGACCGCCTGGCGCAGTTGCAGGATCTCGACCGCAAGCTCAAGGAGCGCCGCGACCGCATGACGATGCTCGCCGGCGAGGCCGACGGCTTCGAGCTCGAGCTGCAGCGCAAGCGCCAGGCCGTGGCGACGCTGACCGCCGAACGCGACAGCCTCGAACAGCGGCGCGCCGAGATGGACCGCCAGCTCGAGCTGAGCGGCGCCAAGATCCGCGACAACCGCATGCGCATGAACCGCATCCGCAATTCCACCGAGCTGCTGGCGCTGCAGCGCGAGATCGACCTCAGCAAGGAGGCGAACGCGCAGACCGAGGACGAGCTGCTGCGCGTGATGGAGACGCTCGAGAGCCTCGCCGCGCAGCTCGCGGCGGCGCAGGAGGCGCTGCAGGCGATCGAGGCGCAGGCCGCCGACGCGGTCGCCGAGCGGCGCGCCGAGGCCGACGCGCTGCGTCAGGAAGTGGAAGCGGAGATCGGCGCCCGCGACGTGCTCGCCAGCGGCATGGATCCGCAGCTCCGCAGCAAGTACGAGCAGATCTTCGACCGCCGCGGCGGCAACGCCGTGGTGGCGGCGGTGGACGGCATCTGCACCGGCTGCCGGATGCGCGTGCCGCCGCAGTTCTACAACGAGCTGCTGAAGTTCCGCGACATCCGTCAGTGCCCGAACTGTCACCGCATCCTGTTCTGGCGCGCGCCGGCCGAGGAGGCGTAGCGCGCGCCGGCGGGGCTTGTCAGCGCCCCCGTGGCTTTCTAGTCTCCATCGCGGCTGGAGAGGATCGGGCAGTCGCTCGTCCCGGATCGGGGCGGGAGGAAAGTCCGGACTCCGTAGGGCAGGGTGGCCGCTAACGGCGGCCCTGAGCGATCAGGGGAAAGTGCCACAGAGAGGAGACGGCCCCGTCCGCGGGGAGTCGGTGAAACGATCGGCGACGATCCGCGACGTCGGTGACGGCGTCGCGCGGCAAACCCCACCCGGAGCAAGACCAACGAGAGGTTGCGTGGCCCGCGCTCGACCTCAGGTGCGTCGCTAGAGCCGGCGGGCAACCGCCGGCCCAGAGGAATGACTGCCGCCCCGGCGACGGGGAACAGAATCCGGCTTACAGATCCTCTCCAGCCCCTTCGCCACGCTGTCGGGAGGCGCCGGTGGGCGCCGTCCGCAGCGGACTACTCCACATAGCCGAGCGCGCGCAGGCGTTCCCGGGTCGCGTCGCTCAGGTCCGCGGTGTCGGCGCCCTGGGCGCTGTTCTCGCTCGCCCCGCGCCGCCAGTATTCGACGGCGTACTGCTGCAGCACCGCCCCGGCGCCCGACTCCTCGGCCAGGACATCGGTGGCTTCCGCGGCGTCGCGTTCGAGATTGTAGAGCACCGCGGAGGCCGGTGATTGCCGGTCGGTGATCAACTTGTGGTCGCCGAAGCGGACGGCGAGCTTGTCGCCGCATTGCACGTACACCGGACGCGACCCCCGGCGGCTCTCGAGCCCCAGCCCGGGCAGCAGGTCGCCCTCCATGTCCGCCGGGCGGTGCAGCCCGGCGAGCGCCAGCAGGGTGGGCGCGACATCGACGGCCGAGACCACCTGGTCGACCCGGCCCTTCTGCGCGACTCCCGGGGCGCGCACGATGAGCGGCACGCGGCTCACGCCGTCGTACGGGGTGAGCGCGCACCCGTGTCCGAACGCGCCGTGTCCCCACAGCGCCTCGCCGTGATCGGCGGTGACGACGACGATGGTGTCATCGGCCAGACCCAGGGTCGCGAGCTCCTCGAGCAGGCCGTTGACCAGCCCGTCGACCTTCGCGATCAGACGGTCGTAGTGCGCGATGACGCGACCCCGACCGGCGGGACCGGGATCGGGAAACGGCTCGTACCAGGGGAGGTCCTTGGGCCACACCGGACAGCGGTCGTGGGCGTCGTAGGTGTGAACGAAGAGGAAGAACGGGTTGTTCCCCTGCCGGCGCAACCACTCGCGCGCCTTGCCGAAGGTCAGCGAGCCGTCGAAACGCTTCGGGTCGCAGCCCTGGGTGGAGGCGGCCGGCTGCTGGAACATGAAGTAGGTGTTGAAGCCGACCGGGAAGGCCCATTTGTCGGAGAGGAAACCGCCCCCGGTGAAGGCGGCGGTGACGTATCCCGCGTCGCGGAAGAGCTCCGGGAGCGGCTTGGGGCGCGGGCGGGAGGGATCGGCCTCGTAGCCGGCGGCGACCGCAGGGGAGGGGAGCGACGCGGGGTAGAGGCCGTAGAGCAGCGAGGCGTGCGAGGGATAGGTCCAGAGCGAGGCGCTGTACGACCGCGCATACCAGACATTGTCGCGCGCCAGCGCGTCGAGCGTCGGGGTGCGCGCCGCCGCATAGCCGTAGACGCCGAGGTGGTCGGCGCGCAGCGTGTCGATCGAGATCAGCAGCACCGACATCGCCCGACGCGGCGGCCGCGGCAGCAGGGTCGGATTCCCCCACGCCGCGTTCGCGAGCTGCTCCGGCCGCCCGGTGACCACTTCCTTTTCGAAGAGCAGCGAGGCGCCGCCGAGATCGAGGTCGGCGAGGTCGACGTCGCCGTTGACCCAGCCGGCGCTGGAGAGCTCGCGCGCGTACACGACCCGCCCCGACTCCTCGCCGCGGCGCAGGGAAATGGTGAACCGTATCCGCGTCGGCTCGTCGGTCGGCAGCAGCCCGATGGAAAAACGCAGCAGGGGCTTCGCCGGCACGGTCTCGAGCGGAACGGCGATGCGGGGCCGCCACGGTGGCATGACGCGCTTCGACTCGCCGTCGATCACGCGCACGCCGCCGTTGAACGGCTTTCCCTGATCGACGAGAAAGACCGGCCGCTCGGCGGGGGGCGTGTTGCGGCCGACGAGCAGCGCCGCAGCCACCAGCAGGGCGGCCGCCCCCGCCCAGACGCAGTGGATGGCTCGCATGAGAACACTCTTCACCTGCGATGGATTGCGCCGCCAAGTCAACTCGTCTGCGCGCGCTCGGGCCCCGGCGCCGGGACTCCGTCGCCCGCGCGGCGACGGCGACCGCCGACACGGGCGGTCGCGGACTGAATGAGGGAAGGAGAGGCCGCGGCTGGCGCGCGGGCACCCGGCAACCGCCAGCGGTCATCCGGCGCGCGACCCGCGAAGGCGACCGCGGACGGATGACCGCTGACCGGCGGCGGGCCGTTCACGCCAGCCAGAAGATCAGATCGGTGGTGAGGCGCCAGTCGAAGAGGCCCTTCTGCGACGTGACCGGCTGTTCGTACGCGATGCCCCAGTCGATGCCGCCGCGGCGCCCCCACAACTCGAGGTTGTCGGTGAAGCGCCAGCGGCCGCCGAAGCCCATGGTCACGATGTTCTCGCCCCCCGCCTCGCTCGATCCGAGGTTGAAGAAGTCGAAGCCCTCCTGGGTGAGCGGGATGCGGTCGCCGCCCTTCATCACGTTCTTCCAGTTGAGCTCGATGGTCGGGTACGGATGGCCGAGCCCGTAGCCGGCGAAGGTGATCTCCGGGCAGCGATAGTCGAAGTGCAGCGACCAGTCGAAGAACATCGAGTCGACGTCCGACAGCGGGAAACGGAATCCGGTGTAGCCGAGGAAGTGAAAATCGTCCTTCGACCATCCGTATGACACGAACGGGTTCATTAACCCGTTGCCGCGATCGGCGAGCGCGCCGGCTTTGAACACGGAACCCTGCAGGGCCTGCGGCTCGCCCGACGGCGCCTCGTAGCGCAGGCCCAGCGACGCCAGGCCGCCGAGGTCGCTGTCGCGCCAGAAGTTCCACTTGGCGCCGAAGGCCAGGTTGGCGAATCCGCTGTCTCTGGTGACGATGCCGCCGCCGGTCGCGGTGCTCACGTCGTGGGTCGGCCGCACCCACACATAGCCGTCCTTGGTGGCGATGATCGACCAGCGATCGTTGATGGCGATGCGCAACTGCAGCGCCGCCACGTTGACGTAGCCGCCGTCGAGGCCGGTGCCCTTGGCGAAGCTGCCCGGGATCACGTGGTAGGCGTAGATCGGCCGCACGTCCGACTGCGAACGCGGGTCCTCGAAGTTGGTGGGGTCCGTGATCGGACTGATGAAGTTCAGGAACGGGTCGTCCGCGGCGCGCGCCATGCGCGCCGCGCCCAGGAGCGCCGCGCTGGCCGTGAGCAGGCCAACCATCATCCATCGCTTGCCATTCGAACCCATGAGCGATCCTCCCCTCGCGTCTGGTGCGCGCGCCAACGTGGCGCGCGCCGCTTGCACGGAGTCCCTGGCTGAGCAGACGCCGTGCCGCTGAAGCGAGGTTCAGCTCAACGGTGGGGCACGAGAGGAATGGCGTGGATCCGGGTGGACGACGCGATCCGCCCTTTCGATCAATGATTTGCGGCCGTCGCGCTCGGATTGCTCGGAGACCGGGCCGACGGCCGTACATCATGAGCGGAGGTGATCGAAGTCACCTGCGGCCCGATTCGGAGCGGACGGGGGGTGAGCATCCTTCCGACGCGTCGGAGGCCGCGGGCAGGGGATCCTTCTCAGCGGTGCGAAGCCGCACGCTCCCCGGGGATGCACCCAGCGCGGCGATGGAAGTTTTGTATTGACGGCGGACAGATGCCGCTGTATAGCCCGCTCGCGGTGGTTGAAAGTGGCGGACTGTGGTGGGGATGTGAATAAATTGGTGGGAGTCGTCGCGTGTTTCGCGGCACATTCGAACAGACGATCGATGGCAAAGGGCGGGTGAACATCCCAGCGCGGTTCCGCGACGTGCTGCGCGAGCTCGGCGATGACCGCATCTTCATCACCAATTTCCGCGTCGGCGAGAGCCGCTGCCTGGAGGCGCGGCCGTACGGTGAGTGGATGAAGCTCGAGGCGCGCATCGCCGGACGGAGCGATCTCTCTCCCGCCGCCATGGCCTACTTCGACGACTTCTACCTCCCCGGCGCCCACGAATGTCAGATCGACGGTCAGGGGCGGCTTCTGGTGCCGCCGGTGCTGCGCGCCTACGCCGGGCTGGTGAAGGACGTCGTCTTCGCCGGCGCGCGCGGCAAATTCCGCGTCTGGGATCAGGCGAAGTGGCAGCCGGTGCACCAGTCCGGCGAGCTCATCGCCGTGGCCAATCCCGGCGTGCTCAGCGAGTTGGGGTTGTGAGACGATGATGCCCACGGCCGCCGCGCGCCCGGCTGGCGTGCTCGTCTCGCCGCTGTCGCAGAGCCCGAACCGTCCCGCCAACGTGCGCGCGTCGGTGAGCGCGGAGGCGCGGCGGCTGATCGTCTGGTGCGTGGCGTTGGGCGCATGCGCGGTGTGTCTCTTACTCGGCTACGTGCGGGTGCGGTTGATGGTGGTGGAGGCCGGGTACCGACTGTCGGTGACGCGGCAGCTCGTGGTGGCGTTGGAGCGTGAGGGGCGGGACCTCGAGGTCAGGGCTGCCGCGGCCGACAGTGTGGCGCGTCTGGAGGCGTTGGCGACCACCCGGTTGCACATGCGCCGGCCGGAGCGCGCGGAGGAGGGGATACTGCCGTGACCGGCCGCTCGATGCGCCAGCGCATCGCGGCGGTCGCGGTGCTGTTCGCGGTGCTGTTCAGCGCGCTCGCCATGCGCGTCGTGCAGCTCACGACGGTGCAGGCCGATGCGCTCAAACAGCGCGCCGATCGCCAGCACCACAAGAGCGTGCGGACGACGGCGTCCCGCGGCTCGATCGTCGATCGCTTCGGCGAGCCGCTGGCCCTGAGCCGCGATTCGGCCTCGGTGTACCTGCGGCCGCGCGAGTTCCAGCCAGAGGACGTGAACACCGTGGCGCGCCTCCTCGACATCCCGCGCGACGCGGTGCTGCAGCGCGCCAATGCCTCGGCGCCGTTCGTCTGGCTGCGCCGCCAGGTGCCGATCGAGCAGTGGAGCAAGGTGGACGATCTCAAGCTGCGCGGGATCGGCAGCGAGCCGACCCGGCAGCGGGTGTACCCGCACGGGCCGCTGGCCGCGCACGTGCTCGGGTTCACGAACGTCGACGGCCAGGGCCTGGAGGGCATCGAGCGTGCCTTCGATGCGGAGTTGCGGGGTGGGGTGCAGGCCCTGGTCGTCGGTCACGACGCGTGGGGGCGACAGTTCGAGTTGGGTGATGGGGTGGGGTCGTCGCTCCCGCGCGCCGGCGCTCACGTCGAGCTGACCATCGACGTCGCCCTGCAGCGCGTCGCCGAGGAGGCGCTCGAGCGCGCCGTGCAGCAGTTCCAGGCGCGCGCCGGCACGCTGGTGGCGCTCGATCCCAACACCGGCGAGATCCTGGCGATGGCGAACGTGCCGCGCTTCGATCCCAATCACGTGCGCGGCGTCGGGCCCGACGTCTACCGCAACCGCGCCGTCACCGACGTCTACGAGCCCGGCTCGACCTTCAAGGCCTTCCTCGCCGCCGCCGCGATCGAGGAGCAGGTGGTGCGCCCCGAGGAGCGCATCAACTGCGAGGGCGGCCGCTACACGGTCGGCAACCGCACCATCCGCGACGCGCACCCGCACGGCGTGCTCAACTTCGCCGACGTCATCGCCCAGTCGAGCAACATCGGCTGCGCCAAGGTCGCCGAGCGGCTCGGCAGCGAGCGCTTCGGCAAGGTGGTGCGCGGCCTCGGCTTCGGCCTGCCGACCGGCGTCGACCTGCCCGGGGAGACCAGCGGCCTGCTCCGCCCGGTGGAGAAGTGGGGCCGCATCCATCTCGTCACCACCGCCTTCGGCCAGGGCATCGCCGTGACGCCGCTGCAGATGGCGCGCGGCTTCGCCGCCATCGCCAACGGCGGCGACGTGCTGCGGCCGTACATCGTGAAACGCATCACCGACGATGCCGGCACCGTGCGCTACGCCGCGACGCCGCATCTCGAACGCCGCATCATGTCGCGTCGCACCGCCCAGGTGGTCACCGACCTGCTGGTCGGCGTCACCGAGCGCGGCACCGGCAAGCAGGCGCGGATCGACGGGTTCCGCGTCGCCGGCAAGACCGGCACGGCGCAGAAGGTCGATCCGGGCACCGGCCGCTACCACCCGCGCGACCGCATGTCTTCGTTCGTCGGCTTCGTCCCGGCCGAGAACCCCGCCCTGGTGATCCTCGCCGTCATCGACACGCCGCGCACCGCCACCTACGGCGGGGTCGTCGCCGCGCCGGTCTTCCGCGCCGTCGCCGAGTACGGCCTGGCGCGCCGGCGCATCCTGCCGACGCTCGAGCCGCAGGAGCAGCCGGTGCCGCTGCCGCCGCCGCTGCGCCGCGCCGCCGCCACCGAGCCGGTGCCCGAGGCCGAGACCGAGGAGGTGGTGGCGGAGATCGCCGCGCCCGGCGGCGTGCCGAGCTTCCTCGGCCTGCCGATGCGCGACGCCCTGGTGCGCGCCCAGGCCGACGGCTGGACGGTGCGCGTCGAGGGCTCGGGCTACGTCGCCAGACAGACGCCGCTTCCCGGCGCGGTCGCCGCCGACCGCACGCTGACGCTGTATTTCTCCTCCAGCGCCTCGTGACGCCATGGCCATGGCGGCGCGCGCGGGCGAGGCATCCCTCATGACCTGGACGGGCGAGGAGATCGCGCGCGCCGTCGGCGCCGCCGCGCCGGCGCCCGCCTGCACGGCGCGCGCGGTGTGCACCGACACGCGCGCGCTCGCCGCCGACTGCCTGTACGTGGCGCTGCGCGGCCCGACGCACGACGGCCACGCCTTCGCCGCCGCGGCGCTCGCCGGCGGCGCGGTCGCGGTGCTGGTGGATCACGTGCCCGAGGGCGTCGAGCCGGCGCGCGCCATCGTCGTCGCCGACACGCTGCGCGCCCTCGGCGATCTCGCCGCCTGGACGCGCCGCCGCTGGGGCGGCCGCGTCGTCGCGATCACCGGCAGCAACGGCAAGACGACCACCAAGGAGATGCTGGCCGCGGTCTTCGAGCAGGCCTGGCCGGGCCGGGTGCTCAAGACCCACGGCAACGAGAACAACCTGATCGGCGTGCCGCTGACGCTCGTCCGCCTGACCGGCGACGAGGCCGCGGCGGTGATCGAGATGGGCATGAACGCCTTCGGCGAGATCGCCCGCCTGACCGAGATCGCCGTCCCCGACGTCGGCGTGATCACCAACGTCGGCCCGGCGCACCTCGAGGGGGTGGGCAGTGTCGACGGCGTCGCCCGCGCCAAGGGCGAGCTCTTCGCCGGCATGCCGGCGGCGGGCGCCATCGCCGTCAACATGGACGACGCGCGCGTCGCCGCCGCGGCGGCGCGCTTCGCCGGCCGCCGCCGCATCGAGTTCGGCAGCGGCCGCCTCGTCCGCGCCGAGGCGATCGACGACGCCGACCTTGCCGGCTGCGCCTTCACCCTCTGCATCGGCGACGCGCGCGCCCCCGTGCGCCTGCGCGCCGCCGGTCGCCACAACGTCCAGAACGCCCTCGCCGCCGCGGCGGCGGCGCACGCCCTGGGCCTCGACGCCGCCGTCATCGCCGCCGGGCTCGCCGCCGCCGAGCCGCCGCGCATGCGCATGCAGGTGGTGCCGCTGGCGAACGGGGTGACGGTCATCAACGACGCCTACAACGCCAATCCCGGCAGCACCGCGGCGGCGCTCGACGCCGTCGGCCGCCTGCCCGGACGCGCCATCGCCGCGCTCGGCGAGATGCGCGAGCTCGGGCCGCGCAGCGCCGAGCTGCACGCCGCGGTCGGCGCCCATGCGGTGGCCGCGGGCGTCGCCTGGGTGCTCGCCGTCGGGCCCGGCGCCGAGCCGATCGCCGAGGGCGCCCGCCGCGCCGGCGGGGCCCTGGTCGACGTGTGCGCCGACGCCGCCGCCGCCGCGGCGCTGATCGGCGCCCGCTGGCAGCCCGGCGACACCGTGCTGGTCAAGGGGTCCCGGGGCGGCGACGCCGAGCCGGGCGTGCGCCGCTACGGCGCCCGCATGGCGGAGGTGGTGGCCCTGCTCGAAGCCGCCGCTGGCGGGCGCGGCGCCGCCGGAGCGAGCTGATGCTCTACGCCCTGCTGTACCCGCTGCACACCACGTTCTCCGGCCTGAACGTGCTGCGCTACATCACCTTCCGCGCCGTGGTGGCGGCGCTGACGGCGTTCGTCGTCTCGTTTCTCTTCGGGCCCTGGCTGATCCGCACGCTGACCGCCGCCAAGATCGGCCAGCAGATCCGCCCCGAGGGCCCCGAGCGCCACCAGACCAAGGCCGGCACCCCGACGATGGGCGGCGTGCTCATCCTGTCGTCGCTCATCCTCGCCACGCTGCTGCTGGCCGATCTCACCAACCAGTACGTGTGGCTGGTCCTCCTGGTCACCGTCAGCTTCGCCGCCATCGGCTTCGTCGACGACTGGCGCAAGCTCACCGGCCGCAACTCCAAGGGCCTGCCGGGCGCGACCCGCCTGCGCTGGGAGCTCGCGATCGGGCTGGCGGCCGGCGCCTTCCTCTACTTCGTGCCGCACTTCGACACCGCGCTCTACTTCCCGTTCGTCAAGAACGTCCACGTCGATCTCGGGATCCTCTACATCCCGTTCGCCGCCGTGCTGCTGGTCGGCGCCTCGAACGCGGTCAACCTCACCGACGGGCTCGACGGCCTGGCCATCGGCCCGGTGATGACCACCGCGTTCACGTACGGCATCTTCGCCTACGCGACCGGCAACGCGAAGCTCGCCGAGTACCTGCAGGTGCCGTACATCACCGGCACCGGCGAGCTGGCGATCTTCTGCTCGGCGCTGGTGTGCGCCGGCCTCGGGTTCCTGTGGTTCAACGCCTATCCGGCGATGATGTTCATGGGCGACGTCGGCGCGCTGCCGCTCGGCGCCGCGCTCGGCATCCTGGCGCTGCTCACCAAGCAGGAGCTGGTGCTGGTCATCGCCGGCGGCGTCTTCGTCGTCGAGGCGCTGTCGGTCATCCTGCAGGTCGCGTCGTTCAAGCTGCGGCGCAAGCGCATCTTCCGCATGGCGCCGATCCACCATCATTTCGAGCTGCTGGGCTGGCCGGAGCCGCAGATCATCGTCCGCGCCTGGATCCTCTCGATCCTCTGCGCGGTGGTGGCGCTCAGCACCCTGAAGCTGCGATGAGCGAGCTGGCGGGCACGCACGCGTTGGTGATCGGCGCCGGCCGCGCCGGCCGCAGTTGCGCCCGCCTGCTGGCGGCGCGCGGGGCCCGCGTCCGCGTCGTCGAGCGCGCGGCGACGGCGGCGCGCGACCCGGCGTGGCCCGACGCGGTGGAGCTGGTCGTCGGTCCGGAGGACCTCGCCGCGCTCGCCGGCATCACGCTGGTGGTGCCGAGCCCCGGCGTGGCGCGCGATCACCTGCTCCTCGCCGCCGCGGCGGCGCGCGGCCTGCCGGTGTGGAGCGAGATCGAGCTCGCCGCCCGCTTCCTGTCCTGTCCGGTGCTGGCGATCACCGGCACCAACGGCAAGAGCACGACGACGACCCTGCTCGGCGCCATGCTGCAGGCGGCCGGGCAGCGCGTGTTCATCGGCGGCAATCTCGGCACGCCGCTCGCCGACGCGGCACTCGATCCGCGTCCGTGGGACGCCGCGGTCGCCGAGGTGTCGAGCTTCCAGCTCGAGTGGGTGCCGAGCTTCGCGCCGCGCGTCGGCGTGCTGCTGAACCTGACCCCGGATCACCAGGACCGCTATCCGAACCCCGCCGACTACGGCGCCGCCAAGGCCAACCTGCTGCGCCACCAGAGCGGGGCCGACGTCGCGGTGCTCAATCGCGACGATCCCTGGGTCTGGGAGCAGCGCCACCACACCCGCGCCACCGTCCTCTCGTTCGGCCGCGAGCCGGTGGAGTTCGGCACCTACCTCGACGGCGACGCGGCGGTGGCGCGCAACGCCGGTCCGCCGCAGCGCTACGACCTCAGAAGCAGTCCGCTCGCCGGCGCCCACAACCGCGAGAACCTGCTGGCGGCGATTACCGCCGCCACCGCCTGGGGCACGCCGCCCGAGGCCATCCGCGCCGCGATCCGCGCCACCACGGCGCTGCCGCACCGCCTCGAGCTGGTCGCCGAGCGCGGCGGCGTGCGCTGGTACGACGACTCCAAGGCGACCAACGTCGGCGCGGTCGAGAAGTCGCTCGACAGCTTCCCCGGCGGCATCGTCCTGCTGCTCGGCGGCTACGACAAGGGCGGCGACTTCGCGGCGCTGCGGCCGCGCATCGCGGCCCGGGTCGCGCGCACCATCTGCTTCGGCCAGGCCGGGCCGGCCATCGCCGCGCAACTGGGCGGCGACCTGTCGCCGCTGGTCGTGCCCGATCTCGCGGCGGCCGTGCGCCACGCCGCCGCGGCGCGCCCCGGGCAGGTGGTGGTCCTGGCGCCGGGCTGCGCCAGCTTCGACGAATTCCGCGACTACGCGGAGCGCGGCGCGCGCTTCCGCGCCCTGGTGGAGGAACTGCCGTGAATCGTCTGCGACCGATCAGCCGTCTGCAGGAGCGCGTCGTCATGCCGCGCCTGACCCGCCCCGACGTGTGGCTGCTCGCCGCGGTTGCCGGCCTGCTCGGGCTCGGCGTCGTCATGGTGCTCAACGTCAGCTACTTCCAGGCCGGCAACCGCTACGGCGATCCCTACCTCTTCTTCCGCAAGCACCTGGTCTCGGTCGGCGGCGGCGTGCTGGTGATGCTGCTGGTCTCGCGCCTCCGCCTCGAGCTGCTCGAGCGCTGGGCGGCGGTGATGCTGCCGCTCTGCATGCTGGCGCTGCTGCTGGTGCTGACGCCGGGCATCGGCGTCGAACGCGGCGGCGCGCGGCGCTGGATCGCGCTCGGCGGCTTCAGCCTGCAGCCGTCGGAGTTCGTCAAGCTCGGCGTGGTGCTCTTCCTGGCGCGCTGGATCAGCCAGCACCGCGAGCGCATGGGCAGCTTCGTCAACGGCATCGTGCCGGCGCTGCTGTGCGTCGGCATCTGCTGCGCCCTCATCATGGGACAGCCGGACTTCGGCACCACCGTCATCCTCGGCGCCCTGGCGCTGCTCATGCTGTACGTCGGCGGGGCGCGGCCGCTGCACATCGGCGGCCTGGTCGGCCTCGGGGCGATCGGCATGATCGCGGCGGTGCAGGTGGCCCCGTACCGCATGCGCCGCCTGCTCGCCTTCATGGACCCCTTCGAGCACGCCCAGGACAGCGCCTTCCAACTGGTGCAGTCGCTGATCGCCGTCGGCTCCGGCGGCGTCGCCGGCGTCGGCCTCGGCCAGAGCAAGCAGAAGATGGCGTTCCTGCCCGAGGCGCACACCGATTTCATCTTCGCCCTGGTCGGCGAGGAGCTCGGCCTGATCGGCGCGCTGGTGGTGCTGGCGCTGTTCGCGGTGGTCGCCGTGCGCGGCTTCCGGGTCGCCGCGCGCCACCCCGATTCCTTCGCCAGTCTGCTCGCTTTTGGCCTGACCGCGGTGCTAATTCTCAGCGCGGTGGTCAACATAGGGGTGGTGTTGGGCTTGCTGCCGACCAAGGGCTTGCCGCTGCCGTTCCTCAGCTACGGCGGCTCGGCGATCCTGGTGACGATGATCGAGGTCGGCATGCTCGCGTCGCTGTCGCGCATGACGGGTTGAGGATGCGGATGATCGTGGCGGGGGGTGGCACAGGCGGGCATCTGTTCCCGGGGCTCGCGGTGGCCGAGCAGTGGGCGGGCGGCGAGCCCGAGTCCGTGCTGTTCGTCGGCAGCGCGCACGGCATCGAGGCGCGCGTCATCCCGCGCACCCGCTTCGCCTTCCAGGCCCTGAACATCCGCGGCCTGCGCGGCCGCGGCTGGCGCGGCGCGCTCGGCCTCGCCGTGCACCTGCCGGCGGCCGTGGCGGCGGGCACCCGCATCCTCCATCGCTTCCGCGCCGACGTCGTCCTCGGCGTCGGTGGCTACGCCTCGTTCCCGCTCGTCGCCGCCGCCTGGCTGCGGCGCGTGCCGTCGGTGCTGCTGGAGCAGAACGCGCGTCCGGGGCTCGCCAACCGCGCCCTCGGCCGCATCGCCAGCCGCGTCTGCACCACCTTCGCCGCCGCCAACGCCTACTTCCCGGCCGGCAAGGTGGTGGTCACCGGCAACCCGGTGCGCGCCTTTCCGGCGGCCGCGCCGGCGCCGCGCCAGGGCTTCACGCTGCTGGCCTTCGGCGGCAGCCAGGGGGCGCACCGGCTCAACCGCGCCCTGGCCGACGCGGCGGCGGCGCTGTTCGCGGCGATTCCCGACCTGCGCATCCTGCACCAGACCGGCGCCGCCGATCGCGAGGCCATCGCCGCCCGCTACGCGGCGCTCGGCGTCGCCGCCGAGGCGGTGGCGTTCATCGACGACATGGGCGCCGCGTACCAGGGCGCCGACCTGGTGGTCTGCCGCGCCGGCGCGACCACCGTCGCCGAGCTCACGGTGCTCGGCAAGCCGGCGATCCTGGTGCCCTACCCGTTCGCCGCCGACGACCATCAGCGCGCCAACGCCGCGGTGGTCGCCGACGCCGGCGCGGGCGTCCTGCTGCTCGACGCCGACTGCACCGGCGAGCGGCTGGGCGCGGCGGTGATCGAGCTGGCGCGCGATCGGGCGCGCCTGCGGGCGATGGCGGAGGCGGCGCGGCGGCTCGGGGTGCCCGATGCCGCGGCGCGCGTCGTGGCGACCTGCCGCGAGGTGGTGGCGGGAGGAGGCGGAGGCGGATGACCAAGTTGTTCAGGGAACCGCGGCGGATCCATTTCGTCGGCATCGGCGGCGTCGGCATGAGCGGCATCGCCGAGGTGCTGCTCACCCTCGGCCATCGGGTGAGCGGCTCCGACATGACGGAGAGCGACGCGACCCGTCGCCTGACGGCGCGCGGCGCCGCCGTCACCCTCGGCCACCGCGCCGAGGCGGTGACCCCCGACGTCGACGTCGTCGTCATCTCCTCGGCGGTGAAGTACGCGAACCCCGAGGTGATCCAGGCGCGGGCGCTGAAGATCCCGGTCATCCCGCGCGCCGAGATGCTGGCCGAGCTGATGCGCCTCAAGTACGGCATCGCCGTCGCCGGCACGCACGGCAAGACCACCACGACGTCGCTGATCGCCGCCATCCTCGCCCGCGGCGGCCTCGACCCGACGACGGTGATCGGCGGCAAGGTGCACGGCATGGGCACCAATGCCCGCCTCGGCCAGGGCGAGCTGCTGGTCGCCGAGGCGGACGAGAGCGACGGCACCTTCCTCATGCTGTCGCCGGTGGTCGCGGTGGTGACCAACATCGACCCCGAGCACCTCGACTACTACGGCGACATGGATCGCGCCCGCGCCGCCTACCTGGAGTTCATGAACCGGGTGCCGTTCTACGGCGTCAGCGTGCTCTGCCTGGACAGCGTCAACGTCCGTTCGCTGCTGCCGCAGGTGCGCAAGCGGGTCATCACCTACGGCACCACCGACGACTGCGAGTACGTCGCCCGCGATCTCTGCGTCATCGGCATGGAGACCATGTGCGAGGTGGCGCGCAACGGCCAGGTGCTCGGCACCCTGCGCCTGCGGCTGCCCGGGCGTCACCATGCGCTCAACGCGGTGGCGGCGATCGCCGTCGCCGAGCAGCTCGGCGTGCCGTTCGAGACCGCCGTCGAGGCGCTCGGCGAGTTCGGCGGCATCCACCGCCGCTTCGAGCTCTGCGGCGAGTCCGGCGGCGTCATGGTGATCAGCGACTACGGCCACCACCCGGCCGAGATCCGCGCCACCCTGGCGGCGGCGCGCGAGGGCTTCGGCCGGCGCCTGGTGGTGGTCTTCCAGCCGCACCGCTTCACCCGCACCCGCGATCTCTTCGGCGAGTTCCTCGACGCCTTCGACGACGCCGATCACCTCGTCCTCACCGACATCTACGGCGCCGGCGAGGAGCCGGTGGACGGGCTGAACGGCGAGGTGCTGTTCTGGGCGCTCAAGCGCCGCGGCCACCTCGAGGTGTCGTACGTGCCGAAGCGCGAGGACCTGGTGGCCGAGCTGCGGCCGCTGCTGCAGGTCGGCGACATGGTGGTGGTGCTCGGCGCCGGCAACATCCACGGCATCGCCGAGGAGCTGGTGCACAGCCTGGTCGGCGCCCAGGCGACGACATGGACGGTGCAATAGGAGCGGCCGTGCGCGAGTGGCTGCAGCAGCGCTTCGGCCCGCGGGTTCGCTACGCGGAGCCGCTGAGCCGGCACACCTCGTTCCGCATCGGCGGGCCGGCCGATGCGTGGGTCGAGGTGGGCAGCGCCGAGGAGATCCTGGCGCTGCAGCGCCGCGGCCGCGCCGAGGGCATTCCGGTATCGGTGCTCGGCATCGGCACCAACGTCCTAGTCGCCGACCGCGGCGTGCGCGGCATCGTCCTCAAGCTCGGCCGCGCCCTCGGCGTCTTCGACTGGCGCCAGACCGGCGACCGCTGGCAGGTGCGCGCCGGCGCCGCGGCGCCGTTCAAGAAGCTGGTGATGGAGGCCGCGGCGCGCGGCCTCACCGGCCTCGAGTTCGCGGAAGGCATCCCGGGCTCGCTCGGCGGCGGCCTGCTGATGAACGCCGGCGCCTTCGGCGGCGAGATCAGCCAGTGCGTGAGCGCCATCGAGGTGGTCGATCCCGCGCACGGCGTGCGCGAGCTGCCGCGCGCCGCGCTGCGCTTCGGCTATCGCCGCTTCGACCTGCCGCCGGACCACATCGTCACCCGCATCGACTTCGCGCTCACCGCCGGCGATCCCGAGGCGATCCGCGCCGCCATGGCGTCGGCCAAGCGCAAGCGGGACAGCAAGCAGCCGCTCGGCTTTCCCAACGCCGGCTCGGTGTTCAAGAACCCGCCGGGCGAATTCGCCGGGCGCCTGATCGAGGCCGCCGGCCTGAAGGGCCGGCGGGTCGGCGGCGCCATGATCTCGGAGCGGCACGCCAACTTCATCGTCAACGTCGGCGACGCCACCGCCGCCGACGTCAAGGCGCTGATCGACGAGGTGACGGACACGGTGTGGCGGGCGCGCGCCATCCGCCTGGTGCCGGAGATCAAGCTGATCGGCGACTGGGAGGGGCGCGAATGACGGCCTGGCTGGCGCGCTGGCGGTGGGTCGGTCTGGGCGTCTGCGCCGCGCTCGGGCTGGCGGCGCTGGGGTGGATGGCGCGCCGGCCGCTGGTCGAGCGCCTGCGGCATCACCCGTACTTCGTCGTCAACCAGGTCGCCATCCACGGCGTCGGCCCGGCGCTGACCCCGGCCGACGTGACCGCCTGGCTCGGCCTCGGCGACACCACGACGGTGTGGGAGGCGACGCCGGCGGCGGTGCGCGAGCGCCTCGAGGCGCACCCCTTCATCGCCGCCGCGGCGGTGAAGCGGATCTTCCCCGGCCGCCTCGAGATCGTCGTCCACGAGCGCCGCCCGAAGGCGATCGCGGTGCTCGGCGACCTGTTCTACGTCGACCGCGGCGGCGCCACCTTCGGGCCGCTGCGTCCCACGGATCCGCGCAACCTGCCGGTGATCACCGGGCTCGACGCCGACGCGCCCGCCGGCACGCGCAACTGGATGCTGCGCCGGGCCCTGCGTCTGCTGCGCCGCTGCGAGCCCACGGCCGATGCCGTGGCGACCGACGCGGCGCGCCGCCGCGACGGCCGGGCGGCGTGCGTCGGCTCGATCTCGGAGGTGCACGTCGATCCCGAGGACGGCATCATCGTCTTCCCGGCGCGGCCGCGCGTGTCGCTGGTGCTCGGGTGGGGGAGCTGGCACACCAAGCTCGAGCGCGCCGACCGCGCCTTGCGCGGCTGGCAGGGCCCGAGCGAGCAACTGGCGCGGCTCGACCTGCGCTTCCGCAACCAGGTGGTCGCCACCCTGCGCCAGGCCGAGGCGGCGCCGCCGCCGGCGCCGCGCGTCCCCAAGCGCGGCCGCCGGCTGAAAGCGTGATCCCATGGCGAAGAAGCCGGAGCTACTGGTCGGACTGGACGTCGGGACGTCGCGCGTCGCGGCGGTGGTCGCCGAGCTGGCGCCGGGCGGCGGCCTGAGCGTCCTCGGCTGCGGCACCGCGCCCTGCGAAGGCCTGCGCCGCGGCGTGGTGGTCAACATGGAGGCGACCGTGCAGGCGATCGCCAGCGCGGTGAAGGAAGCCGAGCTGCGCGCCGGCTGCGAGATCCACAGCGTCTACGCCACGGTCGGCGGCAGTCACATCAAGGGCTTCAACAGCCACGGCGTGGTGGCGATCAAGAGCGGCGAAGTGGCGCCCGGCGACGTCGAGCGGGTGCTCGACGCGGCGCGCGCCGTCGCCCTGCCCACCGACCAGGACATCCTGCACGTGCTGCCGCAGGAGTTCGTGGTCGACGGCCAGGACGGCATCAAGGAGCCGGTCGGCATGTCCGGCGTCCGCCTCGAGGCCCGGGTGCACATCATCAGCACGCCGATCGCCGCGGCGCAGAACGTCATCAAGTGCTGCCAGCGCGCCGGCCTGCACGTCGTCGACCTGGTCTTCGCGCCGCTCGCCGCCGCCGAGTCGGTGCTGTCGCCCGAGGAGAAGGAGCTCGGCGTCGCCGTGGTCGAGATCGGCGCCGGCACCACCGGGCTCCTCGCCTTCGCCGGCGGCGCGGCCAAGCACACCGCGGTGCTCGCGGTGGGCGGCAACCACGTGTCGAGCGACATCGCCGCCGGGCTGCGCACGCCGTTCCGCGACGCCGAGCTGCTCAAGCGCCGCTTCGGCGCCGCGCTGGCGTCGGCGGTGCCCGCCGAGGACATGGTGGAGGTGCCGACGGTCGGCGGGCGGGCGCCGCGCGAGCTGTCGCGCCGCATCCTCGCCGAGATCGTCGAGCCGCGGCTGGACGAGATCTTCGCCCTGGTGCAGCGCCAGCTCATCCGCTGCGGGCTCGACACCGCGTTGGCCTCGGGCATCGTCCTCACCGGCGGCAGCGTGATGATGGACGGCGTGGTGGCGCTCGCCGAGCGCGTCTTCCAGTTGCCGGTGCGGGTCGGCGCGCCGTACGTCGGCGAAGGCGTCGACGACACGCTCGCCAGCCCCGACTACGCCGCCGTGGTCGGCCTCGCGTGCTACGGCGCCCAACCGCGCAGCCACCTCCCGGGGCTCGTCGACGACGGCCGCGTCTTCAATCGCGTGCGCCGTCGCGTGGTTGAGTGGTTCCGAGAGTTGATGTGATTCTAAAAATTCGTTATGGAGCCCGTGCTACACGAGCATGGGTGGATGAGGGAGGTTGAGGATGATCGAGCTCGTCGGCAGTGAAGGCCCCGGCGCCTGCATCAAGGTCATCGGCATGGGCGGCGGCGGCGGCAACGCGGTCAACACCATGATCGCGTCCGGTCTGCGCGGGGTCGAGTTCATCGTCGGCAACACCGACGCCCAGGCGCTCACCAACAACCTCGCGCCGGTGAAGATCCAGCTCGGCAAGGGGCTCGGCGCCGGCGCCCGGCCCGACGTCGGACGCGCCGCCGCGGAGGAGCACGCCGACGCGATCCGCGAGCAGCTCGCCGGCGCCGACATGGTGTTCATCACCGCCGGCATGGGCGGCGGCACCGGCACCGGCGGCGCGCCGGTGGTCGGGCGCATCGCCCGCGAGCTCGGCGCGCTCTCGGTGGGCGTCGTCACCAAGCCGTTCGGCTTCGAGGGCAAGCGCCGCGCCGCGCAGGCCGAGGACGGCATCAAGCTGCTGCAGGAGTCGGTCGACACCCTGATCGTCATCCCCAACGAGCGCCTGCTGGCGACCGTGGCGCGGCAGACCTCGCTGCTCGACGCCTTCCGCAGCGCCGACGACGTGCTGCTGCAGGCGGTGCGCGGCATCTCCGACCTGGTCACCGTGCACGGCCTGATCAACCTCGACTTCGCCGACGTGCGCACGATCATGTCGGAGATGGGCATGGCGATCATGGGCTGCGGCGTCGCCCGCGGCGAGGGCCGCGCGGTCGAGGCGGCGCAGCGCGCCATCTCCAGCCCGCTGCTCGAGGACATGAGCATCCGCGGCGCCCGCGGCGTGCTGATCAACATCACCGGCAGCGCCGACCTCGCGCTGCACGAGATCAACGACGCCTCCTCGCTCATCCAGGAAGAGGCGCACGAGGACGCCAACATCATCTTCGGCGCGGTGATCGACGAGAGCATGGGCGACGAGCTGCGCATCACCGTCATCGCCACCGGCTTCGGCCTCGAGGCGGCGGTGGCCGCGCCGCTCCCCGAACCGGCCGCGGCGACGACGCCGGCGCCGGTGGTCAGCATCGCCGGCAGCCGTCCGGTGGCGCAGGTCGCGGGCCGCGCCTTCGGGCCGGAGTCGATCCGCCGCGTCGGCGCGCTGGACCGCCCGGTGCGCCGCGTCGGCCGCGTCGTCGACGAGGGCGGCGAGCCGCACATCCAGGCCTGCGAGGACGACGCCACCGTTCCCGACGCGCCGTCCGAGTTCACCATCGATCCCCTCGGCGACGAGGACACCGAGCACGATTACGAATCGCCGGCGTTCCTGCGCCGCGCCAAGTGAGCGCCGCTCCGGCGCTCGACGATTTCAGACAAGCCCTCCAAACGAAGGGAGACGCCCGCTCACACGGGGGCGTCTCCTCCCTCCTGCGCTTCGGGAGTCGGGCGCGCCGCTGATGCCCGGCCGCGCTGTTGACGCCGGCCGTCGGTCTCCACTCGGCTGCCGCACGTCGCGGGAGCCTGCGCTTGACCCGTCTACTGGTGCACAGTCTACGGTCGGCGCCGTGCCCAATGGCGGGCACCCAGACGGAGGAGATCATGGAACAGCACAACGCGGTCGGGGTCGATGACTGGTGCGCGATGTTGCGCGAGGTCGGTCTTTCCGAAGCCGACATGAAGCGCTGGCACGCCATCTTCGAGGCCCGACATCCGGACGGCCATCAGCACTTTCTGGAGTGGCTCGGACTCGCCCCCGAGAACATCCAGCGCGTGCGTCGCGACAGTCGCGGCGGCGCGGGCGCCTGAGTGGGCGCATATCGCATCTCGCAGTTGGCGCGGTCGTTCGGACTGTCGCGCAGCACCCTGCTGTACTACGACCGTATCGGGTTGTTGTCGCCGGCGGCGCGCACGCCCTCCGGATACCGCGCCTACGGCGAGCGCGATCGGGACCGCCTGGAACGCATCCGCCGCTACCGCGAGGCGGGATTCTCGGTCAGCGACATCCGCCTGCTGTTGCGGCCGGCGCGAACGCCTCCGGCGCGCATCCTGGAGCGCCGCCTGCAGGAGATCGACGAGGAGATCGTGCGCCTCCGCGCACAGCAGCGCCTGTTGGCCGGCATGGTGCACCGCCTGTCGAGCCGCCGCCGCGCGACCTCGGTCGATCGCGCCGGCTGGGTCGCCATGCTGCGCGGCGCCGGGCTCGACGAGGCGGGTATGCGGCGCTGGCACGCGGAGTTCGAGCTGCGGGCGCCGAGAGCGCATCACCAATTCCTGCGCGAGCTGGGCATCGAGGATCGCGAGCTTCGGGCCATACGCGCCTGGGCGAGGAGCGGGGGCCGCCGCTGACGCTCGTCGAGGGCGCGGCCGCGTCGACCAGCGCCCGGCTGCGTGGTAGGCAACGCCGCCATGGCGAGCATCGATCTGCTGGCGGTCCATCACGTCGCGTTGCGCGTCGCGGATCTCGCCGCCGCGCTGGCGTTCTATCGCCAGCTCGGGTTCGAACCGACGGCGTGCGACGAGGCGCGCCGCGTCGCGCTGCTGCGCAACGCCGCGGGTATCGAGCTGGCGCTGATCGCCGACGCCGACGACAGCAACGACGGCAAGAACATCCTCATGGATGCCGCGGCGCGGTATCCGGGCTACACGCGCTTGGCGTTTCGCGTCGCATCGGTCGGCGACGCGGTGAAGCGGCTGCGCGAGCACCGCATCCCGATCGCCGAGGGGCCGCTGAAGGTCGGCGCGCGCACCACCGTCGCCATCCGCGACCCGGATCGCAACGTCGTCGAATTGGTGGAGATCGACGCCGCGTGAGCCGCGAGCGTATCGGGCTCCGACGCCGCGGGCTTCTCCGTCGCCGCGCCCGCACCGCGGGGTTTCCCCAATTGCGCCAGCGCTGCCGCCTTTGCCAATAACGGGCGGCAGCGCCGTGCGATGGGAAGATCCCGTGCCTTCGCCTGATCCGCGGACATCGCGTGCCGCGCCACCGGTCACGACCGGCGCGGCGGACGGCGCCTCGCGTCCAACAGGCGCCGCCGGAGCCTCGACGCGGTCGCTTGTCGCGATGCTGGTGGCGGTGATGACCGCGTCCGCGCCGGCGGGCGCGCTGACGGCGACGCCGACGGCGACGCGCACGCCGTGCGACAGCAGCGGCGCGCGGCTCGATCTGCGCCTCGCGGCCGATCCGCCGGCGCCGGCGGTCGGCGACGTGGTCGATCTCGATCTCGAGGTCGGCCGCCCCAACGGCGGTCTGGCCGGGCTGCCGATGTATTCGCTCTCCGGCGCGGCGCCCGTCTTCGCGGCCGAGCTGCTCGAGCACGCCTATCCCTACGCGGGGCACGCCCGCTACCGCCTGACGGCACTGCAGGCCGGACGCGCCACCCTGCAGGCGTCGATCCACTACGAGACCTCCCACTTCTGCTTCGGCGGTCCCACCTTCTTCTTTCGCTCCAGCAGCTCGGAGCCGCTGGTGATCGAGGTCAGCGCCGCCAGTGGTGCGACGCCGACGCCGACGGCAACGCCGAGCGCGATGTCGACCGGGCACGCGACGCCGTCCTCCACCGCGACCGTCACGGCGACGCCGACCGCCACCACCACCGGTTCGCCGCCGCCGACCGCCGCGGCCGCGCCGACCGACACTCCCGCGCCGACCCCAGGCGACACCGCGAGCGCTGCGCCGTCCGCCACTCCAGGCACGTGCGTCGGCGATTGCAGCGGCGACGGGGTGGTCAGCATCGACGAGCTGATTCACGGCATCGCGATCGCCCTCGGCTCCTCGCCGCTGGCGACCTGCCCCGCGCTCGACCGCGGTGGCGACGGCGCGGTGACCATCGAGGACCTGGTAGCCGCGCTGCGCAGCGCCCTCGACGGCTGTCCGGCGTCGCGTCCCGCGTTCTGACGTCGACGACGACAACAGGCGCCCGTCGGCGCCACAGGAGCAATCGCATGCAGCTCGACATCACCGTGCGCAACATGGGGCCGGAATCCACGGCCGAGATGATCCGCCACTGCGCTCGGCTGGCGGAGGATGCCGGCGTGGACGCGCTGTGGGTCGCCGATCACATCGCCATTCCGCCGGACGACGCCGAGGGCTCGAACGGCCGCTATCTCGATCCGCTGGCGACCCTGGCCTTCCTCGCGGCGGCGACGACGCGCATCGGACTCGGCGTCGGCGTGCTGGTGCTGCCGTATCGCCCTCCGCTCCCGACCGCGAAGTGGCTGGCGACGATCCAGGAGCTCTCCGATGGCCGCCTGCTGTTCGGGGCCGGCGTCGGCTGGATGGCGCCGGAGTTCCGCGCCGTCGGCGTCGATCGGCGCCGCCGCGGCGCCATCGCGGACGAGACGCTGGCGATCCTCGCTCGCTGCTTCGCCGCCGACGAGGTCGAGCTCAACGGCCAACGCTTCCTCTTCCGGCCGCGGCCGGCGCGGCCGCCGATCCTCGTCGGTGGCGCGCCGCCGCACGCGCTGCGCCGCGCCGCCCGCTACGGCGATGGCTGGATGCCCATGGGGATGCCGCCGGACGAGCTGGGCCCGCACGTCGCCGCGCTCCGCCGCCTGATGGCCGAGGCCGGCAAGCCCGAGCCGCAGGTCGCGGTGCTGACGCGGCTCCCCGTCGACGATCCGCCGGCGGCCCGCGCCGTGCTCGAGGCCTACGCCGCCGCCGGCGCGACCCGCCTGATCCATGGCGCGCGGTACCGCGATACAACGGAGTACCACCGCCACGTGAACGCCCTCGCCACGTTGCGCGCCGGACTGGGCACATGAGCGCCGCCGGTGGAGCGCCGCACCCCGCGCGCCCCGCTGCGCGCCGGCCGCACCCCCTTGTGACGGTCGCCGGGCCCCGGTAGCCTCGCTCCGCGTGTCGCAGCTCGCCCTCTCCGACGCGCGTGCCCGGCAGCGCCGCGCCGCCGAGGAGACGCGCTTCGCCAAGAAACAGGACGCGCCCCGGCGCGTCTGCCTCGCCTATGCCAACCGCTATCCGGTGGCGATGGGCAACCTCGGCTTCCAGGTGGTCTACGAGCTGTTCGATCGCGCCGCGGGTGTCGTCTGCGAGCGCGCCTTCCTCCCCGACGAGGACGAAGTGGTCGGGCGCGGCGCACTGCGCACCCTGGAGAGCGGGCGGCGCGTCGCCGACTGCGACCTCCTGGCCTTCTCGATCGCGTTCGAGACCGACTATCTCAATCTGATCCGCATGCTCGAGCTCGCCGGCCTGCCGCCGCGGCGCGACGCGCGCGGCCCCGAGCATCCGCTGGTGATCGCCGGCGGACCGGCGATCTTCCTCAACCCCGAGCCGATCGCCGACTTCGTCGACTGCTTCCTGGTCGGCGAGGGCGAGGAGATGGTGCCCGAGTTCGTCGCCACCTGGAGCGGCAGCGACGCCGCCGACCGCGGCGCCCTGCTGGCCGCGATCGCGGAGCGCGTGGCCGGCGCCTACGTCCCGGCGCACTTCGCGCCGCGCCACGACGGCGAGGCCCTCGTCGCGCTCGAGCACGACGGCCCCGGGCCGGGGCGCGTGCAGCGGCGCCTGATCTGGGATCTCAACCGCTTCGCCACGACCACGCGGGTGCTCAGTGACGAGGCGGTGTTCGGCGACATGGTGCTGGTCGAAGCCAGCCGCGGCTGCCAGTGGGGCTGCCGTTTCTGCGCCGCCGGCTACATGTACCGGCCGATCCGCAGCCGCGATCCGGAACACCTGGCCGCCGAGGTCGCCGCCGGGCTCGACGCGCGCCGCACCGTCGGGCTGGTCGGCGCCGAGATGGCGAGCGTGCCCGGCGTCGACCGCCTCGCCGAGCTCGCGGCGGCGCGCGACGGGCGCCTGTCGCCGTCGTCGCTCAAGGCGGACTGCGTGACGCCGCGCCTCGCCGCCGCCCTCGCCGCCGGCGGCGCCCGCAGCGTCACGGTCGCGCCCGAGGCCGGATCGGAGCGCATGCGCCGGGTGATCAACAAGAATCTCAGCGAAGCGGACATCCTGCGCGCCGCCGACCTGATGGCGGGCGAGGGCGTCCAGCAGCTCAAGCTCTACTTCATGATCGGCCTGCCCACCGAGAGCGAGGACGACGTGCTCGCCATCGCCGGGCTCGCCGAACGCATCCGCGCCCGGCTCACCGACGGCGCCCGCCGGCGCCGCGTCGGCAGCGTCACCATCTCACTCAACGCCTTCGTCCCCAAGCCGTGGACGCCGTTCCAGTGGGATCCGATGGAGTCGATCGCCAGCCTGCGCGGCAAGGGGCAACGCCTGCGTCAGGCGGCGCGGCGCATTCCCAACCTGACGCTCGACATCGAATCGCCGCGCGCCGCCTATCTGCAGACCATCCTGTCGCGCGGCGATCGCCGCGTCGCCCGCTTCCTCGAGGCGACGCACGCCGCCGACGGCGACTGGTGGCGGGTCATCCGCGCCTGGCAGCGCGACGGCCTCGACGGCGCCCCGCACCCCGATGCCTACGTGCACCGCGCCTACGGCGAGGACGAGCTGTTGCCGTGGGACTTCATCGACCACCGCATCGCCAAGTCCTACCTCTGGGTCGAGCGCCGCAAGGCGTTCGCGGCGCGGCAGACCGCGCCGTGCGATACGAGCACGTGTCGGAGTTGCGCGGCGTGCTGAGGGCAGGTTGTTAGCCCGGATTATTCACGGTTACTAAAGTAGAAAGCCACCGTGCACCTCTGAAATCTGCTACAGACAAGGGCTGCGAGACTCTTGATCGAAGCAGAGAGGAGGAGCGGCGGTGGCTACAGAGTGTCGTAGCGGATCGGGATTCCAATTCCAATTCGCACCGAAGCTGGCGGTGGCATTCGATGGGGGTGAGATCACCAGTGATGCGGGCTTGGTGCTGCTGCGGGAATTCGATGAGCGGGTCGGGGTGACGGCAGCATTGCCGACGTTGATCGCCGACCCGCGCGACACGCGGTTCACCGAGCACGAATTGCTGACGCTGCTGCGTCAGCGGCTGTATCAAATTGCCGCCGGCTACGAGGACGCCAACGACGCGACGGCGCTGCGGCGCGATCCGACGCTGTGCACGGTGGCGGCGCGCGGCCTGACCGCGTTGGCGTCGCAGCCGACGCTGTCGCGCTTGGAGAACGGGGTCGCGTGGGAGTCGATCCGGCTGCTGGAGACGCAGGGCACCGAATGGCTGTGTCGCTATGAACCGCGCGGTCCGCGCGACGAGATCATCCTGGATGTAGATTCCACCGAGGATCCGACCCACGGCCAGCAGCCCTTCACGTTCTTCAATCAGCACTACGGCGGCTACATGTATCACCCCGTGCTGATTTTCGACGGGCGCAGCGGGCTGCTGCTGGGCTCGCGGCTGCGGCCCGGCAACGCCATGGGGAGCCGCCAGGTGATCCCGCTGCTGCGCCCGTTGCTGGCGCGGCTGCGCGGCCACTTCGGTCCCGCCCAGCCGCTGGCGCTGCGCGCCGATGGGGAGTTCGCCAAGCCCGATCTGCTCGCGTATGCCGAGCGCCACGGGCTGCGTTACGCGATCGGCTTTGCCCGCAACTCCAGACTGCAGACCCTGGTGCAGCCGCTGTGCGAGAAGGCCGAAGCGCTCTGGGAACGGCGCGGGGCGCGCGTGCGGCTGTATGCCAGCTTTTCCTACCAAGCCCACAGTTGGCACCGCCCGCGCCGCGTGGTGGCCAAGATCGAACGCACCGCCGAGGGACGGAATCTGCGCTTCGTGGTGACCAACCGCCGCGGCCGGGCTCAGCAAATCTTCCACTGGTACGAGCAACGCGGGCAGGCCGAGAACTACATCAAGGAACTCAAGAACGATCTGGCCGCCGATCGGCTGTCGTGTGCGGCCTATCGCGCCAATGCCTTCCGGCTCCAACTGCATGCGTACGCGTACAACCTGGCAGTGCTCTTCCGCCGCCGCGTGCTCGTCGGGACCGAGCTGGCCCGCAGCACGATGGCCACGCTGCGCGGGCGTCTGTTCAAAGTGGGCGCCCGCGTTCACCGCTCGGTGCGCCGGGTGTGGTTCCACCTCGCCAGCGGGTGGCCGGGGCAGGCGCTGTTTGAGCGCGTCCTCACCCACATGGCCCCCCTCGGCGCGCCGGGATAGCCGCACGCCCCCGCCTCCCCCTCGCTGCAACCTCGCTCGCCGCGGCGCCCCGATCGGGGCGCACGGCGGTGCTATGTCCGTGCGCGGGTCGTCCGCGCGCTTCTTTGATCTCATCGCGTCTCTCGGGATCATCCGCGGTCTACCTACGACCCGCACTTGCCGCTCACTGACCCGCTACACCCCGCTCGCCGCTCTGCCGCACCTCATCTGGCGCCCTTTACGCCTCGAACACTGGCCGCGCCGTCGAAAGTGTGAATAATCCGGGTTAGGTTGTTGGGTTGCCAGTCAGAGAGATCGCGTTGCGTTGGACCCTCAGACCGAACACCTACCCTTGATGAGACAGAAAACGCCTCACCACGGAGGCACGGAGACACGGAGGGCTCGGTGCCATCGCGAAGGCGCGGGCCTCTGCTCACTCCATTTCCAATGAACGTTGGGAGGACCACTGGGCGGGCTTCGAGATCAGTACTCTCCGTGTCTCCGTGCCTCCGTGGTGAAAGTCTTTTGTCGCATCAAGGCTAACAACCCAACAACGAACAACCTGCCATGATCGTCGCCATCGGCACCGACGCCATCGAGGTCGAGCGCGTGCAGCGCGCGGTCGACCACCCGCGCTGGGGTCCGCGTTTTCGCGCGCGCGTCTTCACCGCCAGCGAGATCGCCTACTGCACCGGGCGGCGGCGCCACGGCGAGAGCTTCGCCGCCCGCTTCGCCGCCAAGGAGGCGGTGATGAAGGCGCTCGGCACCGGCTATGCCAAGGGGGTGTGGTGGCGCGACATCGAGGTGGTGCGCGAGCGCGGCGCGCCGTGCCTGGTCCTCCGCGGCGGCGCCGCGGCCCGCGCCGCCGCGCTCGGCATCACCCGCTGGCACCTCTCGCTGACCCACACCGCGGGCCAGGCGCTGGCCCACGTGGTCGCGGAAGCGGCGTGAGCCGTTCGGCCGGGGTCGCGCGCCCCCGCCGGCTCATTCGCTCGCGGCGCTCGTCCGCTTCGGCAGCACCAGCAGCAGCGCCACCGCCCAGATGCCGAAGACGAAGCCGAGGGTCGTCCACAGGTTCTTGGAGTAGCCGTTGTTGTGGGCGAACAGGCGGCAGAGGATGGCGTCGATGACGTGGACGAGGATGGTGGTGCGGAGCAGGGTCGCGGCGGTGATGTCGGGACTGATCAAGCGAAGCCCGGTCACGTAGCCGAGCACGACGTCCCAGGACACCGGTTGCGCCTCTGCCGGCCCGGTACTATACGACGCCGCGATGTCCTCCAAGCCCTCGCCGCGCAGTCAGGCCCAGTCGATGCTCGCCAGCCTGGTCGGCCGCGGCGAGGAGGTGTTCGGCGTCTTCCTCGAGGAGCTGGGCAAGAACCCGAAGGTGCGCCAGCAGCTCGGCAAGACGCTGGAGCGGGCCGTCGATGCCAAGCGCGCCGTCGACAAGAACATGCAGGCGGTGCTCTCGGCGCTGAACGTGCCGTCGCGCGCCGATTTCCACCGCGTGCTGACCAAGATCGAGGCGCTGCAGGGCAGCGTCGTCAATCTCAGCATGAAGGTGGACCGGCTGATCGCCGCGCAGGAGACGGCCAGGCAGCACGCCCCGTCGCAGCACCAGCCGGCGGCGAGGAAGACGCCGCGCCCGCGCAAGCGGGCGTGATCGCGGGGCCGCGCCCGGCGCGGCTCACGACAGTCGCGCGGCGAGCGCGGAGAGGGCGTCGAGCGACGCCGGCGCCTCTTCCAGCACCGGCACGATCGCCAGCAGCGGCGTCGCGCTGGCGCGGCCGAGCGCGCGCAGGGCGTCGTCGTCGCGGCGGGCGAGGGCGGCGAAGTCGTGGTAGTTGGCGCGCAGTTTCTCGCGCAGCGGCGGCGCCGCCCAGGCGCCGGCGGTGGCGGCGAGCGGCGGAAAGCGGTGGACGCGGTTGGCGATGACGCCGGCGACCGGATAGCCGCCGGCGCGCAGCTCGGCGTCGAAGTCGAGGCTGGCGGCGACGGTGTTCGGCTCCGGCGAGGTGACGATCGCGAAGCTGGTGTCGGCGGCGTGCAGCGCGTCGCGGATGGCGGCGGCACGGGCGCGGAAGCCGTCGACGAGCTGCTCGAAGCTGCCGGCGAAGTCCGCCAGCTCGCTCAACAGGTGCAGCCCGGTCCAGCGCTCGAGCGCGCGCAGCACGGCGGCGAGCGTGGCGCGCGCCAGGCCGGACTCCTGGCTGCCGCCGAGGATGGACGCCGGCGACTTCAGGAAATGCACCGCCTGCGAGGCGAGCAGCTCGCTCATGCGCAGCGGCGCGCTCAGCAGCTCGCGCACGTCGGCGCTGGGCGGCGTGTCGACGACGATCAGCGCGTAGCGGTCCAGCCCGAGCAGCTCGTGCAGCTTCTCCATCGCCATGTATTCGCTCGAGCCGCCGAGCTCGCTCGACAGCTCCTGGTACAGGCGGTTGGCGAGGATGCGCTCGGCCAGCTCCGGGGTCGGCGCGACGCGGGCGATCAGGTGATCGAAGGTGCGCTTGGTGTCGAGCGCCATGGCGTCGAGCGGGGCCGCGGCGCCGGCCAGCGGCACCCGGCGCGGCTCGCTGGCGAGGGCGTCGAGACCGAGCGCGTCCTTGAGGCGACGCGACGGATCGACCGTGATCACCGCGGTCGGCCGGCCGCGCCGCGCCGCCGCGAGGGCCAGCGTCGCGGCCGTGGTGGTCTTGCCGACCCCGCCGGTGCCGACGCAGACGATCAGCCGCTGCGCCAGCAGCCGGGCGAGCCCGGCCGCGTCGGCGCGCAGCGCCCCTTCACGCGCCATCGGCGTCCTCCGCGAGCGGCGCCAGCGCGCGGCCGAACGCCGCCAGCGCGGCGGCGTCGATCGCCGCCGCCGGCCGCTCCGGCAGCGCGATCGGCGCCGTGCCGGTCTCGCGCCGTAGCCGCGCCAGGTGCTGCTCGGCCTCGCGCCGGGCGGCGATGGCCAGCCGCGCCGCCGCGACCAGCGGGTCGTCCGCGGCGCGGGCCGCGATCGCCGCCGCCTCGGCGGCGTTGAAACGCTTCCGCCAGACGCGATTGAGCACCGGCGCGGCGAGCGCGACGCCGAGCGGCGCCAGCGCGCGCCGCGTCTCGAGCAGCTCGGCGACCGCCATCTCGTCGGGGATCGCCACCAGCACGACGCGGGTGCGGCGCGCGTCCTCGAGCAGCGCCTGCAGGCGGCCGATGCTGGACGCGATCGGTCCCGCCGGCACCAGCCGCCCGAGCTGCCGCGGCGTGCGCAGCCAGCGCACCGCGTGGCCGCTGGCGGGGCCGTCGACGATCACCGCATCGTAGGCGGCGCGGCGGCTGAAACGCCCCGGCTCGGTCCAGTGCAGGAGATGCTCGAGGACGACGAACTCGATCACCCCCGGCGCCGCCGCCGCCACCGCCTGGAAGGTCGCGCTGGCGAAGAGCCGGCGGGCCAGGAAGGGCAGCCGCAGCAGGCGGCGGAAGTACGATTCGACCAGCGCCCGCTGCTCGATGCGCACCGCCGACAGCGTGCCCTCGATCACCAGCGGCTCGGCGGTGAGCTCCCCGGTGCCGAAGGCCGCCGCCAGACTGCGGTCCGCCGCCGTCTCGACCAGCAGCACCCGTTGCCCGCGCGCCGCCAGACGCACCGCCAACGCCGCCGCCACCGTGGTCTTGCCGACGCCCCCCTTGCCGGTGACGAAGCGGAGTTGGGCGGCGGGCATCGGCGGATTCTACGAGCCGCGCGGCTCCGTTCAAGGGCCGGCGGCAACGGCCGCTTGGTGCCCGCGCCGCCGCGTTTGAAAGGCCGGTACCACCGCCGTATGGTGCTCGCCGCTTCCGGGGGACGCCATGCCGCGCCGCTTCATCCTCGCCATCGACCAGGGCACCACGGGCAGCACCGCCATCGTCTTCGACGAAGCGGGGGCGGTGCGCGGCCGCGCCTACGGCGAGCTCACCCAGCACTTTCCCAAGCCGGGCTGGGTCGAGCACGACCCGCTGGAGATCTGGAGCGTCAGCCTCAGGGTCATGCGCCAGGCGCTGCGCGCCGCCAGGGTGAAGGCGGCGGACCTGGCGGCGCTCGGCATCACCAACCAGCGCGAGACGACGGTGCTGTGGGACCGCAAGACCGGCACGCCGGTGCACCGCGCCATCGTCTGGCAGGACCGGCGGACCGCCGATGCCTGCGCGCGGCTGAAGGCCGACGGCGCCGAGGCGATGGTGCGCGCCAAGACCGGGCTGGTGGTCGACGCCTACTTCTCCGGCACCAAGCTGCGCTGGCTGTTCGACCACGTGCGCCGCCTGCGCGGCCGCGACCTCGCCTTCGGCACCATCGACAGTTGGCTGATCTGGCAGCTCACCGGCGGGCGGGTGCACGTCACCGACCACACCAACGCCTCGCGCACGCTGCTCTACGACATCCACCGCCGCGACTGGGATCCCGAGCTGCTCGACCTGCTCGGCGTGCCCGCCGCCGTGCTGCCGCGCCTGGTCGCGTCGAGCGGCGTCGTCGCCACCAGCGACCCCGGCGTGCTCGGCGCCGAGGTGCCGATCGCCGGCATCGCCGGCGATCAGCAGGCGGCGCTCTTCGGCCAGGCGTGCTTCCGCCCCGGCATGGTGAAGAACACCTACGGCACCGGCTGCTTCATCCTCATGTTCACCGGCGACACCGCGGTCGCCTCGCGGAAGGGGCTGCTCACCACCGTCGCCTGCGGCGTCGACGGCCGCCCCGCCTACGCCCTCGAGGGCTCGGTGTTCATCGCCGGCGCCGCCGTGCAGTGGCTGCGCGACGGCCTCGGCCTGCTGAAGACGGCGCGCGAGAGCGAGCGCCTGGCGACCAGCGTCGACTCGACCCTCGGCGTCTACGTGGTGCCGGCGTTCGTCGGCCTGGGGACGCCCTACTGGGACGCGGCGGCGCGCGGCGCCATCGTCGGCCTGACGCGCGGCGTGCAACGCGCCCACATCGTGCGCGCGACGCTCGAGGCGCTCGCCTACCAGACCCGCGACGTCGTCGACACCATGGCGGCGGAGTCCGGCAAGCCGCTCGCCGGCCTGCGCGTCGACGGCGGCGCCGCGGCCAACGACTTCCTCATGCAGTTCCAGGCCGACCTGCTGTCGGCGACCGTCGATCGGCCGCGCATCATCGAGACCACCGCGCTCGGCGCCGCGCTGCTCGCCGGCCGCGGCGTCGGCCTGTGGCCGAACGCCGAGAAGCTCGAGCGCGCCCGCAAACGCGATCGCCTGTTCAAGCCCCGCCTGCGCCCGGAGCGGCGCGAGGCGCTGTACAAGGGATGGACCCGCGCCGTCGCGGCGGTACGGGCGCTGGGGAGTTGACGAAGAAGCTTCACCGCAGAGGCGCAGAGACGCTGAGTCATGCGATGATCCGAGATCTCCGCGCCTCCGCGCCTCTGCGGTGAAAATTCTTCGATGCTCACCGCGGCTGGAATCACCGTCCGCTTCGGCGGCACGACCGCGCTCGACGCGGTCGACTTCGAGCTCCGGGCGGGCGAGATCCACGCGCTGGTCGGCGAGAACGGCGCCGGCAAGTCGACGCTGCTGCGGGTGATCGCCGGCGCCCGGCGCGCCGATGAGGGCGCCCTGGCGCTGGCGCCGCGGGCGCGGGTGGCGTGGGCGCCGCAGGATCCCGAGCTGCCGCCCGACTGCACGGCGGCGGAGTGGATCTTCCTCGGCGCCGAGCTGCGCGGGCGGTGCGGCTGGCTGCGCCGCGACGCGATGCGCGCCGGCGCGGCGGCGGCGCTGGCGACGATCGGCAGCGCGATCCCGCCGACCGCGCGCTGCGGCGATCTCCCCGCCAGCCAGCGCAAGCAGGTGCAACTGGCGCGGGCGCTGGGCGGCGCGGACCGCCAGGCCCGCGATTCCATCCTCCTCCTCGACGAGCCGACCGCCGTGCTCGGCGCCGAGGACGCCGCCCGCCTGTTCGCCGCCGTGCGCGCGGCGCGCGCGGCCGGCGCCGGCGTGGTCTACGTCAGCCATCGCCTGGACGAAGTGCTGGCGCTCGCCGATCGCGTCACCGTGCTGCGCGACGGCCGCCGCGTCGCCACCGCGCCGGCGAGCGAGGTCGACGCCGGGCGCCTGGTGCAGATGATGGTCGGGCGCGACATCGACGCCGCGCCGGCGGCCGCTCGCCAACGCGGCGCGGTGGTGCTCGCCGTCGCCGGCCTCTGCGCCGGCCGCCTGCGCGACGTCAGCCTGCGCGTGCACGCCGGCGAGATCGTCGGCGTCGCCGGACTGCTCGGCGCCGGGCGCAGCGCCCTGCTCGAGTGCGTCGCCGGCATCCGCGCGCGCACCGCCGGCACGATGACCTGCGCCGTGCCGCCGGTGCTGCTCGGCGAGGATCGCGCCCGCACCGGCCTGGTGCCGACGTTCGGCCTGCGCGAGAACGTCTTCCTGCCGGCGGCGGCGTGGCGACTCGACCACGCCGGTGAACGGCAGGCGACGCGCGACTGGATGGCCCGCCTGGCGATTCGCGCCGCCGGTCCCGAGGCGCCGATCGCCTCGCTCTCCGGCGGCAACCAGCAGAAGGCGCTGCTGGCCCGCGCCCTGCGCCGCGGCCGCGGCCTGCTGCTGCTCGACGAGCCGACCGCCGGCGTCGACGTCGGCGCCAAGGCCGACATCCACACTCAGGTGCGCGGCCTCGCCGCCGCCGGCGCCGCCGTCCTGCTGGCCTCGAGCGACCTCCCCGAGCTGCTGCGCCTGTGCGACCGCATCGTCGCCCTCTACGCCGGCGAAGCGGTGGGTGAATTCGACGCGCGAGGATGCGGCGAGGCCGTGGTGGTGGCCGCGATCACTGGTCAGAAGGCTTCACCGCAGCGACGCAGCGGCGCGGAGGCTTCGGTCCGACCATGAGCCCGCCGCGGCTCCGCGTCTCTGCGGTGCAAGGTCTTCGCGTGGTGCCCGGCTGGTCGGCGGCGATCATCCTCGTCGCCGAGTTCCTCGTCTTCACCGCCATCCTCTGGCGGCCGGGGGCGGCGCACACCTTCGCCAACGCCGAGAACGTCGCCCTGATCTTCAAGTACTCGGGCATCTACGGCATCAGCGCCATCGGCGCGGCGATGATCATCGGCGCCGGCGGCATCGACCTGGCCCCGGGCGCGGTGATGGCGTTGGCGTCGGTGGTGACCGGCGCGCTGTTCGTCGAGGCGCAGTGGCCGCTGCCGGCGGCGACGGCGGCCGGGCTGAGCGTCGGGGTGCTGAGCGGCGCCCTGGCGGCGGCGCTGGTGGTCGGCGCCCGGCTGCCGCCGTTCATCGCCACGCTCGGCACCATGGGCATCGCGCGCGGCCTCGCGTTCCTGATCACCGAGGGCCGGTTCTACGACCTGTCGCGCTGGCTCGCCGCCGGCACGGCGCCGCTCGGCATTCCGCTCGCCGCCTGGCCGGGGACGCTGATGATCGTCCTCGCCGTCGTCTTCCAGGCGCTGATGACGCGCACCGCGCTCGGCCGTCACATCCTGGCGACCGGCGGCAACGAGACCGCCGCCCGCTACGCCGGCGTGCGCGTCGATCGCGTCAAGGTCTTCGTCTACGTCACCGGCGGCGCCCTCGCCGCCGTGTCGGGCGTCGTGCTCGCGGTGGTGCAGGGGCAGGGCAAGGCGGACCTGGCGAGCGGCTACGAGCTCGACATCATCGCCGCCGCCGTGGTCGGCGGCGCGTCGTTGTCGGGCGGCCGCGCCTCGGTGGTCGGCGCCGTCCTCGGCGCGCTGATCTTCGGCGTCCTGCGCAACGCCCTGGCGCAGATCCCCGGCGGCACCTTCGCCGACCGCCTCATCCTCGGCGTCGCCGTCCTGGTGATCGTGGTGATGGACCGGGTGGCCAACCGCGGCGGCGCGCGGTCTCGCGAGTGACCGACCGACGGCCACCCGAGCGGGCCGTGGACATGATCGTCACGCTGCGCCAGCGCCGTGGTAGGCTGAGCTGAAGAGCCATTGCTCGGGCCTCCGCGCCAGGCCGGCCAGTACCGGATTGTACTCCACATACTCGACGGCGGTGCGGAAGTGCTCGTCGTCGCGGATGAACCGGTCCCAGTAGTCAGGATGCCAGATTCGACCCCTCTGGCGGGTGCGGGCACGGATGCGATGGGCGGTGAACGACTTCCACGAGTGCACGGTTCGGGAGAGTGCGTGGCCGGCGAGTATCGTGGCGACCACGTGCACGTGATTCGGCATGACCACCCATGCGTGCAGGCGGTATCGGATGCCATCGAAGTACCGCCAGGCATCGATCACTTCGCGCGCCACCTCGGGGCGCTGCAGAATGCAGTTGCCGCGCCCGCGATCGAGGACCGACTGCGCTCGCCGACGGTCGTGCTGAACGTGGCGGGGCAGCGCATCGGCGAGCCGATAGGTGATCGCCTGCGCTGTGTCGGCGGCGTCGAAATGCGGCAGGTATCCTCGCTCGTGCCAGCCTCGATGGCGCTCCGGCATGCCCGAGAGGTGCTGCAATTCGGGCTCACGGCGCAATGCGTGCGCCGCATGCATGCATCTGGGACCGCGGGCGTCTCGCCCGTAGGGCAGCGCCGGCGGAGGCAGGCGGGAGGGCGGGCGGCGCCGCTTGCAAGGGGCGCGCTGCCGCTGCGGGCGAGACGCCCGCGGTCCCAGGGGGGGTGTTCGCAGCGCCGGCGGAGGCGAGCGGAAGGGCGCCGGCGGTCAGCGCCGCGCTGCCCGGCTGGGGCGGCGCTTGCGGGGCGGCGGCGGATGGCGGCGTGGGGCGCGCGCCGTCCGCCGCGGCGGCCGGGCCGCGGACGGCGCCGCGGCGCGGGCGGTCGCGCCGGCGGCGTCGGCGAGCAGGCGCAGCTCGTGCTCGACGTCGCCGACCACGTCGTGCAGGTCGGGGACCGCGTCCCAATCGGCGTTGAAGCCCCAGTAGAGGCCGCCGTCGTAGCTGAACAGCGCGATGCCGAGGCCCTGGTTCTCGAACAGCGGCACCAGCGGGTAGACCTCGCGCAGCGGCGAGCCGAGGAAGTAGACGCGGAACGGCGGCCCCGGCACGTTGGTCACGACCATGTTGTAGGAGCGCGACTGCGCGCCCAGGCGGGCCATCTGGATGAACAGCGAGGCGAAGGTGTGGTCGCTGATCTCCTCCAGGAGCTGGGCTCCCTGCGCCTGGCGCGAGCCCTTCAGGCGCTGCGTCGTCTCGATCACGGCGCGCAGCCGCTGGCGCGGATCGCGCTCGCCGAGCGGCAGCCGGGTCATGAGGAACGAGACCCGGTTGCCGAGCGCGCCCTGCTGGTCGGCGGCGCGGACGTTGACCGGCACCATGACGCGGAAGTCGAGCGCCGCGACCCGCTCGCCGCGGGCGCGCAGGAAGCGGCGCATGGCGCCGGCGACGATCGCCAGCACGACGTCGTTCAGGGTGCCGCCGAGGGCGTGCTTGACCGCCTTGACGGTCTCGAGGTCGAGGCGGGTCCAGTCGAAGCGGCGGTGCGGGCCGATGTCGCCGTTGAGCGGCGTCGGCGACGCCGGCGTCAGCCCGGCGGTGACCGCTTCGGCCAGGCCGCTGGCTGCCCGGACGGCGCCGCGCAGGCTCTCGAGCGGCGCCCGCGCCAGCTCGCGCGCCGCATCGATTGCCAGCAGCGGCGCCGCGGCCCGCCGCCGCGCCTCGTCGAGCAGCAGCCGCGCCGGCGACGGCGCCGGCCGCGGCACCCAGTGCGCGGGCGCCGCGGCGGGCGTCTCGGCGAGCGGCGACATCATCGACGCCATCAGGTCGACGCCGGAGACGCCGTCGATCATGCAGTGGTGCGCCTTGCTGATGATGGCGACGCGGTCGCCCTCGACCCCCTCGACGAACCAGATCTCCCACAGCGGTTTGCCGCGGTCGAGCTGGGTCGACATGATCCGCCCGGCGAGGCGCTTGAGCTGGCGCACGTCGCCCGGCGCCGGGAGGGCGGTGAAGCGGATGTGGTAGTGGAGGTTGAAGCGCTCGTCGTCGATCCACACCGGGCTGTCGAACAGCGGCACGAAGGCGAGCTTCTGGCGGAAGCGCGGGTTGTGCGCCGCGCTTGCCTCGCAGGCGGCCATGATCCGCGGCTGGTCGAGGCCGCCGCCGTGGGCGCCGCGCAGCGGTTTGGCATCGAAGAGGCCGACCGAGCCGACGTGCATGTGCGAGACGGCGCTCTCGATCGCCAGGAACGAGCCGTCGAGCGCCGAGAGCCGATCGTAGTGGGAATAGGACATGGCGCCTCCCGTCGCCGAGGGATCCATCAAGCGTGCCAGGCGGCGCCGCGCCGCGCCGGGACGGGGTGGCGCGCGTTCGTTCCGAGGACCGGGAAGCGGGGCCGGTGCTGGCCGCGCCGGCGCGGCGGGGGCCGGAAGGCGACCGCGCAGCCCCGCCGCGCCGCCGCTGGCGAGCGCGGCGGCGAATCGCCTGGACCCATCGGCGGCGCGCGGGTAGACCTGGAACCCGAGGCACTCGGCGCGGCGGGCGGAGGAGACGAGCGATGGCGATGCGAATCGGTGGGCGATGGGTCGGCGCCTGGGCGCTGCTGGCGGGGGCGGTGCTGCTGCCGGCCGGCGCGCGGGCGGCCACGCCGCGGCTCGCGGTGCTCGGTGACACGGGGCTGCGCGGCGGCACGGTGTCCGTCGTCATCCGCCTCTCCGGCGACGACGGGGCGGCGGTCAGCGCCTCGCTCGACATCGACTTTCCCACCGATCTCGTCGCCTTCCAGCCGCCGGTGAAGACCACCTGCGCCATCGCGCCGCGCCTCGCGGCGACGCACGCGCTCGGCGGCAGATTGCCGCGCGAGGGCAGGGTCACGGTGGAGATCTATCGCCGCACCGGACCGTCGGCGCCGCCGCCGCTCGGCGACGGCGATCTCGCCACCTGCGACTTCCAGATCCTGGCCGACGCCATGGACTCGCCGGCGCCGCTCACCATCGCCTTCTCCCTGCTGGGCGACGCCACCGGCCACGAGCTGCCGGTGACGCCCGTGGACGGCGCGATCGTCATCAGCGACGCCCCCAACCAGCCGACGCCGTCGCCGACGCCGACGGCCGCGCCGCGCCGCTGCGTCGCCGACTGCAGCGGCGACGGCGTGGTGGCGGTGAACGAGGTGATCCTCGCCGTCAACATCGCCCTCGGTAATCTGCCGCTCGCCCAGTGTCCGACGGCCGATGCCAACGGCGACGGCGCGGTGACCATCGGCGAGCTGATCGAGGCGGTGAACGACGTGATCAGCGGCTGCTGACCGCGGCCGCAGCCGGCGCGGCCCGCTGCCCGCGCAGCACCGCGTCGAGCGCGCTGCCGAGCTCGTCGACGGTGTTCGGCTTGAGGATCAGCGCCCGCACGCCGGCCTCGCGCACCGCCGCCTCGTCGCCGGCGCGCACGTAGCCGGTGGTCATCAGGACCGGCAGGTCGGGGCGAAGCGCCAGCAGCTCGCGGGCGAGGCGGATCCCGGACATGCCGGGCATCGAGAGATCGGTGACGACGGCGTCGCACAGGTCGGGGTTGGCCCGCAGGTCGCGCAGCGCCTGGGTGGGGTCGCGGTAGCCGCTCACCTGGTAGCCGAGCTTGCCGAGGACGCGGCTGATCAGGACCACCAGCATCTCGTCGTCGTCGACGTACAACACCCGCTCGCCGGCGCCGCGCGCCGCCGGTGCCGGGCGGGGGGCGGCGGCGGCGCGCTCGCGGGCCGCCGCAGGGAGGTAGATGCGGAACGTCGTGCCCTGGCCGGGCGCCGTGTCGACGGCGATCGCGCCGCCACAGCCGGCGACGATGCCGTGGACGACCGAGAGCCCGAGGCCGGTGCCGCCGCCCGGGCCCTTGGTGGTGTAGAACGGGTCGAAGATGCGCTCGACGACGGCCGGCGCCATGCCGTGGCCGGTGTCGCGCGCCTGCAGGCGCACGTAGCGCCCGGGCGGCAGGCCGAGGGCGCGATCGGCGTGGGCGTCGTCGAGCGCGACGGCGTCGAGGCGAAACTCGATGCGGCCGCCGGCCGGCCCGATCGCGTCGGCGGCGTTGGTGGCGAGATTGACGACCACCTCGTGCACCTGGGTCGAATCGGCGACGACCGGCGGCAGCCCCGGCTCGGCGTGGCTGGACACCTCCACCAGCGGCGGCAGGATCGAGCGCACGAGCTGGATCGCCTCGCCGACCACGGCGCCGACGTCGATGCGCTCGCGCCGCGGCGCCTCGGCGCGGCTGAAGGCGACGATCTGCCGCACCAGGTCGGCGGCGCGCGTCCCGGCGCGGGCGATCTGCGCCAGGCTCTCCTGGGCCGGATGGTGGGGCGGCAGATCGGCGGCGGCGAGCCGGGCGTTGCCGTTGATCGCCAGCAGGATGTTGTTGAAGTCGTGGGCGATGCCGCCGGACAGGGTGCCGAGCGCCTCCAGCTTCTGCGAGCGCAGGCGCGACTCCTCGGCGCGTTTGGCCTCGGTGATGTCGCGCACCGTGCCGATCATCCGCCGCGGCCGCCCCTCGCCATCGCACTCGGTGCGCCCGAGGTTGTGCAGCCAGCGGACCTCGCCGTCCGGGCGGACGATGCGGAATTCGGCCTGGAACGACGAGCGCGCCGCCACGGCGCCCTGAATGGCGTCGGTGACCCGCTCCGCGTCGTCGGGGTGGAGCAGGCGGGCGAAGGCGGCGAAGTCGCCGGCGAAGTTGTCGACGCCGGTGATGGCGAAGCACATCGAGGACCAGAACACCGCGTTGGAGTCGACGTTCCACTCCCACACCCCGGTCCGGGTCGCCTCCAGGGCCAGGGTCAGGCGCTCCTCGCCCTCGCGCAACGCCTGCTCGAGGCGGATGCGGTCGGTGACGTCGACCACGTAGCCGGACCACAACAGGCTGCCGTCCGCCTCGCGGGTCGGCATCGACCAGGTCTCGAGCCAGCGCACGCCGCGCTCGGGATGGTGGATGCGGTACCGCACGTGCCAGGGCTTCATCGTCCGGCCCGATTCGATCAGACTGTCGCTGACCGCGGGCGCGTCCTCGGGGTCGATCAGCGCCAGGAGCGGCGCGGCATCGTGGACGACCAGCGCCGGGTCGATGCCGTAGATCTCGCGGAAGCGCGGGCTGTTGTACGGCATGTCGCCAGTGCCGTCGGGGCGCAGCCGGAAGGTGCTGAGGAGGCCGGGCATCGATGCCGCGACGCCGGCCACCTGCGCGCGCAGGGCCGCCTCCTCGCGCAACGCCAATTCGGCTCGCCAGCGAGCCCGCTGCAGCGCCTCGGTGAGGGCGCAGACGAGGAGCGACCCGCCGACCAGCACCAGCCAGCGCAATTCGTCGCCCGGGCGTTCGAGCGCCAGGTCGCGCAGCGGAACGAGGAAGAACCAGCGCGTGACGACGGCGACGAGCGCGGTGGCGAACAGGCCGGGCGCGAGCCCGCCGACATAGGCGGACAGCATCACCGGGATCAGGAAGAGGTTGAGCGCCGGATTGTGGGCGAAGCTGCCGCCCAGCACCGCCCGCAGGCCGACGATGGCGCCACTGCCGAGCAGCGCGAGCAGATAACCGGCCAGTTGCCGTCGCCCCGTCAGTCGCCGTGTCGCTTGCCTCACCACGTCGATCCCGCGAAGGCCCCGATAGCACGATCGCCGGGCTCGGCCTACGGGGATTCTGCTAGCGGATTTTGAGGCAACGCGTGTCTCGCCCGGCGCCGGCCCGAGACACCGATGGACGCCGATGGCCACCGATGAACACGGAGGGCGCGCTCACATCACCATGCGCTTACCACCTGGCCGCCGATCACGAGCGGCCCGACTGATCGTCATGGTGCATCCAATGATCCTGCTGGTCAGCGCATCAGTGTCCATCGGTGGCCATCCGTTCTGAGGCAACGCGTGTCTCGCCCGGCGCCGGCCCGAGACACCGATGGACGCCGATGGCCACCGATGAACACGGAGGGCGCGCTCACATCACCATGCGTTTGATGCCCAGGCGGGGCGTTCCGAAGTTCAGAAGCAGGCCGACTCGCAGGCGCGCCGCCTTCAGATAGTTGAGGAGTTGTGCGTGGTGCGCGGGCTCGATGGCGCGCAGGGCCTTCACCTCGACGATCACCTGGCCGCCGATCACGAGGTCAGCCCGGTACTCCCCGACGACGACGCCGTCGTACACGACCGTGAATCGACGCTCCGGCTCGACCAGCAGGCCGGTCTTGGACAACGAATGCCCCAGCGCGCGCCGATAGACACTCTCGAGAAACCCGCACCCGAGCTCCCGACTGATCGTCATGGCGCATCCAATGATCCTGCTGGTCAGCGCATCAGTGTCCATCGGTGGCCATCCGTGTCTATCTGTGTTTCGTTAATCCGTGCCCAACAACCGACCGCTGCTCGTCACCATTCTCCTCGTCGTCCTCCTCGCCGGCTGTTCGCGGCCGGCGGAGGGGCCGCGGGCGCGGCGCTTCGCGTTCATTCCCAAGGCGTTGCACATCCCGGTGTTCGAGTACGCGCGGATCGGCGCCGAGCGGGAGGCGAAGAAGCTCGGGGTCGAGATCCTGTGGCGCGGGCCGGAGAGCACGGACGAGATCCGGCAGAAGGAGATCCTCGAGTCGTTCATCGCCCAGCGGGTCGACGGCATCGCCATCTCGTGCCTGAACGGCGATCTGCTGACCGACGCCATCGACCGCGCCGTCGCCGATGGCATCCCGGTGGTGACCTGGGACTCGGACGCGCCGAAGAGCCGGCGGCAGGCGTTCTACGGCGTCGACGACGTCGAGGGCGGCCGCGCCCTCGGCGAGGGGTTGGCGGCGCTGCTCGGCGGCCGCGGCCGGGTGGCGATCATCACCGCCCTCGGCGCCGACAACCTGCAGAAGCGCCTGGCCGGGGCGCGGGCCGCGCTGGCGGCCCACCCGGAGATCACGGTGGTGGAGGAGTTCGACGTCAAGGACGACGCGGTGCGCGTCGCCGAGATCATCGCCTCCGCGACCCAGCGCTACCCCGACCTCGACGGCTGGCTGTCGGTCGGCGGCTGGCCGGTGTTCGTCCGCAACGCCCTCGACCCGGTGGACCCGGCGAGGACCAGGGTGGTCGCCTTCGACACCATCCCTCCGGCCCCCGACCTGCTGCGCGCCGGCAAGGTGCAACTGCTGGTGGGGCAGAAGTACTTCGGCTGGGGCGAGGAATCGGTGAAGCTGCTCGCGCAGCTCGCCGACGGCCACCCGCCGTCACGGGTCCTCAACTACTCCGGCATCGACGTCGTCACCCGCGACACCCTCGATGCCTATCTGGCGCAGTGGCGCCAGTGGGAGACACCGATGGACGCCGATGGCCACAGATGAACGCCGACGGGTCGAAAGTGGACGCGACCCGTCGGCGTTCATCTGTGGCCATCAGCGTCCATCGGTGGATCTGACCCGGGCGAGCAGCGCCTCGTCGGTGTCGTCGACGTCGCTGAACACCCACCACGCTTCCGGGTAGACGAGCTCGCCGCCGGGCGGGATGGTGGTGAGGGGGCTGAGGTTCTCGACCTCGAGGAACTCGGCGCTGGAGTAGATCTCGATGGTGGCGCCGCCGTCGGGGTACGGCCCGGCCGGGTCGTGGGGAAAGCGCTTCACGTAGACCGTGCGGCCGAGGCGATAGGCGGCCCAGCCCTGGGCGGAGTCGACGCCGATCTTGCTCTCGTCGGCGCGGCGACCGGCGGCGTTCGCCGCCGGCGGCGGCGCCACGCGCGCCTGGTCCACGGACACCAGCCGGTCGCCGAAGTGGTAGCGCGGATCGGCCATCGCGGCGTAGCTCCACAGGATCAGCTTGCGGGTGGCGTCGAAGGCGTCGAGCGGGCCGACGTCCAGCGGCACCACGGCGCGGCCGCCCGGGCGCATCACCGACAGGCTCCAGGCCGCGTAGGTGAGCGGCGCGCTGCCGATGTTGCGCAGGCGCGAGCGGACGCGCAGGCAGGGCTCGCCGGCCGCCGCCGTCAGCTCGACGATCTTCTGGATGCCCGCCGCCGGCTGCGGCGGGCCGGTGACGCGCACCGTATCGCCGGCGATCTCCACCTGGCACGGGCTGTTGTCCGGAACGTAGGTCGTGTCCCGCCGCTCGGGCGCGATCCACAGCCGCCAGCCGCCGCGGAACATCCAGGTCGGCTCGTCGCGGCCGCCGGCCTCGGCGTCGCGGACGTGGAACAGGTTCTCGCCGCCGGCGGCGCGCAGGTCGATGACCCGCGGTCCGACGGCGGTGACGACGCGGGCGACGATGCGCCCGTTGTCGATGCGGATGGTGTCGGGCCAGCCGCGGTAGTCCTCGCGCGTGATCGTCACGGTGGTGTCGGCGCCGACCGCCGCGCTCGCCGTCGCGACCAGCAGGGCCAGGGCGGCGAAGCGGCCGGTGCGCGCCATGGGGCCGCTTACACCGCCGACGCGGTGTCGTCCACGCCGACGCGGCGCGCGTTTTCCCCGCCGGGCTGCCGGTGGTATAGGCCACGCCGCTGGCTGTGGGCATGACGGTCAGATCTGGGGACACGCAGGCCGCCGAGGGGGAAGCGCCGACGCTGTTCGTGGTCGACGGCGACGCCGCCGTGCGCGCCGCGCTCGCCCGCGCCGCGGCGTCGGTCGAGCTGCGCGCCGAGGGCTTTCGCGACGGCGCCGCGGCGCTCGCCGGCATCGACCGCGAGCGCGCCGGGTGCCTGGTGCTCGATCTGCGCCTGCCGGACGGCGACGGCTTCGCGCTCATCGACGCGCTGCGCGAGCGCGGCGTCGTGCTGCCGGTCATCATGGCGACCGCCTTCGCCGATGTGCCGACCGCGGTGCGGGCGCTGCGCGCCGGCGTCTACGACTTCTTCGAGAAGCCGGTGTCGGCGCAGGCGCTGCTCGAGCGCGTCCAGGCGGCGATCGTCGAGGACGCCGCCGAGCGCGAGAGCGGGCAGCGCCTGCTCGACTTCGCCGGTCGCCTGGCGCGGCTGACGCCGCGCGAGCGCGAGGTGCTGGCGCTGGTGATCGCCGGCGGCTCGAGCCGCAGCATCGCCGGCGTCCTGGCGCTCAGCCCCAAGACCGTGGAGACGCATCGCGCCAAGCTGATGGCGAAGACCGGCGTCTCGTCGCTCGCCGAGCTGATCCGCCTCGGCCTGCTGGTGCGGCTGCAGGCCGGCAGCCTTGCCGGCGATCCCTTGGCGGCGTATGGCACGCCGCCGCAAGGGGGATCGCGCCGTTGAGACGACTGTTGGCGGTGCTCGCCGCCGGGATCGCCGTCCTGGCCGCGGTGCTGGTGGTACGCACCCTGGGCGTGCGCTCGAAGCAGGTGGCCGTCGCCCCGGTGGCGCCGCTGGCGATCGATGCCGCGGCGGCGGCCGAACGCCTCGCCGGGGCGCTGCGGCTGCGCACCGTCTCGCACCAGGATCCGGCCGACTTCGACGGCGGCCAGTTCCGTGCCCTGCACGACTACCTGGCGCGACAGTTCCCGCGCGTACACCAGACGCTGCGGCGCGAGGCGGTCAACGACTACAGCCTGCTCTACACCTGGCCGGGCGGCGGCGACGGCAGGCCGGCGCTGCTGCTGGCGCACCTCGACGTCGTGCCGGTGGATCCGAGCAGCGAGGCGAGCTGGGTGCATCCGCCGTTCGCGGGCGCCATCGCCGACGGCTACGTCTGGGGCCGCGGCGCGGTGGACGACAAGGGCAGCGCCCTCGCCATCCTCGAGGCGATCGAGCATCTGCTGGCCGCCGGCTACCAGCCGCCGCGCACCGTGATGCTGGCGTTCGGCCACGACGAGGAGCTGCTCGGCGAGCAGGGCGCGCAGGCGATGGCGGCGCTGCTGAAGGCGCGCGGCGTCAGCCCCGAATTCGTGCTCGACGAGGGCGGCTCCATCCTCGAGGGCCTGTTCCCCGGCGTCGCCAGCCCGGTGGCCTCGGTCGGCATGGCGGAGAAGGGCTACGTGAGCGTCGAGCTGACGGTCGACGGCAGCGGCGGCCATTCCTCGATCCCGCCGCGCCGCACCGCCGTCGGCCAGCTCAGCGCCGCCATCGACCGCCTCGAGGAGCAGCGCATGCCGGCCAACATCGACGCCGCCATGCGCCGCAGCTTCGAGTACATCGGCCCGGAGATGATCCCGCCGATGCGCCTGGTGTTCGCCAACCTGTGGCTGTTCCGGCCGCTGGTGGAATGGCAGATGGCGCAGGCGCCGCGCACCGACGCCATTCTCCGCACCACCACCGCGCCGACCATGTTCCACGCCGGGGTGAAGGAGAACCAGCTCCCCACCTCGGCCCGCGCCGTCGTCAACTTCCGCATCCTGCCCGGCGACACCATCGACGACGTGCTGGCGCACGTCGGCCGCGTCGTCGCCGACCCGCAGGTGCAGGTGCGCGTGCTCGGCCGGGCCGACGACCCGTCGCCGGTGTCGGACGTCGACGCGCCGGCGTTCGCCTACCTCAACCGGACCATCCGGTCGGTGAATCCCGACGCCGTCGTCGCTCCGTTCCTGGTGCTCGGCGCCACCGACGCCCGCTTCTACAGCGGCCTCACCCCCAACGTGTACCGCTTTCTCCCCATGCGCACCCGTCCCGATGACGTGCCGCGCTTCCACGGCCTGAACGAGCGCATCGGCATCGACAACTACGTCGGCATGATCCGCTTCTACGCCGAGCTCCTGGGCAACCTCCACGCCCTGGAGGGCCGCGCTCCCGCGCCGCCGCCCGACGCGGCGTCGGAGTAGGGGCGCCACCTCGCGAACCGCCCCGGCGCGGCGGCGCGGCCCTCCGCACCCCGGTTGCGGGGGCGGATGGCCGGTGCTAGCAAGGCGGGTCTACGGGAGAGTGCAATGCAGGAAGGCATCCACCCCACCTACGAAAAGGCCATGGTCGTCTGCGCCTGTGGCAACACCTTCGAGACGCGGTCGACGAAGAAGGAGCTGCACGTCGACATCTGCTCGGCCTGCCATCCCTTCTTCACCGGCAAGCAGAAGCTGCTCGATACCGCCGGCCGGGTCGAGCGCTTCCGGCGCAAGTACGGCCTGAAGGACAAGCAGTAGCGCGCGCGGGCCGGATTCGGGCCCGCGTCGCCGCACCGAATCGCAGGGCGTCGGGGATCTCCCCGGCGCCCTTTTTCGTGCTCGGGCGCCGATGCTGGACAAGCTGGAAGACGTCGAACGCCGCTACGTCGATCTCGAGGAGCGGCTCATCGATCCGTCCCTGGCGGGAGGGGGCAAGGACTTCGCCCGCCTCGCCAAGGAGCGGGCCGAGCTCGAGCCGATCGTCGCCGCCTACCGCGAGTGGAAGGCGGTCACGCACGACATCGAGGGGCACCGGCAGCTCCTCGAATCGGGCGACGCCGACCTCCGCGAGCTGGTCAAGGCCGAGCTGCCCGAGCTGCGCACCCGCGCCGAGGCGTTGCAGCAACGGCTCACCGTCCTCCTGCTGCCCCGGGATCCCAACGACGAGCGCAACGTCGTGCTCGAGATCCGCGCCGGCACCGGCGGCGACGAGGCGAGCCTGTTCGCCGCCGACCTGTTCCGCATGTACAGCCGCTATGCCGAGCGCCAGGGCTGGAAGGTCGAGGTGCTGAGCGCCAACGCCACCGGCCTCGGCGGCTTCAAGGAAGTGATCGCGCTGATCGCGGGGCAGGGCGCCTACAGCCGGCTCAAGTTCGAGGGCGGCGTGCACCGCGTGCAGCGGGTGCCGGCGACCGAGGCGTCGGGCCGCATCCACACCTCGGCGGTGACCGTGGCGGTGCTGCCGGAGGCCGAGGACGTCGAGGTGGACATCGACGAGGCGCGCGAGCTGCGCATCGACGTCTACCGCTCGTCGGGGCCCGGCGGGCAGAGCGTGAACACCACCGACTCCGCGGTGCGCGTCACCCACCTGCCGACCGGCCTCGTCGTCGCCTGCCAGGACGAGAAGTCGCAGCACAAGAACAAGGCGAAGGCGCTGAAGATCCTGCGCGCCCGTCTGCTCGAGCGGGCGCAGGCCGAGCAGGCGGCGGCGGTGGCGGAGAGCCGGCGCGGCATGGTCGGCAGCGGCGACCGCTCGGAGCGGGTGCGGACCTACAACTTCCCGCAGGGCCGGGTCACCGATCACCGCATCAACCTCACCCTCTACAGCCTCGACAAGGTCATCGACGGCGACATCCAGCCGCTGATCGACGGCCTGATCACCCACCACCAGGCGGAGCAACTGCAGGCGGCGGGCGAATGACCGCCGCCGCGCTGTTGCGCGCGGCCAGCGAGCGGCTGGCCGCCGCCGGCATCGAGACGGCGCGGCTCGACGCCGAGGTCCTGCTGGCGCACGCCCTGGGGATCGGGCGCGCGGCGCTGTACGCGCGGCTGCGGGAGCCGGCCGACGGGGCGGGATTCGAGGCGTTGCTCGCGCGCCGCCTGCGCCGCGAGCCGATCGCGTACATCGTCGGCGAGCAGGAGCTCTGGTCGCTGCCGTTCCTCGTCACGCCCGACGTGCTGATTCCGCGCCCGGAAACCGAGCTGCTCATCGCCACCGGCCTGCGCTGGATCGCCGCGCTCCCGCGCGGCCGTGCTCCCGCGACCGCGCTCGACCTCGGCACCGGATCGGGCTGCATCGCCGTCGCGCTCGCCCACGAGTTGCCCGCGCTCGTCCTGGCCGCCGTCGACCTCTCGCCGGCGGCGCTCGCGGTGGCGCGGCGCAATGCGCAACGCCACGGCGTCGCCGAACGCATCCGCTTCCTCGCCGGCGACCTCTACGAGCCGTTGTCGGCCGGCGCCACCTTCGATCTCATCGTCAGCAACCCGCCGTACCTGGCGCCCGGCGACGCCGCCTCGCCGGAGACCGCCTGCGAGCCGCCGACCGCTCTGTTCGCCGGCGCCGACGGCCTCGACGTCATCCGCCGCGTCGTCGCCGGCGCGCCGTCCCGCCTGGCGCCGGCGGGCGCGCTGCTGGTCGAGATCGGCGCCGGCCAGGCGGCGGCGGCGCAGGCGCTGGCCGCCGCGGCGGGGCTGGCGGCGCGCGTCGCGCCGGACCTGGCTGGCATTCCGCGCCTGCTCGTTGCACAACACCCCGGGAGCGCGGGCGAGCCCGCGCCCGAGATGGGCAGGGGAGGCTGATGGACACGATCCTGGTGCGCGGCGGGCGGCGGCTGCAGGGCGAGGTGCCGGTGGCGGGGGCGAAGAACGCGGCGCTGCCGATCCTCTTCGCCACCCTCCTCAGCGACGAGCCGTGCGTCCTGCGCAACCTGCCCGACGTGGTCGACGTACGCACGACGCTGCGCCTGCTCGAGGATCTCGGCGCCACGGTGGAGCGGCTCCCCGGCGGCGCCCGCATCTGCGCCGCCGGCGTGCACCGGCACGAGGCGCTGTACGAGCTGGTGAAGACGATGCGCGCCTCCTTCCTGGTGCTCGGGCCGCTGCTGGCGCGCTTCGGCCGGGCGCGGGTGTCGCTGCCCGGCGGCTGCGCGATCGGCGGCCGGCCGGTGAACCTGCACATCCACGGCTTGCGCGAGCTCGGGGCGGTGATCGACATCGCGCACGGCTACGCGGCGGCGACGGTGGACCGCTTCCGCGGCGCCCGCATCCATCTCGACCTGCCGTCGGTCGGCGCCACCGAGCACCTGATGATGGTGGCAGCGCTCGCCGCGGGCGAGACGATCATCGAGAATGCCGCCTGCGAGCCGGAGATCGCCGATCTCGGCGCGGCCTTGAACGCCATGGGCGCGCGGGTGCAGGGGGCGGGCGAGCCGGTGATCCGCATCGACGGCGTGCCGCGCCTGCGTGGCATGGACTTCTCGGTCGTGCCCGACCGCATCGAGGCCGGGACCTTCCTGATGGCGGCGGCGATGACCGGCGGCGACGTCTTCGTCCGCGGCGCCCGCGCCGATCACCTGCAGGCGGTCGTCTGCAAGCTGCGCGAGGCGGGCCTCGCCATCGACGAGGACGCGGCCGGCCTGCGGGCGCGGGTGGCGCAGCGGCTGCGCGGCGTCGACGTGAAGACGGCGGCGTACCCCGGTTTCCCGACCGATCTGCAGGCGCAGATGATGGCCGTGGCCGCGGTCGCCGAGGGCGCCAGCGTCATCACCGAGACGATCTTCGAGAACCGCTTCATGCACGCCCAGGAGCTGGCGCGCCTGGGGGCCGACATCACCATCGAGGGGGCCAACGCGGTGGTGCGCGGCGTCGCCGGGCTGAGCGGCGCGCCGGTGATGGCCACCGATCTGCGCGCCAGCGTCTCGCTCATCCTCGCCGGCCTCGCCGCCGAGAACACGACCGAGGTGCGCCGCGTCTACCACCTCGACCGCGGCTACGAGCACATCGAGGCCAAGCTGTCGGCGCTCGGCGCCGACATCGAGCGGGTGAAGGGGGCGAAGGGCTGAGCGCGCCAATGGACGGGGATGGCCAGCGATGAGCACCGAGACCATACGCATTCTGCGCAGCGGGGCGCCGGGGTTCCGCCGCGCCTTCGCGGCGCTGCGGGCCACGCACGCGGCCGATCAGCAGCGCGCCGAACGGGCCGCCGCCGGGATCGTCGCGGCGGTGCGGCGGCGCGGCGACGCGGCGCTGATCGCGTATACGAAGCAGTTCGACGGAGTGGCGCTGACGCCGCGCACGCTGCGGGTGCCGGAGCGCGATCTCGTCGCCGCCGAGGCGACGCTGCCGGCGAAGGTCCGCAGCGCCCTGAAGCTGGCGGCGCGGCGCATCCGCGCCTTCCACGCCCGGCAGCGGCAGGCGTCGTGGCGCTATCGCGATGCCGCCGGTCTCGTGCTCGGCCAGAACATCACGCCGCTGCGCCGCGTCGGCGTCTACGTGCCGGGTGGCCACGCCGCCTACCCCTCGTCGGTGCTGATGAACGTCATCCCGGCGCGCGTCGCCGGCGTCGAGGACGTCGTCATGGTCTCGCCCGCGGGGCGCGACGGGCATGCGCCGGCGGTGCTGGCGGCGGCGCGCATCGCCGGCGCCACGGCGGTCTATCGGGTCGGCGGCGCCCAGGCGGTGGCGGCGCTGGCCTACGGCACCCAGAGCATCGCCGCGGTCGACAAGATCGTCGGTCCGGGCAACGCCTACGTGCAGGCGGCGAAGCGGCAGGTGTACGGACAGGTCGACATCGACTCGACCGCTGGGCCGAGCGAGGTGCTGGTGATCGCCGACGCGGCCGCCGATCCGCGCTACGTCGCCGCCGATCTGCTCGCCCAGGCCGAGCACGGCAGCGGCGACGAGAGCGCGCTGCTGCTGACGCCGTCGCCGCGCCTCGCCGCCGCCGTGCAGCGCGCCATCGCCGTCCAGCTCCAGGCGCTGCCGCGCCGGGTCGCGATCGCGCGCATCCTGCGCCGCCGCGGCGCCCTGATCGTCACCCGCGATCTCGACGAGGCGGTGGCGCTCGCCGAGGCGGTCGCGCCCGAGCACCTCGAGCTGCTGGTGCGCGATCCCGGGGCGCTCACCCGCCGGCTGCGCAACGCCGGCGCGATCTTCGAGGGGCCGTGGGCGCCGGCGCCGCTCGGCGACTACCTCGCCGGCCCCAACCACGTGCTGCCGACCGGCGGCAGCGCGCGCTTCTTCTCGCCGCTCGGCACCTACCACTTCGTCAAGCGCACCAGCGTCGTGCGCGGCAGCGCCGCCGCCATGCGCCGCCTCGGCCCGGCCGTCGAGACCCTCGCCGCCCTCGAAGGCTACCAGGCGCACGCGGCGGCGATCCGCGCCCGGCTGGAGGACTGAGAAGACGCCGCACGGAGTCGCTGCGCCGCGGCTGCGGGCGCGGGCTGCTGGGCGTCAGTCGCGCATGCGGTCGAGCAGCGGGCTGAACCAGCGCAGGAGGCGGGAGTGGAGGCGCGGCAGGTGGCGGCGGGTGAAGTCGAGGGCGCGCGCGTCCCAGGAGGTGAAGACCAGGAAGCGCTCGCCTTCGATCGCCTCGCAGGTGAGCTGGGCGACGCGCTCGGGCGACACGGTGCGGCGGTCGAAGCGCTGGCGGAAGTCGACCAGCCGCGGGTGGTCCGGCCGCACGCCCAGGATCACCGCCGAGTGCTTCATCGGCGTGTCGACGGCGCCGGGGCAGACGACGCTGACCCCGATGCCGTGCTGGCGCAGGTCGTAGCGCAGCACCTCCGACAACCCGACGATCGCGAACTTGCTGGTGCTGTACGCCGCGTGCCAGGGCAGGGCGACGAGCCCGGCGAGCGAGGCGACGTTGACCAGGTAGCCGCGGCGGGCGCGGATCATCGGCGGCAGGAAGCGCTCGATGACGTGGATCGTGCCCCACAGGTTGACGCCGAGGACGCGCTGCCAGTCGGCGTGGGTCATGTCCTCGATGACGCCGAAGACGCCGACGCCGGCGACGTTGAGCACCAGGTCCATCGCGCCATGCTCGGCGGTCCAGGCGTCGGCGAGCGCGCTCACCGCCTCGATGTCGGTGACGTCGAGCGGGCGCGCCTCGACCACGGCGCCGTGCCGCTCCGCCAGGTGGCGCGTCTGCTCGAGCCCGGCGGCGTCGATGTCGACCAGGAACGGGAGCAGGCCGCGATCGGCCATCGCCAGCGCCATCGCTCGCCCGATGCCGCTCGCCGCGCCGGTGATCAGCACCCGCAGCCCAGGCTCCAGTCGCATCGCAGGCGTTGTACTGGAAATCGCGCCGCACACAACGGCGATGTGGGCCGGCGGCCGGCGAACGGACGATCGGCGAGACGGGTCGCCTTGACTTCGCCCCCTCTACCAACGAGTTTCGCCCCCCTGGGAGGAGCCTGCGATGCCCAAAGCGCGCACGGCGCGCGTGGCGCGCAAGACCAAGGAGACCGACATCGCGGTCGCGGTGACGGTCGACGGCACCGGCAGCGCATCGGTGGACACGGGCGTGCCCTTCCTCGACCACATGCTCGATGCCTTCGCGCGCCACGGCTTCTTCGATCTGACGGTGCGGGCGCGAGGCGACCTGGCGGTCGATCAGCACCACACGGTCGAGGACGTCGGCCTGGCGCTCGGACAGGCTTTCAAGGATGCGCTCGGCGGCAAGGCCGGCATCCGCCGCTTCGGCGAGGCGGCGTGCCCGCTCGACGAGGCGCTGGTGCGGGTGACCGTCGACCTCGGCGGCCGGCCGTTCCTGGTCTACAACGTCGACATCAAGCGCGCCCGCGTCGGCCAGTTCGACACCGAGCTGGTGCACGACTTCCTGCTGGCGCTGGTCAACCAGCTCGGCATGAACCTGCACGTCGACATGGTGCGCGGCCGCAACGCCCACCACATCATCGAAGCCACGTTCAAGGCCTTCGCCCGCGCCATGGACCATGCGACGAGCGTGGACCCGCGGGTGCGGGGGGTCCTGTCGACCAAGGGCAGTCTCTGAGCGAGGATTCCACGCGAAGCTACGACGGGGCGGCGAAGCGCCGAGTCTCCCATCGGCGCTGCGCGTCGTCGCGCCTTCGCATGGCAGGTCTGCAATGATCGCGATCATCGACTACGGCATGGGCAATCTGCGCTCGGTGCAGAAGGGGCTCGAGCGCGTCGGCGCGCCGGCGATGGTGACCCGCGACGCGGCCGCGATCGAGGGCGCGGCGGGGGTGGTGCTGCCTGGGGTGGGCGCCTTCGGGGCCTGCATGGAGAACCTGCGCGGCTATGGGCTCGTCGACGCGGTGCGGCGGGTGGTCGAGCGCGGCACGCCGTTCCTCGGCATCTGCCTGGGGATGCAACTGCTGTTCGACGAGAGCGAGGAATTCGGGCCGGTGCGGGGCCTGGGCCTGCTGCGCGGGCGGGTGGTGCGCTTCCGCGAGCGCGACGATCCCGAGCTCCGCATCCCGCACATGGGATGGAACCAGATCCAGGCCCGGCAGGAGACGCCGGTGCTGCGCGGCATCGCCGACGGATCGGCGGTGTACTTCGTGCACTCCTACTACGTCGAGCCGGCGGATCCATCGGTGATCGCCACCACCACCGACTACGGCGGCGACTTCGTCTCGGCGGTGGCGCGCGACCGTCTCTTCGCCTGCCAGTTCCACCCGGAGAAGAGCCAGCGCGTCGGGCTGGCGATCCTGCGCAACTTCGCCGACACGGTGGCGGCGTGCTGATCATTCCCGCCATCGACCTGAAGGGCGGCCGCTGCGTGCGCCTGCTGCGCGGCGACTTCGCCGCCGAGACCGTGTACGGCGACGATCCGCTGGCCATGGGCCGGCGCTGGGTGGACGCCGGCGCGCGCTATCTCCACGTCGTCGATCTCGACGGCGCCGTCAGCGGCACGCCGGTCAACGGCGAGGCGATCGCCGCCCTGTGCACGCTGCCGGTGCCGGTGCAGGTCGGCGGCGGCATCCGCACCGTCGAGCGCGCCGGCGCGCTGCTCGGTCTCGGCGCCGACCGCGTCATCTTCGGCACCGCGGCGCTGGAGACGCCGGCGGTGGTCGAGGAGGCGTGCCGCCGCTTCCCCGGCCGCGTCGCGCTCGGCATCGACGCCCGCGCCGGCAAGGTGGCGGTGAAGGGCTGGCTGGAGACCAGCGACGTCAGCGCCGCCGATCTGGCGCGCCGCTTCGCCGGCCTCGGCGCCGCCTGCGTCATCTACACCGACATCGAGCGCGACGGCACGCAGCAGGGGGTCAACATCGCCGCCACCCGCGCCCTCGCCGAGGCCGCCGGCATTCCGGTCATCGCCTCGGGCGGCATCGGCTCGCTGGACGACATCGAGGCGCTGCTGCCGTGCGAGCCCGCCGGCGTGGTGGCGGTGATCGTCGGCCGCGCGCTCTACACCGGCGCGGTGAAGCTCGAGGACGCACTGCGCATCAGTGGACAAGGATGACGCCTTCACCGCCGAGACGCCGAGGCGCGGAGACGGCAGGATCTCTCCGCGCCTCGGCGTCTCGGCGGTGAAGGCTCAATTATGCTGACCAGACGCATCATTCCCTGCCTCGACGTGAAGGACGGCCGCGTCGTCAAGGGCGTCAACTTCGTCGGCCTGCGCGACGCCGGCGACCCGGTCGAGGTGGCGCAGCGCTACGACGACGAGGGCGCCGACGAGCTGACCTTTCTCGACATCACCGCCTCGCACGAACGGCGCGCCATCATCCTCGACGTCGTCGCGCGCACCGCGGAGACGGTGTTCATGCCGCTCACCGTCGGCGGCGGGGTGCGCGAGATCGCCGACATCCGGGCGCTGCTCAACGCCGGCGCCGACAAGGTGTCGATCAACACCGCGGCGGTGCAGCGGCCGGCGTTCGTGGCCGAGGCCTGCGAGCGCTTCGGCGCCCAGTGCATCGTCGTCGCCGTCGACGCCAAGCAGGTGCCGGCCGCCACCGACCGCTGGGAGGTCTACATCCACGGCGGCCGCACGCCCACCGGGCTCGACGCGGTCGAGTGGGCGCGGCGCATGGAACAGTACGGCGCCGGCGAGATCCTGCTCACCAGCATGGACCGCGATGGCACCAAGGCCGGCTACGACATCCGGCTGACACGAGCCATCGCCGACGCCGTGCGCGTCCCGGTCATCGCCTCGGGCGGCGTCGGCACCCTCGAGCACATCCGCGAGGGCCTCACCGCCGGCGGCGCCAGCGCCGCGCTGGCGGCGTCGATCTTCCACTACCGCGAGCACACCATCGCGCAGTGCAAGCAGTACCTGGCCGAGCACGGCGTCCCGGTCAGGCTCTGAGGGGGCTCCCGCAGCGGCGCCGCGCGCGCCGCGCCGCCGCGGGGACGAATGCCGCTCAGTGCGCGATCGGCAGGCCGACCGTGCCGTGGATCATGCCGAGGCGGCGGTAGTCGCTCTCGGTGCGTTCGGTGATGAGGCCGAGACGCTTCAGGTTCGGGATCACGGTGTGCATGTAGATCTCGCTGTTGAGCGCCGGCCACTCGGGCATCCCGTGCAGCATCTGCACCGTGTTGTCGGGATCGAGACCGTACTTGGGGCCGAAGACCCGCAGCATGTCGAGCTGCTGGTTGGCGTTCAGGCACTCGAGGATGGAGAAGGCGAAATCCTCCATCTCCGCCATCTCCTCCGGCGTCGACTCCTTCACCAGGCGGCGCATGGTGAGGATGCCGAAGGCGGCGTGGCGCGCCTCGTCCACCTGGACGCGGCGGATGATGTCGTGCAGCAGGGGGTTGGTGGTGGCGCGGGCGATCTGGTCGAAGATGCCGACCGCCATGCCCTCGAACAGGCACTGCATGCCGAGGGTCTTGGTCTTCCAGGTCGGCGCCGCCAGCAGCCGGTCGAGCAGGACCTTGAGCGTCGGGTCGATGGGCTGCAGGGCGCCCATCTTGCGCTGCAGGAACTTGGCGAGGACCTCGGTGTGGCGCACCTCGTCGATCACCTGCGCGCCGGCGGCGAACTTCGCGTCCATCGTCGGGCAGGCGTTGGTGAGCTGGCCGCAGAGCTGCAGCGCCGCCTGCTCGCCGTGCAGGAGCTGCGAGAGCAGGTGCGTGAACTCGTCCCAGGCCGCCTCCTGACAGGTCGCCTCGTCGGCGCCCATCTCGGTGAGGATCGACGGCAGCAGCAGCGCGCCGGTGCGCGGCAGGAACCACTCGTGGCGCGGGAAGGGCTGGCTCCAGTCGATGTCCGCCTCGGCGTTCCACTGGCCCTTCTTGCTCTTCTCGTAGAGGTCGCGCAGCTCCTCGATCTCGTTGCCGTACTCCCAGGTCCACTGCAGGTCGAGCGGGACGTCGACGTCGATCTGGCGGCGCAGGCCCTCGATCCGGGTCTCGTCGACGAACTCGACGACCTCGAAGTCGCCCAGCATGCGCCGCTGTTCGGCGAGAATCTTGTCGGTCGGCATGGTCAGTCCTCCTCGTGCGCCGCGCGCGGCGCCACCAGTCCGTGATGGAGCAGGGCTTTGATCTCGTCCTTGCGCCGCCGCACCTCGGCGGGCGTGGTGATCGGGCGGCCGAGGAGCTCGGCGCCGAAGTCGCCGGACGCGAAGTGGTAGATGAGCAGGCCGATCAGGCTCTGCACGGTGTGCGGGATGCTGGCGGCGCGCAGCGCGCCGCTGCTCATGCCTTCGCGCAGGAGCTGGGTCGCGGCGCCGATGACCCGGTGCAGCGTCTCGTTGACCGCCCGCTCCTCCTCGAAGGCGCCGCTCAGCTCGTCGTCCTCGAACAGCGAGCGCAGCAGCAGGCGGGCGTAGGCTTCGTGCGCCCCCAGCAGGTCGGCGATGGTGTCGATCCAGCGGTCGAGCCGCTGCACCGGCGAGCCGCCGGCCGCCAGCGCCGTCGTCAGCGCCGCCTCCATGACCCGCAGGATGCGGTCCGCGGTCGCCGCGTAGAGCTGCGCCTTGGTGGGGAAGTGGTGGAACAACGACGACTTGCTGAGCCCCACCGCCTCGGCGATCTCGCTCATGCCGACCGCGGCGTAGCCGCGGCGCGCGAAGAGCGCTTCGGCGGCGTCGAGGATCTTGTCGCGTGCCGAGATGTCCGCCGTTTGTGCGCGCATGAGCCGACCGACCGATCGGTCGAACCCTACCGACCGAGCGGTCGGTCGTCAAGACATTTGTCAGCGCCGCGCCTGCGCTTGCTCAGATCGGCTCCGCCTCGGCCGCTTGCGGAGCGTGGGATCGGAGCGGGAAAGGGCCGGGGGTGAGGGGCCGCGGACGCTGTGCGCCGGGGAGCCGGCGTTCGGCGGCTCGCACGGCTGGCTTCTCCCGCGCATGGGGGCTACGGTCGGCCGCGTGTTCCGCTCGCTCGTCGCTGCCATCGCGCTGCTCGCCGTCGCCGCCGCGGGGCGCGCCCAGCTTTGTCCGGCCGACTGCGACGACGACGCCGTGGTCGCGGTCAACGAGCTGATCACCTGCGTCGGCATCGTGCTCGCCGACGGTCCGACGACGGCCTGTCCGGCCTGCGATGGCGATGCCGACGGCGTCGTCGTGATCAACGAGCTGATCGCTGGCGTCAACAGCGCCCTGGCGGGCTGCGCCGGCGGCGATCTGCCCGACCTGGCGCCGATCTCGGCCCGCTCGGTGGCGATGAATCCGGCGTGCATCACCGATACCAGCGAGATCGACCTGCAGCTCGAGGTGTGCATCGCCAATCAGGGCACGGCCGACAGCGGTCCGTTCGACGTCGTCGTGCTGGGCGAGCCGTTCGGTCGCGTCGGCGGCCTCGCCGCCGGCGCCCAGACCTGCCTGCGCGGGCCGTTCGTTCCGTTCGCCATCGACGTCGACGTGGATGCGGCGGCCGAGGTGGCGGAGAGCGACGAGCTCGACAACTTCGACAGCTTCTACATCCCCCGGCCCAGCCCACCGCCGCTCTGCCTGCCGACCGAGACCCCGGTGCCTGGCGCGGGGTCGGCCGGTCCGGGCGCGTAGCTCCACCGTCCGCCGGGCAGCGGCCCGACCAGCCATCCGGCCAGGATGGGGCCGTGCACGGTCGCATGCGATTTTCTTTGACCCCGAGCGACGGGGGCGGCTACAAAGACAGTTCCCGTTCTGGAGGTCATCCGTGGTCGCACGTGCCGTCTCGCGCGGCGCCCTGGCGTTGCTGGGGACAATCCTGCTGGTGTCGCTCGCGACGCGCGCTCCCGCGCAGTGCGTCGGCGACTGCGCTGGCGATGGCGAGGTGACGATCAGCGACCTCATCCTCGGGGTGAACATCGCCCTCGGGAACCAGCCGGTGAGCGCCTGCCCGGCGTTTGCCAATGGCGGCGACCAGGTCACCATCGCCCAGCTCATCCAGGGCGTGAACAATGCCCTCTCCGGGTGTCCGCCGCCGGCCACCGCCACCGCCACCCACACCGCGATCGCCGCCACCGCGACCAGCACCGCCACCGTCCCGGCGGCCACCGCGACGCACACCCTGGCCACCACCCCGATCGCCACCGCCACCGCGACCGGCACCGCCATCCCGACCGGCACCGCCAGCGCCACCGTGACCGTCACGCCGACGCACACCGGGGTGCCGACCGGGACCGCGACGGCGACGCTCACCGAGCTGCCGGCGACGCCGACCCAGACGGCGATCCCCAGCGGAACCGCCACCGCCACCCTGACGCCGACGCACACCGGGGTCCCGACCGGCACGGCGACGGCGGAGGCGACGCCCACCGCGATGCCGACCGACACCGCGACCGCATCGTTCACGCCGACGCCGACCCCCACGAGGGTGCCGTCGGGCGAGCCGATCGCCGGGCGCGCCGCCTTCATCTCGACCGGGTTGGGCAGCCTGCAGAGTCTGGTCGCCGCCGTCGCCATCGCCGCCACCAACACGGGCGGCGTGCTCGCCTCCGCCGAGGCGATCGGGCCTCCCATCGTGGCGCGCGAGTGCCCGATCAACGGCGCCACCACGCAATCGTGCGGCGAGTCGGGAGCGGGAGAGGACAAGACGCTCCACCTCGTGCTCGGCGCCGACAACTGCGTCGTCCCCGGTCCGCTGGGCGGCCGCAGCGAGCTCGCCGGGTCGATCACCATCGACAGCACGCCGGACGGGGCGAACGAGTGCAGCCCACCGCGATTCGCCGGCGGCGCCTACGACGTTCCCGACCTGATGGCGGTCCTGCACGATGCCAGCAACGACATCGTGCTCACGGCGTCGGGCGACCTCGACGGCACCCTGAATCTGACCGGCGCCAGCGCCTGTCTCGCCGCCGCGTTCTCCTTCTCCGTCAACGGCACGCTATCGACCATGCTGCCCGACGGCACCGCCATCAAGGTGCAGTTCCTCGACACCGCGGTGACGATGGACCACATCACCTACAGCGCCGACTGCGTGCCGCTGAAGTACTCGCTGACGTTCACCGGCGACGCGGTCTTCACCCCGATGCAGGAGGCGCTGCTCGAGGTCTCGGCGCCGTTGATCAGCGGCGTGGCCACGGACGACGGCTTCGCCGTCACGTTCACCGACTTCGTCCTCACCCAGGACGCCACGACCTCGCCGGTGGCGGTGACGATGGCCGGCACCCTGGCGTCGCCGTGCTTCGGGGGCGAGCTGCGGCTCGACACCCCGACGCCGCTCGCGGTCGTGGCCGGCGAGCTCTGTCCGAGCGCGGGCGAGATCGCCGTCACCGGCTCCGACGACGCCCGCTCGACGGTCGGCTACGGCATCGGCGGCGTCACCGTCACGCCCGAGGAGGGAACGGCCACGAGCTATCCGAGCTGTCTGGCGCCGGCGCTGTCGATGTGCGCGCCCGCCTGAGCCGGCGCCCGCCTCAGCCGGCGTGCTTCTCCGCTTCCAGCCAGCGTTCGGCGTCGATGGCCGCCATGCAGCCGGTGCCGGCGGCGGTGACCGCCTGGCGGTAGACGCTGTCCTGCACGTCGCCGCAGGCGAACACCCCCGGCACGCTGGTGTAGGTGCTGCGGCCGACGGTGCGGATGTAGCCGGTCTCGTCGAGGTCGAGCTGCCCCCGGAACAGCGCCGTGTTCGGCTGGTGGCCGATGGCGACGAAGACGCCGTCGCAGGGCAGGCCGCGCCGCGTCCCGCCGTCGCTGGGCTCGAGGGTGACGCCGGTGACGCCGGTGCCGTGCGGCTCGCCGTGGATCTCGGCGATGCGCGTGTTCCACTCGAACCGGATCTTCGGGTTCCGCATCGCCCGCTCGGCCATGATCTTGGAGGCGCGCAGCGTGTCGCGCCGGTGCACGACGTGCACCAGCGAGGCGAACTTGGTGAGGAAGATCGCCTCCTCCATCGCCGTGTCGCCGCCGCCGACCACGACCACGATCTTGTCCTTGAAGAAGAAGCCGTCGCAGGTGGCGCAGGCCGAGACGCCGTAGCCCATCAGGCGCTGTTCGGATTCGATCCCGAGCAGCTTGGCGGAGGCGCCGGTGGCGATGATCAGGGCGTCGCAGGTGAGGCGGTCCTTGCCGAGGGTGAGGGTGAACGGCCGCTGCGACAGGTTCACGGCGGTGACGTCGCCGAACAGCATCGTCGTGCCGAAGCGCTCCGCCTGGGCCTTGAACAGCTCCATCATCTCCGGTCCCTGCAGGCCCTTGGGGAACCCGGGATAGTTCTCCACCTCGGTCGTTATGGTAAGTTGCCCCCCCGGTTGCATGCCTTCGACCACCACCGGCGCCAGCTCGGCGCGCGCCGCGTAGAGCGCCGCCGTGAGCCCGGCGGGACCGGAACCGAGGATGACCAGGTGATGATGCGACATGGGACGCGAAGCTAATGGGCGCCGCTCGGGGGCGCAAGCCGCGCGCGGCCGGCCTGACCCACATCGACGCCCGCGGCCGGGCGCGCATGGTCGACGTCGGCGCCAAGCCGGTGAGCGAACGCATCGCGGTCGCCAGCGCCACCCTGCGCATGCAGCCGGCGACCCTGCGCCGCATCGAACGCGGCGGCATCGCCAAGGGCGAGGTGCTGGCGGTGGCGCGCATCGCCGGCATCATGGCCGCCAAGCGCACCGCGGAGCTCATCCCGCTCTGCCATCCCCTGCCGGTCGAGGTGGCGAGCATCGACTTCGCCCCCGGCCGCGGCGGCCGCCTGCGCATCGCCGCCACGGTCAAGGTCAGCGGCAAGACCGGGGTCGAGATGGAGGCGCTCGCCGCCGTCAGCGTCGCCGCGCTCACCGTCTACGACATGTGCAAGGCGATCGACCGCGGCATGGTGATCACCGACCTCGGCATCGACGAGAAGTCGGGGGGCCGATCGGGGACGTGGACGCGACCGCGGTCGGCCGCCAGCCCACGGCGATCGGCGGCGCGCGCCCGGCGCCGCTCCGTCTGAGCGCGGACGGCTGACGGCTGCGCTGGCATGTCGACCCCGCCGATCCTGTTGCTGCGCTCCGGCAAGGACCGTCCCCTCCGCCTCGGTCATCCGTGGGTGTACTCGGGGGCGATCCGCGACCTCGATCCGGGGCTGGCGCCGGGCACGATCGTGCGCCTGCGCGCCGCCGACGGGGCGCCGCTCGGCGTCGGCTACGTGAACCCCGGCTGCACCATCGCGGTGCGGCTGCTCAGTCGGCGCGACGAGCCGATCGACGACGCCTTCCTGCGCCGCCGCGTCGGCGCCGCCGTGGCGCTGCGCCGCCGCGTCGTCGCCGCCGACACCGACGCCTACCGCCTCATCAACGGCGAGGGCGACGGCCTGCCCGGCATCCTCGTCGATCGCTACGCCGGCTCGCTGGTGGTGCAGATCCTCACCGCCGGCGCCGAGCGGTTGCGGCCGCTGCTGGTCGCCGCCCTGGTCGAGCACCTGCGACCGCGCACCATCGTCGAGCGCAGCGAGGGCGCGGTGCGCGCCGCCGAGGGCCTGGCGCCGGCGACCGGGGTGCTCGCCGGCGATCCGCCGCAGGAGGAGATCGTGCGCGAGAACGGGCTGCGCTTCACCGTCGTCCCCGGCGCCGGGCAGAAGACCGGTCACTTCTGCGACCAGCGCCGCAACCGCGCCCGCGTCCGCCAGCTCGCCGAGGGCGCCACGGTGCTCGATGCCTTCGCCTATCACGGCGGCTTCGCCGTCCACGCCGGCGCCGGCGGCGCGGCGCGCGTCGTCGCCGTCGACAGCTCCGGCGCCGCCATCGCCACCGCCGAGCGGCAGTGGGCGCTGAACCACCTGCCGCTCGAGCGCGCCGCGTTCGTCGCCGCCGACGTCGGCCGCTTCCTGCGCGAGAGCGACGACGCCTTCGATCTCCTGGTCCTCGATCCGCCGGCGCTGGTGAAGCAGCGCCGGGACGTCAGCCGCGGCGCCCGCGCCTACAAGGACCTCAACCTCTGGGCGATGCGGCGCGCCCGGCCCGGCGCCTTGCTGTGCACGTTCACCTGCTCGCAACACGTCGACGCCGCGCTCTTCCGCAAGATCGTCGCCGGCGCCGCCGCGGACGCCGGCCGCGCCGTCTCGCTTCTCGCCCACCTCGGCCCCGGTCCGGATCACCCGGTGGCGCTCGCCCACCCGGAGGGCGAGTACCTGCACGGCCTGCTGCTGCAGGTCGCGTAGGCCCGACCAGTGACGGACCGCGGCGGCGCGGGCGCGACCTTTGCGATTGTTCGCGACGGGCCGGCGACTATACTGCGCGTCGGTCATGGAGGATCGCATGTCGAAGTGGGTCGTCGCCGCCGCCGTGTTGCTCGCCGTTCCCGCCGCCGCCCAACCGATGCGCTGCGCCGGCCAGCTCATCGAGCCGGGCGTCGCCATGCAGGCGGTGCTCGAGCTGTGCGGCCAGCCGGCCATCCGCCGCGAGTGGACCGAGGTGGTGCCGGCCGGGGACGACGACGAGGGCATGATGGACGCCGCCCGCATCCCGATGGCGGAGTGGGTCTACGACAACGGCGGCGATCCCGACCTGTTCGCCAGCAAGGTCCTGTTCCGCAACGGCGTCGTCTCGGAGGTCAAGAACTGACCGCGGCGCGCTGGCTGCGGTCGGGCAGCGCCCGCCTCGACCGGCGGCGTCTACTCACTGCGACTATCGACGCCGCGTCGGGCGCGCGCTACAGCGCGCCCGCATGCCCGACCAACTCGCCGTCAAGCTGTGGGCGCGGGCCGACCGGCCGCGCGAGAAGCTGCTCGATCACGGCGCCGCCGCCCTGTCGGTCGCCGAGTTGCTCGCCGTGGTGCTGCGCAGCGGCAGCGAGGGCGAGACGGTGCTCGATCAGGCGCGCGCCGTGCTCGAGACGGCGGGCAACAGCCTGCACGGGCTGGCGCGCCTGGGCATGGCGGAGCTGTGCGCGCTGAATGGCATCGGCCCCGCCAAGGCCTCGCAACTGCTGGCGGTGGTCGAGCTGTGCAAGCGCTTCGGCGAGGTGGAGTTCCCGCCCGGCGAGTCCTTCCGCTCCAGCCGGGACATCTACGCCCACTTCCGCACCCGCCTCGCCGACCAGCGCCACGAGCAGTTCTACGCCGTGCTGCTCGACACCAAGCACCGCAAGATCCGCGACGTCTGCGTCTCCCAGGGCTCGCTGACCGCCAGCATCGTCCACCCGCGCGAGGTGTTTCTGCCGGTGATCCGCGACTCGGCCGCGGCGGTGATCTTCGTCCACAATCATCCCAGCGGCGATCCGACGCCGAGCCGCGAGGACGTCGACATCACCCGCCGACTGCGCGAGGTCGGCGAGCTGATGGGCGTCCGCGTCCTCGACCACATCGTCATCGGCCGCGGCCGTTACGTCAGCTTCGTCGACGACGGCTACTGGTGAGCGGCGAGGCGGTGCCGCCGGCCGGGGATGGCTGATGACGATCACCTGGGATGGGCGCGGGGGCTGGGCGACACGGTGCGATTGATGCGCATCCGCCCCGAAACGGCCGCCGACCACGCCGCCGTCTCGACCGTCACCCGCGCCGCGTTCGGCCAGGCGGCGGAGGCCGAGCTGGTGGCGCGGCTGCGCGCTGCCGGCGCGGCCGTCGTCTCGCTGGTCGCCGAGGAGACGCGCGCCGGCGTCGTCGGCCACATCCTGTTCAGCCCGGTACGGCTCGACCCTGAACCGCCGGCGCCGCCGCGCTGGCTGGGCCTGGCGCCGCTGGCGGTGCTGCCGCCGCGCCAGCGGCAGGGCGTCGGCTCGGCGCTGGTACGCGCCGGCCTCGAGGCCGCCCGGGCGGCGGGCGCCACCGCCGTCGTCGTGCTCGGCCACCCCGACTACTATCCGCGCTTCGGCTTCGCGCCGGCGTCGCGCGTCGGCCTGCGCTGCGTCTACGGTGCGCCCGACGAGGCGTTCATGGCGCTGGCACTGGTGCCGGGCGGGTTCGGCGGCCAGCGCGGTCTGGTGCGCTACGCGCCGGCGTTCGACGTCCTCTGAGCGCATGGCATCGGGCGGGAATCCGGAGTAGACGCGCCGCGGTGCTCGATGAACTGATCAGCCGCTACGGCTACCTGGCGATCCTCCTCGGCACCTTCCTCGAGGGCGAGACGATCCTGGTGCTCGGCGGCCTGGCGGCGCACAAGGGGCTGCTGTCGCTGCCCGGCGTCATGGCCTGCGGTTTCCTCGGATCGCTCGCCAGCGACCAGCTCTTCTTCTTCATCGGCCGGCGGCGCGGCGCCGCCTTCGTCGCCCGCCGCCCCCGCCTGCAGGCCGGCCTGGGGCGCGTCCGCGGCGTGGTCGAGCGCCACGCCACGCTCCTCGCGCTGAGCTTCCGGTTCCTCTACGGGCTGCGCAACGTCACGCCGCTGGCGCTCGGCATGAGCCGCGTCCCGGCGCTGCGCTTCGCCCTGCTGAACGCGGTCGGCGCCGCCGCCTGGGCGATCGCGGTGGCGGCGCTCGGCTGGTGGGTCGGCCGCGCCGCCCGCCAGGTGATCGGCCACCTCGAGCACTACGAGCTGCGCGCCGCCGCGGCGATCATCGCCATCGGCCTGGGCCTGTGGGCGTGGCGCCGCTGGGTGCGCGACGCGCCGGGGAAGGGGACGGGCTGAGGCGCGGCGGACCCGCCGTGTCAGTCCTCCGCGTAGAGCTGCTGGTAGCGCCGGTAGTTCCCCATCACCTTCTTCACGTAGTCGCGCGTCTCCCGGTAGGTGATGCTCTCGACGAGCTCGTCGGCGGGCAGGGCGCCGAATCGCTCCTGCCAGCGCCCCACGGCGTCGACGCCGGCGTTGTAGGCGGCGGTGGCCGTCAGGGGATCGCCGCCGTACCGGCGCATGAGGTCGGCGAGGTGGGCGACGCCGATCGCGATGTTGACGTCGGGATCGTACAGGTGATCGGCCGGCGACGGCTGGCCGCGCTCGCGCGCCACCTGCTCGGCCGTGCTGGGCAGCAACTGCATCAGGCCGCGCGCGTCGGCTGGCGAGCGCGCCGCGGGATCGAAGAGGCTCTCCTGGCGCATCAGCGCGATGGCGAGCAGCGGGTCGATGCCCTCCGCCTGCGCCGCGCGCGCGACCTGCGGCCAGAAGGCGAGCGGGTACTGCACCCGCGGCGTCGCCAGGCCGCGCGCGCCGGTCAGGCGGATGGCGTCGCGGTAGCCGCCAGCCGCCTGGTAGGCGGCCGGCAGCGCGCTCGCCACCGTCGGCAGGGCGCCGCCGTCGCGCTCGACCGCCTGCATCTCGCGGCGCGCCGCCGCCAGCGATCCGGCGGCCTGCAGCTCGCGCGCCTTCTGCCAGTGATAGGAATCGGCGCCGGCCGGCGGGTCGCCGATGACCTCCGGCGGCGGCGGCGCGATGTCGATGCGGCGCGCCGCCGGCGCGCCGCGCAGCCGTTCCTCGGCCCAGTAGGCGTAGTAGCTCGCCGGCGCGGCCGCCAGCAGGGCGCGGTAGCCGCGCGTCGCGGCGTCGCCCTGGCCGGCTCGCTCGAGGCTGCGGGCCCGCCAGTAGTGGGCGTCCGGCGCGTCGGCGGGGCTGCTGCCCTGCGCCGCGGCCGCGAATCCCTCGGCCGCCTCGGCCCAGCGCCCCTCCTGGTACGCGATCCAGCCGATGCGCCAGCGTGCCTCGCGCGCCTGCCGGGATCCGGGCGCGGCGGCGATCAGGCGGCGATAGGCGGCGACCGCGTCGACCGGGCGGCCGGCGCCCTGGGCGATGCGGCCGAGCGCGTACATCGCTTCGGGGACGCCGGCACCCCGGGGGTAGCGGGCGAGATAGGCGCGGAAGGCGCTTGCCGCCTCGTCGTTGCGGTCGCGGTTCCACAACAGCGTCGCCTTGCGGAGCTGCGCGTCGCTCGCCGCGTCGGACTGGGGGTAGCGCTCGACGATCAGGGTCAGGGTGGCGATGCCGGCGTCGAAGTCGCCGCCGCCGTGCTCGGCATCGGCGCGCGCCCGCAGCACCCGCGGATCGGGGCCACCGGCGAGGATCGCGTCCGCGGTCTGGCGCGCCGCCGGGTAGTCGCGCTCGCGCAGCAGCAGCTCGAGCTCCGACTGGAGCGCCGGGCCGCGCGGCGCCAGCTCGGGATGGCGCGCGCGCAGCGCCAGCAGTTGCGCCTTCGCCGCGCGCGCCGACGGCGAGCCGGGGCGCAGCCGGCGCGCGGCGTCGAGCTGCGCCGCGGCCTCGGCGGCGTTGCCGTCGCGCTCGTCGAGCATCCCGAGCGCCAGCGCGGCGCCGGCGCGCACGTCGACGTCGTCGCTGCCGCGGGCGGCCAGCAGGGCGGCGGCGCCGCCGGGATCGCCGCGCGCCGCCAGCAGTCGCCCGCGTTCGAGCTGCGCCTGTGGGACCAGCACGCTGCGCGGCTCGCTGCGGATCAGCTCGCTCCATGCCGCTTCGGCGGCGGCGGCATCGCCGCCGCGCGCCGCCGCGCGCGCGATGCCGGCGAGCACGTAGTCGGCGAGCTCGGGGTACACCGGCCGCAGGGCCTCGAACCGGCGCCGGGCGGTGGCCCCGTCGCCGGCGCGCAGGTCGGCCTGCGCCTGGGCGAAGAGCGCCTGCTTGGCGGCCGCGGTGTCCGGGACGCCGACGGTCGGCGCCGGCGCGGCGCTCGTCGTCGCCGGCCGCGCCGGGCGCGGCGCCTGCGCGACCGCGCCGCCCCCGCACCCCGTCACCCCCACCACCAGCGCCGCCAGCAGCATCGATCGCATGCGGCGACGCTACCGTGCGTGTTGCGCGCGGTCCATCCGCCGGCGGCGCGCCCGCGTTGACAACCCACCCGGCATGGGCGAGCAGACGCGGATGCTCGTCCTCGGGTCCGCCTCGCCGCGCCGCGCCGCGCTGCTGCGCGAGATGGGGGTGGCGTTCACGGTCTGCGCCAGCGACGTGCCGGAGACGCCGGCGCCGGGGGAATCGCCGGCGGACTTCGCCATCCGCGCCGCCGCCGACAAGGGGGCCGCGGTGTCGCGCCTGCGGCCGGGCGCCTGGGTGCTCGCCGCCGACACGGTGGTGGCGGTCGGCGGCGACATCCTCGGCAAGCCGCGCGACGAGGCCGAGGCGCGCCGCATGCTGCGCCGGCTGGCGGACTGCGAGCACGAGGTGCTCACCGGCGTCGCCCTGTTCGCGCCCGGCGGCGCCTGCGTCGAGCGCTTCGCCGTCCGCACGCGGGTCGGCTTTCGCGCCCTGAGCGACGACGAGATCGCCGCCTACGTCGCCACCGGGGAACCGGCCGACAAGGCCGGCGCCTACGCGATCCAGGGCGGCGCGGCGCCGTTCGTGCGCCGCGTCGAGGGCTCGTACAGCAACGTCGTCGGCCTGCCGGTCGACGAGGTGCGGGCGCTGCTGGCGCGGCACGGCGCGGTCCCGGCGGCGGCGATGACGAGCGGGTCGTGAGCGACATCGCCGCCAACGTCCGCGCCGTGCGGGCGCGCATCGCCCGCGCCGCCGAGCGCGCCGGCCGCGATCCGGCGTCGGTGCGATTGATCGCGGTCAGCAAGACCAAGCCGGCGGCCGCGGTGCGCGCCGCCATCGCCGCCGGGGTCACGGACATCGGCGAGAACTACGTCCAGGAGGCGGAGGCCAAGCGCGCCGCGGTGGGCGACGGCGCCGCCTGGCACCTGATCGGGCACCTGCAGCGCAACAAGGCGGGGCGCGCCGCGGCGCTCTTCGATTGCATCCACACGGTCGACAGCGCGGCGCTCGGGGCGGCGCTGTCGCGCCAGGCGCAGGCCCTGGGGCGGACCGTGCGGCTGCTCGTCGAGGTCCGCCTCGGCGGCGAGGCGACCAAGAGCGGCGTCGAGCCGGCGGCGGTGCCGGCGCTGCTCGACGCGTTGCGCCTGCCCGGCCTCGCGGTGGAGGGGCTGATGAGCGTGCCGCCGCCGGGCGATCCCGAGCAGGCGCGGCCGCACTTCCGCGCCCTGCGCGCGCTGCGCGACCGCCTCGCGCTGCGCGAGCTGTCGATGGGCATGAGCGAGGACTTCGAGGTCGCGATCGAGGAGGGTGCGACGCTGGTGCGCGTCGGCCGCGCCATCTTCGGCGCGCGTGGATGAGCCGCGCCGGGGCGCGGAGAAGGGGAGATCCGATGGGTGGACGTTCGGCGACGGCGAAACCGGTGCGACCGGCGGTGCGGATCGGCTTCATCGGCGGCGGCAACATGGCCACCGCGATGATCAGGGGGTTCGTCGCCGCCGGGCTGTACCGGGCCGACGAGATCGTAGTCTCCGACGTCGACGCGGCGAAGCGCGCGGCGCTGGCGCGGCGCCTGCGGGTCGGGGTCGCAGCGGACAACGCCAGCGTGGCGCGCGCCGCGCCGGTGCTGGTGCTGGCGGTCAAACCGCAGATCATGGCCGACGTCCTCGCCGAGCTGCGGCCGTGCCTGACGCGGCGTCACCTCGTGGTGTCGATCGCCGCCGGCTGGCCGACGGCGCGGCTGGAGCGCGGCCTCGGCGACGCGGTGCGCGTCCTGCGGGTGATGCCCAACACGCCGGCGCTGCTCGGCAAGGGCATGGCGGTGGCGGTGCGCGGCCGGCGCGCGACGGCGGCCGACGAGCGCCTGGTGCTGCGGCTGCTGCGCACCGTCGGCCGCGCCCGCGCCGTCGCCGACGAGCGCCTGCTCGACGCCGTCACGGGGCTGAGTGGCAGCGGCCCGGCGTACGTCTACCTGTTCGCCGAGGCGCTGATCGCCGGCGGCATCGCGGCCGGGCTCGGCGCCGAGGCCGCGCACGAGCTGGCGCTGCAGACCATCGCCGGCGCCGCGGCCATGCTGCAGGAGAGCGGCGACTCGCCGGCGGCGCTGCGCGCCGCGGTGACCTCGCCGAACGGGACGACGCTCGCCGGCCTGACCGAGATGGAACGCCTGGGATTCAGCGCCGCCGTGCAGGCCGGGGTCGTCGCCGCCACCCGCCGCGCCGAGGCGCTGGGACGGGAGTGACCGCCCGCCGCGGAGGGCCGCCGCGGCGGCTTGCGCCCCCATCGGCCCGCCGGTAGGGTCCGCCGCAGCCGCGATGTTCCTCTTCGCCAACTTCTTCGTCGCCGTCGCCGGGGTGCTCAACCTCGTGCTCACCCTCTACCTCTGGATCATCATCGCCCGGGCGCTGCTGTCGTGGGTGAACCCGGACCCGCGCAACCCGATCGTGCGCTTCCTCCACAACGCCACCGAGCCGGTCCTCTACCCGGTGCGACGGGCGCTGCCGTACATGGGCGGCATCGACCTCTCGCCGCTGGTGGTGATCGCGGTCATCTACTTCCTGCAGATCTTCCTCGTCGGCAGTCTGCACGACCTCGCCGTTCGCATGGGATGAGCCCCGTGCTCACCGTCGGGCGCGCCGAGGTGCGCCTGGCGCTGCGCGTGCAGCCGCGGGCGGCGCGCGACCGCGTCGTCGGTCGGCACGGGGAGGCGGTGAAGGTGCAGGTCTCCGCGCCGCCGGTCGAAGGAGCGGCCAACGCGGCCGTCGTCGCGCTCGTCGCCGGATGGCTGGATGTGCCGCGGCGGGCGGTGCGGGTGGTGCAGGGCGAGCGCGGCCGCGACAAGGTGGTGGCGATCGCCGCCGCCGATCCGGCGGCGCTGGCGCGACGCATCGCGGCGCGGCTCGCGGGGTGCGTTGACACCCCGGAGGCCCCTGATTAGCTTCGCGCCGGCCGCCAGGAGGACGCATGCCGATCTACGAGTACCGGTGCGAGAAATGCGGGGATTTCGAGGTCACCCAGCGGATCACCGAGGATCCGCTGAAGAAGTGCCCGACCTGCAGGCGCAAGGTCCGCAAGCTGATCTCCAACACCTCGTTCCAGCTCAAGGGGTCGGGGTGGTACATCACCGACTACGCGCGCAAGGGCGCGGGCGGCAAGGATGCCGGCGGCGAGTCGAGCGGCAAGGCGGAGAGCGGCGCCGGCAGCGAGACCAAGAGCGAAGCCAAGAGCGAGGCGAAGAGCCCAGCCAAGAGCGAGAGCAAGGCGAAGAAGGCGAGCGCCAAGGCGGCGTGAGGCGCGCGCGCTGACTGCGAGTCGACGGCCGTCGGGGGCATCCCCGGCGGCCGTCGTGCGTTGGTGGGAGGCGCGCGTGGCATCGCGCGGCCATCCGGGTTACAGAGCCGCATGCCGCGGCAACGGCGCCGACGCGACGACGCCCCCGTGCTGATCGGCATCGACACCGGCGGGACGTTCACCGATTTCGTCTGTCTCGCTGCCGACGGCCTCCGCGTCCACAAGCGGCCCTCGACGCCCGACGACCCGGCGCGCGCCGTCATCGAGGGGCTCGCCGAGATCATGCCGGCCGGCACGCGCGCCCGCATCACCTACGGCTCGACGGTGGCCACCAACGCGGTGCTGGAGCGCCGCGGGGCGCGCGTGGCGCTGTTGACCACCGCCGGCTTCGAGGACGTGCTGGAGATCGGTCGGCAAGCGCGCCCCGAGCTCTACGCGCTCGAGCCGCGGCGCACGCCGCCGCTGGTCGAGCGCCGCCGGCGGCTCGGCGTGCCGGAGCGCGTCGCCGCCGACGGCGCCGTCCTGCGGCCGCTGAGCGAGGCCGCCGTGCGGCGCGCCGTCGCCGCGGTGCGGCGCAGCGGCGCCGAGTCGGTGGCGGTCGCCCTGCTGCACGCCTACGCCAACGGCAGCCACGAGCGACGGCTCGGCCGCGCCCTGCGCGCCGCCGGGGTCGAGACCACGCTCGCGCACGCGCTGGTCGGCGAGTACCGCGAGTACGAACGCGTCAGCACCGCGGCGCTGAACGCCTACGTCGCGCCGGTGATGCGCCGCCACCTGCGCCAGTTGGCGCGCGGCGTCGGCGGCGCTCGCGTGCGCGTGCTGCAATCCAACGGCGGCGCCCTCTCGCTCGCCACCGCCGGCCGCGAGGCGGTGCGCACGCTGCTCTCCGGTCCGGCGGGCGGCGCCATCGGGGCGCTCGCCGCGGCGCGGCGGGCGGGCATCGCGCGCGTCATCGCCATCGACATGGGCGGCACCTCGACCGACGTCAGCCTGCTCGACGGCGCCGCGCGTCTGCGCAGCGAGTGGACGATCGGCGACCTGCCGGTGACGGTGCCGGCGATCGACATCCACACCGTCGGCGCCGGCGGCGGGTCGCTGGCGTTCCGCGACGTCGGCGGCGCCCTCGCGGTCGGACCGCGGAGCGCCGGCGCGGATCCGGGCCCGGCCTGCTACGGCCGCGGCGAGCACGCGACCGTGACCGACGCCGATCTGCTGCTCGGCCGTCTCGTTCCCGAGGCGTTCCTCGGCGGCCGCATGCGGCTCGACGTCGGGCGCGCCCGCCGCGCCATGCAGGTCCTGGCGCGCCAGCTCGGCAGCCGCGTCGAGGCCGCCGCCGAGGATGTGGTGCGCGTGGTCAACGCCGCCATGGAGCGCGCCATTCGCCGCATCTCGGTCGAGCGCGGCCACGACCCGCGCGACTACGCGCTGGTCGCCTTCGGCGGCGCCGCCGGCATGCACGCCTGCGAGCTCGCCGAGGCGCTCGGCATGCGCCAGGTGCTGGTGCCGCGCCATCCCGGCGCGCTGTCGGCGTGGGGGGCGCTCGCTGCCGACATCCGCCGCGACTACGTGCAGACGGTGCGCCTGATCGCGCCCGCCGCGGCGCGGCTGCGACAGCGGCTGCGGCCACTCGCGGCGCGCGCCCGCCGCGCGCTGCGCGCCGAGGGGGGCGGCGGGCGGGCGGTCCTCGCCGCGTCGCTCGACGTGCGCTACCGCGGCCAGTCGCACGAGCTGTCGGTGCCGTTGACGGCGGGCTACCGCGCCGCCTTCCACGCCGCGCACCAGGCGCGCTACGGCTATGCCGACCGCGAGCGCGAGGTGGAGGTGGTCAACCTGCGGCTCGCGGCCCGCGTCGCCGGCCGCGTCCGCACGCCGCCGGCGCCGCGCGCCGCCGCCGGCCCTCCGCTGCCGCACCGCGTGCGCTGGCGCGGCCGCTGGCTGGCGGGGCGGCGCGTCGAGCGCGATGCGGTGCCGGCGCGCGGCGCGCTCGCCGGACCGCTGATCGTCACCGAGCTCAGCGCCACGACGTTCGTCGCGCCCGGTTGGACGGCGCGCCGGCTGGCCGCGGGCGATCTGCTCCTCGAACGCGCCGCGCGTCGGTCGCGCCGTGGCGGGAGGTCGCCGGCGTGACCGCGCTGTCCCCCGCCGACCTGCAGATCGCCCATCATCGCCTCGCCGCCATCGCCGAGGAGATGGGGGTGGTCCTCTGCCGCAGCGCGTTCTCGCCCAACATCAAGGAGCGGCGCGACTACTCGTGCGCGGTGTTCGACGCCGCCGGCGCGCTGGTGGCGCAGGCGGCGCACATCCCGGTGCACCTCGGGTCGACGCCGCTGTCGGTGCGCGCCGCCATCGCGCAGCGGCCGATGCGCGACGGCGACGTCGTGGTGCTGAACGATCCCTATGCCGGCGGCACGCACCTGCCCGACGTCACCGTCGTCGCCCCGGTGTACGTGCGCGGCCGCCGCGCGGGCTACGTCGCCAACCGCGCGCACCACGCGGACATCGGCGGCATGAGCCCCGGGTCGATGCCGCTCGCCTCCGAAATCTACCAGGAGGGGCTGCGCCTGCCGCCGGTGTACCTGGCGCGCGCCGGCGCCATCGACGACGACGTGCTGCGGCTGTTTCTGGCCAATGCGCGCGTTGCCGCCGAGCGGCGCGGCGATCTGCTGGCACAGGTGGCGGCGCTGCGGGTCGGGGCGGAGCGGCTCGGCGAGCTGGTGACCCGGACGGGAGCCGCTGGCGCGCGCCGCGCCATGGCGGCGTTGCAGGAGTACTCGGAGCGGGTGACGCGCGCGGCGCTGCGCGCGTTGCCGCGCGGCACGTGGCGGGCTCGCGACCGGCTCGACGACGACGGGCTGGGGGCGCGCGACATTCCGATCGTCGTCACGGTGCGCCTGGGCGGCGGCCGCGCGCTGGTCGACTTCGCCGGCTCGGGCGCCCAGGTGCGCGGCGGGGTGAACGCCAATTACGCGGTCACGCTGGCGGCGGTCTACTACGTCTTCCGCACCCTGATCGCGCGCGACGTGCCGACCAATGCCGGCTTCATGCGGCCGATCGCCGTGCGCGCGCCGGAGGGTAGCATCGTCAACGCCACCTTCCCGGCCGCGGTCGCCGGCGGCAACGTCGAGACCTCGCAGCGCATCGTCGACGTCCTCTTCGCCGCCCTGGCGCGCGCGTTGCCGCAGCGCATCCCCGCCGCCAGCGGCGGGACGATGAACAATCTCGCCTTCGGCGGCACCTGGCGCCCTCGCGGCGCGCCGGCGGCGCGCCAGTTCTCCTACTACGAGACGATCGGCGGCGGCGCCGGCGCGGGGCCGCGCGGAGCGGGCTGCGACGCGGTGCACACGCACATGACGAACACGCTCAACACGCCGATCGAGGCGCTCGAGGCCGAGCTGCCGGTGCGCGTGGTGCGCTACGCGATCCGCCGCCGGTCCGGCGGGCGCGGCCGCCACCGCGGCGGCGACGGCATCGTGCGCGAGCTCGAGTTCCTCGCCCCGGCGCAGGTGACGCTGCTCGGCGAGCGCCGGCGCGCCCGACCGCCAGGGGGTGCGGGTGGCGCGGCGGGTGCCGCCGGGCGCGACGAGCTGGCGCGCGGCGCGGCGGTCCGCGCCCTGCCGGCCAAGGGAGCGGTGGCGGTGCAGCCCGGCGACCGCATCCGCGTCTCCACGCCGGGCGGCGGCGGCTGGGGCGCCCCGCGGCGCCGCCGCCGGGTCCGCGGCGAGAGCAGCTAGTGTCCCGAGTTGGAAGTTCGTTGCCTATTTCGGCAAGCAATCGGCGCCCCTGGCAAGGCGTCCCGACGCAGGAATATCGGGAATATTCCAAGGAGGCGTAACGCTGCGAGGGACGTCGAGGGCCGACAAGATGCTTGAGCCTATCTCGGACGACGGTGCACTAGTCTCGCGCCGGCGCCTGCGCGAGCTGCTGCTGGGCGAGGTCGCGCACCCCGTGGTCGCCGAGGCGCTCGGCGAGCGCCGCCGCGTCCTCGAGCAGCCGGGTGGCGAGCGCCGGCTGCTGCGCCAGGCGGGCGGCGCCCGCCGCGTTGATGGCGGCGATCGCGAAATCGCGGTTGCGCGTCGTGTCCGGCGCGTTCAGGTAGGCGCCGTAGTGCGCCAGGGCGCAGCGGGCGTCGCCGCGTTGCAGGCACAGGCCGGCGAGGTTGAGGTGCGCCGCGGTGAGTCCGGGATCGATCCGCACCGCGTCGCGCAGCGCGATCTCCGCCTCGTCGGTGGCGCCGGCGCGGGCCAGCAGCACGCCCGCGTTGACGAGCCCCGGGGCATCCAGGCCGACCCGCTCGCGCACCGTTCGCAGGTGCGCCAGGGCGTCGTCGTAGCGCCCCGCGGCGACCAGCAGCGATCCATGGAGACGGAGGGCGGCGGCATTGGCGGCGCGCGGTTCGAGCCACGGCGCGAGCGCCTGCATGGCCCGCTCCGGCTCGGCGTGCTCGGCGAGCCACTCGGCCCGCCGCACGGCGACCCGGCTGTCGCGCGGCGCCAGACGTTCCGCGAGGTCGAGGCGCGCGGGATCGGCGCCCTCGCGGGTGAGCGCCTGCTGCAGGGCGTCGAGCGCGGCGAGTCCGAGCAGCGTCATTGCCAGCGCCGCGGCCAGCGCCGGACGTGCGGATCGCGGCGGCGCGGGCAGCGGCGGCGGCGGCGGATCGAGCAGGACGGCGGCGGTGGCCGGGTCGCGCAGCTTCCACAGCGCGCCGTCGAGCACGAAGTGGTGCAGATTCACGAGCGCGATGACGATGAGCGTGCTCTCGCGGAGGTCGGCGCCGAAGAGGCCGCTGGCGATCCACGGGCCGGCGGAGAAGAGGGCGATGCCGCCCAGCACCAGCGCCGTCCCCACCCGCCACGGCCGCCAGGCGCCGGCGGCGGTCTCGCGCCGCTCCACCCAGGTGGTCAGCCACAGGTACTGCGCGCAGTGCATGAACGCGAGCGCGCCGCTGCTGTAGTAGAGGGGGGACACGCCGCGGCCGCCCGCCACCTGCAGCAGCCAGGGGGCGATGAACCACAGGGTCTGCGACGACAGCAGCACGGCGGGCGGCAGGATGGCGCGCCAGCCGCCGCGTTCGCCCATGCGCCCGAGCGCGAGGCTGCCGGTGACCAGCGACACCAGGGCGAGCGCGAGGGCGATTGGATCGAGCGCCGCCGCCGGCAGGTCGAGCGACCAGATGTACGGGTCGCTGCTCGCTCGCGACTGCACGGTCAGCAGCCAGACCGCGTATGAGGCCGTGAAGGCGATGCGCAGGAGGCGGCGCTCCGGCGCGACGCCGGCGCGGCGCGTGAACAGCATCAACAGGCCGAAGTTCTGGCCGGTGTAATGCCAGGGGCTCCACACCAGGTAGAGCGTGAAGACCGCGGGGATGAGCGCCGGCCAGCGCCAGAGGGCGAGCGCCGTCGCCCCCAGGGCCAGCCCCAGATGAACCGTGTAGCGCCGGTACGCCGCCCGTCGCCCGGGATTCGCCCAGGCGCGACGCACGGTCGCCATGTAGTGCGGGTGATTGCAGACCAGGGTGAGCAACGAGAAGGCGAAGGCGACATCGAGCGCGTTGCCGCCGGCGGCCCAGCCGGTGACCGCGAGCAGCGGCAACGACCAGCCGCCGCAGCCGATCAGGAGGTCGACGGCCGGGGTCCAGAGCCACGCCACCCGCGCCGGGTGCGCGCCGGCAATGACTGAAGCACGTCCACCCATCGTCGCCGCGCAGCTTATGCCGCGCCGGCGATCGAACAAGCGCGAATTCGATCACCGGCGCGCGGCAGCGAGCTGCGGACGGCGACTCATCTCACCACCGCCCCGCGACGTCCCGCCGCGGTCCGCAGCTCGCTGCCGCGCGCCGAGGGCTCCCTCCCCGGCGGCGCCCGGTGGCGCGCCGGCGCGGGGAGGGAGGTTCGCCCTGGGGGGGCTTGTCGGCGCGCCTCAGGCGGCGCGCGTGCGCGAGGTGAGCTTGCGCTCCAAGAGGGCCACCCGCTTGTTCAGCAGGGCGACGTCGTGGGCGGAGGCGACGTCGAGCCGCCCGGCCACCGCCCGCACCATGCGCCGGGCGCCTGTCCCGAATGCCTCGAGCCACTTCTCGCTCTCGCGTTCGATCGTGCGGACGGCGCGACCGCCGCGCTTCTCGGCGCGGGCGACCACCGCTTCGACGCGATCGACGACGGCCTCGCGGCGCCGCTCGACGCCGCGCAGCGCCTTGCGGCCGCGCGCCCGCAGCTCGCTGGCGGCCTCGTCGAGCTGGCTGCCCAGGTCCCGCACCGCCTTGCGCGGGCCCGGCGGCAACATGCCCAGCGTCGCCTTGTAGCCCTCGTGGAGCGCCTTCTCGGCCTCCGCCTGCACCCGGCGCACGCCCTTGGGCAGCGCCGTCAGCACCGTGCCGCGCTTCGTCGTTCGCTTGCTGGCCATCGCAGTCCCTCCTCTGCCTCTTCGCTAACACACTGCGTCATGAATGCAATGCGGTGCGTCAAGATTGTCGTTCGCGCGCTGGCAACGCCGCGTACCCCGCGATAGGTCGAGCGCATGGCGGGACGGCGGCGGCGTGTCGGCCAGGCCCTGTGGCTGGCGTTGGTGGTGGCGACGGCGGGGATGGGCGTCCGGCCGACGCCGCCGGCCGCGGCGTCGTGGCTGCCGCCCGGCGTCGACCTGACGCGGCCGCGCATCCTCTTCCGGGCCGCGGATCTGCCGGTCATCCAGGCGCGTCTCGACCGCGAGCCGTACGCGACCCTGCTGCGCGAGGTGGTGCGCCGCAGCCGCGATGCGGACGGGGTGGCGCTCGACGACCACGCCATCGGCTCCGAGCGTCTCAAGGCGCGCGCCGCCAAGAGCCTGGCGTTTCTCTACGCGATCGATCGCACGCTGGCGGCTGGGCAGGTCCGGCCCTTCGCGACCGTCGCGGACCGGCGGGCGGTCGGCCAGCGCGCCCACGAGCTGCTGGCCGCGATGTACAACCGCTCCCGCTTGGCGGTGCCGCCGCCCCTCGGCGGCTGGGATCGCGACATCAGCACGTCGGAGGAGCTGCTGCAGTACGCGACGGCGTACGATCTCCTGCTCGGCGCCGGGTACGATTTTGGTGCCGCGGCGCCGTTGATCGAGGAACGGATCGCCGATCTGGCCTCCGAGCTCTACGAGAACTTCGCGCATCCCGAGACGGCGAACAACTTCGCGCTGCTGCACCAGAACAACCACCGGGCCAAGAGCGGCGCCGCGCTGGTGATCGCTGCCCTTGCCGTGGCGGAGTATGCCGCCCCGCCCGGCGGCGATCCGAGGCAGGTGCGCGATGCCGCGCGATGGCTGGCCTACGGGCTCGACCAGGCCGATCTCATCATGCGCTACGGCCTGGTGACGGGCGACGGCGCCTATGCCGAGGGGCCGTTCTACTTCCGCTATGCCTCGCAGAACCTGCTGCCGTTCTGGCGTGCCTGGGACCGACTGGTCGACGGCGGGAGCTGGTTGGTCGAGGGCATCGAGGTGCCGAGCTACTGGCGTCATCCGCTGCTGGCGCGCAGCCTGCGCTGGGCGCTCGACATGACGCTGCCCGACGGTTCGCTCGCGCCCGTGGACGACGGCAACCCGTATCGCTGCTACTACTTCGGCGCGGCGCCCAGCGTCGACGCGGCGGCCGCCGCGTGGCGCTGGGCGAACTGTCCGGCGCCCTTCGACAGCGACGGCAACGTCACGCTGGCGCCCGACGCGATCGTCACCTACGACGACGCGCACCTGACGCCGGCGCCGCCGGCGGGCTCGCCGACGGCGTTCTACGTCGAGGGCGGCAACGCGATCTTCCGCAGCGACTGGCTGGCGAGCGCGGTGGTGGCGATCGTCCAGGCCGAGCACGACACGGCGTCGGAGTTCGGGCGCGATCGCGACGGCCGCGGCCTCGCCCCGGAGTCGCACGAGCATGCCGAGCCGGGATCGTTCCTCCTCCACGCCTACGGCGAGCGCCTGGCGCTCGATCCCGGCTACTTCTCCTTCACCGACCGCGGCCTGGTCGCCAAGCCGCAGGACCACAACGTGATTCTGGTCGACGGAGCCGGTCCGGTCGACTACCTCGCCGCGTCGACCCAGTGGCTCAACGCCCCGTTCGGCCGGCCGCCGGCCGACGGACAGGCGACGCTCTCGCGGACCCTCGACACCGATGGGCTCGACGCCGCGCGCGTGACGGCGCGCTACGGTCAGCCGGCCGCCGCCAGCGCGCTGATCGATCGGCATGTGTTCTTCGGGGCCGACCGGTACCTGGTCTTCGCCGACGCGGTGACGGCGCCGGCGCCGCGTACCTACACCTGGCTTCTGCACGGCAACGGCGGCGGCGACAGCGGCGGCGAGTTCGCCGCCACGGCCACCGGCGGGCGCTGGACGCGCCCGGGAGCCAGTCTGGATGTCGGCTTCGCGTTCGATGCCGGCGCGCCGGCGCTCGACACCACCAGCGGCCCGCACGAGGAGGCGAACGGGGCGCGTCGCACGCACACCGTGCTCCGCGCCAGCGCCACCGGCGCCGCGGTGCGCGGCGTCGAGATCGCGTATCCGTCGCCCGGCGGCAGCGCGCCGCCGCAGCTCGCCTCGCTGTCGGTGGCGAACGGCGCCGGTCTGACGCTGCGCGATGATGCGAGCGACCGGCGCGTCGTCGCGGCGACCCGGTCGGCCGACGGCTCGGAGCTCGCGTTGTTCCCGCCCGACGGCGACCACGCCCTGCGCACGGACGGCGACGTCGTGCTGCTCGACGTGGCCGGTGACGGGGGGCTGCGCCTGGCCTGGAGCGCGGGCGCGCGGCGGCTCGCCTACGATGGCGGGGCGGCGCTGGCCTGCGACGATCGCGGCGATCTCGGTCTCACGGCGCTGTCCCCCGGCCGCGTCGAAGTGATCGCCGACTGCGCGGACCCGCTCGTCGTCGTGCGCGGACTGCCGTTCGTGCCGCACGCCGCCGACGGAGCCTGCGCGCTCTCGCAGCGCGGCGAGGAAACGCGCCTGCTGCTGGGGCGCGAGCGGCGCATCGTGCTGCGGGCCGACACCGACCATTCGCGTCCGGCCGCCGATCCCGGCGAGGAGCGCACGGTCGCGCCGCCGCAGGTGGTGCGTCTCGACGGCCGCGGGAGCTGCGACGCCGACGGCGATCGGCTGTCGCCGCGCTGGGAGCTGGTATCGGCGCCGGCCGGCAGCGCCTGGTGGCTCGCCGGCGCGGAGACCTGGACGCCGCAGCTCTTCGTCGATCGGGTCGGCCCCTACCGCGTCCGGCTCACCGTCAGCGACGCGCGCGGCGACACCAGCCGCCCCGCCGAGGTGTTGGTCGTGGGCGGCGATCCCGACGAGGACGGAATGGACAACGACCTCGACGGCTGGATCGACGCCGACGACGCGGACGGCGATACGGCCAACCGGGCGCCGAGCGTCGTCGTGCCGTTGCCGATCGAGCTCGGCGGATCACCGCTCACCATCGACCTGGGCGCGACGTTCAGCGACCCCGACGGCGACGCGTTGGTCTTCCGCGCCGCGGTGGCCGGCGATGCGCTGCAGGCCACGGTCGCCGCCGGCCACCTCACGCTGACTCCCGTCACGCCCGGGAGTGCGCGCGTCATCGTCTCCGCCGCCGACGGCCGAGGCGGCCGCGCCTTCGCCGGCGCGACGATCGAGGTCGCGCCCCCGTGTGTCGGCGACTGCGACCGCGACGGTGTCGTCTCGATCGACGAGCTGACCCTGGCGCTGCGCGCCGCGCTCGGCGCCGGCCCGCTCGCTTCGTGCCGCAGCGCCGACGCCGACGGCGATGGCCGGGTCACCATCGACGAGCTCCTCGCCGCCGTCCGCCGCGCTCTCCTCGGCTGCCAAACCGCCGCCTGATGTCCCCCCGACCCGTCACGAGCGCGCCCCGACCTTGCCTCGCCCAGCACTGCGTGGTAGCGGCGGAGGTTCTCGACTCCCCCGGTCCGGTCGCATAGCTCAGTTGGTTAGAGCGCCTGCCTCACATGCAGGAGGTCCCTGGTTCGAGTCCAGGTGCGACCATTCCGGATGTCCAATGGCGGCGGTGATTTAGGCGGCTTCCCGCCGGACCCGGGAAACGGTGCTTCCGGGCGTTTGTAGCCCAACTGTAGCCAATCTCTACCGCCGCGCGCAGTTTGGTGTGTGATTCGGCGTCGAGAATTGACCCCGTGAGCGGGGGTATCGGCGTCCAAATCGACCTTGGCTGGACCTCGCGATCGTACGTGCTCCGTGTCGTCCCCGTGCTCACGACCTTGCGCACGGCATTGCGCGCGATCCGCCACTCGCGGGCGATCTCGCGGATCCTCCGGCCCTTTAGGAAGTACTCGCGTCGAACGCTGGCTCAGGCCGGGGCGACGACGATCAGCCCGATGCGTTCGGCAGCCGCGCGCATCCGGCTGTCGTAGGTGATGACGGCTTCGAGCTCGCGGGCCAGCAGTCGGGCGGTGGCGAGATGGATCGCGTCGAGGGACCGGACCACCGCCGGATCGATGAGGGCCGCCGCGTCGAGCAGGTCGTCGTCGAGGCGGACGATCTCGATGCGTTCCAGCACGCTGCGGGCCTTGGCGAGCGCCCGTGGCCCGAAGTGGCGGACCGCGCGCGGCACCTCCGTGCGGACGAGCTGGCAGGCGATGCGCTGGGGGCGGGTGGCCAGGTAGCGTCGGAGGGCAGGTGTCTCGGATTCGCGGATCACCAGCTTCACCAACGCCGAGGAGTCGAGAAAGACCACGATCGGCGGTCCTACGGGCGCCTGTCGTCGTCAGCGCTCGGCGCGCCGCAGGCGCGCCAGACGCCTGGACGGGAGCTCGACGCCCGGGGACGGCTTCCGCGGCATCGGGAGATCGAGCAGATCGCCGGCCGCCGGCGTGAGGCGTCCCGCAGCGCGGAGCTGATCGAGGAGGCTGTGCTGTGGTGGGGTGAGTAGCGCGACGGGGCGACCGCGTTCCGTCACTTCGATCGACTCACCGCGTCGTACGCGGCGCAGGACGGCGCTGGCATGCTGCTGCAGGGCGCGGATTCCGATGCGTTCCATGTACGTCAACGTAGCACATGGCAATGTGGCGGCGCGATGCGCGAGATTGCGAGCGCAGCGGAGCGACGACCACTGTAGCCAAACTGTAGCCTATTGAGTATCGTAAAATATAGTGACATTGAGCGGCGGATGTGATACACGACGATCCATGGGAAATCCGGCGGGGGTGAAGCGGGATTTTGATGAGTTGGAACGGCGGCGACTGGAGGCCGCGCGGTTACTGAAGGCCGGGGTGAAACCGGCCGAGGTGGCGCGGCGGGTGGGCGTCCATCGCCAGTCGGTGAGTCGCTGGGTGCAGCAGTTGGCGACCCACGGGCGGGCCGGGCTGAAGAAGGCGGGGCGCGCGGGGCGCCCACCGCGCCTGACCGCCTCGCAACGCCGCCAGCTCGAACGCGCCCTGCAGCGCGGCCCGGAAGCGCTCGGATACCCCACCGGGTTGTGGACCACCGGGCGCGTCGCGGAGCTGATCGAGCAGGAGTTCGCGGAGCGCTTCCATCCCGGCCACGTCTGGCGCTTGCTCCGGCAGCTCGGGTGGAGCTGCCAGCGGCCGACCGGGCGCGCCCTGGAGCGCGACGAAGCCCGTATCCGCTGGTGGAAACGCGAGCACTGGCCCGCCCTTAAAAAAAAGCCCGCCGCGAGCGGCGCACCATCGTCTTCATCGATGAAAGCGGACTCAGTGAGCGCCCGCACCGCTGTCGGACATGGGCGCCGCGGGGGCAGACCCCGGTCCTCCAGTATCACTTCCACTGGAAGACGCTCTCGGCGATCGCGGGCGTAACGTGGTGGCAGTTCTACTTCCGGCTGTACCCCGGCACGATCAAGAGTCCGGAGATCGTCGACTTCTTGGGCCGTCTCCAACGGGCCCTCCCCGGCAAGCTGCTCATCATCTGGGATGGGCTGCGGCAGCACCGCAGTCGACTGGTGAAGGACTTCATCGCTCGCCAGCGCGGCGCGATTCACCTGGAGTACCTGCCCGCCTACGCGCCGGAGCTGAACCCCGTGGAATACATCTGGGGGTACTGGAAGAAGCATGAGCTGCCCAACTTCTGTCCGAAGGACTTCTCGCAGCTCACCACCGTGGCGCGCCGCGCCTTGCGCCGAATGCAGCGCCGCCCCACGCTGGTGACCGCCTTCTGGCAGCAAGCGGAGCTGTTCTAGATCCCGTCACTATATTCTGCGAGACTCAATAACTCGCGGTCAACGACGAAAAATGGCGGACGTCGGCGGAATCAGCGACGCCGCGATTTGCTCGTGAAATCGACGACATAGGGCGACAGCGGATGTCGGCGGATTTGCCCCTGGGCGGTCTCACATGCAGGAGGTCCCTGGTTCGAGTCCAGGTGCGACCATTCCGGACGCGCGAGAAGCTCGCAACGGTGAGCATCTCCCTTCCGGCGACGGTGCGGCAGCGGATGGAGGCCATCGACCAGGTCGACGCCCTGCTGCTCAAGGGCTGGATTCAGGCCCTGCTGTGCCGGTGACCGCCGGTTGGTGGACGGCGCGGCGGGCGCTGCGGGCGCATGCGGTGAGCGGGTAGCGTCAGCGGCTTGCGCCAACCGAGCGTGCGCGGCCAGTTGCTGATGCGCGGCGCCGCGTCCGCCCGAGCGTTCACTGCAGGGGGTCGTGGAGCCGTGGGATGACGACGCCTCGGCGCAACTCCTCGCGGCAGGCGTCGCTGAAGTCGCGCAAGGGATCCAGCAGCGTTCCGCTGCGCACTTCGCCCACGACCTCGGCGATCGGTCGGTTCGGGCCGGCGTACGTCTCCATGATCAACCGCACGACGTTGTCCGCCTGCTCGACGAGCGCCGGCGACGAGAGGATCCGCATGCGGCTCACGAGGGCATAGACGCGGACGAGCGCCGCCACCTCGATGTCGTGGCGTTGCAGGGCGTCGGAGTAACAGCGCGATGCTTCGTTGATGAAATCCTTGTAGAGGTCCTCGCGGCGGGCGATGTCGTGCGCCAGTTGCTGGGCGCGGAACTGAAAGCGCTGCGCCAGCCAGGTGGCCGTCAGCGACGTGAGGCCGCCGATCGTCGATCCGGCCAACGCGGCGAACGCCGTGATGTACGCTGTCTCCATTCGAGGCGGGGCACTCCTGGCGCGGTCTGCGCGCCAGGCGTCCCTCTAGCGTCAGGCGGGCGCGCGTGGCAACCGCACGTTCGCGGTCGCCGGCGATCACGCGGCTTCACGTCCACCGTGGTCGACCAGCAGGAGATGTGGCCGCTCGCGCGCGCGTCAGGCGGCGACGTTCTCGTCTTCGGCGGCGTCAGTTGAGCTCCATGTAGAGCGCCAGGGTCGGGCCGCGCAGGCCGATGGCGACGAGGTCGGCGCGGTGGGTGGGGGCGCGCAGCAGCGGGCGCAGGGCGGCGGCGCGCTGCGGCGAGGCGAGGGCCGCCAGCAGGCGTTCCGCGGCGGCGCCGGCCAGATAGTGCTCGCGGACGTTGACGTCCCACTTGGCGTCGCGGCGCGGGCCGCGGTTCCAGACGTCGAGCGTCGCCAGCGCGCCGCCGCCGGCGAGGGCGAGCAGCGGATGGTCGGACGGCAGCGGCGCCGGGAACCCGGCGCCCCCGGCGCCGGTGGGCCGACCGAGCAGGTAGGCTTTGACGGTGTGCAGGCCGTCGCCGTCGAGCACCAGCCCGAGCATGTGCAGATCCGCGAGCGGGACGGGCGCGCAGTCGGGGGCGAACCGCGCCAGCGCGGCGAGCGCGGCCTGGCGCCGGACGGGCGACGCGTCCTCGAGGCGCAGATACATCTTCACCCGCCAGGCGTCGCCGCGGCTCTCCAGGCCGACCGGCAGCGGCGATGGGGGCAGCGATGCCAGCGCCGCGAGCAGTGGGTCGGCGTGCCGCATGCCGAGATCGGCGAGGAGCCGCGCGGTGCCGCGCAGCACGTCACGATACGCCGCCGCGGCCGCGGCGCCCTCGGGCAGGCGATGGGGGAAGACGACGACCCGGGCCGACGGCTCGACCGCGCCGCTGAGCAGCACCGACGGCTCGAGGCTCACCGGTCCGCGGTAGAGCGCGAGGATCCGTTCGAGGTGCGGCGTCGCCGCCAGCGCCATGGCGCTGCCGGTGACGTCCCGGAACGCCGCCGCGTGCGCCCGCCAGCGCGCGAGCAGCGGCGCCTCGCTGATCGGCAGCAGCTCGTCGGGGACCGCGGCGCCGAAGCCGCAGCGCGCGCGCGCCTGGCAGGCCGCGCAGCGACCGAGCGGCGGCGCCGCCGGCTCGGCGCTGGGGAAGCCCGACCATTCGGAGCCGAACAGACACAGCGGCACGCCGCGGAACGCCGGGGGATGTCCGCCGCCCGCGCGGCAGGCGCGCACGAAGCGCACCAGCGCCGGCTTCAGCGGACCCCAACCGGGCGGCGGCGACGTGACCTCGACGCGGGCGGGCGCGCCGCCGGGGCGAGCCAGCCACGCCGCCAACTGCTCGCCCGGCAGGCGCAGGACGCCGTCGCTCATGAGGTCGCGGCGGTGCTCCTCGTGGCCGGCGCGGCGTCCTCGAGCGCGCCGAGCGAGTAGAGCATGCGCAGCGTCCGGTGCAGCACCTCGCGGCGCTCGAGCTTCCTGGCGCCGAAGCGGACGCGCCCCTCGGGGAGCGCGGCGGTCAGCTCGCGCACGCTGCGCGAGCCGTCGAGGTGGCGCAGGATGTCGCTCAGCCAGTCCGGCGCGTAGACGTGGCGCGGGAAGCGGCCGCTGTCCGGCGTCGCGAATTCCAAGCGACGCATCGGGACCATGCGCCCGAAGCCGTGGATCGGGATGACCGTTTCGGTGATCGTCGGCGCCTGCACCAGCGCCGGCCGCGCCTCGTCGTCGAGCGAGCGGCCGCCGAAGTCGCCGGGATCGCTCCAGGCGATCGGCGCGTCCTCGGAATTGCCCATGTCGAAGATGCGGCGCATGGCGACCTGGCCGAAGTGCTGCGTCGCCTCGTGAAAGACGTAGGTGTTGACGCCGAAGCCGAAGGTCAGGGCCATGAACGCCTCGCGGTCGGTGATGTTCGCCGGCAGCATCTCGCGCTGGATGAGGTCGCGGGCGGTGCGCCAATACTCGCTGCGATCGCCATTGAAGCGGTAGAAGACGTAGAGCATGGCGGCGAAAGCGCCGTAGTAGGTGCGGATGTGCTGCTCGTAGCCGCCGAGCACGACCTCCTCGGTCGCCCCGACGGCGCGCTCGTCGAGCAGGGTGCCGATCGCGTAGGCGGCGAGCTGGGCGCCGGTCGCCGCCATGAAGACGCCGAAGGTGAAGAGCGGATCGAGGAAGCCGGCGGCGTCGCCGACCAGCACGTAGCCGGGGCCCCACAGCCGGGTGTGCAGGTAGTTGAAGTCGCGCTCGACCATCACCCGCGCCGGGGCGTGCGGCTGATCGACGAGCGTCCCGTTGCGCAGCCACGCGGCGATCTCCGGCACGTCCTGCAGTTGGGCGCGGTAGTACGCCTCCAGGTCGTCCCGGTTGCGCTTCTTGAAGGTCTCGGCGGGCGTGACGTAGCCGACCGAGACCAGGCCCTCGCGGATCGGGATGTACCAGACCCAGCCCTCGGGCGCGCTCACCACCGCGATCGCGGCGGGATTCCAGCCGACGCAGTAGCTGGGGTCGATCTCGGCGTTCTCCCAGTAGCCGAAGACGGCGAGGTTGCGGATCACCGGATCGAAGATGCGCTCGCCGATGCGGTGCGCGACGACGCCGGCGCGGCCGCTGGCGTCGACCAGATAGCGCGCGTCGAGCTGCCGGCTCTCGCCGTCGCGCTCGATGCGCACGCCGGTGGCCCGCCCGTTCTCGAACAGGACGTCGCGGACGGCGGCGGGCTGAAGGATCTCGACGCCGAGCTCGCGCGCGTGCTCGAGGAGCAGGCGGTCGAAGTCGGCGCGCTCGACGTGGAAGGTGTAGTCCTTGATGCCGTCGAAGTGCGGCCGCCGCCCGGTCGATTCGGCGAAGAGGAACGGCCACGGCCGCCGGTCGGTGCCCCAGACGTAGGTGGCGCCGGCCTTCTTCAGGAAGCTCGCCTGCTCGACTTTCTCGAGCACGCCGGCGTCCTGCAGGATGCGGTTCACCTCGAGCACCAGCGACTCGCCGATGTGGTAGCGCGGGAAGGCATCCCGCTCGACCAGCGCCACGCGCATCCCCGGCGTGTACTTGCGCAGCATGGCGGCGCACAGCGAGCCGGCGGGGCCGCCGCCGATGACGATGACGTCGTAGCGTTCGCTCATCTCTTCATCCCTCAACGCGCCTGGAAGTAGAGCACCCCGCCGCCGCGCCCCAGACTGGCCCACGTCGGCCACGGACTGAACTGCTCACCCGACAACCACGCCGGCCGGCTGCCGTCCCGGCCGCCGAGCTGGCGCCAGAACGACTCTACAAAATGGCCGTACGCCTGGTAGTGGGTCGGCACCGGAAAATCCCACTTCACCCACGCGGCGCGGCCGGCGACGTGCTCCTGCACCGCGAGCCCCCATCCCGGGTTGAACGGCGCCAGCGCGCCGAGCCCGTCGGGCAGCAGACCGGTCTCGCCGCGTCCATCCCACGTGCGATGGCGATAGAGCTTGAGCGCCGGCGGCCGTCCGGCGGCGAGCGCGATGCCCACCAGCACCGGCGGGTCGCCGGCCGCCGGCACGTCGGCGGGCGATCCGCCGGCGATGGCGACGGCGGCGGCGGCGAAGCGCAGGGCCGCTTCGTTCGGCTCGGGATGGGCGTAGACCTGCAGCCGCGCGCCGGCGGCATCCAATTCGACCCCGATCGACAGTCCGAGCGTCGCCGGCTGGGTGTCCGCGGCGCTCGCCAGCCAGGCGTCGAGGACGCCCTGCGCGGGCGGCGTCAGCCAGTGGGCGGCGAGTCGCTGCGCCGCGGCGGCGCGGCCGCGATGGATCTCGCGCCGCTCGGCGTCGCTGCGCGCCAGCGGATAGTAGCTGACGAAGCGCAGGCGATCCGGCCGCGGCGCGCCGGCCGGCAGGCGCAGCGAGAATTCCAGCCCGAGGGCGCCGTCCGCGGCGCGATCGCCGCACGCGGCGTGGAGCAGCGCGTAGGCATCGAGGGCCGCGGCGATCGGCACGGCGGCTTCGGCCGCCAGCAGGCGCAGGGCGGCGAGCTCGGCGCTGGCGGCGTCGGCGTGGCGCAGCGGCTCGAGGACGTCGGTCGCATCGTCGCGGTCGTGCGCCGCGGCGCAGCCGCGGGCGCGCCCGCAGCGGGCGCACGCCCCGGCGCGCGGCGGCTCGCGCAGCGCCGGCCATGGCGGCGGCAGGGGCGGGCGCATGCGCAGGTCGAGACAGTCGGGGAGCCCGGCGCAGGCGGCGCGCCCGCCGCGCTCGATCGCGGCCCGGTACTGCCGCGTCGCCCAGTCGCGCCAGGGGGCGAGCGCGTCGCCGCGCAGCGCGTCGGTCCAGCCGCCGTCCGCCGGCAGCGGCGCGTCCGGCGTCGCGACGTAGCCGGCGGCGAGGCGATCGCGGAGCGCCAGCAGCGCGCCGCGCAGCCGCAGCCGCGCCGGCTCCGACAACCCGGCGCCGCAGCGGTACCCCAGGCGCGTCGCGCCGGCGGCGAAGAACGCCGCACCGCCGTTCGGCACCACGGCGATCTCCACCGCCGTGCCCTCGACGTCCATCAGCAGGGTATCGGCGGCGAGCGCGCGGCTGGCGGGCGCCTGCTGCTGGAGGAACGCCAGCGCGGGGTGCAGCTCGCTCATGACGACCACGCGGCGCGCCGCACCAGCGCCGCGCAGGGGTCGTCCCGCTCCCGTCGGACCATGACGTCCCGCCACAGGCGGCCCGGCCGGTAGGGAACGGCGCCGAGCGCGCTCAGGGGCTCCACCGCGGTGGCCATGATTTCGCGTACGGCATCGGCCGTGGTTTCGCCACCGGAGAGCATCGCCTGCACGCCGATCGCCACCACGTGCGGTCCCGGATAGATGCCGAGGCGGCGGTGGCCGAGCCCGAGGTCGCCGAGCGCCGCGAACAGGTCGGTCAGGATGCGCAGCGACGGCGCGAGCTGGTCGCCCCAGTTGACCGTCACCTCGATGCCGAGGAAGCCCGCCGTGCCGGTGCGCTGCTGGTGGCTGCCCGGCGGCAGCGAGTAGCGGAGATCGTCATCGGGCGGCTCGCCGCGGCGGCCGGCCGGCGACTCCACCCAGGCCCGGGCCTCGCCGGCGCCGAGTCGGCGCGCCGCGCTGGCGCAGCGATCGTCGGCCACCTGCGGCGAGTCCGCGGCCCAGCAGCGGAGAAACCACTCGGTCGCCCGTGGCGCTTCACGGCCGCCCGCCACCGTCTCCAGACGCAGGCTGTCGACGACGCCCTGGTCGAGCTCCCGCCGCGCGCCTTCGAGCTGGCCGACGAGCTGGTCGGCGCCGCCGCACGGCGCCGCCCACCAGCGCGCCGCGAGATACGGTGCCGGCGCCAGCGCCAGCAACACTTCGGTGATCACCCCGTGCTCGCCCTGCGAGGCGAGGAAGAGGCCGGTCGCATCCGGCATCCCGTGCGCCGCGCCGCCGTGGCCGAGGCGCCAGGAGGCGCCGGTTCTCAGCACGCTGCCGGCGCGCGACACGACGGTGAGCCCGATCACCTGATCGAGCGGCTGGACGCGGCCCATCCCCAGACCGGTCGTGCAGCCGACCGCCGCCAGCGAGCCGAGCGAGGTGCCACCGTCGCTGTCCGGGTAGGCGAGCAGGCAGAGGCCGTGCGCCCGCGCCAGGCGATCGGCCTCGCGGATCGCGATGCCGGCGCCGAAATAGCCGACCCGCTCGCGCGCGTCGACGCGGCAGGGCGCGCGCAGCCCCAGGGTGTCGATGCCGACCGCGATGGTCGCCCGATGCGGTTCCCAGAACGTGGTCAGCGCCGCGATCGGCCAGGCGCTGGCGCCGACCGCGGCGAGCTCCGCGACGGCGCGGCGGCACTCCTCGGTGGTCCGCGGCCGCAGCAGATAGCGCGGCGCGGGGTCGCTGCCGGGGTTGAGGCCGCGCCCGCGCAGCGCCGCCGCGGCGGGCGCGCCCTCGAGGACGCGATCCGCGCCGAGGGCGTCGCGCAGACGAGCGAGCGCGCGCTCCCAGGGCGATGCGCCGACCCCCATGTCGCTCACCGCGCTCCGGCGGCTTCGGCGGCCGGCGTCGCCGGAGCGCGGGATGGCGGGAGCGGCTTCAACCGGCCCACACCTTCCACGGCGCCCGCCCGGTTTCCCATTCCCGCTCGAGGGTCTTCTTGTCCTTCCAGGTGTCGAGGCACTGCCAGTAGCCGGTGTGCTCGTAGGCGGCGAGCTGGCCCTCCGCCGACAGCGACTGCAGCGGCTCGTGCTCCCACATCACGGGTCCGCTGATGGCGTCGAGAGCGGACGGGTGGAGGACGTAGAACCCGCCGTTGATCCATCCCTGATCGTGGTCGGGCACCGGCTTCTCGCGCACGCGCACGACGCGTCCATCGACGATGTCCGGAATGCCGAAACGGGGCAGGGGGCGGACCGCGGTCATGGTCGCCCGCAGGCCGTGCGCGCGATGGAAGCGGACGAGGCGGGCGACGTCGATGTCGGCGACGCCGTCGCCGTAGGTCATGCAGAACGCGTCGTCGCCGGCGATCCACGGCCGGATGCGCGCCAGGCGCTCGCCGGTGGTGGCGCCGAGGCCGGTGTCGACCAGCGTCACCCGCCAGTCGTCGCGCGGCGCCGAGTGGTACTCGATGGCGCCCGACGCGGTGTGCACGGTGACGTCGGAATTGTAGAGGCGGTAGTCGCGGAAGTAGTCGCGCACCACGTTGCCGAGACGGCCGAGGCAGATGACGAAGTCGCGGATCCCGTGCGCGGCGTAGATCTGCATGATGTGCCAGAGGATCGGCTGGTCACCGATCGGGATCATCGGCTTCGGGCAACTGCGGGTCTCCTCCCACAATCGCGCGCCCTCCCCCCCGGCGAGGATCACGGCCTTCATCGGTCGCCGATTGCTAACCGATCGAACCCGGTCGGGCAATCGAAACCATCGCGGCCGCGTGCCGCGCTCTTCGTGACCTCGGCGTCGCAGAGGCCGCCGTCCCCGCCGCCCCGCGGCACTTCGCCCGTGGCATGTCGGTACCCGCTTCGCTAAGGTTCCGGCGCATGGGGGACTACGCCGTCAGCGAGGCCGCGCGCGAGGCGTATCGCCGGGACGGCTATTTCGTCACCCCACCGGTCTTCGGCGAGGCCGAGCTGGCGCCCGTGCGGGCGGCGATCTTGCGCGCCTGGGCCGCCCGCCAGGGCGAGCGCGCCCGCCAGGAAGAGGCGCGCTGGGACCGCCTGCGCCCCGAGCTGCCGCGGCTGCACCGAGTCGACGACGCGGCGGCCGCCTTCTGCCGCTCGCCGGTGTTCGCGGCGATCGCCGCCGCGCTGCTCGGGACCGACGCCGACGTGATGTGGAACCAGGCGCACATCAAGGCGCCGGACGAAGCGGGCCTGACCCGCTTTCCCTGGCACCAGGACGGCGCCTACGCCGAGATGGAGCACCCCGACACCTACAGTTGCTGGACCGCCCTCACGCCCTGCGACGCCGACAATGGGGCGATGATCATGGCGCCCGGCAGCCAGACTGGCCTGCGCCCGCACGCCTGGGACGACGAGCTGAAATACCTCGCCTGCGCCGCGCCGCCCGCGCCCGAGACCCGCCAGCTCGCGCTCGGGCTCGGGCAGGTGGTCGTCTTCGGCGCCCGCACCGCGCACGCCAGTCCGCCCAACCGGAGCGCCGCGCCGCGCATCGGCTACAGCCTGTCCTTCAGCCTCCCCGAGGCGCGCCTGCTGCCGAGCCGGACGCCGTTCGGCGACCAGATCCCGCTCCTCCGCGGCGGCCGGCTGATCGACGCGGTGATGCGCGACGGCGCCCTCGGCGTCGATGCCGAGGCGCGCGCCGCCAGCGCCCGCGTGCTGGACGGCATGCGGCGCCGGCTGCCGGGCCAGGCGGCGCTGATCGATGCCGCCTGGCGCGCCTTCCGCGACGCCGTCGACGCCGGCGACGCGGCGCGCGAAGCGCGCTGTCTCGGCCGCCTCTTCGCCATCGGCGAGGACGACGTCAGCATCAACGGCGACCTGATCCGGGCCCGCACCGATGCCGAGGCGATCGTGCGCGAGTACGCGCACCTGGGCGCCGAGATCACCGCCAGCCAGCGCCGCCAGCTCCTGCTGCGCGCGCTCGAGCTCGACCCCGACCACGCCGCGGCGCGCGCCGAGCTGGCCCGCCTCGACGCCGGAGGCGCCGCATGACGACGCCGTTCGCGATCACCCCCGAGCAGCGCGCCACGTTCGCGCGCGAGGGCTACCTCGTCCTCGAGCGCGTGCTGCCGGCGGAGGTCCTCGAGGCGCTGCGCGTCGAGGCCGCCGACGCGCTCGCCTGGCACGAGGCCGAGATCGCGGCGCAGCGCACGGTCGACCGCCTGAACTACGTCGGCGAGCACTACTTCATTCCCGGCCGCTCGCGCGCCCGCCCGAACCTGGCGCGCTACCTGCGCAGCGACGTCATGCTCGAGCTCTGCCGCTCGCTGGTCGGCCCCGAGGCCTACCTCTTCATCGAGCTGTTCATCCTCAAGCTGCCCCACAACCGGGTGCCGTTCGGCTGGCACCAGGACCACGGCTACATCGACGCCTACGGCTACGGCCAGTACCCGCCCAACCTCAGCGTCTGGGCGGCGCTGGACGACATGACGGCCGCCAACGGCGCGCTGGAGATGCTGTCGTTCGCCCGCCGCCGCTTCGACACCGTGCCGCCGCACCGGCCGGACGAGCACGGCAACTTCGTCGCCGACTTCGGGGTCGACGCCGGCGAGATCGTCGCCGTCCCCGCCGGCAGCCTGATCGTGATGTCCGGGCTGCTGCCGCATCGCAGCGGCCTGAACCACAGCGAGGGGATCCGCCGCGCCTACCTCTGCCAGTTCTCGCCGCGGCCGGTGGTGGATGATCGCGGCGAGCCGATCCAGATGGCGGAGCCAGTGCTGCGCGACGGCGCGCCGGTGTCCCGCCAGTGAGGAAATTTCATTGACAAATCGGCAAGGTGGCTGATAGCCGTCGAGCCCTGGGGGGACGCCGAAAACCATGAACATACGGTGGCTTGAGCGGATGGAGCACGGCCTCGCCGAAGGCCGGAAGCTGCAGCGCGCGGTCATCCTCATGCCGGTCGGTCAGGGGATGGACAACCGGGACACCTGGTGCCCGGCGGCGTCGTTCACCCGCGCCAACATGTCGCATCCCGACGTCGTCCGCCTGATCGAACAGGCCTTCGTGCCGGTGCGCTTCTCGATGCACATCAGCGGCCCCGCGGTGGATGACGCGGCGCGCGAGTTCGTGATGAAGCAGCCGGGGAGCGGGCCCTTCGACACCTACCCGCCGGACGTGTTCGTCGTCTCCCCGGAGGCCGAGGTCCTGCAGCGGTTCCCCTTCGACTCGACGACCGACGAGATCTTCTCCGCCCTGCGCGACGTGCTCGACCGCCGTCCCGATCTGGTGCCGGAGGGCGGGGCCGCGCTGCCCGAGCCGACCGACCCGGTGGAGATCGCGCTGCGGGCGATGGAATCCCGCTACAACCGCAATACCCCGGATCGCACCTGGTGGCGCAACCACATTCCGCTGCTCTTCCGTCCGGAAGACGACGGCGTGCCGAGCGAGCCGCCGCCCGACCCGGAGAAGGCGGGGCTGGTGCCCGAGCTCGAGGACTGGTTGCTCGAGCACGAGGAGACGCATCGCGCCCTGGCGCCGTTGGCGCGGGTGCTGCTCGGCGGGGCGCGGGCGCATGCCGGCGACATGGAGGGCGCGCGCGCCGCCTGGCAGTCGGTGCTCGATCGCTACCCGGATTCCGGTCTGTGCCACCGCGCCAAGTACAACCTCGTCGAGCCGCACGCGTTTCCCAGCCTGCCGCTGAACGACACGGTGGGGGCGCGGCGGCCGTCGGCGGTCGAAGCCGGCATCGTCGTGCCCGATCCGCGGCGCCGCGAGGAGAACCTGCGGCGGATCCGCGACGACGCGCGCTACGTCGCGTGGCGTCCCGAGCTGCCGTTCGTGCGCATCGAGGCCGGGACGTTCACCATGGGCGGCTCGCCGGCGGTGCAGGCCCGCGAGCTGCCGAACCGCCGGGTGACGATCTCGAAGCCCTTCTACATCTCCGCCTTCCCGATCACCCGCGCCCTCTGGAAGGCGGTCTATCCCGACGCCTATCCGGGTAGGGAGTGCGAGGGCTTGGCGGCGGAGTTGCCGGCGGTGCAGCTCTCGTGGGCGGAGATCGTCGACTTCTGCGCCGCGCTGTCGAAGCTGGACGGACGGACCTACCGACTGCCCACCGAGGCCGAGTGGGAGTACGCGGCGCGCGGCGGGCTGGAGGGCATGCAGTACCCGTGGGGCAGCGAGGACGCGGATCCGACGCGCTGCAACTACGTCAACCTGCACCCGGTTCCGGTCGCCTCCTACGCCCCCAACGGCTACGGCCTGTTCGACTGCGTCGGCAACAGCTTCGAATGGTGCGCCGACTACTACGCCAAGGACGCCTATGCGCGGACGCCGGCCGAGGTGACCGATCCGGTCGGTCCGTCGCAGGAGATCGCGGCCCAGCTCAGTCCCACCGGCGAGGCCGGGCGGGTCGCCCGCGGCGGCGGCTTCCTCGGCAACGAGATGTGCTACATCAACTGCCGCAACAGTTGGCGCATCGGCTGGCCGGAACAGTACCGTTGGTGCAACCTCAGCGCCCGCCTGGTCGTGGACGTCGCGTGACCGCCGCGCACGAGCCCCCCGTGCCGACCATCGCCTCCGGCGCCCCGGACGACGATCGCGCGATCGCCGAACGGGTCATTGCCGAACGGGTCATTGCCGAACGGATCATTGCCGAACGGGTCATTGCCGAAGGGATCCTCGGGCGCAGCTTTCCGCGCCGCCGCATCGACCGCATTCTGCTCGTCAACCCACCCGACGCCGACCCGCGGCTGTTCAGCGTCGCCACCGCCAAGCGCGGCCGCTACCACAACTATCCGCCGTACGGGCTCACCGTGCTCGCCGCCCATCTGCAGCGCGGCGGCGTCGAGGCGCGCATCCTCAACCTCAATCACGAGGTGCTGGTCGCCGCCGCGGCGTGCGACGACGAGGCGGCGTTCGATCTCGACGCGACCTGGCAGGCGGCGCTCGATCGCGCCCTGGCGGAATTCGATCCCGACCTGATCGGCGTCACCTGCATGTTCACGATGACGCACGTGTCGCTGCGCAACGTGTGCGCCCATGCCGCCGCCGCCGGACGGCCGGTGGCGATCGGCGGCGTGCACGTGACCAACGACGTCGAGCGCGTGCTCGACGACGTGCCGGCGGCCAGCTTCGCGTTCCTGCGCGAGGCCGACACCGCCCTGCCGCTGTTCTGCCGCGTCGTCGCCGGCGCGGCGCCGATCGAGGCGCTGCGCCAGGTGATCGTGCGCGACGGGGCGGCCCGGGCGCGCTTCCTCGAGGAGAGCCGGCCGACGGTCGAGGAGCTCGACGTCACGCCGGCGTTCGACCTGACCGAGATCCGCCGCCTGTCGGAATTCGGGGTGATCGGCATCTTCCACGCCTTCGTCGAGGCGAGCACGCCGACCGCCACCTGCCTCTCGAACCGCGGCTGCCGCGCCCGCTGCACGTTCTGCAGCGTGCCCAACTTCAACGGCCGGGTCGTGCGCCAGCGGCCGGTCGACTCGGTGCTCGACGAGCTCGAGGCGCTGCGCGACCGGGGCGTGCGCCACATCGTCTGGCTGGACGACGACCTGCTGAAGGATCACCGCCGCGCCATGGCGCTGTTCCAGGGCATGGCGCGCCGCCGCCTCGGCCTGACCTGGGACGCCACCAACGGCCTGATCGCCGCCTCGTGCAACGACGAGCTGGTCGACGCGATGGTCGCCAGCGGCTGCGTCGCGGTGAACCTCGGCATGGAGTCCGGCAACCCGACGATCCTCACCCGCATCCGCAAGCCGGGCACGGTCGAGATCTTCCTCCGCGCCGCCGAGGTGTTCCGCCGCTACCCGGCGATCCACACGCGGGTGCTGCTGATGATCGGCTTCCCGGGCGAGACGCTGGGCATGATCGAGGACACGCTCAACGTCGCCCTCGCCATGGATCTCGACTGGTACGCGATCACCCCGCTGCAACCGCTGCCGAACACGCCGATCTACGACGCGATGGTGGCGCAGGGCCTGATCGCGCCGGTGGGCGGCCTGCTCACCTACATGAGCGGCGGCTTCGGCAAGCTCGACAAGATCGACGAGTCCGGCGGCGCGGTCGTCAAGGGGTTCCGGCACGCCTTCGACGAGATCCCGCACGACGCGGTGCCGACGCAGGACCAGATCCACGACATCTGGTTCTACATGAACTACCACCTCAACTATCACCGCCTGTTCCACGAGGAGCGGCCGGTGAAGATCGGCCTGATGCTGCGCCAGCTCGCGACCCTGTCCGACAAGCTGTCGCCGGACAACGCGCTGGCGCTGTACTTCATCGGCTATCTGCAGTGGAAGCGCGACGGCGCGGTCGACCCGCGGATCGTCTTCCGCCTGCGCCGGCAACTGGAGACCTCCGCCTACTGGCGGACGCGCTTCGCGACCTTCGGCATGACGGCCGACGACATCGCCCGCGGGCACTTCCCGAACGCGCACGTGCCCCGCCTGCGCATCGGCGCCGACGCGCCGGCGGACGCGTACCCCGACCGCAAGGCGAGCTGAGCCACCCCGGCGGTGCCGATGGCACGGCCCCAACTCGCCATCGCGATCCCCTCGTTGAGCCGCGCCCGCATGCTGGACGCGGTGCTGCACGAGATGGTGCCGGTGTGCGACGCCCTCGGCATTCCCGTGTGCGTCAGCGACAATGGGTCGGGCGACGACACGCCCGACGTGTGCGCCGCCTGGGCGCGCCGCTACGCCGGCTTCCGCCACCAGCGCCATCCGCGGACGGTGCCCTTCGGGCACAGCGTCATGTCGGCGATGGCGATGAGCGACGCCGAGTACACCTGGCTGTCGGGCGACGACGACTACCTCGTGCCGGCGGGCATCCACGCCGTCGTCCGCACCCTCTCGGCGCGCCGCCCCGACGCCCTGGTGGTGCGCACGATCGAGGTCCCGCGGCCCGATTTCGTCGCCCTCGATGCGCCGATCGGTCCCCAGCTCGCGCCAGTGCTGGCGCAGGCGCCGGCCGCCAGCGGCGTGCGCGAGTACCGCGACGCCGGCGAGTTCTTCGCCGCCCGGCACATCATCCTGCCGGCGCCGACGGTGATCTATCCGACCGATCGCACGCTGGCGACCGACTACGCGCGCTACCTCGATACCCACCACGCGCACATCGGCGCGCTCTTCGACGCCCTCGCCGCCGAGCAGGCGCGCACCGGCGGGGTGGCGGTGGTCGAGCTGAGCGAGCTCTGCTCGGTCTCGCTCACCACCCATCACGCCCAGGGCAAGGACCAGTGGAGCGAGCTGTTCCGCTTCCTGGCGGTCGAGGGCTTCCCGCGGTGGTTCTCCCTGCTGCCGCCGCTCTACGCCCCGCACATTCCGATCGCCGAGGCGCACCACCGCCACATCTTCCGCGCCGTGCTCGATCCCGACGGGGACCGCCCGGCGAGGGGATCGGGTTCGTGACCGCGGCGATCGCGCCGGGCGCCGACCAGTGGGCGCGGCAGTTCGCCGACGAGGGCTACTTCGTCGTCGAGCGCGCCATCGGCGGCGCCTTGCTGGAGGGCCTGCGCGCCGACGCCGACCGCGCCGTCGCCGAGGAGCGCGGGCGCCTCGAGCGCGGCGAGGACCTGCACGTGCCGGTGAGCCGGCTGGACGACCGCTACGTCGTCTCCGGCTTCGTGCGCCGCAGCGCCCACATGCGCGAGCTGGCGTTCGGCGAGCTGATGGCGTCGATCTGTCGCGCCGCCCTCGGCGACGAGGCCTACTTCTACTCCGAGACCTTCGTCTGCAAGGCGCCGCACAACGAGCACGGCTGGATCTGGCACCAGGATTCCAGCTACCTCGACTACGTCGGCTGCGGGCACTACCCGCCGAACCTGAGCGTCTGGGTGGCGCTCGACGAGATGACGACGCGCAACGGGGCGCTGCGCGTCCTGCCGTTCTCGGTGCTCGACGTCCGCCAGGTCGTCCCGCACGACTTCGCGCAACCGTGGACGAGCGAGGACGTGGTCGACTTCGGCGGCCGCGAGGGCCTGCTGCTGACCGTCCCCGCCGGCTCGATGGTCGTCATGGACGGGGCGCTGCCGCATGCCAGCGATACCAACCGCTCGGACCGCCCGCGCCGCGCCATCCTGATCCAGTACTCGCGGCAACCGGTGCTCAAGGACGGCAGGCCGGTGCAACTGGCCGTCCCCTTCGTCCAGGGCGGCGTCCGCCGCGTGCCGCAGCCCAACGAGATCGGCTGAGCCGCCCGCCGTCCGGTCATCCCGCGGCGCCGGCCGGGTCGCCGGCGCACTGCACCTCGGCGCGCAGCCCGAGCGACGCGCACATCGTCGCCACCTCGCCGGCGTAGGTCGGATTCGCGACCAGCACCGTGCGCACGCCGGCGTCGCGCGCCGCCTCGGGGGCGACGACGCGATGGCCGGCGCCGGGCAGGAAGCCGCCCTGCTTGCGCGGGTGGATGTCGACGACGAGATCGAGCAGCGTCCGCTCGGGATCGACCAGGAGCGCGAACAGGGCCCCCTTGCCGGCCGCCCCCCACAGCGCGACCGGTCCCCGCGCCCGCGCCTGTCGCAGGCGTTCGCGATGCCGCGGCGCGAAGCGCGCGGCGAGCGCGGCGAGGCGCGGCGCGGCGCCGCGCGGGGTCGGCGGCGCCGGCGCGGCGGCGCGCTCCGTCCCCGGCGGCGCGGTGGCGAACGCCAGCAGGTACTCGTCGTCGAAGGCGCGCTCGACGCGGATCCGTTGGTAGCCGGCGCGGCGCAGCGCCGCGGCCACCGCCGCGTCGGTGGCCATGGCGCAGTGCTCGTAGCAGAAGTCGTGGAGCAGCCCGCGCGCGAGGGTGTGGTCGACGTCCGGCGTCTCGAGGACGAGCTCGAACGGACCGGGAACGTGCTCGCGGAAGGATGCCAGGAAGCGCACCGGATCCGGGATGTGCTCGAAGACGTGGCGGGCGGCGACGACGTCGACCGAGCCCTCGAGCGCCGCGGCGCCGGCCGCGTCCAGGGGCGCCGCGCGCACCGCCACCCGCGCCGGCAGGGTCGCTTCGGCGGCGCGAAACGCCGGGTCGAAGCCCTGGGCGCGGATGACGCGATCGCCCAGCCGCTCGACCAGGTGGGCGAGGAAGAGCCCCTGGCCGGCGCCGACGTCGACCAGCGAGAAGCGGTCGCGCGGCGCCAGGCGGGCGGCGATGCGGTCGCTGACGTCGTCGAGATGACGGCGGTAGCGCGGCGACCGCGTCGCGTCGAGGAAATAGTCCTGGCCGTATGGCACGCCGGCGAAGGCACGGTTGAAGACCATGCCGCACGCCGGACATTCCACCAGCTCGAGCCGGCCGGCCGGCGCCTGGCGCGCCTCGGCTTCGCTGGCGGCGAGGACGTTGAGCAGGCGGGGAATCGCCGGGTGGACGAACGCCGGCGGACCGTCGATGCGCGCCGCGCAGCAGGGACAGGGGGCGCCGGCGCCGGAGCGGTCCGTCATCACCGGGGATCAGCCGCGGCGGCGCCCGCCGAGGAACTCGCGCAGCGCCTGCTGCATGTAGGCGAGGCGCTCGTCGTCGATGCCCGGATAGACGCCGATGAGGAAGGTCGCGGTGGCGATGACGTCGCTGTTGGCGAGCGATCCGGCCACCCGGTGCGGCCGATCGTCCCAGGCCGGCTGGTGCAGCAGGTTGCCGGCGAAGAGCGAGCGGGTGGCGATGCGGCGCCCCTCGAGGAAGGCGACGAAGTCGTTCTTGGTGAACGGCGCCTCGGGACGGACGGTGATCGGGAAGGCGAACCAGCTCGGAGCGGCGCGCGACTCGTGGCGCGGCAGCACGAGCACGTCGGCGAACGGTTCCAGCGCCGCCAGCAGGCCGTCGAAGTTGCGCCGCCGCCGCGCCACGAACGACGGCACGCGCCGCAACTGCGCCAGCCCGATCGCCGCCTGCAGGTCGGTCGCTTTCAGATTGTAGCCGAGGTGGCTGTAGATGTACTTGTGATCGTACCCCGCCGGCAGCCGCCCGAGCTGCCAGGCGAAGCGCTTGCCGCAGGTGTCGTCCTTGCCCGGTTCGCACCAGCAGTCGCGGCCCCAGTCGCGGAACGACTCGACGATCCGCTGGCGCGCCGGGTCGTGGCACAGCACGGCGCCGCCCTCGCCGGTGGTCATCTGGTGCGCCGGGTAGAACGAGAGCGTGCCGAAGTCGCCGAACGTCCCCGCCATGCGTCCGTCGAGGGTCGCGCCGAGCCCGTCGCAGGTGTCCTCGATCAGGAAGAGGCCGTGCCGGTCGGCGAGCGCCCTGTAGGCCACGGCGTCGAAGGGATTGCCCAGCATGTGCGCCGTCATGATGGCGCGGGTGCGCGGGCCGATGGCGCGCGCGATGCGTTCGGGGTCGGGGTTGTAGGTGCCGAGCTCGACGTCGACGAACACCGGAACGCAGCCGAGCTGGGCGATCGGGTTGACGGTGGTGGGGAAGCCCGCCGCCGGCGTGATCACCTCGTCGCCCGGCCGCAGCGGCCGCTCGAGCCTGGGCGACGTGCACGCCGCGAGCGCCAGCAGGTTGGCCGAGGAGCCCGAGTTGACGAACACCGCGCCGCGCGCCCCGGTGTAGGCGGCCAACGCGCGTTCGAATTCCGCCGCGTAGGGGCCGGCGGTGATCCAGGCGTCGAGCGCGCTGCGCACCAGCGTCTCGATCTCGGAGCCGTCGAAGACCCGGCCGGAGTACGGGATGTGGGTCTCGCCGGGGACGAACGGGGCGGGGGCGTGCTCGAGCGCGTAGAGGGCGCGGACGCGCTCGATGATCTCGTCGCGCAGGACGGCGCTGCGGGAGCGCGGGGTGGTCATCGGCTACGCCTCCGGCTCGGGAAGGTGCGTCCCGACCCCGAGATAGGTCACCGACGGCGCCCGCGTCGCGGCGCGGAGCGCCCCGCGCGCGTCCGCGAACAGCAGCGGCGTCGCCCGCCGGGCGAGCAGCGCCGGCAGCGCCTCCAGGTAGCGCGGCCACGGCGTCACCAGGACCACCGCGTCGGCGGCGTCGAACGCCGCCTCGAACGCGCCGTCGACCAGGTCCGCGACCCCGAGCTCGGCGAGCCGCGCCCGGCTCGCCCCGTCGTCCACCGCCGGGTCGTGGGCGCGCACCGCGGCGCCGCGCGCCGCCAGCTCGCGCAGGATGGGCAGCGCGATCGAATCGCGCATGTCGTCCGTCTCCGGCTTGAAGGCGAGCCCGAGCACCAGGACGGAGCGGCCGCTGAGACCACCGAGCGCCCGGTCGATGCGGGCGACGAACCACGCGGGTTGGCTCCGGTTGATGTGCAGGGCCGCGTCGAGCATCGGCGTCGCGAGCTGCTCGCCGCGGGCGAAGGCGGTGAGCGCGGCGAGATCCTTCGCCAGACAACTGCCGCCGAAGCCGGGGCCGGGGAGCAGGTAGTCCGCGATGCCCGCCCGCGACGGGGCGCTCAGCCGGCGGTCGAGGTGCAGGGCATCGAAGACGTCCATCGCCTCGACGCCCTCGATGCGCGCCGCCAGCCGCGTCAGCTCGTTGGCGAACGAGACGCAGGTGCTGAGCAGCGCGTTGTTGGCGGTCTTGATCAGCTCGGCGGTGCGGATGCCGGTATCGAAGAAGGTGGTCGCCAGTCCCGCGAACAGCGCCCGCGCCAGCGCCGCGGCGGCGGGGTCGTCGGCGCCGACGACGATGCGATCCGGCTGCCGGGCGTCGCTCAGGGCGCTGCCCTCGCGCAGGAACTCGGGCAGGAAGCCGACCGGGCAGGGGGCGTCGGCGAGCAGGCGCTGGGTGGTGCCGGGCAGCACGGTGCTGCGCAGGAAGATCGCGCGCCAGCGCAGGGCGGCGCCGGCGCGCGCGGCGACGCGGCGCAGGCCGTTCACCGCCGCTTGCAGCGCCGCCAGGTCGTAGTGGCCGTCGGCGCCGGAGGGCGTCGGCACGGCGATCAGGACGACGTCGGCGTCGGCCGTGTCCTCCTCGCGCCCGGTCACCATCCAGCGGCCGCTGCGCGCGGCGGCCCGCAGGGCCGCGTCGGCGCCGGGCTCGAAGAACGGCATGGCACCCGCCCGCAGCCGGGCGACGCGGTCGGAATCGACGTCGACCAGCGTCAGCTCGTGGCCGAGCTCGACCAGCACCAGCGCGCTGATCACGCCGACCCGGCCGGCGCCGATGACGGCGACCTTCATGCCTCCTCGCTCGCCGGCGACGGTGGACAGGCGGCCAGCCAGCGCGCGTAGCGCGCCAGCCCGTCCTCCAACGCCACGCGCGGCATCGAACCGCCGAGCGCGCGCAGCTTCGCCAGATCGGGACAGCGCCGCCGCGGCGCGTCGGTCAGGTAGTCCGGATCGCTGCTCGGGCGCAGGCGGACGCGGCCGGTGGTGCCGGTGACGGCGCGGATCCGCTCGGCCAGCTCGCGCATCGAGATCTCCTCGCGGTCGTCGCCGACGTTGTACGCCTCGCCGTCGGCGCCGCGGGTCATCACCCGCAACAGCGAGACGATGAAATCGGTCACGTAGCAGAAGCTGCGGCGCGGCGTGCCGTCGGAATGGAGCACGAGGTCCTCGCCGCGCCGCGCCGCGTCGAGCAGGCTGGGCACGACGCGGCCGTCGTCGTGCCACAGCCCCGGCCCGTAGACGTTGAACGGGCGGACGATGCGCGTCGGCGTGCCGTGCGCGCGGTGGTAGGTCACCGCCAGCGTCTCGGCGACCCGCTTCGACTCGTCGTAGCAGGCGCGCGGGCCGGTCGCCGAGACCCGGCCGGGGTAGGTCTCCGGCGTCGGCACGTGCGCCGGGTCGGGATCGCCGTAGACCTCGCTGGTGCTGAGCAGGATGAAGGCGTCGAGCGGCTGGCGCAGCGTCCGCAGCAGCGTCCAGGTGCCGAGCACGTTGACCTCGAGGGTGCGCAGCGGCAGCCGCCGGTAGGCCACCGGCGAGGCGATCGAGGCGCCGTGCACGATGAAGTCGAAGGGCTCCGCCAGCTCCAGCGTCGACACGTCGCCCTCGCGCAGCTCGACGTGCGGATGCGCCGCGAGATGGGCGAGGCGGACGCGGCGCGCGGTGGTGAAGTTGTCGATCACGACGACGCGCGGCGCGGCGCGCCCGCCCGCCGCGTCGGCGCGCGCCGCCAGGACGTCGACGAGATACGCCATCAGGAACCCGGCGCCGCCGGTGATCAGCACCCGCTTGCCGTCCATCCGGCGCAGGTCCTCCTCGGCGCGGGCGGCGATCTCGCGCACATCCTCGCCGATGACGTCGAGCCCGGCGGTCATGCGCGCGCCCGCTCCAGCGGCGGCGGCTCGACGAAGCGCGGGGTCGGAATGGGGACCAGGAAGCGGCCGCCGCGGCGGCGGAACGCCGCCTGCTGCGCCAGGATCTCGTCGAGAAAGTTCCAGGCGAGCACCAGCAGCACGTCGGGCGGATCGTCGGCGATGCGCTCCGCCGGCACGATGGGGATTCCCGTGCCAGGCGTGAAGCGGCCCTGCTTGAGGGGGTTGCGATCGGCCACGTACGCGATGTCGGTGGCGCCGAGCCCGCAGTAGGCGAGCAGGGTCATGCCCTTGGCCGGCGCGCCGTAGGCGGCGACCCGCCCGCCGTCCGCCCGCACCGACGCGATCCGCTCCCGCAGCGCCTCGCGCAGCGCCTCCACGCGCTGGCGGAAGGCGGCGTAGGTGGCGGCCGCGAACAGACCGCGGCGCTCCTCGTCCGCCAGCGCCCGCGCCACGGCGGCGGTCGTCGGCCGCGGGCCGGCGGCGTGCTGTCCCCAGACGCGCAGCGAGCCGCCGTGGACGGGCAGCGCCTCGACGTCGAACACCTGCAGACCGCAGGCGCGGTACAGCTCGACGATCGCGCGCACGCTGAATTCCGAGAGGTGCTCGTGGTAGATGGTGTCGAACTCGTTGTGCGCGATCAGGTCGGCGGCGTGCGGCACCTCGACGATGAACACGCCGTCGGCGGCGAGCAGCTCGCGCACGCCGCCCACGAAGCCGTGCAGGTCGTCGATGTGGTTGAAGGTGTTGGTGGTGGTGATCGCCGCGGCGGGACCGCGCCGCGCCCGCAGCGCCCGCGCCAGCGCGCCGTCGAAATACTCGCCGACGACCTCGAGCCCGGCGGCGCGCGCCCGCGCGATGAGGTTGCGCGCCGGGTCGATGCCGAGCACGCGCAGCCCGCGCGCCGCGCACGCGGCCAGCAGCACGCCCTCGTTGCAGCCGATGTCGACCAGGTAGCCGTCGGCCGGCAGCCGCGCCCCGTCGACCAGCCGATCGGCGAGCGCGGCGAAATGCCGGCGCAGGCCGTCGGCCGCCGCCGGCGTGTACAGGTAGTGGCGGAAGAACTCCGCCGGCACGCGGTTCGGCACCTGGATCAGGGCGCAGTCGAGGCAGACGTGGGCGCGCAGCGGGAACGCCGGCTCCGGCTGGTCGCGCTCGTCGGCGGCGACGTAGCGGTTGGCGATCGGCTGCAGGCCGAGATCGAGGAAGTCGATCATCCGCCCGCCCAGGCAGGCGCGACAGCGGTCGGCCCCGAGCTCCGCGGCGGCGTTCACGCGTCAACCATAGACGGGCGGTGCGCGCGCCACCACTCGATAGTGTCGGCCAGGCCGTCGTCGAGGTCGATCCGGGGCCGGAAGCCGACCGTCGCGGCGAGACGGGCGGTGCAGGGCACGATCCGCGGCGGCTCGGCCCCCAGCGCCTCGGGCTCGGGGAAGGCGAGCAGGTCGGCGCGGCCCAGGCGCTCGCCGATGCGCAGGGCGAGGGCGCGGACGCTGATGCCGGTCTCGGTGCCGACGTGGACGGTGCCGCCGAGCGGCGACCGCGCCAGGGCGAGCAGGGCGTCGGCGACGTCGCGGACGTGCAGGAAGGCCCGCACCTGGGCGCCGCGGGCGACGGCGCAGGGGCGGCCGGCGAGCAACGGCGCGATGATCGACGGCACCAGGGCCCAGTCGGGCTGCCCCGGTCCGTAGAGATTGAACAGCCGCGCCCACGCGAACGAGGCGCCGCGGGCGGCGGCGTAGGTGTCGGCGATGCGGTGCAGGGCGTCCTTGCACACCGCGTAGAGGCTGCGCGGGGCGACGGCGAGCGTCTCGTCCATGTCGCCCGCGCTCGCCGCCAGCTCGAGGTGCGAGCCGGCGAAGACGATGCGCTGGCAGGCGCCGTCGAGCAGGCCCTCGAGCAGGGCGAGCGAGCCCTGGACGCAGGCCAGGTTGGCCGGGGTGTCGCGATAGTCGGGGCCGATCGACCAGGCGAGGTGCAGGGCCGCGTCGGCTGCCGCCTCGCGTGCGGCGCGGCGCATCGCCGCCGCATCGGCGAGGTCCGCCTCGACCAGGCGGAGGTCGCCCGACAGGCCGGCGAGACGCGCCGCGCCGGCGCGCGATCGCACCAGCGCGATGACCTGGTGGCCGCTGGCGAGCGCCGCCCGGACCACCTGCGAACCGACGAATCCGGACGCGCCGGTGACGAGCAGCCGCAGCCGCTGTTCCGCTTCACCAACCATTGCGCTTCGGTGTAGAGAGACCAGCCAGCTTTGACGCGAATCTCATGAACCGCGCAACCCCCTCGGCCGGCGTCCTCGACGTCGAGTGGATCGCCATGCAGGCCGGCCTGAAGCCCGGGAACCGCGTCTCGATCGCCGCCGACCGGGCCGGCGAGGTCGAAACCCGGGCGCGCCGGCACGGTCTCGCCATCGCCCGCGGGCCGGATCGCGTCGAGTTTCCCGGCCGCCCGCCGGTCGCGATCCTCTACCTGGCGCGGGACGCGGACTACGCCCGCGCCATGGCGGCGGCCGAGGCGCCGCTGCTGCCGCCCGACAATCAGGGGCTCGACCGCGACCGGGAGGTGGATCTGCACACCCGCTTCGGCGCCCTGCTCGGGTTTCCCGCCTGCTGCGTGGCGGAGTTCTGCGCCCGGCTGCGCCGCGGCATCACCAGCCGTCCGGACGGCAGCTACGGCCACGAGGACTTCGTCGCCGCCGAGCACGCGGCGCGGGCCTCGCGCCAGTTCCTCGGCCGCCTGAACGATCTCTCGCCGGATCGCCGGGCGCGGCTGGTGACCTTCTACCCGTGCCGCTACGACTGCGCCGCGGCATCGGCCTACGCGGCCGGCGTGTTCGCCGCCGCCGAGGCCGTCGATGCCGCCGCGGCGGCGGCCCTGCGGACGGCGCTGCTGGGCGAGATGCGCATCGCCGCCGACGGCGCGCGCGGCGGCGCCCCCGTCCCCGGCGTCGACGCGCTGACCATCGACTTCGCGACATTCTGACGCCCCCCGGCGGGCTCAGGAAGCGTGGAGGGCCGCGCTCCCGCGCGGCCGCCGCAGGGCGCGGCAATCCAAGCGTCTTCGGCGCCGGTCGCCATGCACCAGCGTCGCACGGCCGCGCGGGAGCGCGGCCCCCCCGCATCGCATCGCGGCGGCGGCGGGGCAGACCCATGCGCATTGCGGTTGCTCCAAGAAATCCGCTCCGACTATCTTTCGGGTGGTGGGCATCCCGCACGGCGATCACGGCGACGAGCGCCGGCGGGTTTCCCCGCTGGCGCGGGACGAGTCACGGCCGCGCTTCGGCGGCTTCGAGGCGCTGGCCGTCCTGGCCGTGCTGGCGCCGCAGATCGCGCTCGGCGGCTGGCTGCTGATCGTCCCCGACCACGTCGCCTTCACGACCTCGCAGTTGGCGGTGCTGGCGCACGTCGCGCTCAGCCTGGTCGTCCTGCCGCTCGCCGTCGTCTGGAGCCTGCGCCACATCCGGCGCTTCCGTCGCTACGCCCGCCCCTCGGCGCCGGCGGGCGTGGTGCGCTGGGCCCTGGTGGGAACGGTGCTGCTCGCCTTCGCCTCCGGCATCCCGGCCATCTGGAGCAGCCAGGGCATGGCGGTGGCGGACGGTCACGCGGTGCTGGGCGCGGCGGTGGCGGCGATGGTCGCGCTGCACCTGTTGATCGAGCGCCGTTGGCGTCTCGGGCTGGCGGTGATCGGCGCCATCGCCCTCTCGTGCGCGCTGTTGGTGGGGGCGCGCCTCGTCATCCCGCGCGACCTGCTGGAGCCGGCGTCGCCGCCGTTCACCTACGACGTGCGACCGGTCAGCCTCTACGACGAGGCGGCCTGGTGCGGCTCCTGCCACGTCGAGAACTACCACGAGTGGCGCCGCTCGACGCACGGGCACGCCATGGACATGCCGGTGTTCCGCAGCGATCTCGAGCACCGCACCGACAGCCAGGGCGTCGACCTGGTGCTGGTCGGCAAGGCGGCGCGCGAAGCGCCCGGCTCGCCGTTCCTGCACCAGTTGCCGCCCATTCCCGACCAGTGCCCGATGTGCCACGCGCCGACCAGCTTCTTCGGCGAGGACGCGGGCTCGCCGCTGCAGGCGGGCGTGCCGACCAGCGACGGCGTCACCTGCAGCTTCTGCCACACGCTGCGCGGCATCAACGACGCGCATCCGGAGGCGGACCAGAAGGTGCGCGATTTCATCGCCCGCGCCCAACGCGGCGAGGTGCCGCTCAGCGACGCGATCTCGCCGGAGATGTTCCAGTGGCCGCCGTTCTACGTCTCCGCCCCCGAGACGGTGCGGCGCTACATCGGCCAGAACGCGGCCAACCCGATCGCCCGCCTCGTCGGCGACTACCTGATCCGCTGGCGGCCGGCGATGCACCGCCGCGACTACCACTCGCCGTTCCTCGACACCTCGCAGGCCTGCCAGGGCTGCCACGGGGTGTCCTTCGACGCGCCCGAGACGCCGCACAAGACGTACCCCGACTGGGAGGCGAGCCCGTACAACTCGCCGGATGCGAGTCAGCGGGTCGAGTGCCAGGACTGCCACATGGTGCGGGAGGCCACCGGGCGCCCGGTGCGCGAGCCGGGACGGTTGGTGCCCTGGGGGCCGGTGCGCGGGCAGCGGCGCTCGCACCTCTTCCTCGGCGGCAATGCCGCCGCCAACGTGCTGTTCGACGACCACGACGCGGCGGCGCGGCAGCGCGAGCTGGCGCGCCGGGCGCTGCGTCTGGAGCTCGACGCGGCGCGGATCGACGGCGATCGGGTGCGGGCGCGGGTGACGCTGACCAACGTCGGCGTCGGCCACGGCTTCCCCGGCATGGAAACCGTGCAGCGGTACGCGTTCCTACGCGTCGCGGCGTTCGACGCCGCCGGCGCGCTGATCGCCGAGGGGCCGCAGCCGACCGCGGAGTGGAAGGAGGGGGAGCAGCCGAGCCCGGTGCTCTTCCGCTTCGTCGACCAGCACACCCTGCGCGTCCACGGCGACACCACGGTGCCGGCGAAGGAGTCGCGGACCTATGACGCCTACGTGGACCTGCCGCCCGGCTCGCCGCCGGTGGCACGGGTCGAGGTCCGGCTGGGGCAGAATTTCGATCCCGAGCCGTTCCTCGCCGTCAGCGGCGCCGTCGATCTGGCGGCGAAGTGAGGCGCGCGCCGGCGGCGCCGCTCAGCGCCCGTCCGCCTCGGGGGCGTCGGACAGCGCCCGCAGCTCGCCGGTGCCGTAGAGCTCGGCGTAGCCGCGGCGCACGCCGAAGCAGCGGCGCGCCTCGGCGCAGCTCGCGCAGGCCTCGCCGCGGACGAACTCGCCGCCGCCGGCGTGCTCCGGCAGCGCCAGCGCCGAAACGGCGGCGCGCTGGCTCGCCGGGATGACGCAGAGCGGCAGGCCGCACATCGACTCGAAGCCGCTGACCGCCACCCCGGCGGCGCGGGCGCGCGCCAGCCCGGCGACCAGCGACGGCATGACGTCGGAGAAGCGCGGGATCAGCGCCGTCGTCCGCGGCACCACGTCGGTGTGCGAGCCGACGAACGAGAAGACGATCCCCGCCGTCGGCCAGCGCCGCGCCACCAGCTCGACGACGTTCGGGAAGTCGTCGCGGTTGGCCTGGCAGAAGACGAAGTTGAGGCGGACGCGGACGGTGGTCTGCACGAGCGCATCGACGCCGCGCAGGGTCGCCGCGAAGGTGCCGGGGGCGCCGGTGACCGCGTCCGAGATCGCGGCCGTCGCGCCGTGCAGGGAGATCATGGCGCCGTCCAGCCCGGCCTCGGCCAGCGTCGCGGCGAGGTCCGACTCGCCGAGCCGGGTGGCGTTGCTCTGCAGCTCGACCGAGCGCGCGCCCCCGCCCTTGGCCAGGCGCACGTAGTCGGGCAGGCGCGGGTTCAGCGTCGGCTCGCCGCCCGAGAGGATGACCACCGCGCCCTCGCGCGCCGCCGTCTCGATCGCCTCGCGCACCGCCGCCTCGCGCGCCGGCGGCAGGTGCGTCGACACGAAGCAGAACTCGCAGGCCTGGTTGCAGTGGAAGTTCACCCGCACCGTGTACTCGACCGCCGGCGCGTCGCCGCCGCGAAACTCGTCGCGGCTGACCAGCTCGCGCGCCACCTGCTCCTCCACCGTCGAGACCACGGTGAGCCGGCGGCGCAGCCGTTGCTCGCGCACCGGATGCAGGACCGCCGGTTCGGCCGCCGCCCGCGGCAGGCCGGGGCAGCGGTCGTTGACCAGGCACTCGGCGCACGCCGCCACGCGTCCGTACTCGGCGCGCGTCGCGTTGCCGCGGTTGAGCGCGAACAGGTGCGCGACGCGCTCCGGCCGTTCGAAGACGCAGGGCGCGACGTAGGTGGTGGGATCGAGGCGCAGGGGGAGCGCGACGCGACGCGCTTCGTCGGCGACGGCGGTGATGGCGCCGGCCACCTCGGCCAGCGGCGCGCACTCGTCGGCGAGCGGCGCCTGCAGCGGCGCGATCAGGATCAGCCCGGCGACCGGCAGGCCCTCGGCGACGATCCGACTGGGGATCGCGGCGGCGTGCGCCAGCGTGCGGCGGACGATCGGCGTCGTCACCTCGACGCCGACGCCGGCATCGGCGAGGGCGCGGATGCCGCGCAGCGCCGCCGCGAAGCCGCCCGGCTCGCGGGTGATGGCATCCGCCTCGTCGCCCCACGCCACCAGTTGCACGCGCGCCGCGGCGAGGCCGGCGCCGGCCAGGGCGGCGGCGCCCGCCGGGTCGATCAGGGTCGCGTTGGTCTCCAGCACGACCCGGCCGCTTCCCTCGGCGGCGTGGCGCACCAACGCCGCCAGGTCGCTGCGCATGGCCGGCTCGCCGCCGGTGAGCACGATCTCGCGCGTCTGCGGTCCCCGCGCCGCCGCGATCCGCCGCCGCACGGCGGCGGGGCTGATGAAATCGGGACGCTCGGCCGGCCGTCGCGCGTTGCAGAACCAGCAGTTCTGGTTGCAGGTCTCGTTGGTGATGACGCGCTGAACGTGCATGGGCGGGCGAGCGGGCGGAGCCGCGGATGTCCCCGTTCCAGACCCGCCGCGGTGCCCGCCGTCTGCGCTGGCTTGTGGCGTTGGTTATAGGCTATCGCAACTCGGTAGGCGACCACGAAGTCCGGCTCGACCGCGCGCCGCGGCGACGTCCCCGAGGGGCCTGGCGGTCCGCGGCGACGGTCGCCGGGGCCCGCGGCGCGGCGGGCGGCGGGGCGCGCCGGCCGACAGCCCGAACCCGTCCAGCATGCCCCCGCCCATGATCGTCTCCGCCGGCGCGACCGTGGCGCTGGTCGCCGCCCTCCTGGCGAGCTGGCGCCGCCCCGCTCCCGACCTCCTCCGCCATCCGGCGGTGCGCGCCGCGGCGCTGCTGTTCGCGATCGCGGTGGTGGCGCGCGGGGTCGCGGTGCGGCCGACGCTGGTGCACGCCGACGTCGTCGCGCCGATGCTGGTCGACTGCGTCCTGCAGTTCCCCGATCCCTGCACGAACCGCGGCCAGACCTACGGCCAGTACGGTTTCTGGGCGCTCGGCGGACTGACCCGCCTGCTCGGCCACGACCTCGACGCGGTGTTCCGCGCCATGCAGATCGTCGGCGCGCTCGACGTCGCGCTGCTGGCGCTGCTCGCCTACCGCCTGTCCGGCTCGCCCTACGGCGCGCTGCTCGCGGTGGCCGTCACCGGCACCCATCCGGCCCTCATGCGGGTCGCGGCGTCGGAGGACATGCACACCATCGCGCTCGGCCTCGGCCTGCTGGCGTTCATCGTCATGGACGTGTTCGCGGCGACCCGGCGGACGGCGCCGCTGGTCGCGGCGGTGCTCGCCCTGTCGCTGCTGGCGCACACCCGCCAGACCTTCTACGTATTCGCCCCCTGCGCCTTCCTGCTCGGCCTGGCGCGCGGCGGCCGCGGCCTGCTCGGCGACGCGCGCTTCTGGGCCGCCGGCGTGGCGGCGGCGGCGGTGCTCGCCGCCCGCGTGCTCGCCGGCCAGGGCGCGGAGAGCGTCCTCGGCAACATGGCCGCCATCCTCTCCCAGCCGGTGCTGCTGCCCGAGATGCTCGGCGGCCACGCGCTGTTCGACGTCGGGCGCTTCGGTCCGCTGCCGATCCTCACCGTCGCGGCGCTGCTCTGGGCGTGCCTGACGCGCGGCCTGCCGCGCGCGATGGCGCTGGTCTTCGCCATCAACTTCGTCGTCACCTATCCGTGCGGCATGCCGTCGCCGGGCGTCGAGCTGGCGCAGCGCCTCTCCGCCATCGCCCTCGCCATGGTGCTGGTCGCCATGGCCGGCGCGGCGTTCCTCGAGCGCTGGGTGGCGCCGGCGCGGCGGGCCCGGGTGGGCATCGCCGCCGCCGCCATCCTGTTCGCGCTGCCGCCGTTCTTCTCCGCGTGGGGCATGTTGCGCTCCCTCTCGCCGGCGCACCGGGAGTACCTCGCCGTCGAAGCCGCGGCGCCGGCGCTGCCGCCGGAGCTGACGCTGGTCAAGCTGCCCACCGCCGACGGGGCGCTGTCGGGCTATGCGCGCTACGCCGGACTGCTGCGGCGGTCCGGCAAGCGGGTGCAGGTGGCGCCGCTGGCGCATCTGGCGAGCAGCCCGCCGCCGTGGTTCGTCCTCGAGGACATCGAGTGCTGGACCTATACGTTCGAGGATCTCACCGGCGGCAAACACGCGCCGAGCCAGGACGCGGCGCGCGCGATTCGCTGGGACCGGGTGATCTTCGGGCGCCAGCGCTCGCCCCTGCGGCCGCCGGATGGGCCGCGTCCGGAATGCCGGCCGTTCGTGGGCGACGAGACCGCCATCGGTCCGCCGGCCGTCATCGTCGATCCCGCCGACGATCCGCCCTTCCTCTTCTACTCGGCGGCGGCGGTGCCGATCCGCTTCCACCGGCTCGAATCGGTGCCCGGCGGGTGACGCGCGACGCCGCCGCGGTCGCGCCGCCGGCACGCTCCGGGGCGGCGGCCGGCGCCGCCGCTGCGGCCTTGAACAACCACGACGGCGCCTTCAAGATGACCGCCGTGACGAGCCCGGGGCGAGGCCGATGACGGCGCGCGCGGTCACCGCGGAGCAGGGCGAGCCGCGGGCCGGGCGTCCGCTGCGCATCGCCATGGTGAGCAGCTTCGGCAGCCGCGATGGCGGCTACTTCTCCGACGTGCTGCTCGGCCTGTTGTGCAGCGACGCGCGCGCCCTCGGGCATGAGTCGCGGATGCTGCGCGTCTACTACGACGGCGGCGACCGCGTCCGCGACGCCGAGGTCTCGGCGCGGGTGACGCGCTGGCTGGTCGACGAGGCGATCGACCTGGTGGTCGCCGATCGCGTGCTCGACACGGCCGCGTTCGCGGCATGGAAGGCGGGCGGCCCGGACCGCCGCATGCTGCTCCTGCCGCCGCCCGAGGGCATGGCGAGCGTCGCGCCCGGCGATGCCGCCATCGCCTACCGCCCCTACGAACGCCGCCGGCCGGGCGGCGAGATGGGTGACGAGGTGCGGCGCGCCTTCGCCATGTGGCTGGCGACCGGTCTGGCGCCGCCGGCCGAGGTCGACATCCCCGGCCTGTCGGCGGTGCGCGACGGCCTGCCGGAGCCGGCGTCGCGCTCGCTGGTGGAGGCTGCCGGCGGCCCGCGCCTCGACTACCGCCCGGTGCTCGACGTCGAGGTGATCGCCGCCGGCGATGCCGCGGCGGTGCGCGCCGCCCCGTACGCGGTGTTCGGCAACGGCGGCTGCCCCTACAGCCGCGACGTCAGCCAGGCCGCGCCGTACCGCGACCTGCCGCTGCCGCGCGGCGGCGAGGTGCTGCGCAAGGGCTGCGCCTTCTGCACCATGGGCGGCGACTACGACAAGCGCTCCGACGCCGACACCGTCGAGTCGGTGCTCCGCCAGGCCGCCTATCTCGCCGCGCACCTGCCGGCGCCGCACGCCTTCGTGCTCACCGATCAGCACCCGCTGCGCTATCTGCCGCTGTTGCTGGAGGAGGCGGAGCGGCGCGGCCTGCGCGATCTCACCTGGCTGCTGGAGACGCGCGCCGACTGGCTGGTCGAGCACCGCGAGGCGCTGGCGCGCAGCATCGCCATCGCGGCGCGCACCGGGACGCGGCTCGAGCTCTACCTGGTCGGCTTCGAGTCGTTCTCGGACGACGATCTCGAGCTCTTCAACAAGGGCGTCGACCATACCGTGCTGCTCGCCGCCGCCGCGCTGGTGCGCGAGCTGGTGCACGCCCACCCGGCGCACTTCGGCTACACGCGCGAGCGCGGTCACAGCCTGATCCTCTTCCATCCCTGGACGACGCCGGCGCGCCTGCTGGCGTCGGGCGAGGCGCTGCGCGCCCACGGGCTGTCGGACTTCTTCCACGACATCACCCGCAATCGTCTGCGCCTCTACCCGCGCCTGCCGATCTACGCCCTGGCGACCGCGCAGGGGTTGGCGGCCGACGCCTGGGAGGCCGCGGCGGTGGCGGACACGGCGCGCGGCAAGGGCTACAGCGTCGACATCGCCTGGCGCTTCGCCGATGCGCGCGCCGCCGTCGCCTACGAGCTGTGCCGCCACCTGCGCCGCGCGCTCGGCGATCAGACCGAGATCAGCCAGTTGCTCGCCGTCGCCCGCTGGCTGGCGCCGATCGACGCCGCGGCGGCGCCGACCCCGGAGGCGGCCACCGGTTGGCTCGCGGCGGCCCTGGACGGGCTGGCGACGCGGGTCGAGGCGCTGTTGCACGGCTCCTGCGGCGCGCGGGCGGCGGCGGTCTTCTTCGCCGGCGCCTGCAACAACGGCTGTCCCGGCTGCGAGAATCGCGACCGCTTCCTGGCCGACGACGCGGCGGCGCTGCAGGCCCGCGTCGACGCGGCGCGCGCCGCCGACCTGCCGGTGATGCTGGCGGGGCGCGAGCCGACGCTGCATCCCGACTTCGCGGCGCTGGTGCGGCGCGCGCGCGGCGCCGACGGGCGGCGGGTCGGCGTCACCAGCAACGGTCGCCGCTTCGCCTACCCGCGTTTCACCCGCGAAGCGGTCGAGGCGGGATTGTCGGACGCGTCGGTGAAGCTGTTCGCCGCCGGCGCCGCGGCGGCGGACGCGATCGCCCGCGTCGACGGCGCGCACGCGCAGGCGCTGCGCGGCATCGCCAACCTGGTGCGCGCCGGGGTGCGGGTCGAGCTGCGGGCGCCGTTGTACGGGGCGGCGCTCGCCACGCTGCCGGAGCTGGCGGCGCTGGCGCGCGCGCACGGCGTCGGCGGCATCCGGGTCGAGGTGCCGCTCGACGGGCTCGGCCTCGGCGCCATCGACGCCGCCGCGGCGGCGTTGGACGGGCTGGCCGCCGCCTGCCGCGCCGCCGACGTCCGCCTCACCGCCGCGCCGCTGCCGAGCGGCATGCGCGGCTTCGACCGGATGCCGGTGTGAGGCCGCGATGCGCGCCGTCGACATCCCGCGCGTCGAACCGCTGGCGCCGGCGCGCTTCGAGCGCGAGTACCGGCGGACGCGCCGTCCGGTGGTGGTGCGCGGGCTGGTGCCGGAGGCGGAGCTGCGGCGCTGGTCGTTCGCGGCGCTGGCGGCGGAGTTCCGCGAGCTGACGGTGCCGGCGATCGTCACCCGCGGCGGCACCGTGGTCGCCGATCCGCGGCACGGCGTCGGCACAGAGCCGCGCCCGCTGCGCGAGCTGCTGCAGCAGCTCGGCGGCGGCGGCGTCCCGTCGCTGTACATGATGGCGCGCGCCGACGAGCTGCCGCCGGCGTGGCGCGAGCGCGTCTCCACGCCGATCTACTGCGCCGGCGCGCCGTGGCTGTCGCACAAGCTGTGGATCTCGCCCGCCGGCACGGTGACGATGACCCACCGCGACGCCGCCGACAATTTCCACGTCCAGCTCCTGGGCGCGAAGCGCTTCACGCTCTTCGATGCCCGCGACAGCGGATGCCTGTATCCGAACAGTCTGTTCTCCGGCGTGCCCAACGGCTGCCGGGTCGACATCGAGGCGCCGGACCTGGCGCGCTTTCCGCGCTTCCGCGAGGCGCAGCCGCGGCAGGCGGAGCTGGCGCCGGGGGACGCGATCTACATTCCGCGCGGCGCCTGGCACCACGTGCGCACGGTCGCCGACAGCTTCTCGACCAACTTCTGGTGGGCGCGCGGGGGGCGCCTGCCGCTGGTGCTGGCGGCCGATCTGTTCAAGCGGCTGCGGCGGGTCAATCGCTGAGGGGCGGCGGGCGGCGTGCGCGCGCTCACGGCAGTGCCCCGCATCGCGCCGCCCTCGGCGGCGGAGTTCGAGGCGGAATTCGTCCGCCGCTCGCGGCCGGTGATCCTGCGCGGCGCCATCGCCGACTGGCCGGCGATGGCCAAGTGGTCGCTTGAATACTTCGCGCGCCAGCTCGGCGATCGCGAGCTGCCGGTGATCCGGGAGAAGGGCCGCTCGCACTACGACGTCGGCGGCGGGCTCCACTACGAGCGCATCCGCTTCGCCGACTACTGCGCCCTGCTCGCCGACGAGCGGCCGCACGACCTCTACCTGTCGGTGCGGGTGCGCGAGCTGCTGCCGGAGCTGTTCGCCGACATCCGGCATCCGGTGTACGCGGCGAACGCGCCGTGGGCGCGCTCGCGCTTCTGGCTCGGCGCGCCCGACACCAAGGGGCCGCTGCACCGCGATCTGCCCGAGAACCTGTTCGCGCAGATCCGCGGCCGCAAGCGCTTCCTGCTGCTCGAACGGCGGCTGACCGGTCTCGTGTACCGCCACCCGTTCTACTCCGGGGTGCCCAACTACAGCCCGGTGGACGCCGAAGCGCCGGATCTGGCGCGCTTCCCGCGCTTCGCCGAGGCGCCGCTGTGGGCGGCCGAGCTCGAGCCCGGCGACCTGCTCTACATCCCCAGCCTGTGGTGGCACCAGGCGCGCTCGCTGACGACGTCGATCGGCATCAACCTGTGGTGGGTGCGCGGCCCCAAGGTCGCGGTGGCGCGCCTGGCCGAGCTCTACATGCGGCTGCGCGGGCTGCGATTGTGAGCGCCGGCGGCGCGCGGCGTTCGTCGTTGCGCCTCGCCGCGGCGGCGACTATCGTCGGCTTCCCGGCGTCGGCGGGACGGGGGCGGATGGCGGCGCCAGGATCGGGGAACGCATCATGCGGGTAGACGACAGCGGGCTGATCAGCGATCGGCAGCGGCGCGAGCTCGACGAGCGGGGATTCTTCTTCACCGACGTCCTGTTCACCGCCGACGAGCTCGAGCCGGTGCGCCAGGACTGCCTGCGCTACTACCGCGAGTCGATCGAGGAGATCCCCGAGAGCAATCCCGGGCAGCGCGCCCGGCAGCGGTTGCGGCCGTTCCTGCCGGCGCCGCAGAAGCGCAGCGACGCCGTGGCGCGCTTCCAGCGCCACCCGGTGTTCCAGGCGCTGGCCAGGGCGATCGTCGGGCCGGATGTCGACCAGACCTGGAGCCAGGGCTGCCTGAAGCTGCCCGACGTCGATGCCCAGACCGAGTTTCCCTTCCACCAGGACAGCAAGTTCGCCGAGATCGATCGGCTGGACACCGGCTTCTCCTGCTTCCTGGCCCTCGGGCCGCTGTCGCCGGAGAACGGCACGCTGCTGTTCGCCGCCGGCACCCACGGCACGGCGTTGCCGCACACCTGGGATCCGCGCCTGGAATGGTGGTCGTGCTCGGTCGACGGCCTGGAGGTGGTGCCGGGCACGCTGCGGCCCGGCGCGATGGTCGTCTACCGCCTGATGACCCCGCACGGCAGCCCGCCGAACCTGAGCGCCGAGATGCGGGAGGCGTTCCTCATCACCTTCAACGTCCCCGGCGTGCGTCTGCTCGAAACCGGCGAGCTGTTCGGCGATCAGCGACCGCTGCTGCGCGGCGGCGCGCTGGTCTGACGGCGGCGGCGGGCGAGCCGGCAATGACGCGGCCGATCATCGTCGACGGCGGACTGCAGGCGCGGCTCGGGTCCGGGAACCTCTCGACCGAGCGCTACGTCTCCCCGGCCTACCATCGCCTCGAGCTCGAGCGGCTGTGGCCGCGGGTCTGGCACGTCGCCGGTCGCGCCACCGACCTGCAGAACCCGGGCGATTACTTCACCTACGAATTCGGCCCCGAGTCGGTGCTGTGCGTGCGTCAGGACGACGGCAGCGTGCGCGCCTTCCACAACATCTGCGTGCACCGCGGCCGGCGGCTGCGCGATCCCGGATCGGGCACGGTGCAGCGCTTCCGCTGTGCCTATCACCACTGGGAGTACGGGCGCGACGGCCGTCTCGAGCGCCTGCCGGAGCCCGACCTGTTCCCGCAGCTCGCGGGTCGATTCGAGCAGTGCCACCTCGTTCCGGTGGCGTGCGAGGAGCTCGCGACCTACGTCTGGGTCCACTTCGGCGGCGGCAGGCCATCGCTGCGCGAATTCCTCGGGCCGATGGCCGAGCGCCTGCTCGCCTACGATCTCGACGCCTGCCGCCTCATCTCCGACCAGAGCGCCGAGGTGGCGTGCAACTGGAAGGTGGCGGTCGACAACGCCAACGAGGGCTACCACGTGTCGCACCTGCACGAGCAGTTGCGCCCGATCTACGACGAGTCGCAGATTCAATTGGAGATCCTCGGCGACCACAACATCGGCTCGGCGCCGTTCGGGATTCCCAGCCCGCTGCTCGAGGACCGCGAGGCGATCAGCGACATGCTGCGCGGTCTCATGCAGGAAGCGGGGCTGGATCCGGCGGCCTACCAGGGGTCGGCGGTCGGGGTGCGGGCGGCGATCGCGCAGCACCTGCGCGGGCGGGCGCCGGCGGAGTTCGACTTCTCGCGCCTCGCCGATCCGCAGTTGACCGACTTCTTCGCCTTGTTCGTGTTTCCCAACCTGTCGTTCGCCTTCACCGGCCTGAGCCACGTCTTCTGGCGCATGCGGCCGCATCCGACCGATCCCGGCCGATCGTACTTCGACCAGCAGATGTCGATCCGCGTCCCGAAGGGACAACCGGCGCCGCCGCGTCCGCCGCTGCGCCAGTTCAAGGCCGGCGAGGAGTCGCTCGGCGCGGTGCCGGATCAGGACGTGCACAACTTCGCGCGCGTGCAGCAGGGGCTCCAGTCGCGGGCCCTCTCCGAGGTGATCCTCGGCGAGAAGGAATTCCTGGTGCGCCACTTCCACGCGGTGCTGGATCGCTACCTGAGCGAGCCGCCGCCGCGCTGAGCGCCGGTCAGCGTTCCGCGCCGGCGTCCCGTTCCAGCGCCGCCAGCTCGCGCCGGGCCTCCTCGTCGCCCGGATCGAGCTCGAGCAGGCGGCCGAGGAGGAGGCGGCGCGCCGTCAGGTCGCGCGTCCCCAGATCGCGCAGCTCGCGCCGCAGCTCGTCGGGCACGCCGCGCGAGCGCAGCAGGTCGCCGAGCACGATCGCCTCGTCGGGGGCGCTGCAGATGAGCTCGGTCAGCGCCCGCTCGGCGCCCGTCGCGTCGCCGGCGAGCAGGGCGTCGCGATAGGCGGCGAATCGCGCCTCGATGAGGTCCGCGATCTCGGGCATGCGCCCGGTGAGCTCCTCCAGCGTGCGGCGGCCGGGTCCGGGGCGCGCCGGGTCGCGCGCCAGCTCCGCCATGACGTCGTCGATTGCCCGGCCGTCGCGGACGATCGGCACCCGGTCGCCGTAGGTCTCGCCGGTGGCGATCAGCCGGGTGCCGGTGTGCGCGTACGACAGGCTGTAGCCGATGCGCGGCGCGCCGGTGGTGTTCGGCCCGCTGGCGTGCGGCCACAGGTTGTCGAACAGCAGGAACTCGCCGAGCGCCATCTCGAGCACCTCGGCCTCGTCGTCGGCGACCTCGCAGACGTAGTAGGCGAGCTCGGGGTTCCAGGTGTGCGGCCGCAGGCGGCGATCGTCCGCGCGCGTCACGCCGACGATGGCGCCGTTCTCGGCGGTGGTCGGCGTCAGGGCGATCCAGCAGGAGTAGCCGCCGGTCGGTTCCACCGGGGCGTAGAAGCCGTCCTGGTGCCAGGGATAGCGGCCGAGCGCGTGGCCGCCCGGGCCCTTGCAGTGCGCCTGGTTCCACAGCATGTCGACGTTCGGTCCGATGATCCGCTGCGCCAGGGCGATCAGCACCGGGTGACGGACGAAGGCGCCGAGGGTGGGGCTCAGGCGGTGCAGGCGCGGCAGTTCGGGTCGATGCGTGGCGAAGCCGTCACGGGCGCCGGAGCGGCGTTCGGCCCACAGCGCCTCGATCTCGGCGCGGATCGGGCCCAGCGTCTCGGCGTCGAAGGCGGGAATGCCGCGCGCCCATCCCTTGGCGCGGAAGTGGCGGTCGATGGGGTCGATCCAGTCGCGGGAAGAATCGGGCATGGCGCGCGCCACGCTAGCTGCCGGTCCTGGCGCTCACAAGAAGAAGGCGAGCAGGCGCACCTCGATGCTCCGTCGCGGCCAGGTCGCCGTGCACGTGGGGTCGCGGAAGCCGGCGTGCGGGACCCGCCAGGCGCCGCGGCGCTGGGAGTCGTAGTTGGTGAACAGCAGGACCTCGTCGGGTCGCATGTCGGCGTAGTAGTACCAGCGATGCTCGGGCCGGAACTGGAAGGCGGAGATCTCGGGGAAGGTCGGACGTTCGGGATCCCCGGGCAGCACCTCCGGAATCTCCTCCGGGGCCGGAATGCGATCGACGCTGAGGATGTTGTAGGTCACGCCCTCGTCGTCGGCGACGCTCGTCGCGTCGCACAGGCCGAGCGGCCAGTCCTGCGGCGCGCCGCTGAACGAGCGCCAGGCGTTGACGATGGCGAAGCGGCGGAACGGCCGATCGGCCAGACCGTTCCAGGCCAGGGCGCGGCGCGCCATGCACTCGGCGAACGCCGGCGTGTAATCGACGTGCACGTCGTTCGCCGGCGGATGCGCCTCGTCGTCGGAGGGCGTCGAGCAGCGCGCCATCCAGGCGAACGAGATCACACGGTCCGCGCCGGTGACCTCGCGCAGGAGCTGCTCCATCTCGGGCAGATACCGGCGGTCGATCTGCTCGCGATCGGCGAAATCGGTGCGCGTCGCGTGCGGCAGCAGGGTGAAGCCGATGCGGTCGAGGGAGGCCGCCATGCCCAGCGGCCGCGCGTCGCGCACGAACACCTCGCGCGGGGCGTAGTCGCTGAGGTTGATCTGTTCGCGGGGGCTCACGTAACGCCGATTGAAGCGCGACGTGGGCAGGATGTAATACACGACGCCGTTGATGCCGGTCGCGGGGAAGCTCGCTGGGCTCGTCGGGTCGCTTTGCATGGGCGGTGGGATGGCGGAATCGGTCCGTGTGCGGGTCGTCAGTGAGCGAGTAGATAACAGAACGCCTGCTGAAGACCAGTTCCCTTCGGAGCGCGGGGGCGGCGTCGCGCGGCGCGGCCCCGTTCCCGATCTTGACAGGGGACGAACGGCGGTCGGATAACAGCCGCCGAGGTCGCGTATGCAGGTTCCGCAGTTCAGAGACTCCGCCGCGCGCGAGACCTTCGAGCGCACCGGGTACGTGGTGGTGCCGCGCCTGCTGGCGGACGACATTCCGCAGTTGCAGGCCGTCTACGAGGAGATGCTGAGCGGCATGCCGGCGACGGATCCGTACTTCCAGATCGCAATGACCGGCACCAACTGCGTCGGCAGCCCCGAGCTGCGCCGGCACGTCTGCGCCGAGGTGGCCCGCATCGTCGCTCCGCGCCTGGATGCCGTGCTGGACGACTACCGCTTCGTCGGCGCGGGGTTTCGCGTCAAACAAGTGGGGGCCGACTCCCGCCTGCCGCAGCACCAGGATCCCACGATGGTCGACGAGGACCGGTTCTGGTCGATCAACATCATCGCGCCGATCATCGACACGACCGTCGAGAACGGGGCCCTGCAGGTCGTTCCCGGCAGCCATCGCATCATGCCCAAGGTGCGGAGTCTCGATCTCGACGACCGTGCCGAGACCTACGATCTGCACGAAGTGATCGAGCCGCTGGTACGCACCGTGCCGCTGCGCGCCGGCGATGCGATCTTCTACTACAACGCGCTGCTGCACGGCTCGGGACCCAACATGAGCACGGCCCCGCGCCCGTTGGTGATCGGCACGCTCATGTCGCGGGAATCGCCGATGACGGTGTACTTCCGCAAGCCGGGACAGCCGCGCACGGTCGAGCGCTACGAGGTGCCCGACGATTACTTCAACCGCATGGAGCATTTCGATCGGGACCACCGCCTGCGCCCGCAGATCGGTCGTCGCATCGACGATGCGGAGGACACCTACGCCCTGTCGCGCGACGACATGATCGCGGCATTCCGCGCCTTGGCGGCGGAGTTGTCCTGACGCCGGCGGCGCGGCGGCGCCGAGGCGGACGGCAAGGCAGGCTCCCGGTTCCGCCCGGACGCGCGCGCTCAGCCGGCGCGTGACGCGGCAAGCGATTCCGGCCGCGCGGCGGCGCGCTGCTCCCGCGCCGCCAGGGCGGCGCGGACGGCGGCGTGGACCTCGTCGACGCCGATGGCCTGCATGCAGAGGTTGTTGGTGCAGGGCGAGATGCGGTGGTTGTACGGGTTGGTGCAGGGGCTGCACGCGAGCCCGGCCCAGAGCACGCGCGCCTGCCCGCGCACCGGGCCGAACTGGCTCGGCGCCGCCGGGCCGAAGAGGACGATGTTCTCGATGTCGGTCATCGACGCGAAGTGCCCGGGACCGCTGTCGTTGGTCACCAGGACGTCGGCGAGCGCGTAGAGGGTCAGCACGTCGCGCATCGTCGTGCGGCCGGCGAGGTTGACCAGGCGCGGCGAGTCGATCGATCGGCAGAGCGCCGCGGCGGCGGCTTCCTCCACCGCGGCGCCGGTGAGCACGACGGTCGCCGTCGGGTGCTCGGCGACGATGCGGCGCGCCAGCTCGGCGAAACGGTCCAGCGGCCAGCGGCGCAGCGGGATCATGTCGCCGGCGTTGGGATTGAGCAGGACGAGCGGCGGGCGCACGGGATGGCCGGCGGCGGCGTCGAGCAGCGCCTGCAGGCGCGCGCGGTCGGCCGGCGTCGGGACGAAGCGGGGCGCCGGGTCGGCGGCGGGCGCGATCGCGAGCTTGAGCAGCGGCAGATCGTCGGGATCGGCGGCGAGCGCGGCGATCAGGGCGCTGTAGGTCTGCGCCGTGTGCAGGAACGGGTTGTAGACGACCCGGTGCGTCATCAGGTCGCCGCGGTAGGACGCTTCGTCGTTGAAGCGGTGCAGGCCGACGCGGCGGCGGGCGCCCATCAGGTAGGCGAGGATGGCCGAGGCGCGCGACAGGAACTCCATGTCGACGACGGTGTCGATCGCCGCCTGCCGGGCGCGGCGGATGGCCTGCCAGGCGTCGCGCACGAAGGTGAGGAAGCCCTCGTTGCGGATGACCAGCACGTTCTCCGGCGGCACCACGTCCATGGCGTCGAGAATCGGGCGGTTGTCGGCGAGGACGCAGAAGTAGAGGTTCTCGCGTCCGACCAGCGCCGTCGCCCGGCGGATCGCGTCGTAGGCCAGCACCGTGGCGCCCTGCTCGATCAGCTTCACCAGCAGGATGCGGCGCGGCGGCTCGCGGGCGGCGCGCCGCGCCGCCGCGCCCTCGGTCAGCCGGCGGTGCAGCGTCAGCAGGCCGCACAACGGCCTGCCCAGGTAGCGTTCGAGCCGCCAGATGGCTTCGCTGGTCACGATCGCGGTCCTGCGCGCCGCGCCATCTAGCACCCGCCGCGCGCCGGCAACAACACGCGGCGGTGCCTCATGGCGGGGCTCAGTACGGGTGCGCGGCGGTCGGCGATGGGAACTGCTCGCCCTTCAGGCGCCGTTGGACGCGGCGCTTCATCTCGACCAGCGATTTGTCGAGCCGCGACTCCTGCTTCTCGGTCCACACCGCGAGGCACAGGCGCAGGACGCGCTGTGGGCGCAGCAGCCAGGAGAGCAGGAAGAACCAGGCGAACCCGGCGGCGCGGACGCGGTTCAGGCCGGCGCTGGAGAGGTGGACGGAGAAGCTCTCCGCTCCCGCCGAGGTGCCGGGCATGTTCTCCGCCGCGCTCGCCAGGCGGCGGTAGTAGTCGTCGTCGAGCGGATTCGGCAGCACGCCGGTCGCCTGCAGCTCGCGGAACAGCTCCGAGCCCGGGTAGGGCCGGAAGGGCGCGATCGAGATGTCGTGCACGCCGATCACGGCGAGCCGGGCGAGAAAGCCGAAGCTGCGCAGCAGGTCGCCGTAGGTCTCGCCGGGGAAGCCGAAGATGAAGTTCGCTTTGACGTTGCAGCCGGCGCGCACCGCGGCGCGCATCGAGCGCTGCATGCGGTCGAGGCGCACCTTCTTCTTGATCCGCTGCAGCGTCCGCGGGTTGCCGCTCTCCGGCGCGTAGGTGATGTTGGTGCATCCCGAGGCGACCAGCAGCGGCAGCACGTCGGCGTCGAGCGCCTCCGAGCGGGTGCCGGTCGGCAACTGCCAGGTGATCCGCAGGTCGGCCGCCAGGAGGCGCTGGCAGAACTCGATCAGCCAGCTCTTCCTGATGATCGCGGTCAGGTCCTGGAAGTCGAAGTTGGTGGCCCGGTAGGTGGCGACGTAGTGGCCGATCTCCGCCACCACGTCGGCGGGATCGCGCGCCACCCAGCGCGTCGTCCACATGGTCGGGCTGGAGCAGAAGGTGCACTGGTAGGGACAGCCGCGGGTGGCGTTCATCGGCACGTTGCGGCCGCGGTCGACGCCCCAGCCGTGGCCGCCGGCGAGATAGTTCTCCAGCGGCACCAGCTCCCAGGCCGGCCAGGGCAGGGCGTCGACGTCGCGCACCCGGGCCATGCCGGCGCTGCGCCGGATCGGACCGCCGGCGCGCCCGCGCTCGCGGTAGTAGACCCCGGCGACCGATTCCAGCGGCCGCCGGCCCTCGAGGTGTTCGAACAGCTCGCAGGCGGAGCGGTCGCCCTCGCCGACCAGCACGTAGTCGAGCCCCGGCGCCGCCGCGAGCGCGCCCACCGGCTCGGCGGTGAAGTGCTCGCCGCCGGCGATCAGCACGCTGTCCGGGAAGCGGGCGCGCACCTTGGCGATGAGCGCCCGCGTGACCAGCCAGTCCTGCGAGAACATCAGGCTGAAGCCGATGACGTCGCTGCCGGCGATGCGCTCGAGGATCTCGTCGTCAGAGAGGCCGCGGCGCAGGGTGCGCGCCCAGCCCTCGATGGGGGTGAAGCGGTCGATCGCCTCGCCGGTCGGATCGACGATCCGCACCGCGTGCCCGGCGCGCTGCAGGGCCGCGGCCACGTAGGCCAGGCCGAGGGGCGGCACGGCCGGCGCCGCCGAGACGAAGGTATGGAAGGTCTGCGGGCAGCGGATCAGGGTGCACTTCATCGCGGGGTCCAGGGCGGCGTCAGCTCACGACCCGGTCCGTCGCCGCCGGGGCGCCGACCGTCGGCAACGCCCGTGCCCGGTCCACGTCCGCCGCGTGCTGTGCGGGCCGTAGCGCGGCGAGTGGGGCGTCGCGCTGGACGCCCGTTCGCAAAATCGACGGGATGTGCCGCACTCCCGAATACGACCGCATCGCTCTACGCGCCCCCGCCCGCGTCGGCGAAACGCCGAGTCGAGCAACACGAGGTCTATTCCATCGCCCCGCCGAGAGAGTCAACGGAATTCGCGGCCGGCGGCGTCCGCTTGGGCGCCGCGGCGCCGGCGCTCCCGGCGAGCGGGTCCCGGCGACGACGAGCCGCGTCGCCGGGACCTGCCGACTGCGTCGCCCCCTGGGTTGGCTCAGCTCTTCTCGGCCGGCGTCGGCGCGTCGGCGGGCGGGGTCGGCGGATTGGCCGGCGCCTGCGGACCCGGCGTCGGATTCTTCTCGGCCGCCGGCCTGGTGTCGACGACGTAGGTGCGCAGGTCCTCGAAGTACCACTTGTCGCCCTTCAGGACCATGAGCGCGACGGCGTGATAGGCGCCGCCCCGCTCCTCGCCCGACACCGAGACGGCGCAGTCGACGAGCGCGCGGTCGTCGCCGATCGGGCGGACGTTCTCGACCACGTGCGTCAGCTTGGCGCCCGTCATGTTGGGGGCCGGGCCGCCCATCGCCTTCTGCACGCTGGCGACGATTGCCGCCCTGCCCTTGACGATGCCGCCGCCCGCGGCCGGCAGCAGGGTGGCGTCCTCGGCCATCAGCTCGCCGACGCACTTGGCGTCGTTGTTGGCGACGCACTTGTCGAGCTGGGCGAACGTCTGCTTGACGCCCTCGTCCGCCTTCGACGCCGCCGAGCTCTCGACGGCCACCAGCGCGCTGCATGCCGCCAGCGCGGCGATCAGGACCTTCGTCTTCGTCATCGTCTGCCTCCCCCGGCGTTTCGAGCCTGCGAGATGTGGGCCGCGTGCGACCCCAGTCCCTTTTGACGAGCGCGGCGCGCCACTGCAACCGCCGCTGGCGCCCCGCGCTACGGGGCGCCGCGGTGGTCGGCCGCGTAGGGCGCATGCCAGTCGTCGCCGTCGACGACGACGCCGCCAAACCGGGCGCGCAGCACGCGGCCGGCGAGGCGCCGGGCGCGCGTCGCGACCTCGGGATCGGGGCCGCCGGCGGCGAGGACGTCCGCGGCGGCGACCCGCGCGCCGTCCTCGAGGCGACCGTCGACGGCGAGCGCGAGGCGATTGCCGCGCTGGTCGACGACCTGCAGGCGGCCGGCGAGCGGACGCCAGCGCGCGGCGAAGCCGGGCTCGGCGCGTTCCACCGCCTGCAGGATGCGACCGCCGAGCGCGACGCTGGCCGCGCAGCCGAGATCGCACGGGGCGTGCGACAGCAGCGCCAGCCCCGGCTGCAGCCACTGGACCAGTGGCGATGCCGGCGCGTGCGGCACGCCCGGCAACAGCGCCCAGGCCAGGGTCGTGTCGTTCTGCCCGACGATGCGCGCGAAGCGCGCCGCGCAGCAGCGCGGGTAGCCGAGCAGCTCGCCCATCCGCCGCACCGCCGCCGCGGTGTCGGCATCGTCCCCGCCGCGGCGCAGCAGCGCCTCCAGGCTGCGCACGTCGCGCAGCGCCTCCGCCTCGCGGGCGACGAACAGGGTCGCCACCGCCGACTCCGCCGCGCCGCCCGCCGGCGGGGCGACGAGCTCGCTGCGCAGACCGCGCTCCTCGGCGGTCCGCCGCAGCGGTTCCACCAGCCCGCCCGGCAGGGAGTCGAGCTTCACGACCGTTCGCAAGCCGGCCGCGAGCGCCGTCAGCTCGACGTCCCACGGCCGCAGCGAGATGCCGGTCGGCTGCGCCGCGTAGTCCGAGCGCGGCAGCGGCGGTCCGTGCAGCGCGCGGCGTTCGAGCCGCAGATCGATCCCGGCGCGCGCCAGGACCTCGCCCCAGGCGGCGAAGGCGACCTCGAGCGGGTCGGCGCCAGCGGCATCCACGTCCGCCAGCGCCAGCCGCCGGAAGAGGTGGAAGACCTCGCTCAGCGAATGCGGATCGCCGTCGCCGAGGCGCTCGAGCGGCGCCAGGCCGACGCCGTGGTTGGCGATCGCCGGCCGCTCGCCGCCGTCGCGCAGCGGGATCAGGCGCAGGCGCAGCCGCGCCGCCGCGCGCCCGACCACGACGAACAATTGGTGGGCGGGGGGCTCGCCGGCCGTCACCGCCGGCGCTCCGCCGGGGCACGCATCGCGACCGGCATGGCGGCGGACGCTACTCCAACGGCGGCGAGCCGGCAACGCGCGCGCGGTCCGCGCCGCGCCGCTGTCTTGCGGCCGGCGAGCGCGCCGTGGTAGCGGCCGCGCGGCGCGCCGCTGCGCGCCGGGAAATCGTCCGTGGCTCCCGCTCCCATGCGCCTGGTCGTCGTCCTGCCCACCTACAACGAGGCGGCGGGGCTGGCTGACATCGCGCGCGCGCTGCTCGGGTTGGCGATCCCCGGCGTCGACGTCCGGCTGCTGATCGTCGACGACGACTCGCCGGACGGCACCGGGGGCCTGGCGGATGCGCTCGCCGCCCGGTCGGCCGGCCGCGTCGCGGTCCTGCACCGCCGCGGCCGGCGCGGATTGGGCAGCGCCTACATCGAGGGCTTCGCGCGCGCCATCGAGGACGGCGCCGAGCTGATCGCCCAGATGGACGCCGATCTCTCGCACGACCCGGCGGTCCTGGCGGCGATGGTGAGCGCGATCGCCGACCGCGACGTGGTCATCGGGTCGCGCTACATGCCCGGCGGCGCCGTCGACACCAGTTGGAACCGGGTGCGCAAGCTGATCAGCCGCATCGCCAACCGCGTCGTCGTCCCCGTCCTGCTCAGCCTGCCGCTGACCGATGCCACCAGCGGCTACCGCCTGTGGCGACGCGATGCCCTGGTGCGCATCGCGCCGGCGACCAGCGTCCGCTCCAGCGGCTACGGGTTCCAGGTGGAAATGGGCTTCCTGGCGCACCACCTGGGCTGCCGCATCGCCGAGGTGCCGATCCTGTTCCGCGAGCGCGGCTCGGGGCGGTCGAAGATGGACCTCTGGGTGGCCCTGGCCGCCGTGCGCGACATCGTCGTCATCCGCTTCCGCCAGCGGCCGGCGCTGCCGGCCCGCGGGGGCGACGCCCGGCCCGTCTAGTGCACCGTCGTTGAGATAGGGTTAGGCAGGTTGCCGGTCATCGGCGGTCCTCGCGAGGAACGCCGACACAGGAATATCGCGAATATTCCAAGGAGGCGTGACGCTGCGAGGGACGTCGAGGGCCGGCAAGATGCTTGAGCCTATCTCGACGACGGTGCACTAGTCAGAGCCAGTGGCGATCCGATAGGCCAATTCTTCTGGAAAAGCCTCGCGACATGCGCGATTCTCGCCCGGTGGAATCCCAGTCTGCGCTTCGCTGGACCACCTGGGGCCGGGCCGGGCGCGCCCTTCGCGCGTCCGGCTGGTGGTACTTCTCCCTGCTGCCGCTGACCAGCCTGGTCGGCGAGGCGGACGGCGTGGACATCGGGCGCCTGCTGGCGGGGGTGGCGGTCGCGGCCCTCTGCCTGGCGTACGCCTATGGCTTCAACGGCATCGCCGACCGCGGCATGGATCGCGACGCGGGCAAGAACGCGCTCGCCGGCCTGGTCGAGCTGCCGCGCGAGGCGGCGGTGCTGGTCGGCGCCTGCGCCGCCGGCGCCCTGCTGATCGCCGCGGCGCTGTCGCCGGTGGCGCTGGTCGCGACCGGCGTGTCGCTGGTGGCGGCGACGCTCTACAGCGCCCGCCTGCGCCTCAAGCGCCTGCCGATCGTCGGCACGCTGGTCAACATGCTGATCTTCGCGCCGCTGCCCTTCGTCGGGGCGCGCCATCTGCCGTCGCCGGAGATGCTGGTGCTCGCCTACTGCTTCTGCGTCCTCGTCACCCAGAACCAACTGCTGCACGAGATCGCCGACCGGCACGAGGACGCGAGCGGCGGCGTGCGCACCACCGCGGTGGTGGTCGGCGCGGCGGGGCTGCGGGCGATCGCCGTCCTGCTCGGGCCGGTGGCGGCGTTGCTGCTCTGGCGCATGCCGGCGGCGCCGCTGACGGCGCTCGCCGCGACCCTCGGGCTGAGCGCCGGCGCCGCCATGATCGCCCTCGGCGACATGGAGCGCGCCGCGCAGTGGCGGGTGGCGCACCGCTGGTATTCGTTGGGCATCGGCGCGCTGCTGTTCGCGCTCGTCGCCCGGGGGGCCGCATGACCTGGCGGGTGTCGACGCGCATGGCCGGGCGTTCGGCCCGCCTGGCGCTGGCGATGGCGCGCGGTCGGCAGCAGCCGTACTCGATGGTGTTCGTGCTCACCAACCGCTGCAACTTCCGCTGCGACTATTGCGACGTGCCGGCGAATGCCGGCGCCGAGATGACCAGCGACGAGTTCCGCGCCGCGATCAGCGAGCTGGCCGAGGCCGGCATGGGGCGGGCCGCCTTCGGCGGCGGCGAGGCGCTGCTGCGGCCGGACGCGGTGGACCTGATCGAGCACGCGAAAGCCCAGGGCTGCTTCACCTCGCTCAACAGCAACGGCTGGAAGACCGAGCGCTTCCTCGATCGGCTGGCCGGCTGCCTCGACATGCTGGTGGTCTCGCTCGACGGGCCCGACGACGTGCACGACGTCGTCCGCCGCCGGCCCGGATCCTACGAGCGGGTGATCCGCGTCATCCAGGAGGCGCGGCGGCGCGGCATCGCGGTGGCGACCATCTCGGTGATCGGCCCGTGGAACGAGCACCGCGTCGCCGAGATCCTCGCGCTCGCCAAGACGCACGGCTTCTGGTCGTACTTCCAGCCCGCCTATCTCGACTGCTTCGCGCACGATTCGGGTCTCCACCCGGGCATCGATCCGAAGATGCTGGCGCGCCTCGCCGACCAGCTCACCGATGCCATTCCGAACGCCCCGGTCGGCTCGTCGCCGGGGTTCTTCGAGCGCCTGCGCTCGGCGCCGCGCTTCGGCGACTGCGCGCGCTGCGCCGCCGGCCGCTACTTCGCGACCGTGATGCCCGACGGCCTGGTCGTGCCCTGCCACCTGACGATGGGACAGGGCGGCTTCCTCAACGGCCGCGAGGTCGGCTTCGTGCGCGCCTTCCTCGACATGCCGCGGCCCGTCGGCCCGGGGTGCGCGATCAGCCCGTACAACGAATCCGATCTCATCTTCAGCCTCGATCCGCGCGCCGTGATCGCGGCGGTGCGCCGGGCGATGGCGTCGCTGACGCCGCTGCCGCAGGCGTGAGCCGGGGTCGGAGGCGACCGGCGTGAGCGACGCAACGCGCTGGCGCCGCCGCCGCGTCGTCCTGTGCGACGACGCCGGCACCCCGGTCGGCAGCGGCGACCTGCTGGCCGCGCACCAGGGCGGCGGCCTGCTCCACAAGGCGTTCTCGATCGTCGTCTTCCGCAACGGTGGCCGCGAGGTGCTGTTGCAGCAGCGCAGCCGGCTCAAGCCGCTGTTCGCGCTGCGCTGGGCCAATACCTGCTGCAGTCACCCGCGCCCCGGCGGCGCCGGTCTGGAGCGCGCGGCGGGCGCGCGCCTCCAGGAGGAGCTCGGGTTCACCGTCGCGCTGCGCGAGGCCGGGTCCTTCGTCTATCGCGCCACCGACCCGGACACCGGCTTCAGCGAGTACGAGCACGACACCGTGCTGGTCGGCTCGGCCGCCGGCGACGTCTTGCTGCGCCCCGACCCGGCGGAGATCGCCGACTGGCGCTGGCAACCGGTCGCGGCGCTGCAGCGCGACCTGCGCGAGCGCCCCGACGCCTACGCCCCGTGGCTGCCCGAGGTGCTGCGCCTGGCCGTCGCGTCCGCGCCGGCGCGCTGACCGCCGGCCCGGCCGCGACGCGCGGCGGCGCTCAGGCCAGCGACGAGAACACCTTCTGCACGTCGTCGTCCTGCTCGAGGGCGTCGACGAGCTCCAGGACCTCTTTCGCCTGCTCGTCGTCCAGGTTGGTCGGGTTGAGCGGCAGGTATTCCGACTCGGCGGAGATCGGCTTGATGCCGCGGTCCTCCAGCGCCTTCTGCAGGCGGCCGAAGTCGGCGAAGGCGCAGCGGACGAGGAGCTGCGGCTCGCCCTTCTCGCCGCTGCTGTCGCCCATCTCCTCGAGGCCGTGGTCGATCAGGTCGAGCTCCAGCTCCTCGGCGTCGATGCCGGTCGGGTCGAGCCGGAAGACGCCCATGCGCTTGAACTGGAAGGCGACGCTGCCAGTGGTGCCGAGGGTGCCGCCCCAGCGGCTGAAGCGGCTGCGCAGGTTGGCGACCGTGCGGGTCGGGTTGTCGGTGGCGGCCTCGACGATGACCGGGACGCCGTGCGGCGCGTAGCCCTCGTAGAGGATCTCCTCGTAGCTTGCCGCCTCGCGGCCGGCGGCGCGCTTGATCGCCGCCTCGACCTTGTCCTTCGGCATGTTGGCGGCGCGCGCGTTCTGGATGACGCGCCGCAACTGGGGGTTGTTGGCCGGTTCCGGGCCGGCCGCCTTCACCGCGATGGCGATCTCCTTGCCGATGCGGGTGAACGCCTTCGCCATGCGGTCCCAGCGGGCGAACATCGTGTGCTTGCGGGTTTCGAAAATGCGTCCCATGGCGGCTCCGCGGAGTGCTGGTGCGTCGCGAGCGATAGCACGGCCGGCGGCGGCGGTGTAGCCGGCGTCAGGCGGCCGAGGGCTCGGCGCCGCCGCGCCAGCGCCGCAGCACGTCCTCGATCTCCGCCTTCACCCGCGCCAGCAGCGCGGCGCCGTCCTCGCCGGCGCGTCGGGCGATCGGGCGGCCGAAGTGGACGCGGACGCGGGTCCCGAACGGCACCGGCAGCAGGTTGTGGCGCAGCAGGCGCCACGACTCGTCGATGGCCACCGGCATCACCGCGACGCCTGGCGCGGCGTCGAGCAGCTCGAGAAAGCCCTTGGGCTTGAACTCGCCGAGCGTGCCGTGGCGGGCCCGCGTCCCCTCCGGGTAGATGACCGCCGAGACGCCGCGCGTCCGCACCTGCTCGCCGAGCGCCCGGATCGCGCTCAGCGCCTGGCTGCGGTCGCCGCGGTCGATGAGGGCGTTGCCGCCGCGGCGCAGGTTGTACGAGATGCTCGGGATCCAGCGCGCCAGCGAGCGCTTCGAGATGTACTTGGGGAAGTTGCTGAACAGCAGGCCGCCGAAGATCGGCACGTCGAACATGCTCTGGTGGTTGGCGACGATCAGGTAGGGGGTCCAGGGACGGATCGCCGGCGAGCGCTCGACCTCGATGCGCGTGCCGCAGATGCGGAACGACCACAGCAGGCAGCGCTGCAGCGCGCCGACGACGATCTCCTGCGGGCGCTGTCCGAACAGCCGGGCGATGCGCTGCGCCGGATCGAAGACGGCGAGGAGGAGGCCGAAGACGAGCAGGAACGGGATCGTGAGCAGCCAGTCGAGCACGCGATGCATCCCATCCTTATCTCAGCGCCGCCGGCTCCGGGCAACGCGGGTGGCGCGCGGGGTAGTGTCCTGATCTGAGCCTACCTACAAAAGACTTTCACCACGGAGGCACGGAGACACGGAGCGTACTGATCTCGAAGCCCGCTCAGCGTTCATCCCCAAGTTCATCGGAGATGGAGTGAGAAGAGGCCCCGCGCCTTCGCTATGGCACCGAGCCCTCCGTGTCTCCGTGTCTCCGTGGTGAAGGTTTTTTCTCGAAAGCATTTCACCACGGAGGCACGGAGACACGGAGCGTACTGATCTCGAAGCCCGCTCAGCGTTCATCCCCAAGTTCATCGGAAATGGAGTGAGAAGAGGCCCCGCGCCTTCGCTATGGCACCGAGCCCTCCGTGTCTCCGTGTCTCCGTGGTGAAGGTTTTTTCTCGAAAGCACTTCACCATGGAGGCACGGAGACACGGAGAGTACTGATCTCGAAGCCCGGTCAGCGTTCATCCCCGAGTTCATCGGAAATGGAGTGAGAATAGGCCCCGCGCCTTCGCTATGGCACCGAGCCCTCCGTGTCTCCGTGCCTCCGTGGTGAGGTTTTTCTCTCGAAAGCCAGGCGCGCCCGCCGCCTGATGGCGCCGATCCGAGCGCACTGCCTCGAGTGACCGCGGCGCCGGCCTCAGCGGCGGGCGGAGCGCGGTCGGCCCGCCGCGCTCGCCGCCGCGACCTCGGCGGCGATCAGCGCCAAGACGCCGGGGCTGGCGAGCAGCGGCAGCAGCGCCGCGACGGCGCGGGCGGCGATCCAGTCGGCGTGCGCGTCGAGGCGCAGCAGCTCGCCGAGGCGGCGGTTCTTCACCTCGGCGAAGAGGTCGTCCCAGGCGATGCGCGCGGCGCGCCGGCCGAGCTCGGCCAGGCGGTCGTTGGCGGCGGCGTGGCGCAGCAGCGTGGCGAGCGAGGCGCCCGTCTTGCCCGCCGCCAGCGCCGCGTAGCCGCCGATCGGCGCCGCGAGGAGCTGGCGGGCGACGGCGCGGGCGAAGTCGAGCACGGCGCGCTGGTTGGCGCGGTCGACCGCGAAGGCGATCGCCTGCGCCTGCAGCATCGGCATGAAGAGGCCGATGAAGCCCTTGATCTGGTCCTCGAGGGCGCGCACCGCGAGGGCGCCGAAGAGCGGGTTGGCCCGGCGCTGGAACGACACCAGGGCGGTGAAGATGAGGTCGGTGAAGAGGCCGCGGACCAGCTCGCGCTCCATCAGCGCGGCGAGGAGCTCGCGCCCGCCGCCGCCGAGCTCCAGCCCGGCGTCGATGGCGGTTTCGATCTCCGCCAGGAATCCCTCGTCGAGCAGGTCGGCGAGCGCCTCGCGCCGTCCGGCGAGCCGGCGGGCGCTGCGCCGCGCCCCGGCGATCGCCCGTTCGGTGAGCGCCGGGCGATCGACGATCCGCAGGTCCCACTGGTCGATCAGCTCGCGCACCGCGACGGGATCGATCACCTGGCCGACGCGCTGGCGCGCCAGCGCGCGCAGCGCGTCGGCGATCGTTGCCGTCAGCGCGCGGCGAAACGCCGGCGCCGCGAAGCGGCGGCGCCAGTACTGCTCCTGCGCCGCTGCCGGCGTCGCGCGTGTGCTGGCCATGTCTCGGATGCGCGCGGTCCGCGGCGCGACGGCCCGGCCGCCTCAGTCCCGGCCCGCCGCGTCGCCGATGCGGAAGAGGCGGCGCGTCCGGTCCTCCCACTCGCTCATCGGCAGCGCCTTCTGCATCTCGCGCGCCATGCGGATGATCTCGAGCTTGCCCTCGCGGTCGCTGGACCACTCGCGGGCGAAGGCGCCGGAGCGGATCTCCTCGACCGTCGCCCGCATCTTCTCCTTCAGCAGCGGGTCGAGATCGAAGTAGCGGATGCTGCGGCTGATGGTGCCGTACTGGCTGGTGTGCGAGTGCAGCTCGTGCTGCCGCAGGGCGCCCATCTCGCGCATCTTGAGGAAGCTGTAGGCGAGCTCGCCGGAGAGGTAGAGCTCCATCAGCACCGCCTCGGGCGGGTACCCGGCCTCGACCAGGGTGTCGATGGCGCACAGCATCACCCGGCCGAAGGCGGGGCCGAAGGCCTGCTCGCTGAACAGGTCGAGCGTCGCTTCGTCGACGAAGCTCATCTCCAGGCAGCCGGCGCGCGTCGAGCCGACGGCGCGCGCCAGGCCGAGGAGGCGGGCGCGGGCCTGACCGGTGGCGTCCTGGTGCACGCCGATGAAGCTCGGGAAGCCCTCGCCCGACACGTAGCCGTCGCGCACGCCGGCGCCGATCATGCGCGGCGCGATCATCACCACGTCGATCGTCGGCGGCGGGGCGATGAGGCCGAAGCCGACGTTGTAGCCGTGGGCGAAGTCGAGCAGCATGCCCGGCCGCAGGCCGGGGGCGACGTCGCGCGCGTAGACCTCCGGCATGACCTCGTCGGGGGTGAGCAGGAAGAGCGCGTCGGCGCGCGCCACCGCGTCGGCGATCGGCAGCACCGCGAAGCCGTCGCGGCGCGCCGCCGCGGCGTAGTCGTCGTCGATGTTGCCGACGATCACCTCCAGCCCGGAGTCGCGCAGGTTGCGCGCCTGGGCGCTGCCCTGGTTGCCGTAGCCGAGGATGGCGACGGGCAGGGCGCGCACCGCGGCCAGGTCGGCGTCCTCGTCGTGGTAGATGGTCGTCATCGCGCCCTCCCGCCGCCGGCGCTCGCTTGACGCCGCGACGCGCCGTTCCCTACACGGGCTGGACGCGCCGCGCTACCGTCGGCGGACCGCCGGCGGCGCCATGGCCGCGGCCGCGTCGGCGTCAGGGGAGGCAGGATGCGCAGATTGGAATCGGTGGCAGGGCTCAACGCCGTGGTGACCGGGGCCTCGAGCGGCATCGGCCGCGCGCTGGCGCTGCGCCTGGCGCGCGGCGGGGCGCGGCTGGCGCTGGTCGCCCGCCGCGCCGACCGGCTCGAGGCGCTGGCGCGGGAGGTCGCGGCGCTCGGCGCCGAGGCGCTGGTGGTGCCGTGCGACGTCGCCGATCGCGCCGACAGCCTGGCGGCGGCCGACCGCGTGCTGCAGCGCTTCGGCAGCGTCGAGCTGCTGGTCAACAACGCCGGCTACGGCCACCACCGGCGCTTCCTCGACTGGGAGCTCGACGACATCGAGCGCATGATGCGCGTCAACTACTTCGGCGCCGTCTACTGGACGAAGGCGCTGCTGCCGCAGATGGTGGCGCGCCAGCGCGGCTGGCTGGTGTTCGTCGCCTCGGTGGCGGGCAAGCTCGGGGTGCCGGAGGAGAGCGCCTACGCGGCCTCGAAGTTCGCCATGGTCGGCCTCGCCGAGACCGTGTCGTACGAGGTCGAGGACGCCGGCGTGCACGTGCTGACGGTGTGTCCGGGCGCCATCCGCACCGAGTTCTTCGACGACGAGGCGCTGCGCCGCATGCCGCCGGTGGCGCGGCGCTCGATGGCGGAGGTCGAGCCGCTGGTCGAGGCGATCATGCAGGCGCTCGCCCGCGGCCGCCACGAGCTCACCTTCCCGCGCTTCATCGCCGCCGGCTACCTGGTGCGGGCGCTGGCGCCGGGCGTCATGCGCCGCAACACCAAGCGGCAGACCTTGGAGGCGCTGGCGAAGGAGGGACGCGGCTGAGCCGGGCGCGGCGCCGGGTCAGGGGGCGGCGCAGGCCTCCGGCACGACCGACTCCCATGCCGGCATCCGGCCGTCGACGGTGAGCGCGGTGGCGGCGATCGGGACGCCGGGCCCGGCGACGGTGGTGACCCGGATGACGTCGCCCGGCGCGACGTCGACCGCGACGTCGACGCCCTCGATGCGCTGGCGCGCCGTGTCGACGCGCACCGCGCGCTCGCCGTCGGCGATGCGGGCGCGTGCCGCGGCGCCGGTCCAGCGGCCGCTCCAGACGTGGGTCGACGGCTCCCAGCACTGGAAGTCGGCGAAGCCGACGCCCATCTGGTGCAGGGTGGGGACGACGCCGCGCCGTTCGACCGCGCCGCAGCGGGCGCAGTAGGTCCAGCCGTGCGGCGGCGCCGTCCAGTCGCCGGCCGGGACGTCGACGCTGAAGGCGCGGCCGAAGGCGCGCACGCGGTCGGCGCCGACGCGCGCCGCGTAGAAGGCGCGCAGCGGCAGCGCCTCGGCGGCGAAGGCGTAGCGCGCGCCGCTCGCCGGCGGCAGCCAGCTCTCGACCGTCAGCGGGCGATCGCCGGCGCCGACCTGCGCCCGCGGCCCGGCGAAGTAGCTCACCTGGCGCATCACGATCACCGGCTGGTCGAGCGGCAGCGAGTCGACCAGCTCGCTGCGCTCCCAGTCGAACAGCCAGCGCGATTCCGGCGGCCAGAAGTCGTCGGAGAAGTAGAGCCGCGCCGACCACAGCCCGACCGCGCCGGCGAGCAGCGCCACCGCCGCCGGCCGCCAGGCGCGGCGCGGCACCAGGTCGTCGCAGGCGGCGGCGGCGGCGAGGGCGATGAACGGGAACGCCATCATCATCCGGTGCGTGCTCGGCGCGCCCCAGGCGAGGATGGTCGGCACCAGGCCGAGGGCGAAGCCGCCGCCGAGGAAGGCGGCGCGCCGCCAGCCGCTGAGCGCGCCGGCGGCGGCGAGCAGCAGCAGCAGGATCGGGTGCCGCGCCCCGGTGCGCACCGTCAGCCAGCCGTCCTGCGCCACCGGCGCGACGAGGGCGTCGATGGTCTCGCGGCCGCGCTGCCACATCTCCGCCAGGGGCATGGCGGTGAGCGCCGACGGCCGCAGGCCCTGGCCGACGTACACCGACTCGGGATTGGCGGCTGGGTAGGGCAGGTAGGGCACGACGCCGACGACCAGCACCGCCAGACACCAGAGCCGGCGCCGGCCGCTGGCCAGCGCGGCGGCGAGCAGCGGCATCGGCAGCATGGCGCGCGTGCACCAGTAGCCGTAGAGCATCCAGGCCAGCGCGAAGGCGCCGATCAGCGCCTCCGGCCAGCCGCCGCGCCGCCAGATCAGCGCCGCCAGCGCGGCCAGCAGCAGCAGTTGCTGGAAGGTGAGCTCGCCGCCCTGCATGACGCGGCTGTAGAAGAGCGCCCACGGCAGCACCGCGAGCAGCGCCGCGCCGCCGAGGCTGGCGACGGTCGACAGCCGCATCGCCCGCGCCGCGGCGAACGCCGCCGGCACGCAGAGCACGCCGCCGACGAGGCTGTAGAGGCGGATCGTCCAGCGGCCGATGCCGAGCAGCGGCACCAGCGTCGCCTGGAAGAGGATGTGCATCAGCGCCGGCACGGAAATGGCGCTCTCGGCGAGCAGGTGGCCGTCGTGCAGCCGGGCGAGCGCCGAGGCCAGCACCTTGGGCTCGTCCTCGTTGAGGCCGCGCGGGTAGTCGTCGAGGTGCGCCAGGCGCAGCAGGAGCGCGGCGGCGGTGAGCGCCGCCAGGGCCAGCAGCGTGGCGCGCGCTTCGCGGCGCAGCAGCCACCACAGCGCCAGGGCCGCGCCGGCGGCGATGGCGAGCGCCAGCCCGATCGCCACGGCGTCGGCCGCGCCGGTCATTGGTTGGTCGCGTAGGCCAGGGGGCGGGTGCGCCAGATGGCGCGCGTCGCCTCGACCGCCAGGGCCGGCGTGACGCGCTCGAACTGCAGGGTGTCGCGGAAGCTCTTGATCATGAACCACGCCTGCGGATCGCCGCCGCTGCCGGTGACGCGCAGCTCGAGCGGCTGGCCGGGCGTGATCCGCTCGGCCGGCACCGACAGCAGGTAGTAGCCGGTGCTGCCGGCGGCGCTGCCCTTGGGAATGTAGACCAGGGTGGCGCCGTCGCCGCTCCAGCCGTGCACGTCGCGGTCGCGATGGCTGCGGAAGGTCAGCGTCGGCCGGCCGTCGATCGCCAGCGCGAAGTCGCCCTCCTCGTCCGAGGTCGAGCCGGTGAAGGCGAAGACGGCCGGCCCGGCGGCGGGCGGCGGCGCGGTGCGCCAACTGACGCTGCTGTGATGGTCGACCCGGGCCCGCCACGACGGCGAGCCGCCGCGATAGTCGGGATAGCTCGCCTCCGGCGGCCCCTGGCCGCTGCCGGCGAAGCCCTCGACGAGCTGCACGTCGTCGCGCGCCGCCGGCGGCGCCTGCATGGCCGCGATCGGCAGTTGCGCGACGGTGACGAGATCCTCCATGTCGCGGCCGTCGGCGTCGACGATGCGGGCGCTGAAGCCCCAGTTGCCGATGTCCTCGCAGCTCTGCACCAGCAGCCCGTTGTCGCCGGCGTGCAGCGCGATGTCGCGCTGCCGCGGCTCGCGTCCCATCATCATCGGGAAGGCGGTGAGCGGGCGGCCGTTGAGCCAGACGCGCAGCGTGTCGTTGAGCGAGCCGCTCAGCTCGAGCACCGCGGCGCGGTCGGTGGGGGAGCGGACGGTGGTGGCGGCGTAGGCGCAGACGCGCTCGGGATTGCCCGGGTTGCGCGGGTCGGCGCCGACGAAGTCGCGGTTGAGATCGACGCCGGCGAGCTGGGCCGGCGCCGGCTGCCAGGTGATCGGCGCGCCGTTCAGGCCGGGGTAGCTGCGCGGCGCGAGGTCGCGGGGATTCACCGGATCGCGTTCGCCGCCGCGGCCGTCGTCGTTGGGGAAGAGGCCGAGGATCAACCAGTTGTTGAGGTAGCGCTTGCGGGCCCCGATCTCGGCGATGACGAACGCCAGCTTGCCGCCCGGCGCCTCGATGAGCCGCTTCACGTTCACGTCGGCGAACAGGTCGACGTCGTCGGGGTGCAGCGCCGCCAGCACGCGCTGCGACGGGTCGCGGCGCGTGAAGTCCTCCGGCCTGATGATCAGGTAGCCGGAGTCGCGCCGCGCCGCCCAGTCGCGCGGGTCGATCGGGCGGTAGAACTGGGCGAACACCTGCGGCTGGTTGGAATCGGTGGCGCTGAGCAGCAGCAGGTCGTAGTTGCCGCGCTCGCGCTCCATGTACTGGATCGCGTCGCGGTAGCCGAACTGGAAGGCCCCCGGGGTGAGCGCGGCGTAGGTCGGGTAGTCGACGAAGTAGGCGTGCAGGTAGCGGGCGACCTCGCTGCCGAGCAGGCCGAGGCCGGCCAGCGCCGCCGCCCCCTGCAGGGCGATCCCCCAGCGCCGCCGCGGCGCCAGGAAGCGCAGGGCGCGCAGCGCCGCCGCGAAGCCGGTGCCCGCCAGCAGGCAGAGGATCGGCGCGCCGATGATGCCGCGCGTGGCGCTCGGGATCTCGTTCATCAGGCTCGGCGCCACCGGGTAGAGCGCCAGCCACCACAGCAGCAGCTTGCTGGCGCGATCGCGCCGCAGCAGCGCCACGCCGGCGCCGAGCAGGACGAAGGGGACGAAGAACGGGTAGAGCTCGCCGAAGTCGCGCACCGCGTGGCGGAAGATCGGATCGCCCTCGTCGACCAGGAAGCGCGGCGAGAAGAACTGCGCGTAGTTGCGGCCGAAGCGCTGCGCCTGTTCGCGCCACGGCTGCTGCGGGTCGAGGAAGGTGGTGCGGCGGAAGTACTGCGTGCCGGTGCGCGTCTGGGCGGAGAAGAACACCGCCGCCGGGGCGAGCACGGCGGCGGCGACCGCCAGGGCGACCAGGAACTGCCGCCAGCCGCGCAGCAGCTCGGGCAGGAAGAGGAGGCCGAAGCCGAAGAGGAACGCCGGCACGAAGAAGGCGGCCGGCGCGTAGGCGTAGACGCCGAGCGCATAGACGGCGAGGGCGGCCGGCAGGGTGCGCCGCCCCTGGGTGAAGCGCACCAGCAGGGTGCACCCGCCGACGGCGATCAGCGGAAAGGCGATCAGCTCGAAGGCGATGCGGCTGAAGTGCAGGTGCCACGGCGCGACGGCGAGAAAGAGCGCCGCCCACAGGCCGACCCAGTAGCCGAACAGCGCCCGGCCGAGGAAGAACAGCGCCAGCACCGTCGCGATGCCGAACAGCGCCGCCGTCAGGCGGATGCTGAAGGCGCTCAGCCCGAGCAGCTTCACCGGCAGGATGGCGCCGTAGATGAAGAGCGGGTTCTTGTACGCGGTGCCGAACGACCAGACGTACAGCGGCCAGCGGCCGCCGTTCTCGTCGATGCCGGCGGCGCCGAGGGCGTAGGCGTTGTAGCCGTTGCCGGCCTCGTCGCAGTAGAGCCCGGCCGGCACGTCGTCGAGCCGCCAGACGCGCAGCCCGGCCGCCAGCAGCACGACCGCGAGCAGCAGGCCGGCGCGCCAGGCGCGGGCGCGGAGGCGGGCGTTACTCATGGCCGTCCCCCGGCGGCGGGAAGGGGCAGTCGGCGGCCGGCGCGGCGAGGCGGTACAGGGGCATCAGCTCCTGGCGGTTCTGGCTGTCGGGGCCGCTCCAGCGCAGGCTGATGGAGGGGCTGACGAGCGAGAACTGGCCCTCGACCACCAGGTCGTGCGGGCCGGCGGCGAGCGTCGAGGGGGTGAAGCCGTGGCCGTCGCGGCGCTGGCCGTCGATGAGCAGCGTCGCCATGCCGCCGTACGTGTCGAGCGCGAAGCGGTACTCGCCGCCGGTGGCGATGGTGATCGGCGCGGTGATGCGCACCGACATGCGCGTCGGCATCAGGCGCGGGATCTGCTGCATCAGCGCGTCGGGCCAGACGCTGCGATCGATGAACGGCACCACCGCGCGCTGGCGCGCGACGACCTCGTTCGCGTCCTTGCGCAGGACGAAGTCGGCGACGGCGCCGTTGCAGGCGGTCGCCGCCAGGCGTTGCCGGAGGTCGGCGGGCATCGCCGGCACGTGCGCGTAGGCGACGTCGCCGCCCATCTCGAGCGGGTCGCGGTCGATGCGGAAGTCGACGTCCGGCAGCAGCCAGTGCAGGTAGGCGGCGACGTCGTCGGTGTTGCGCTCGACGAACAGCACGAACAGCGTCGGCCCCGGCTCGTCCGGCCAGGCGCGCAGCGCGGTGTCGACGTCGGACAGGAGCGCGCCCGGCACCGCGCCGCCGAGCAGCCAGATGCCGTCGTGGTTCTTGATGGCGTTGGTGTAGAGCGGCGCGACGCCGAGCACGCGCTCGTCCGGCCGGCGGTGCTCGCGCACCCAGATGGTCAGGTAGGCGAGGTTGTTGCGGTGCGCGCGCCGCACCTCGGTCGACCCCCAGAAGGCGCGCAGGTGATCGGTGTTCCACCACCCCGCCCAGGCGACGGCGGCGGCCAGCAGCGCCAGCGCGAGCCGCTTCCCGTGCCGCCCCCAGGCCGCCTCCAGGGCGCCGGTCAGGCCGGCGGCGCCCATGCCGGCGAGGACGTAGACGAAGCCGGCGGAGCCGCCGACGCGGGCGACGTCGAAGTTGCCGGTGAACACCAGGGTGCCGAGGACGTGCACCGCGAAGCCGGCGGCGGTGAGCAGGAAGACGGGCCGCCGCGCGTGCGCCAGCGCGCCGGCGAGGCCGAGGACGAGCAGCGCCGCGGTGACCGGATCGACCAGCGGCCACAGCCGCATGTTGCGCACCGGCGAGCGATCGCCCTGGTGCACGAAGAGGTCGATCGCGTCGCGGACGCGGGCGACCCGCCGCTGCAGCCCCTGCTCCCAGGTGTCGTCCGGGTTGTAGTAGGCGGTGATGCCGCGCGCCCGCTCCCAGCCGTCGTAGTACTCGCGCCGGAATTCGCCCGGGATGCGGGTGATGAACAGCGGCGCGATCATGCTGGCGATGAGCAGCGCCGTCAGCAGCGGCCGGGCGAGGCGCGCCGCCAGCGGGCTCGTGCGGTCGGCGAGCGACCACCAGGCGGCGCCGACCACGGCCCAGATCGCCAGCGGCCGGTAGGCGATGTACTCGTGCAGGATGTAGCCGCCGAGGAAGCCGAGGATGACGTAGGCCGACGGCCGGCCGCGCCGGGCCGGGCCGGCGAGCAGCGCGAAGGCGACGGCGACGGCGAGCACGTTGTGGTTGTTGGGGATGCGCGACAGCACGACGTCCCAGAACGAGACCGCCAGCAGCGCGCAGCCGACGGCGGCGCCGCGCGTGCCGACGCTCAAGCGCAGCCAGGCGAAGATCGGCAGCAGCTTGAGGGCGCTGACGGCCGCGAAGGGCACCCGCACCGCGGCCTGCGACACGCCGCCGAGCCACAGGCCGAGCGCCGCCAGCCAGGTGCTGCTGAGATACTCCCAGCGCAGCCGGTAGCCGTTCAGGAAGGCCTGGCCGAAGTTGCCGACCTGCAGGTCCTCGATCTGGCTGATCGCGCCCTCGCCGGGGAACTCGCCGATGTTGCCGAGGCGGTAGATCGCCGCCACCGCCAGCAGCGCCAGGGCCAGGAGCAGCGCGCCGCGCGTCCACAGGCGCGGGCGCCGCGCCGGCCAGACGCCCCAGGCGAGGTCCGTGCCGACCGCCAGCAGGATCGTGGCGCCCAGCCATCCCGCCCACGCCTGGTCGAAGCCGTCGACCCAGCCGCGCAGCAGGGTCAGCACCGACGCCGTCCACAGCCCGATGCCGGCCACCGCCAGCAGGCCGCCGATCCAGAAGCGCGCCCGCGACGGCGGCAGCGGCGGCGGCCCCGGCGGCGGCGCCGGGTACGCGACGCCGAGCTGGCCGAGCGTGCCGAGCGCCAGGCCGAGCGCCAGCAGCCACCAGCCGCGCGTCGTCTCCTCCAGCCCCTGGAAGGCGTGCAGCGACGCCGCGATCGCCGCCGCCGCCGCCAGCGCCAGCAGCGCCCGGGCGTGGCGCAGGCCGCGTGGCGTCGGGTCGGGCGCGCGAGTCGCGGAGGTTTCGTCGGCAACGGCCACGGACGGGGATCGCAAGCGCAGCTAGCTACCACACCCCCAGCGAGCGGGCCACTCGCGGGGGCGGCGCGGCATCGGGATCGGGGCCGAGATCGCGGCCGCGCGCCGCCGCGGTCGGAAAGGCCGCGGCGGCGACCGGCGCCTGCGGGCGGTTCGCGCCGCCGCCGGCGCCCTGCTACAGGCGGTCGCCGATGAGCGACATCACGGTGGTCGCGCTCACCATCGGCGAGCCCTATCTGGAGCGCGCGCTGGCCAGCGCGGCGCGCCAGACGCTGCCGCCGGCGGCGACGGTGCTGGTGCGCGACGTCTCGCCGTTCCACCGCGCGCTCAACCAGGGCGCCGCCCAGGTGCGCACCCCGTTCTTCGTCCAGCTCGACGCCGACGTCGTGCTCGATCCCACCTGCCTGGAGACATTGCGCGGGCTGATGGACGACCGCGTCTCGATCGCCTCCGGCCTGCTGCGCGACCCGATCGTCGGCCGCACCACGGGCGTGCGCCTGTACCGCACGGCGTGCTTCGCGGAGGTGCAGATCCGCGATTCGATCTCGCCCGACATGGACTTCACCAACGACACCGCGCGGCTCGGCTGGCTCCGCCGCAGCGCCCTGTGCTGGCCGAGCGACGATCCCGCGACCTGGCACACCGTCGGCGACCACCGCCCCGACTACACGCCGCTCTACACCTTCTCCAAGTTCCGCCTCGAGGGCATCCGCGCCCGCTACCGCCGCCGCGAGGGGCGGGCGCGGCTGATGCTGCGGCGGCTGTGCCCGAGCCGTCACCCGGCGTCGCCGCTGGCGCTGATCGCCACCGCGCATGGCTTCTTCCATCGCGACGCGGCCGACCAGCTCGCGCCCTACGCGCCGACGGCGGATTTCGAGGCGCTGCAGGCGTTTCTCGCCGCGCCGGACGGTCCGCCGCTCGCCGCGCCCGACGAGGCCGGCGAGCCGCGGCTGGCGTTCCACCGCGCCTATGCCTTCGCCGTCGACTGTCGCCGGCAGGGGGCGCGGGCGGCGTTCGTCGCCGCGCTCGAACGGCTGCGGCCGCGCGGCGAGCAGGCGGCGGTGCCGCTGGCGGCGCTGTGCCACGGCGTCTTCCACGACCGCTACGTCGACGCCGAGGTCGATGCCGCCTTCGATGCCCTGAGCGAGATCCTGTGAGCGGCGCCGCCGCGCCTTGACTCACCGGGAGACATTCCCTAGCCCGGATCATTCATGAGTTCGCTGCTGCGAGCGCCGACGGCACGCCATCTCTGGCCGTGCTCGCTCCTCCCTCCTCGACGGACCGTCGAATCTGCCTGCGTCAGTCGTCGCTGCGCTTGGCCAGATCTGGCGCACCCTCGGCGCTCTCGCGACGCGAGCTCATGAACAATCCCGGCTAGCCGAGGGGCCTCTTCCCGATGCCGTGCTCGCGAGTGAGTCCGTGAGCGCCCGGACCCTCGGGCGCCGACCGACCGGCGGCGGCGCGCTGCTGCTCGGCGTGGCCGGGGTGGCCGTCGCGGCCGCCGGCCAGGCGGTGATCGACCGCCACGGCTGGGCGGCGGTGGCGGCGTTCGCGATCGCCGCCGTGCTGTTCGCGCTCGGCGCGCGGCGGGCGCGGCTCGATCCCGAGCGCGAGGAGGCGGCGCCGGGCCCCTGGTCGGCGCTGCACCTGATGCCGCTGGGGCTCGGCGTGGCGCTCTGCGTCGCCGCCGGCGTCCTCGTCTACCGCGACGCGTCGCCGACCCTGACCCACACCCTGTGGACGGTCGGCCTGGTCGCCATCGCCGGCGGCGCGGTGCTCGGCCCGTCGGCGCCGTCGCGGCTGGCGCCGTTGACGCCGGGGCAGCGCGCCGCCCTGGCCGCCATCGCCGTGCTCGCCGCGCTGGTGTTCGGCTGGGCGCTGACCGCGATCCCCGCCGAGGTGCACGGCGACGACGCCGAGGTCGGTCTCGACGCCATCCGCCTGCTCGAGAGCTTCAACCTCTTCGGCGCCGGCTGGTTCGAGCTGCCGCGCTTCCACGCCTTCCCGACCATGCTCGGGCTGCGCGTCTTCGGCGTCGGGCTGCTCGGGCTGCGCGCCACCAGCGCCATCCTCGGCGTCGCCGGCGTGCTGCTCCTGTTCGCCGTCGCGCGCCGGCTGTGGAACGCCGACGTGGCGCTGCTGGCCTCCCTGCTGCTCGTCGGCCAGCGCTTCTACATCCACCTCAGCCGCGCCGGCTACCACTACATCGACACCCCGGTGCTGGCGCTGCTGGCGGTCTGGCTGCTGCTGCAGGTGTGGCAGGACAACCGCCTCGGCGCCGCGGTGTGGTGCGGGCTGGCGCTCGGGCTCGGCATCCAGACCTACTACGCCTCGCGCCTGGTGCCGGTGCTGGTCGCCCTGACCTGGATCGCCTGGCTGCCGGAGACGCCGCGCGAGCGGCGCCTGGCGCGGCTGCTGCAACTGGCGGTCATCGGCCTCACCGCGCTGGCGGTCGCGGCGCCGATGTTCGGCTACTTCGCCCACCACTGGGCCGACTTCTGGGAGCGGACGCGCGACACCAGCATGTTCACGCCGGCGGCGCGCCACCACCTGAGCTACGGCTACCACACCGACAGTCTGGCGGTGATGCTGGCCATCCAGATGCGCGCCGCCCTGTCGCTGTTCAACCTCACCGGCGACAACTCGGTGCAATACGGCTACGGCGGCGGCCTGCTCGATCCGGTGAGCGGCGTGCTGTTCATCCTCGGCGCCGGCCTGGCGCTCGCCGGCCTGCGCGAGCGCCGCTGGCGGCTGGTGGCGCTGTGGCTGGTGCTGCCGCTGGTCGCCGGCGCCGCGCTGACGCTCGACACGCCTTTCTACCCGCGCATCAGCGGCCTGGTGCCGTTCGCCGTCCTGCTGGTCGCCCTCGCCCTCTGGCAGGCGCGGGCCCTCTTCGCCGCCGCGCTGCCGGCGCGGCGCCGCCGGGCGCTGCTCGGCCTGCTGCTCGGCGCCGCGACGGCCCTGATCCTCGCCATCAACCTGCGCACCTATTTCGTCGACTACGCGCCGCGCTACCGGCACTCGCCGGCGGTGGAGATCGCCGGCTTCGTCAACCGCCACGGGCGCGGTCGGACGACCTACATGGTCGGCGGCGCGCCCGCCTTCTTCATCCGCCACGGCACGATCAAGTTCCTCACCTACGGCGAGGACACGCGCGACATCCAGGACCTCGACGCCTTCCTGCAGGGCGGCGCCCGCCTCGATCCGTCGCGCAGCGTCTTCGTCATCATGCCGGCCGGCGTCGGGCTGCTCCCGAAGCTCGAGCAGGCGGTCGGCGCGCTGGACGTGCAGACCCATCGCCGCAAGGGCGGCGAGGTGGCGTTCCTCACCGCCGTGCCGCGCCGCGCCGGCGACGCCCTCGATCCGCCGCGGCTGCTGATGCAGGCGGCGAGCCCGGGGCCGATGGGGCAGCTCCTCGGCCGGCTCCTCGCCGCCGGCGAACGCCTGGCGATCGCCGTGCTGCTGCTCGCCGCCCTCGTCGCCCTCGGCGCGGCGGCGTGGCAGGCCTGGCGCCTGCCGCGCCCTCCCGGCGCCGCCGCGCTGCGCGAACCGCTCGCCGAACGCTGGGCGCGCTGGCGCACCTGGCTCGCCGGGCCGGACGGGCGCGAGGCGGCGAACGCGCCGCCGCGCGCCGCCGTCGCCCTCCTGCTGGCGCTGGTGCTGGCGGCGGCGCTCGGGCTGCGCACCTACCGCCTGAGCGAGCTGCCGGCGGGCTTCTTCTGCGACGAGGCCGGCAACGGCTTCAACACCGCCTGCCTGCTCTACGCCGGCCACGACGAGACCGGCGCCCGGCTGCCGCTCTACGTCTGGTCGTTCGGCACCAGCTACAAGAATCCCGTCTTCCTCTACTCCGCCATGCTGCCGATGGCGGCGCTCGGGCCGACCGAGACGGCGGTGCGCCTGACCGCGGCGTTGTGGGGCAGCGCCACCGTGCTGGCGCTCTTCTTCCTCGGCCGGGCGCTGATGGGGCCGCTCACCGGCATCGTCGCGGCGCTGCTGCTCGCCGTCTGCCCCTGGCACCTGCACTTCAGCCGCATCGGCTTCGAGCTCGTCACCTTCCCCTTCTTCTTCACCTGCGCGCTCACCGCCCTGGTGCGCTGGACGCAGGGCCGGCGCACGCTCGCCCAGGCGGCGGTGCTGCTCGGCCTCTGCCTCTACACCTACGTGCCCGCCAAGCTCTTCGTGCCGCTGTTCACCGCCGGCTTCGCGCTCCTCTATCGCCGCCCGCTGCGCGAGCGCTGGCGCGAGACGGCGCTCGCCGCGGCGCTGCTGGCGGTGACGGTGGCGCCGGTGGCGATCTTCGACCTGGCGCACCGCGATCTCGCCGGCAGCTACTTCGAGCACACCTCGCTGCTCGGCCGCGACGGTTCGCCGTGGGCGAAGGCGCGCCTGTTCGCCGCCAACTACGGCGAGTTCTTCTCCGGCGAGTTTCTGTTCCGCGACTCCAACGACCGCATCATTCGCCACAGCGTCGGCGAGCACGGCGAGCTCTATCCCTTCATGGCGCCGCTGCTCGTGCTCGGCGTCCTGGCGGCGCTGCTGCGCCGCGACCGGGCGCTGCGCCTGCCGCTGCTCTGGCTGGCGCTCTATCCCGTCGCCGCGGCGCTGATGAACGAGATCCCGAGCGCCTCGCGCGGCTTCATCGGCGCCGCCGCCTTCTGCCTGGTGGCGGCGCTCGGCGCCGGCGCGCTGCTGCGCCTGCCGGCGCTCGCCCGCCGCCGCCGGGTGGCCTGGGCCGCGCAGGGCGGACTGCTGGCGCTGCTGCTGGTCGTGCTGGTGCCGGCGGCGCGCGCCTACTGGCGACTCTACAGCGAGGTCTACCCGCAGTACTCGGCGAAGGACTACACCGGCTTCCAGTTCGGCCAGCGGCGGGTGCTCGAGGTGTTCCGCGAGCGCTACGACGACTTCGACCTCGAGCTGCTGACCACCCGGCGCAGCAACCAGCCGGAGATCTTCCTGCGCTTCTACGACGGCCTGCGGCAGGCGCCGCGTCCGGGCCAGGCGCCGCCCTTCGAGCACCGCGAGAAGATGGTCGCCAGCAGCGCCGAGGCGCGCGATCACTACGTCACGCCCGGGCGGCGCATCCTCTTCGCGGTGCTGCCCGAGGAGGTGCCGCTGTTCGCCGACCCGCAGGTGCTGGAGCGGGTGATCGCGCCCGACGGCACGGCGGCGTTCGTCCTGGTGGCGGCGACGCGGCTGAAGGACTTCGTCTCCACCTGGCGGGTCGGCGGCCTGCTGCCTGAGGACGACGCCTCGCCGCCGCCCACCTGGACGCCGGAGGAGGCGCCCGAGGAGGATCCGCCCGGCGTGCGCTGGCGCCTGCACGATCAGCTCTTCGCCGGCGTCGGCCTGAACGACTTCTTCGTCCCCAACGCCGACCACGCCTGCGCCTGGGCGGTGAACTTCGTGACCACCGACGTCGAGCGCGAGCTGCGCGTCTTCGCCGGCTTCGACGACACCGGCGAGGTGTGGGTCAACGGCGCGCGCGCGCCGCTGCAGGCGGTGGTCGATCCCGAACGCACCCTGGTCGACGCGCGCACCGGCCGCATCCACCTGAACGCCGGCCGCAACGCCATCGCCGTCCGCGCCTGCGAGGACGTCGGCGACTGGCGCTTCTACTTCCGGCTCGAGAACCTCGACGGCACGCCCGTCGAGGGCCTGACCTGGGCCTACGGCCCGGCGCGCCTGCCGCAGTGAGGAGAGGGGGCGTGGCCCGGCACGGTCGTCAACGGCTGGAGTCGTGGGGGCATGGGCCGTTCGCTGTCACGCGGTGGGCGCTCGGGGCCCGAGATCAGCAGGAGGGCGGCGCGTGCGCATCGGCATGAACCTCCCGGTGATGGTGCCGGGGCTCGATCGGCGGACGGTGCTCGAGTGGTGTCGGCGGATCGACGCCGGGCCGTTCAGCACGCTCGCGGCGGGGGAGCGCATCACCTTCCCGAACCCCGAGATCATGGTGACGCTGTCGGTGGCGGCCGCCGCCACCGAGCGGGTGAAGCTGGCCTTCACCGTCGTCGTGCTGCCGCTGCACCACAGCGCCGTGCTGCTCGCCAAGCAGGTGGCGACGCTCGACGTCCTCTCGGGCGGCCGGGTGGTGCTCGGGGTCGGGGTCGGCGCCCGCGCCGAGGACTACCGCGCCGCCGATCAGCCGTTCGACGCCCGCCGCCTGCGCCGCATGGAGCGGCAGGTGGCGCTGATGAAGCGGGTGTGGGCGGGCGAGAACGTCGTCGAGGGCGCGCTGCGACCGGTCGAGCCGCTGCCGTTGCAGCCGGGCGGCCCGGAGCTGCTGGCCGGGTCGCTGACCGCGGATTCGATCCGCCGCGCCGCCGCCTGGGCGGACGGCATCGCCGGCTTCAGCTTCGGCCCCTCGCTGGACGAGGTCGCCTTCGCCTGGGACACGGCGCGCGCGGCCTGGAGCGAGCGCGGCCGGCCGCGGCCGCCACGGCTGGTCGTCAGTTGCTGGTTCGCGCTCGGCCGCGACCCGCGCCGGCAGCTCGACACCTACCTCGAGCGCTATCTCAACTTCATGGGCGCCGACGCGGCGCGGCACCTGGCGCCGACCGTGCGCACCGATTCGCCGGCGGCGCTGCGCCGCGTGATCGCCGATCTCGCCGCCCTCGGCACCGACGAGCTGCTGCTGGTGCCGACCACCGCCGATCCCGACGAGCTCGACCGGGTGCGCGACGTCATCGGCTGATCCGGCGGCGCCTCCCAAAGCGCCGGGCGACCGGGCATGATCGGCGCGGCGAAGGGAGCGCTATGAGCGGCGTCAGGATCGGCATCGGCTTCGGCAGCGCGCGCACCGGCGTGCCCACCCCGGCGCAGATCTGCGCCTATGCCGAGCGCGCCGAGGATCTCGGCATCGACTCGATCTGGTTGTCCGACCGGGTGACCGGGACCCAGCTCGACATCGCCTGCGTGATGGCGCTGGTGGCCGCCCGCACGACGCGCATCAAGATGGGCCCCAGCGTGCTGACCCTGCCGGCGCACCACCCCGTGCACGTCGCCCGCACCTACGCCACGCTCGACCACCTGAGCGGCGGGCGGCGGCGCATCATCATGGCGGTCGGCATCGGCAACGATCCGCGCCAGTGCCTGGCCGCGGGCGTCCCGGCCGCGGAGCGCGGGGCGCGCCTGGAGGAGGGCGTCGCGGTGCTGCGCAAGCTGTGGAGCGGCGCGCGCGTCAGCCACCGCGGCCGCTTCTACGAGTTCGACGAGCTGAGCATCGAGCCGCGCCCGGTCGGCGGCCCGCTCGACGTCTGGATCGGCGGCCGCAGCGACGTCGCCCTGCGCCGCGTCGCCCGGTACGGCGACGGCTGGTTCCCCTCCTTCATCACCGCCGAGGAGTTCCGCGCCGGGATGGACACCCTGGTGGCCTACGGCGCGGAGCACGGCCGGGTCATCGACCGGCGCGAGGCCGGGACGGTGCTGCTCAGCTACGTCACCGAGGATGCGGCGCGCGCCGCCGCGGTGCGCGAGCTCGCCGCCGGCGCCTTCGGCCTGCCGGTGGAGGCGATGCGGGCGCGCTGCGCCGTCGGTTCGGCCGCGGAGTGCGTCGAGCGCCTGCGCGGGTTCATCGCCGCCGGCTGCACCAAGTTCGTGCTCTTCCCGCTCTGCCCGCCCGACGAGCTGGTGCCCCAGATCGAACGCTACGCGGCGCGGGTGCTCCCGGCCTGCGGCGGGTGAGCGCGGTCCGCGCGTCGCCGCTACTGGAGGTGTTCGGCGATGGCGAGGATGGTGTCGATGTAGGCGTCGGAATGGTTGTAGGTCCAGATCACCCGCCGCCGCTCGGCGTCGCTCAGGCCCGGGCGCCAGCCGTTGCCGCGCAGGTAGTTGGCGGTGGAGGCGATGGCGTCGTCGGGATCGTAGAGGCTGACGCGGCCGTCGCCGTTGCCGTCGACGGCGAAGCGCAGGTAGCTCGAGGGCAGGAACTGGGTCATGCCGAACGCGCCGGCGCCCGAGCCGGTGATGGCCAGCGGGTCGATGCCGGTGCGCGCCGCGATGCGGAAGGTCGCCAGCACCTCGGGGTAGAACATCCGCTCGAGCTCGCGCGCCCGCGCCCGCACCCGCTCGGCGATCGCCGGGCGCTGTCGCGCCGGGACGCCCTCGCTGTGGCGGGCGAGGTTCCAGCGCACGTTGTCGGGATCGTTGGCCATCGCCAGCTTGGCGAGCTGGGCGAGGACGCGGCGCCGGCCGGTGTTGCGCCCGCACTGCGACTCGACGTGCATGATGGCGCCGACGACGCCGGCCGGCACGCCGAAGCGCGACTCGGCGTCGCGCAGCGCGCGGTCGTGCGCCAGCCGGCAGCGGCGCGCCCGCGCCAGGCTGTCGGCGCGCAGGAAGCCGCGGTAGAGCGAGCCGTGCTCGCGCGGGTCGAGCGAGAAGGCGAGGCCGCGGAACGATTCCATCCGCGGGTCGGCGAAGGCGGCGCGCACCGCGCCCGGGTCGACCCCGTCGGCGATCAGGCGCTGCTGCAGCCGGGCCCAGGTGGGATCGAACGGGCGGTCGGCCGCCGCCGCCGCCGCCGCCGCCGCGAGGAGGAACGCCCAGGCCGCGATCACCCACGTCCGCATGCGCGCAGTCTAGAGACCGGGCGCCGGCCCTGCCAGCGAGAAGCCGGCCGTCGCGCGCGCATCCGGGAGGCGCCCCGGCTACGATTCGCGCCGCGCGTTCGGTAAGCCTGGGGGCCATGGACGCGCGCGAGTTTCTCGGCCTGGTGGCGACCCACAACCCGCACCGCTGGTATCTGCCGGTGGAGCGCAAGCTGACGGTGCGGGAGCGCTTCCTCTTCGGCGGCTGCGGGCTGGCGGCGGCGGTGACGGCGATGGAGATCACCACCGGGCGACCGCTGGTCTGGGCGACGGCGCAGTACCTGTCGTACGCGCGCCGCCCGGCGGTCCTGGACCTCGACGTGGTCGTGCCGGTCGCCGGCCGCAACACGACGCAGGCGCGGGTCATCGGCCACGTCGGCGACCAGGAGATCTTCACCGTCAACGCCGCCCTCGGCAGCCGCGACCTGGAGATCAGCGGCCAGTGGGCGCGCATGCCGAGCGTGCCGCGGCCCGAGGACTGTCCGCGTCCGCCGCAACTGCCCGACGCCGCGGGCACCATCCACGACCAGGTCGAGCTGCGCGTCGCCGTCGGCCGCTACGGCGCGCAGCGCGACGGCACCCCGAGCCCGGACGGCCGCTCGGCGCTGTGGGTGCGCCTGCCGCGCGAGCTCGACCGCTCCGCCGCCGGGCTGTGCATCGTCGCCGACTGGGTGCCCTCCGGCATCGGCCAGGCGCTCGGTCGCTGGGCCGGGGGCAACAGCCTCGACAACACCATCCGCATCCTCGACCTGGTGCCCACCGACTGGGTGCTCGCCGACATCCAGGTGCACGGCATCGCCAAGGGCTTCGGCCATGGCCGCGTCCACCTGTGGAGCGAGGACGGCCACCTGATGGCGACCGGCAACCAGTCGCTGATCGTGCGCTTCCACGACACCGGCGAACGCCGGTGACGCCGCGCCGGCGCCGCGCCTTCGGCGTCCGCGTCCGTGTTCCGGGGCTCTCATCGGTGACCCGCGGGCAGATGGACGCCTCAGCGGCCGAGTGCTATCCGGCCGCTCGGTATGGATGCGACGCCGGAGCGGAAACGGGAAGACGTCTGGAACCTGATCGCGTCGACGCTCGAGACGCTCGGCGTGCCCGCCGACCGGATCACGCCGGGCGCGAGCCTCGCCGACGACCTGGGATTGGAGTCGGTGGCCTTCGTCGAGCTGCAGGTCACGCTCGAGGACGAGCTCGGCATCGAGATCGATCCCATCCAGGTGGTCGAGCTGAACGAGCTGTCGGCGATCGTCGACTACCTCTGCGGGTTGCCTCGCGTCATCCCATGACGCTGTTCCAGGACGGGCACCACGCCTTCCGCGCCGAGGCGCGGGCGTTCGTGGAACGGGAGCTGGCGCCGCACGCCGACGACTGGGAGCGGAATAGCGAGTTGCCGCTGTCGGCGTTCCGCGCGCTGGGCGCCGCCGGGCTGCTCGGGCTGACGCAGCCGGCGCGGTACGGCGGCCGCGAGCTCGACTTCGGCTACGCGGTGGTGCTCGCCGAGGAGCTGCCGCGCTGTCGCATGGGGGGCGCCACCCTCAGCATCCTGGCGCAGGCGAGCTTCTTCAGCCCGCTGCTCAGCCGCTACGGCAGCGAGCGCCAGAAGGCGGAGTTCCTCGCGCCGGCGATCCGCGGCGAGAAGATCGGCGCCCTCGCCTCGACCGAACCGACGGGCGGCTCCGACATCAGCGGCGCCGTGCAGTGCACCGCCGTCGAGGACGGCGATTTCTGGGTGGTGAGCGGCGAGAAGATGTACATCACCAACGGGCCGATCGCCGACTTCGTCGTCGCCCTGGTCCGCAGCAAGCCCGAGGGCGGGGCGAACGGGCTGTCGCTGCTGGTCGTGCCCACCGACACGCCCGGATTCTCGGTGCGCGAGACGCTGCGCAAGCTCGGGCTGCACACCTCGCCCACCGGCTGGCTGGCGTTCGATCGCTGCCGGGTGCCGAAGGCGTTCACCATCGGCAAGCCCCATCTCGGCTACTACTACCACACGCAGAATCTGCTCGAGGAGCGTCTGATCGGCGGCGTCAGCAGCCTCGCCTTCGCCGACCTGGTGCTGCAGGACACCATCGCCTACCTGCGCCAGCGCACGGCCTACGGCCGCCCGCTGTCCCACCTGCAGACGATCCGGCACAAGATCGCCGAGATGGCGGCCGAGGTCGAGATGGCGCGCGCCTTCGTCCACGCGGTGTGCGAGAAGTTCCGCGACGGTCACATCGACGCCAAGCGCATCTGCATGATCAAGTTCCAGGTGATCGACATCGTGCAGCGCGTGGTCGAGCGCTGCATCCAGCTCTTCGGCGCCAACGGCTTCATGGAGGCCAACTGGGTCACCCGCGCCTATCGCGACATCCGCGTCCTCAGCCTCGGCGGCGGCACCTCCGAGGTGATGAAGGACCTGGTCGCCAGCCACCTGCGGCTGTAGCGAGGGGCGGGCGCCCCGGCGGGCGCGGCCGACCTACGGCGTCGGCGGCACCAGGTTGGTCGGCGGGATGAGCTGGCGCGGGCCGCCGGGCGGGGTCCAGAAGAGCTGGAAGATGCGGCGCGTCGTGTGGGCGAGCTGGGCGCTGTCGAAGGTGACCTCGAGCGGGTGCAGGCCGACCGCGAGGACGCGCTCGCTGCTGGCGCTCTGCGGCTGGTCGGGCACCACGGCCTCGACCGCGAACAGCGGCTGGCCGTCGAGCGTGGCGCGATAGGGGCCGCTGCCGATCGCGTCGAACCCGTAGGTGCCGGCGCGGTCGACCCGCAGGGCGCCGCGCCACACGGCGCGGAACGGCGTCCGCACGCGGGCGTTCGGCGCCTGCCGCTGCTCGATGACGTAGGCGTTGATCTGCGGATCGAGCATCCGCACCGTCTCGTCGCCGACCGTGTACGTCGCCGCCAGCCCCTGGCGTTCGCCGTCCGGCCGCAACTGCGCGCGCTCGACGGCCTGTCCGATGCCGTCGCCCGACATGATGAGCTGCAGGCTGCGTCCCGGGGCGTTGCGCTGTTCGAGGCGGATCGGCTGCCAGCCGCGCGGCAGCGTCAGCGTGGCGTTGGCGCCCTCCGCGCGGCCGTCGGTGACGATCGGCGGCGCGTCGCCGATGCGCAGCGTCGCCGGGCTGTTGGCGAGCAGGTGCAGGCCGAGGGCGCGGTCCGAGGGCCAGTAGATCTGCCCCGTCCAGGTGAGCTGGGCGTCGGCGGCGATCTCGGCCGGCAGGGCCGCGAAGGGATCGCTGGCGCCGGCCAGCGGGCCGCCGGGCGCGGCGGCGAGGGCGAGGCCGCTGCGCCGGCGGACGTCGTCCGGCGTCAGGTCGACGGCGCGGAAGAACAGGGCGCCGTTGGGGTGGCGGACCTCGGTGACCACGGCCTCCGGATAGAGGGAACGGATGTACTCGGCCTGCGTCTCCTGCGTCGGGCCGAGCACCAGCGTCAGCGGCGCGTCGACCGGGACGCGCAGCGGCAGGGCGTGGGCGACGTCGAGCTCGTCGTCGGCGCGGCGCGGGCGCTCGATGAGGAACAGCTCCTGGAAGAGCGCCAGGTGGTGCTCGGGCCCGAGGAGAATCGCCCGCTGGTCGGCCGGCCGCGCCTGCAGGTAGCGCGCGAGCTCGGAATTCGGATCGGCGATCTGCGACGCGAAGTCGACGAAGTAGGTCTGCCAGTTGATCGCCGCCGCGGCGGCGGCGAGGCCGGCGACGGCCGCCAGCCCGGCGACGCGCCGCCAGCCGGCGGCGGCGGTGGCGAGCAGCCAGTCGAGCGGCAGCGCGGCGAGGATGGCGATCGCCGGCAGCAGGCCGACCAGGCGCACCGTCGCCGGCGGGTCGGCGGTGACGATGCCGCCGGCGATCACCGTCACCAGCCACCAGTAGGGCACGAAGGCATCGCGGCCGCGGCGCAGCCGGCGCAGCGCCATCGCCAGGCCGAGGACGAAGAGCGCGGCGGAGACGTCGTCGAGCATGCCGCCGCCGCGGTAGCCGAGGAGGTAGCCGCCGCCGGGCAGCACGCCGAAGCCGAGCCAGGTCAGCCAGATCTGGCGCCACAGGATCTCCCAGGCGCGCCCGGCGCCGACCACCCGCCAGGCCTCGAGCACCTGGCCCATGGTCTGGCGGTTGCGGGCCATCACGGTGAACTGGTCCCAGTTGACGCCGAAGGTGAAGGCGTCGGTGGCGTAGAAGGCGTAGGGGAAGAAGAGCAGCGCCAGGCCGGCCGCCCACAGCGCCGCGCCGCGCCAGTGGCTGCGCAGCCGCGCCGGCCGCGCGATCGCCGCCAGCGCCAGCCAGCCGGCGATCAGGGGCGGCACCAGTTGGCCGGCGTTGTAGCTGAACAGGCACCAGGCGCTGGCGACGCCGGCCATCCACCAGTGCACGGCGCGGCCGCGGTTGATCGCCCGCCAGAGGTGGAACAGCGCCAGCGGCTCGAGGAAGAGGATCTGCGCGTGCGCGATGCCGAGGCGGCTGAAGTCGATGGCGGTGCGGCAGATCGCGAACAGCAGCGTCGCCAGCAGGGCGACGCGCGGCCCCGAGAGCTCGCGCGCCAGCAGGTAGGTCGCCAGCACGCCGAGGGTGCCGAACAGCGCCGACGACAGCCGCAGGGCGGTGATGTCGAGTCCGCGCAGCGGCGCGAACAGGCCCTCGAGCGACAGGCCGAGCGACGGCCAGGTGTTCCATCCCATGCGGAAGAAGTTGGGGATGCGGCCGCCGGTGTAGGCGTTGAAGAGGAACATCCCGACCCGCGGCTCGTCGCCGAAGATCGCCCGCGGCAGGATGTCGATCCACAGGACGCGCGCCAGCGCCGCCAGGACGAGCAGGGCGGCGAGCGCGGCCAGCTCGCGCCGCCGCCAGGGGATGGCGGGCGCCGCCGCCGGCGTCGCCTGCCAGCGCCGGGTCGCCAGCCCGCCGAGCGCCGCGCTGGCCAGCCACAGCAGCAGCGCCGCCACCGGCTGCTCGTTGCGCGTCGCGAGCGTCGTCGTCGCGGCGCAGGCGAGGAGCGCCAGCGCCGCGAGCCCGAGGCGCTGCGCCGTCGACACCGGCGCCGGGGCCGCGGGCGCGGGGACCGCGGGCGCGGCCGCGCGCCGCGCCGCGACCGCCGCCGCGACCACCGCCGCCAGCCCGAGGACGAGCCACGGCAGGAGGGCGTCGTGATCGCGGTGGATGGCGACCTGCGCCGCCACCGCGACGCCGATCGCCGCCGCCAGCAGCGCCTGCCGTCCGGCGCTCGCTTCCGCCGTCGCCATGCGCGGCGCCGTTATCAGAAGGCGGGCGGGAATGCATTCCTCGGCAGGCTCCCGGCCGGTCGCGCGCCGGCCGGCCGCGTCGGCGCGGGCGAGCGGCCTCGTCGCCACTGCCTCGTTCGCGCTTTCCGCGCCGCTCGGCTAGCATCCGCGCCCGCGATGAGCGGCAGGGTCGGACGGGTCGTCCTCTGGCTGCTGGCGATCGGGCTGCTGGCCCTCGCCTGGCGGGCGCAGCTCGCCTTCCAGTACGACGACCAGCGCATCCTCTGGGGCTGGCGCACGCTCGGCGCAGTGGCGGCGCTGTTCGTCTGCTGGCGGCTGGCGCTGCGCGGCGCGGTGCCGGCGCGGCCGGCGCTGGCGCGGCGGGTCGAGGTCGGGCTGGCCCTGCTCGCCCTCGGACTCGGCGTCGGCTTCCGCCTGCTGCACGGCGCCACCGTTCCGCCGGGGATGAACCACGACGCCGCGTTCAACGGCATGTACGCGCTGCACATCCTGCAGGGCGCGCCGTACACGCCGTACGTGTCGGCGGCGTGGGGACGCGAGACGCTCTTCATGTACCTCTGCACGCCGCTGGTCGCCTGGCTCGGCAACCGGCCGGAGCCGATCCAGTGGGCGGCCACCCTGGTCGGCATCGCCACCCTGCCGGTGTTCTACGCCTTCGCCCGGGCGACGGTCGGCCCGCGCGTTGCCCTGCTCGGGCTGGCGCTGCTGGCGGTGTGCGGCTGGCACGTCCTGTTCTCGCGCGTCGGCTGGCGCATGATCATGGTGCCGCCGTTCGCGATGGCGGCGCTGCTCGGCCTGTGGGCCGGGCTGGCCGGCCGGCGCTGGGGCTGGCTGCTCGCCGGGGCGGCGGCGGCGGGGGCGATCTACACCTACGATGCCGGCCGGATGGTGCCGGTCATGATCGCGGCGCTGCTCGGCCTGGCGGCGCTGGCCACGCCGCGGCGCTGGCGGCACCACCTGTTCGGCGCCCTGGTGGCGCTCTTCACCTTCCTGCTCGTCGGGGCGCCGATGCTCCACTACGCCGCCACCCATCCGCAGCAGTTCTTCGGCCGCGCCGCCAACCTCGCCGGCAGCAGCGGCGAGGGGGTGCTGGCGACCATCGGCGACGCCCTCCTGATGTTCAACTACCGCGGCAACGGCAACGACTTCTTCGTCGACGAGCCGCTGCTCGAGCCGCTGCTCGCGGCGCTGTTCGGATTCGGCGCGCTGGTGACCCTGAGCCGCTGGCGCGGCGGCGCCGAGCGTTTCCTGCTCGGCGGCTTCGCGCTGGCGCTCCTGCCGGGCATCCTCGCGGTGCCGAACGGCAATCGCTGCATCATCGCGCTGCCCTTCGTCATCCTCTTCGCGGCGATCGGTCTCGCCGCGCTGCTCGACCTGTGCGCCGCGCTGCTGCCGCCGGCGGCGGCGCGCGGGGCGGCGGCGGCGCTGACGCTGGCCGTGATCGGCATCGCCGGTATCGAGACCTATCGCGAATTTCTCGGCCCGGCGCCGCGCCGCATCATCGGTTTCAGCCCCGAGGCGACGGCGGCGGGCGAGTACCTGCGCGGCTTCGGCGAGCGCTACAGCCGCTACGTCGTCGCCGAGGACTGGCCCGACTACACGCTCACCTATCTCTCGTACAACGGCGGCGGCTCGCCGCTCGAGAGCCACTACGTCCTCGGGCGGCGGCTGGAGGACATCGAGCCGCGCATCAACCGCTACGGGCGCAAGGGGCTGGTCTTCGCCACCGACCTCAAGCCCGCCGGCCGCGCCGCCTTCGAGCGCCTGTCGCGCCTGTTCGGCGAGCACCGCAGCGAGGCGATCACCAGCCGGCGCGCCGACGGCCGGCCGGTCGGCATGGCGCTGATCGTGGAGCCGCAGCACACGGCGCACAGCGGCCTGTTCTCCGACACCTCGCGCGTGCTGGCGGTCGGCGGCGACGGCGCGGCCACCGCCATGCGCTGCTTCCCCGCCGTCGGCCAGGCCCTCGGCTACACCGTGCGCCTGCAGCTCATGCGCCTGCAGGGCGCGGGCGCCGGCGGCGAGGTGGCGCTGCTCAGCGAGTGCCCGCCGCGCCTCGGACGGGCGCCGCTGGTCCTGACGCTGGGCTTCGGCGACGGCGGGCTCGAGGCGCGCGGCCGCACGACGGCGACGGTGGTGCCCGCGTCGGCGCTCGAGGCCGGGCGCTGGTACGAGCTGGTGATCGCGCTCGGCGGCGACGGGCGCGCGACCCTCTACGTCGACGGCGGCGCGCCGACGGTCCTGCCGCTGGCGGCGCCGGCATCGCGCCTGACCGGATTCGTGGTCAACGCCGCGCCGGGCATCCGCCTGTTCGTCGACGACGTCGCCGCGGCGCCCGGTCTCCTGTCACCGGGCGAGGCGCAGTGGAGCCCGGCGCGGCAGCCGTCGGAGCTGAACACCTTCGAGGAGGACTTCGAGACGACGCCGTTCGGCGCGGTCAGCGCCGACGCGCGCTGGCGCGGCATCAGCGGGGCGGTGTCGGCGGTCGCCAGCCCGGCCGGCTCGGCGCCCGAGGCGCCGGCGCCGGCGGATGCCAACAGCGCCTTCGACGGCGGCCAGGGCAGCGGGCCGGGCGAGCTCGATCAGCCGATCGGCATCGCCGTCGGACCGGGCGGGCGCCTATTCGTCGCCGACCGCAACAACCACCGCATCCAGTCGTTCGCCCGCGACGGCAGCTTCCTGCGCGCCTGGGGGGGACCGGGAGCGGGCCCGGGCCAGTTTCGCGAGCCGCACGACGTCGCCGCCGACGACGAGTTCGTCTACGTCGCCGACCTCTGGAACCAGCGCGTCCAGGCGTTCGACCGCGACGGCCAGCCGATGTTCACCATCACCGGCGCGCCGAGCCTCTCGAGCCCGCGCGGGCTCGCCGTGCGCGACCGCCGCATCTACATCGCCGAGGCGGCCGGCGGGCGGGTCACCGTCTACGATCGCGACGGGCACCTGCTCGCCACCTACGGCGAGAGCGGCGGCAGCGGCATCGGGCACCTGGTGGAACCGGTCGACGTCGCGGTGGCGCCGAACGGCGACGTCTGGGTCGTGAACTCGGGCAACAATCGCCTCGAGCGCTTCGCCGCCGACGGTCGCGCCATCGGCAGCATCCCCGTTCCCGGCTGGAGCGGCGAGCGCCTGAAGGAGGTCTACCTGGCGATCGACGACGACGGCATCCTCTACGTCGGCGACTGGGACGCCCAGGCGGTGCGCCGCTTCCGCCCCGACGGCAGCGAGCTGGCGCCGCTCGGCACCGCCATCAAGGAGCCGTCCGGCATCGCCCTCGACGGCGATCGCCTCCTCGTCGTGTCGCGCGGCGAGGACGTGGTGCGCGTCGTGCCGCTGCGCTGAGCGCGGGGCGCCCGGTCGCGTCAGGCGGCGCGGCGCTCCGCGTCGGCGCCGCGCGCCGCGCGCGTCACCTCGACGCAGCAGATGATCACCGCGCCGAAGACCAGCAGCAGGTAGTAGCGCGGCATGTAGTGGAGGTGCGGCATCAGCAGGCCGGGCACGAGGAACGCGGTGCCGCTGAAGAGCACGAGGAAGGCCAGGATGGCCAGTCCGGTCCTCAGCGAGCGCGCGATCACCAGCGCCCAGAGCAGGGCGGGGATCGCCAGCAGCCAGAACCAGCCCACCGACCACGAGCCGTGCTGGTTCCGCACCATCTCGGCCAGGAACTGCGCGTTCAGGTCGACGCCGGTCCGCAGGCGTTCGGAGAAGGTCAGCGGCGACACGCGCAGCATCAGGCTGGTGTTGCGGCCGTCGCCGACGAAGTAGTCGAGCCACACCTGGTGGGTGTCCCAATCGAAGTGGCACCACACCTGGAGCATGTGCATCGCGTAGGCGACGACGTAGGCGGCGATCGAGGCGAGGCCGATGCCGATGGCGCGCAGGCTGACGCCGTAGGCGGCGATGAGGACGCCGGCGATCAGCGCCGCATGGTACACCACCGCGTTGATCGAGCACCACGCCATGACGAAGGTGACCACCGGCAGCCACTGCCAGCGCCGGGAGACCGCGGCGAGCCCGGCGAGGAAGTAGCACCCGAAGGCCCACGAGTCGGTGAGCGGGTACGAGAGCCACTGGTAGTACCCGGGGGCGAACATCAGGGCGGCGCCGAGCGTGATCGCCAGCGCCAGCCCCGCCTGCCACGACGCCAGCGCCACGATGAGCACCAGCGCGGCGCTCGGGATCGCCATGCCGAGCTGGATCGCCAGTTTGGCGGGCAGGCCGACCCACTCGAACGCGGCCGCGACGTAGTGGGAGAACAGCGGGTGGTGGGTGATGTGGAAGATGCCGCAGGAGCTCTCGCGCTCCGGCCCGAAGGCGGTGGTCGCCATCACCGGGGTGCCGGTGGCGAAGGCATGGATCTCGGCGTAGGCGTAGGCGTTGGGATAGTCGTCGTACTGGCCGGCGGTGTTGGCGCGATACATGGTGAGCGCGAACACGGCGATCCCGAGCGTCCAGGCGACGAGCAGCCGCAGGGCGCGCGGCATGGCGGCGCGATGCGGCGCGGGCGTTTCGGGTGGCGAGTCGAGGGCGGGCACGAGCGGGGCTGGAATGATGAGCAGTGCGATCGTCTCACGTCGCAATGGCCGCAGGCTCTACCAGCGGTCGTGCGACCGGGTCAACGGTCCGCCTCTCATCGGCGCCGCGGCCCCCGATGCGCCGCCGCCGATCACGCCGGGTGGGTGGCGGATGCAGCAATTGCGAAACGCCCGTCATCGCTCCTCCTGAGGGCGCGTGCCGGCGGCGTCTCGACCGCGCGAGGAGCGGCGGCGGACGATCCGACCGGCGGCGGGATCGAGGACGCGTGGAGCGGGTACAACTCATCGCCGTGGCGGTCATGGTGGCGGCGCTGGCGCTGTTCGGGGTCGGCTACGTCGTCGACGGCGGCAGGGTGCGGGGCGGCGATGGCGCGCTCGGCGTCGCCGCGGGCGACGGCACCCGCGCCGCGGTGGGCATCGCGAACCACGGGTCCGAGACCCGCGGCGGCAGCCGCCGCGGCGGTGCCGGCGGCCTGCTCCCCGAGGAGCGGCGCGGCAAGCGCGGTGGATCCGGTGCCGACGCCGACGGCGGCGCCGCCGAGGTGATCGCCGGGGCGCGGCGCGGCGGCGCCGCGCTCGGGCGCAGCGGCAGCGGCCGCGGCACGGATGGTGCGGATGGCGCGCTCGCCAGCGAGCTGCTGGCGGCGCGGACGGGGACGTTGCCGCGCGCCGGCGGCGGGGCGGCGGCGCCGCACCACCCGGCGCAGTCGGTGGACGAGCCGGCGCCCGACGAGGCGCGCCGCGATCCCGGCGGGGTCCTGTTGTCGATCCCGCTCCAGGGCAGCATCGATCCAGCGCAGGGCGGCGATCCGACGCAGGCCGACGGCGTGGTGGTGGACCGCGACGCCGTCGAGTTCACCGAGCAGGCGCAGTACACCCTGCCCGCCGCGGGCCACGTCGACGGCGCGATGGGCACCATCGCCTTCGACATCCAACCGCACTGGGCGGGCAGCGACGAGACCAACAACTCGCTGCTGCAGATCCGCGACGAGCACCGGTGGGAGAACAACCTGCAGATCGTGAAGAACTACAACGCGCTGCGCTTCATCATCATCGATTCGAGCGGCGTCGAGACCAACGTCAACGTCTACATCGACGGCTGGCAGCCGAACCAGGTGCACCGGGTGACGGCGACCTGGGGCGAGGCGCTGATGGCGCTCTACGTCGACGGCCAGCCGGTCGGTCAGACGACGTTGCCCAACGACCTGGTGTTCCGCGACTCGACCCCGATCCACGTCGGCTCCGACTTCCCCGGCAGCCAGTACGTCGGCGCCAACGGCCGCATCAGCAACCTGACCATCTACGGCCGCCCGCTCGCCGCCGACGAGATCCACTGACCGGGCGGCGGCGGGCGCGCGGCGACCGGCCGTCCCGCGCTGGCCCCGCGGCGCTCACTCCGCCTGGCGCGGCGGCACCGGTGGCGGCGCCGCGGCGGCGGCCGCCGGGCCGCGCGCCCGGGCGACGATGTACACCGGGCGGCCTTTGATCTCGTCGAAGATGGTCGCGATGTACTCGCCGATCAGACCCAGGAAGAGCAGTTGGCAGCCGCCGAGGAAGGTCGTCACGAGGACGATCGACGCCCATCCGGGGATGACGAAGCGGGCGAGAAAGATGTAGGCGAACACCGCGTAGGCGCCGTAGGTGAGGCTGAGCCCGCTGACGATGAGGCCGAGCAGCGAGGCGACCTTGAGGGGCACCTTGGAGAACGAGATGATGCCGGTGCGGGCGAAGCGCAGCATCTTGCCGAGCGGGTAGTTGCTCTGTCCGGCGAAGCGCGGCGGGGCATCGAACTCGATGCAGGCGTAGCGAAAGCCGACCCAGGAGACGAGCCCGCGGACGAAGCGGTCGCGTTCGCGCAGGTCGCGCTTGAACACCTCGAGCACCGGGCGCGAGAGCAGGCGGAAGTCGGACGCCATCGGCTCGATGCGGGTCGGCGACAGCATGTTGAGCATGGCGTAGAAGGCGTGCGCCGTGGCGCGCTTGAACCAGCTCACGTCGGCGATCTCGCGCCGCGCCGCCTGCACGATGTCGTAGCCCTGCTCCCAGCGCGCCACCAGCTCGGGGATCAGCGACGGCGGGTGCTGCATGTCGCAGTCGAGGCAGATCATGGCGTCGCCGTCGGCGTGATCCATGCCCGCGGTGAGCGCCGCCTGGTGGCCGAAATTGCGCGACAGGTGGATGACCGTGATCCGATCCGGATGCTGCGTCTGCAGCGCATCGAGCAGCGCCGGCGTGCCGTCGGTGGCGCCGTCGCAGACCAGGATGAGCTGCGACGCGTAGGGCAGGGTGTCGAGCACCGCGAGCGTCGCCTGCGCGAAGTGCACGATGCCCTCCTGCTCGTTGTACACGGGCGAGACGACGACCAGGCGGCCGCGTGTCATCGATGGACGGTCCACACGCGGCCCCCTTCCGGGTTGAGCAGGTACACGGCGCCGCCGGCGGCGCGGACGCGCGCCGACTTGCCGATCTTGATACGGCCGAGATCGGCGCTCGGGTCCGCCGCCATCAAGCGCGTCCCCTCCGCGTCGTAGACGTCGACGGCGCCGCCGCCCGGCAGCAGCAGCCGTTCGGGGCCGTCGAAGGCGACGCCGGGGGAGGTCGAGCTCGTCGCCAGCTCGCCCACGAACTGCGGTCGCAGCTCGCCGCGCGGGGTGCGCAGGCGCAGGGCCCGGCCGTTCGGCTGCAGCACCACCATGTCGCCCTCGGGCGTGAAGGCGAAGCTGGAGGGCGAGAAGAAGTGGCCGGGCCCGCCCTCGAAGGTGCGCACCTCCTCGACGAGCTCGCCGCTGCGGCTGAACACGGCGATCGAATCGCGGTGCGGAATGGTCGCCAGCAGGTGATCGCCCCAGAACGCGATCTGCGTCTCCCACACGAACCAGACGTGATCCCAGGAGCCGAGGCGGCGGCCGTCGGGCGCCAGCAGGATCACCTGGCGGCCGAACAGGATCGCCACCGTCCCGTCGTCGGCGACGCTCATCGTGCCGGGATCCATCTCCGGCGGCGCGCCGATGTCCCAGGAACCGATCGGCGTGCCGTCCGGCGTGTACTTCTGCAGGTACCAACGCCCCTCGACCATGGCCGCGAGATGGAGCGTGCCGTCCGGACCGATGGCGAGATCCGCCGAGCGGCTGCCCAGCTTGAGCAGCGGCTTGGCGTCCGGGTAGCCGGGATAGGTGCGCACCGGCGGCGCCGCCGCGGCGGGCAGGGCGGCGACCTGCGGGCTGGTGAAGCGATCGGGCGCCAGTGCCGCCGGCGCCGGCGCGTCCGGCCGCGACGCCGCGATGCGCAGCGGCAGGGCGCACGCCGACGGGTCCGGGATCTCGAGCGAGAGGCGGTGGACCCCGGCGAGGAGCGGCGTCCGCTCCTCGCCGGCGGTGTCGCGGTCGTCGATGCGCAGCCGCGCGCCGGCGCACGGCGGCTGCAATTCGAAGGCGTACCAACTGTCGCCGTCGAGCCAGAGGCCGCCCGCGAGCGCGGCCGCGGGGGCGGGCGGCGCGTCCTCGGCGACCACGTGCTCGGTCACGTCGGCGAGGACGTCCGGCGCCGGCGTGGCGGCGCTGCGCAGCAGCGGGGCGCGCAGGGCGATGCTGTCGGCGAGGTCGATGGTCACCACGGCGATGTGTCGCTGGTCGCGCGGGCTGACGTAGTCGGCGACCGCCGCGGCGGGATACAGCGCGCGCACCAGATCGAGCTGCCACTGGTTGGTGGGGTCGACGAAGAAGACGTAGCTGATCCGCCGCGGGTGATGGGCGGCGCGCGCCGCCTCGATCTCGGCCGGGGTGAAGACCAGCGAATACGCCGCGTCGTTGAACGTGCACGTCGGCTCCAGGGCGACGGCGAGCCAATTGCCGTCGTCGGGGACCTGCTGCACGCACCAGGGGGCGCGCACGAAGCGGTCGCCGTCGGTGAACTGCAGCAGGCTGATGAAGGGCCGCGGCAGGTTCAGGAAGACCGTGTCGCTGTCGCGCAGGGCCGGCAGCAGGAAGCGGCCGTAGTCGGCGAAGATCACCGGCTGCATCGGCAGCCGGAAGTGCGAGACGGTGTTGGTGAGGACGACGATCGCCAGGGCGACCGCCGCCAGGCCGGTGGCCAGGTCGGCGATGCGCCGGCCGGCGCCCTGGCGGATGCCGCGGATGGCGGCGGCGACGAACACCGTGCCGATGACGTGCGCCGCCGGGAACAGCATGCTCATGCGGCGCGGCGTCGCGTCGCGGCTCATGATGCCGCCGAGGAGCGACAGCGCCAGCCAGACCAGCAGCAGCCACGCCCGCGGGTCGCGCAACTGCCCCAGCAGGTAGCCGACCCCCAGCGCCAGCAGGACGACCAGCCCGACGTTCATGGTCGTGGCGTGCGGGTTCACCTGCGAGCGGATGTACCAGTGGCCGAAGCCATCGGTGGTCAGGAAGGTCATGTCGCGCACCGTGCGCATCAGGCCTTCCCCCATGGAGGCGGCCTGCTGGCGAACCAGCTCGAGCGGCGAGGCCCGCGAGAAATCGCCCTGGCGCGTCCACGCCGTGCCGCCGTAGATCTGCGCCGGGTGCCGGAACTGGTAGTTGTCGGTCAGGACGCCCAGCAGCAGCGTCAGGTGGAACCACCAGGCGACCAGCCCGAGCGCGAGAATGGGCAGCACGAACCAGAGCTTGCGCCAGGCGCCGCGGACGAACACCGCGGCGTGTCCGGCGACCGCGATGGGCAACAGGAACATCGCCAGACTGGTGGTGTAGAAGTAGCGCGATGCGGGCATGAGCAGCGCCGCGGCGAGCGCCGAGCGCAGCGAGAAGCGCGCCGCCAGCCAGTAGCAGACGTGCAGGCTGACCAGCGCCAGCACGGCCACCGGCGAGAAGAACCCGTTCTCGCTGCGCGACCAGAAGAGCTGGTCGGGCGCGGTGGCGAAGATCACCGCCGCCAGCACGGCCGGCCCGACGCCGGCGATGCGGCGCACGAACCAGTACATGAGCAGCGTCGCGACGACCCCCCACAGCACGGGGGCCATGCGCAGGGTGAAGACGGAAGAGCCGAAGAGGTGGAAGATCGCCCATTGCGGCAGCAGGTGGACGGCGCCCGGATTGGTCGTGAGGAAGGTGTAGCGGTAGTACTGCGCCACCCCCGCCAGGGTCCGGCTCTGCGCCCACGAGTCGACCATCTCGAGGTCGAGGAAGTCGGAGAGCTCGGTCAGCGCCCAGGTGCGGAACAGCAGCGCGACGAGGCCGATGGCGATGACGATGGCGCACTCGGCGGGCCAACTCGGCTGCCAGCTTCCCGCCATGCCGGCGCCGGCGTCGGCGCCGAACGGCGGGAACCCGGCCAGGCGGCGCATCGGCCGCCGCCACCCGTAGGCGGCGGCGGCGAAGACCGCGAGCAGGTAGACGTAGGCGCCGAGCGGCGTCGCGTCCATCAGCAGCAGGGCCTGGCCCCAGACCCCGAGCAGCAGCACGGCGCAGGGGGCGAGGACGGCGCGCGGCAGGCGGCGGGTGGCGACGGCCGCGCCGAGCACGATCAGCAGCACGCCGCCGGTGAGGCTGCCGGCGACCGCGGCGGGGTGGCGTTCGAGCCAGTCGCTCGCCTTCGCGCCGCCCTCGCGCAGCCACAGGAAGAGGGGATCGAACAGCCCGAGGATGCGGACGTTCGCCGCCTCCTGCGCCCGCCCGACCAGCACCGCGATCCCGTACGCGAGCAGCACGACGGCGAGGATCGCCAGCGCTCCCGGCCAGTGCCGCCGCGGGGTGTCGCGTCCGGCCGTCGTCGTCGCTGCGTCTGCTCCCGCCACCGCCACCGGCTCGCGTTCAGCCCTCGCGCCGCGGGACGGCGAGCATGCTGAGGAAGAAGGAGGAGAACACCGTCTGCGCGCCGACGATCATCAGCGTCGAGGCCTGCAGCGCCGGCCGCACGGCGTCGAGCGTCTCGCGGCCGCTGGCCAGCCAGCGCACGAGGATGGCGCCGTCGATGAGGAATCCGGCGAGGAAGATGACGCCGCCCAGCAGCAGGCCGCGTTCGAGGCTGAAGTGGCGCAGCAGCGTGCGCAGGGTGCGATCCGGGGCGTAGAGCCGGGCGGCGTGCGAATAGGCCTTGGCGAACAGGCCGGTGGTCACGATCTGGTAGCCGAGCACGGTGAGCAGGCTGCCGAGCACCATGTAGTGGACGTCGAAGGTGAGCCCGAACAGGTGCCGCGCGCCGCCGCCGAGGGCGGTGAGCGGGATCAGGCCGAGCGCCATGCAGCACAGGCCGGGCAGCACGAAGAGGTGCGTCGGCGAGAACAGCAGCATGAAGCGCAGGTGGCGCCAGCCGTCGCGGAACGAGCGCAGGTGCGGCGGCCGGCTGCGGCCGTCGCGGCGCAGGGTGATCGGGATCTCGCTGATCCGCAGGTCGGCGAGCGCCGCCTTGATGATCATCTCCGAGGCGAACTCCATGCCGAGGGTCTGCAGGTGCATGCGCCGGTAGGCGCGCTTGGTGAAGGCGCGCATGCCGCAGTGGGCGTCGGAGACGCCGGCGCGGAACAGCAGGTTGAGCAGGCCGGTGAGGATCGGGTTGCCGATCCAGCGGTGGTGCCAGGGCATGGCCCCCGGCTCGATGGTGCCGCGGATGCGGGTGCCCATGACGACGTCGCTGCCGGCGCGCAGCCCGTCGATGAAGCGCTCGAGGTCGGTGAGGTCGTAGGAGTCGTCGGCGTCGGCCATGATGATGAACGGCGCCCGCGCCTCCTCGGCGCCGCGCATCAGCGCGCTGCCGTAGCCGCGTCGGCCCTCGTGGACGACGCGCGCCCCGCAGCGGGCGGCGATCGCCGGCGAGCCGTCGCTCGAGCCGTTGTCGACCACGATCACCTCGCCGCGCAGGCCGAGGCGCTCGAGCGTCGCCACCGCCTTGGTGACGCAGGCCTCCATGGTCTCGGCCTCGTTGAGGCACGGCAGGATGACCGAGACCTCCACGGCGGGCTCCGCGGCCGACGGCAACGCCTCCATCATGGCCGCCGGACCATAGCCAAGAACCCTCGCGGAGGCCACAGAGCGGGCGCGGCGACAGGGCGCGGCGCTGGGCGCGGCGCTGGGCATTTACGCCGCCCACGTCGGAGCGCTAAGAAGCGGCCGCGGCCGTTCCGGCCGTCCAGCAGCGGGAGGACAGCATGGGATTGCTCGATGCACTGGTCGGCAACGCGGCGGGTCTCGGGGTCGGCGACCGCGCGCCGGCGTTCACGCTCGCGGATCAGGACGGCCGGTCCGTCAGCCTGGCGGACTTCGCCGGGCGCAAGAACGTCGTCGTCTACTTCTACCCCAAGGACGACACGCCGGGCTGCACCAAGGAGTCGTGCAGCTTCCGCGACCAGTACACGGCCTTCACCGACGTCGGCGCCGAGGTGATCGGGATCAGCAGCGACTCGCAGCAGTCGCACAAGCAGTTCGCCGAGAAGTACCGGCTGCCGTTCCCGCTCCTGGCGGACGTCGGGGGCGAGGTGCGCCGGCAGTTCAAGGTGCCGAAGTCGCTCGGCCTGCTGCCCGGCCGCGTCACCTTCGTGATCGACAAGCAGGGCGTCATCCGCCACGTCTTCAACTCGCAGCTCAACGCCACCAAGCACGTCGACGAGGCCATCGGCGTGCTCCGGACGCTCGGCTGAGGGCGCGACCGCTCAGGGCCGCGGCGCCGGCGTGGCGCCGCGTTCGAGCGTCGCCAGCGCGGCGGCGACCCGTCGGGCGTCGGTCGGCGGATCGACGTCGCGTTCGATCTGGCGGATGGTCAGGTGCGGGTCGATGATGAACGTCCAGCGCTTGGCGACGGTCAGCAGGGGCATCTTGGCGCCGTACCGCTCGGCGACGGCGCCGTCGGGATCGGCGAGCAGCGTGAACGAGAGCTGCTCGTCCTGGTGGAACCGGGCCTGCGCCTCCACCGTGTCGGTGCTGATGCCGAACACCTCGGCGCCGCGCTCGCGAATCGCCGCCAGGCCGTCGCGGAATCCGTCCGCCTGCTTGGTGCAGCCGGGCGTTCCCGCCCTGGGATAGAAGTACAGCACGGTCCACTGGCCGGCGCGCTGGGCGAGATCGAAGTCGGCGCCGTCCTGCGTCTTGGCGCGGAACACCGGCGCCGGGTCGCCCGGCTTCAGCTCGCCGCCGGCCGCGGCCTGCGCCGACAGCAGCAGGCAGGCCAGCGCGGTGATCGCTCGCCGGGTCGCGCGCATGGCGTCCGTTGTAGCCTGGAAGGCGGGCCGGCGGAAGGTCGCGCCGCCGTGTCGCTCGGCGGCGGGAATTGCTATCGACCGCGCGATGCGGATCCTGACCGTGACCCACTACCAACTGCCGCACTGGGGTGGGATCGAGCTGACGGCGGCGGCGCTGCACGCCCGCTATCCGCGCCTCGGGCACGAGTCGGTGTGGCTGTCGAGCGATCTGCCGGCGGCGGCGCCGAGCGCCGGCCAGGTGCGCGTGGCGGCCTCCGACCTGCCCTTCCGCGCCGCCGGCGTCGCCTATCCGCTGTGGGGGCGCGAGGCGGCGCGCGCCGTGCGCCGCTGGGTGGAGTGGTGCGACGTCGTCAATCCGCACGACTGCCTGTACCCGGGCACGCTGCTGGCGCTGCGCTGGGCGCGCCGGCTCGGCAAGCCGTTGGTGCTCACCCAACACGCGGGGCCGTGGCCGTTCTACCGCAGCCGTGTGCTGCGCGGCATCCAGCTCGGCGCCTACCACACGCTCGGCCTGGCGGTGCACCGGCGGGTCCGCCAGGCGGTGTTCATCTCGCGCGCCGTCCAGCAGTGGTTCGCGGCGCACGTCGCCTATCCGCTGCCGCCGCGCTTCATCGCCAACGGGGTCGACGCGGCGCTCTTCTCCTTCGGCGACGCCGCGGCGCGCCGCGCCGCCCGCCAGCGGCTCGACCTGCCGCTGGACCGGCGCGTCGCCCTCTACGTCGGCCGCTTCCTCTTCATGAAGGGGCTGCCGGTGCTCGAGCAGGTGGCGCGGGCGCTGCCGGAGGTCCTCTTCGTCCTCATCGGCGCCGGGCCGATCGACCCCACCGCCTGGGGGCTGCGCAACGTGCGCGTCGTGCCGGTGGTGCCGCAGGCGGCGCTGCGCGAGTGGTACCGGGCCGGCGACGTGCTGGTGCTGCCGTCCACCGGCGAGGGCTTCCCGCTCAGCGTCGCCGAGGCGATGGCCTGCGGCTGCCCGGCGATCGTGTCGCCCGAGACCTACGCGGCCTGGGCCGACGGACGGGAGCACTTCCTGGTCGCCGAGCCGCGGCCGACGGCCGATGCCGTGCGCGCCCTGCTCGCCGGTTCGACGCCGCTGCTCGCCGCCGACGCGCGCGCCGCCGTCGCCGCCTACGCCGCCGCGCACTGGAGCTGGGATCACGCCGCCGCCGCCTACGCGGCGCTGTTCGCGGCGATGGCCGGGCGCGGCGCGCCATCCGCCTAGCGCTCTGACGAGTCGCGTCGCGCGCGCCGCGGCCGCTCGCCACGTCGCCCGTCGCCTGCGCATCATCACCTCGGCGGCGAGGTCGACAGCGACTCCACATGCGAGCTGAACGCCGCGCGCGGCGCGGCGTCTAGCGCGCTGCGTCACCGCGGCGCGAGAGGCGGGGAATTCGCCACGCAGGTGACGGCGCGCTGCGCTGGCGCGATCGTCACGCGTGCGCGCACTTCAACGCGTTGCGTCACGCGCGTGACGACGGCGACGGCGAAAAGCCCAATGGCCGCCGTCGGCGCGCGGGATCGCGGGTCCTGCGCGGACGCATGGCACAGGCGGTGCACTTTCCCTGGCGCAGTTCCAACGCGCGCCCATGACCGCTCGCCGATGCCTGATCGTTCTGCTGTTCGCCTGCCTGGTCCCACGACTGGTCGTTGCCGAGGCGCGACTACAGGCGAGCGGAACGCGCGTCGACGTCGAGCAGCATCTGATGGCGCTCGAGCGCGGCGCGGTGCGCCTCGGCCCGCCGGCGGACGAGGCGCCGGTGCGCGTCGTGCTCGGCTTCGCCTGGCGCGATCGCGCCGCGCTCGAGGAGCTCGTGCGCGCGGTGCACGATCCGCGCTCGCCGCGGTACCAGCAGTTCCTCGGCGCGCGCGAGTTCGCCCGCCGCTTCGCGCCGCGCGCGGCGCAGGTGGCGGCGGCGGCGCGCTTCCTGCGCCGCCACGGCCTGCGCATCATCGAGATCGCCCCGTCGCGGCTGCAGGTGACCGCGGAGGGGCCGGCGGTCCGCGTCGCGCAGACGCTGCGCACCGGGCTGCTGCAGATCCGCGACAGCCGCGGCGTGCACACCGTCACCGCCGCCCCGCCGCAGGTGCCGGAGGAGCTGGGGGCGCAGGTGGTCGCGGTCGGCGCCGCCGCGGCGCTGGCGCCCCCCGATCCCGGCCCCGATCGGCCCGGCATCGCGGCGGCGCCCTTCGGGCCGGCGGCGATCGCGCAGCTCTACGGCTTCGACGCCCTGTACGCCGACGGCGTGCGCGGCGAGGACGCGCGGCGGGCGACGATCGCCATCGCCACCGCCTACGAGTTCGACCCGGCCGACCTGACGGCGTTCTGGCGGGCGCACGGGATCGCCCGCGACCTGTCCTCGGTGGAGCTCATTCCGGTCGCCGGCGCGCAGGCGCCGGTGGCGGCGAGCGCCGGCGATCGGATGGAGACGACGCTCGACGTCGAATGGGCCTCGGCCATGGCCCCGGGCTCGCGGGTGCTGGTGTACGCCGGCACCGACGCCATCAGCACGACGCTGCTGCGCGCCTACGACCGCATCGTCGCCGACAATCGCGCCGCCGTGCTCACCACCAGTTGGGGCCGCTGCGAGACCGATTACCCGCGCTCCTACCTGAGCCAGGTCGACGCGATCTTCCTGCGCGCCGCCGCCCAGGGCATCACCGTCATCGCCGCCTCCGGCGACGACGGCGCCTTCGCCTGCGGCGGCGGGGCGCCCGGCGTCAGCTTCCCGGCCTCGCATCCGTACGTGCTGGCGGTCGGCGGCACGGCGCTGCGCCCGCGCGGCGACGGCTTCGACGAGACGGCCTGGCCCGGCAGCGGCGGCGGCGCCAGCACCCGCTTCGCCGCGCCGCAGTGGCAGATGCACCCCAGCCCGCAGCGGCTGCTCGCCGACGTCGCCTTCAACGCCGATCTCGGCAGCGGCTACCTGATGCTCAGCGACGGCGGGTGGCTGGCCGCCGGCGGCACCAGCGTCGGGGCGCCGATCTGGGCGGCGCTGGTGGCGCTCGCCAACCAGGCGCGCGCCCGCGCGGGGCGCGGCACGCTCGGCCTGGCGGCGCCGCAGCTCTGCGAGCTGGCGCTCACCGACGCCCTGTCGCCGGCGCCGTTCGTCGACGTGGTGTCCGGCGACAACGGCGCCTTCGCCGCCGGGCCGGGGTGGGACTTCCCGACCGGCTGGGGCTCCCCGCGCGCCCGCGCCCTGGTGGATGCGCTGGCGCATTGGGCGCCGGCGGCCGACGGCCGCGGCGGCGTGGCGACGATCATCCCGCTGGCGGCGACCGCCGCCGGCGTCTCCGGCGCGGTGCGCATGCGCTTCCAGCGCCGCTGCGCCAGCACCGCCATCGACCTGCACGCGCGCGACCTGGCGCCCGGCCGCTACACGGTCTGGGTGGACGACACGCCGGTGGCCAGCTTCGACACCGACGGGCGGGGCAACGCCATTCTCGGCGTGCCGCAGGTGGACCTGCGCGGCTGCCGCGTGCAGCTCACCGACGACGCCGGCGAGGTGCGCTTCACGCTGCCCGGCGACGCGCCGCCGGACGTCGACGACGAGGAGCTGAGCGCCACCCTGAGCAACACCGGCGTCAGCCCCGGCGCGCGCGGCGCCGTCTACTACCGCGGCGGCGGCGGACGCGAGCAGCTCACCGTCGAAACGCGGCAGCTCCCGGCCGGCGTCTACGACGTCCGCCTCGGCAGCGAGACGATCGGCACGCTGAAGGTGGCCACCGCCGGCACGTCGGTGACGGCGCGCTTCGACACCCTCGGCATCACCGGCGCGACCCTCCCCGTCAGCCCGATCTGCAAGCCGCTGCTGCTGGTGCGCGGCGGCTCGGCGTACCTGCGGAGCACCGCCGACGCCCTGACGCCCGGCGAATGCGCGGGCGGCCAGCGCCGACGCTGAGCCCCGCTACGCGCCCGGCGCGCGGGTGAAGCGCCCGTCGCGCGCCACCGCGACCGCGCGGCCGACGAACTCCTCGCGGGTCATGGACTCGAGCAGCGGGCGATCGTCGGAGCGCGCCACGGTGCGCGCCCCGCTTGGCGTGTCGCAAATGGCGACGGCGTGCGTCGGGTGCTCGCGCAGGTAGACGACGGTATAGCCGACGATGGTCGCCGGGCCCTCGTAGTCGCCGTCGAGCGGCAGCGGCGGATCCGCCGCCGCGACCGCGGCGGTGACGTCCTCGAACTGGTAGCCGCGCGGGTTGGCGGCGTTGGCCAGCACCACGCATCCCTGCTTGCCGAAGATGCCGCTGAGATTGGCCACCAGCCCGGCGCGCCGGCTCGCGCCGTCCTCGCGCAGCACCTCGACCATGCGCGCCACGCCCTCGAGGCTGAAGTGGTTGTACGGACCGCCGGCGAAGGGCATCGCGCCGGTGACGGTGAGCGGGCACACGCCGTCGAGCCGCAGGTCGCGGGCGAAGGACTGGATCGCCGCCGGAAAGCAACTGTAGAGCTCGGCGGCGGCGAGATCGGTGGTCGCCAGCCCGGCGAGGGCGAGCGCCCGCTCGCCGCAGCGCACCGTGCCGAGGTGGCTGTGCAACTGCCGCTGCTGGGCGAGGACGACGACGTGGCGCGACTCGGCGGCGGCGAGCGGGAAGATCCAGCGCCCGCGGTCGAGGCCGAGCTGCGCCGCGCGCCCCGCCGCGCAGACGAGGATGGCGACGCCCTGGTTGACGTTCCACTGGGTGCAGTGGCGCTTGGTGTAGGGGAACGCCAGCATCGTGTTCTTCGCCGTCGGGTCGCGGATCTCCGCCGCCGACATGGGGTCGCGCCGCCAGGCGTGCGGGTTGGCGGCGGCGATCTCGCTGAAGTGGCTGTAGAGCGCGGCGACGCGATCGCGGTGGGTCTCGATGTCGAGGCCCTGGGCGTGGCGCAGCGCCGATTCGATGATGGCGAAGAGCTCGACCGGCAGGTGCAGGCCGCGCTGCCCCTCGAGGTCGCTGCAGAAGGGGTCGCTCGACGTGAGGAAGCGGTCGGGCGGCGGCGTGTCCTCCGCCTGCTCGGTCTCCGGCGCCGGCTGGCCGCTGATCATGCTGCGCAGGGCGCGGTACTGCGCCTCGCCGCCGGTGACGACGCCGAGCGTCTGCTCGCCGGCGGCGATCGCCCGGCACAGGTCGTTCAGCGGCGTCAGTTGCAGGACGCCGAGGTCGGAGACGATGCTGGTCGCCGTCGGGCAGCCCAGCGCCGCGGCGACCAGCCGCCCCGGGTTGCGGTACTGCCACATGCCCTGCGTCACCGCGATCGACTCGAGCTGCGTGGCCAGCGCCGGGGCGCCGCCGGCGTCGGCGACCGCGGCGCGCACGGCGCGCACCATGAGCTGGTAGGGCTCGAGGCAGCGGCTGGGATCGTCCTCGCGCTCCTGGTGGAAGCCGACGCCGACGATCACCGGCGTCGTCGGCGCCAGATCGGAGGGGCTCATTCGCCGGTGTAGACGGGCTTGCGCTTCTCGGCGAAGGCCTTCATGCCCTCGCGCGCGTCGCGGGTGCCGAAGATCGGGCTGCCCACCTCGAGCTCGCGCGCCAGCGCCTCGGCCTCGGGGACGCTCTCGTCCACCTCGCGCAGCATGCGCATCAGGGCGCGGATCGACAGCGGCCCGTTCTCGCACACCACCTGCGCCACCTTGCGCGCCTCGGCCAGCGCCTGTCCCTTGGGCACGATGCGGCCGATGAGGCCGAAGTCGAGCGCCTCCCTGGCCGTCACGTGGCGGCCGGTGAGCAGGATCTCGGCGGCCAGCGTGTAGGGGATCTGGCGGCGCAGGCGGACGCTGGAGCCGCCGAGCGGAAAGAGGCCGCGGCGCGCCTCGGTGACGCCGAACACGGCGTCCTCGGCGGCGATGCGGATGTCGGTGCCCTGCAGGATCTCGGTGCCGCCGGCGACCGCGAAGCCCTCGACCGCGGTGATGATCGGCTTGAGCGGCCGGTTGTGGCGCAGCAGCGCCTGCCAGTGGATGTCCGGCACCTCGGACATGAGGCGCATGAACTCGTCGTCGGACTCGCCGGCGCCCATCGCCTTGAGGTCGGCGCCGGCGCAGAAGACGTCGCCGCGGCCGGTCAGGATGGCGACCCGCAGCTCGCGGTCCTCGTCGAGCTGGCGCCACGCCTTGTACATGCCGGCCAGCATGCCGGGGCTGAGCGCGTTCTTCGCCTCCGGTCGATTGAGGGTGATCGTCAGCACGTGACCGTCGCGCTCGATCAGACAGTGGTCGGTGTTCATCGCAGAGCTCCTCTCGCAGGGATCCCCGGCTCGGGGCACGGGACGGCGCTGAGTAGCAGCTCGCGCCGGCATTGCTCCAGCGCCGCGCGCCCGCCGCGACCCGTGCGGCATTGCCGCTGGCGCCGGAATCCATCGCCGCGTGACGCGTCGCGTCGCGCACCCGGACGGCGAAGCGGCGACGAGACGCGCCGCCGCATCTGGCACGGCCGATGCTCGGTTTTCCTGGTCAGGAAAGGAGAATCGAGATGCTCTCCGCATATGTCGCCAGCCTGTGGCAGAGCGACCCGTTGAGCGGGGTGCTCAGCTTCGGCAGCGGAGGACTGCTCGCCTGGATGCTGCTGGCGGCCATGGTCGGCATGATGATCGCCAGCCTGCGCGAGCACGCCGACGCGCGATCGCTCTGACCGCGGCGTCGCGTCCCGGCACGGTGGTCGGTGCTGGCGGGCCCGCCGGCGCCTCACGGCGCCGGCACGCGCGCCAACCGGTTCTCGAGGTCGCTGATGACCAGCGTGTCGGTGCGCGGGTCGTAGGCGATGCCCATCGGGCGGTCGAAGGGCAGGGCGGGATCGTCGCCGCCCTGGATCTCCTTCACCACGCCGCCCTTGGCGTGGTAGGCGCGGATGAGCTGCCGGGTCGGCACGGTCACCCAGATGGTGCCGTCGGGCGCGACCGCGACGTGCGGCTCGGAGAACACCTTCTGCTCCCAGCCGTCGACCGGGAAGGCGCCGATCAGCGCCCCGTCGCGGTCGAAGATCTGCAGGCGCGCATTGCCGTTGTCGACGACGTAGACCTTGCCGGTCTTGTCCACGGCGAGGCCGACCGGTTCGGTGAACTGGCCCTGCTCCTTGCCGAGGCTGCCCCAGGCGCGATCCTCGACCCCGTCCGGGGTGAAGCGGCGCACCTTGTGGTTGCCGGTGTCGGCCAGGTAGACGGCGCCGTTCGGCCCGACGGCGATGCCGCGCGGCCCGTAGTACTTGTCGGTCCACTCGCGCAGGTACTCGCCGTCGGGCGAGAACACCTGCACGCGCTGGTTCCAGGTGTCGGCGACGTAGACGCTGCCGTCGGGGCCGACCGCGACGTCGCCGGGCTGCTTGAACTGCGCCGGCAGGTCGCCGTGCGAGCCCCATTCCTTCACGAAGCCGAAATCGGGGTCGAACTTCTGGATGCGGTCGTTGCCGAAGTCGGCGACGTAGACGTTGCCCGCGCCGTCCAGCGCCAGGCCGCGCGGCTGGCTCAGTTGCCCGGGCGCGCCCTGGACCTTGACCTCCTCGCCCTCCGGCACCGGCGGCACTTCCTGGATGGCGTTCACCGGGATGGCGCCGGCGTACTGGCCCTCGACCGCGAAGACGGTGACGCCGGGGTTGGTGTAGATCGGCTTCAGCAGGTCGTTCCATTCCTGGAAGCGCTTGAGGTTGCCGCCGCTGTAGGCGCGGCGCTCGACGCCGCCGACGTAGACCAGCGCGATGTGGTACTTGCGCAGGATCTCCGCCGCCACCTGCTTGCTGTCGGTGGTGTAGAGCCGCTTCAGGTCGTCCTTGCGCTTGTTGATGTCCGGCCAGCGCTGGGCGCGCTGGCTGACGTGGTAGTCCCAGCCGAGGACGATCGGCAGGCCGGTGTTCATCGCCACCCGCGCGTAGTCCTGGTACGACGGGCCGTACGCTTCCGCGACCACCGGGATGCCGGCGACGTTGTCGTTCAGCCACTCGTAGGCGGCGCGCTCGAGCGGCGCCTGCTCGGCGAGATAGGCGGTGCCGTCGAGGGTCGGCTCCGGCGTCGGCACGCGATCGGTGCGCACCACCGCCCAGATGCCGCTGACGGCGGTGAACGTCGCCAGCGCCAGCAGCACCACCAGGCCGAGCTGCCAGGCGCGGCGCAGCGCCGGCCGGCGGATCAGGCCGCGCCACAGCTCGGCGGTGGCGGCGGCACTGCCTGCCGCGAACAGGAACCAGGCCTCGAGGTAGAATTTGAAGATGGTGTTCATGCGATCCCAGACGAACACCATGTCGGTGCCGGCGGTGATCGCGAAGGCGAAGGCGAGCATGCTGACCGCGACCCGCTGCGTCGAGGTGAGGCCGCGCTGGATGGCCACCGAGAACGAGAGGACGGCGAGGATCGCCAGGCCGAGGCGCAGCGAGCCGCGCAGCCCGAAGGGCAGCAGGTGCGCGACCGCCGGCACCGAGGCCAGCCAGCAGGCGAGCACGGTCAGGGCGACCAGCCACATCGCCAGCCGGCGGCCGAACCCCAGCGGCTGCTCGACCGGCCGCAGGGCGCGCCGCCAGAGCGCGAACACGAAGGGGATGGCGATGAAGAGGAAGAGGCCGAAGATGTTGGCGAAGTCCCAGGCGTTGGCGAACGACTGATCCTCGAGGCCGAAGTTGCGCGGCGGCGGGCTGAAGTCGCGCCAGAACGGCAGGAACAGCAGGTAGGCGAGGCCCACCAGCAGGCCGGTCAGGATCGTCGGCGCCGGCAGCAGCACGAGGACGAACAGCCCCGCCGCGCCGGCCAGGGCTGCCGGCAGCAGGCGCGCCGCGAGCGGATCGCCGACCTGCTCGATCAGCCACGGCGGCGGTTGCGGCATCGCCAGCTTGGCGGCGACCAGGCCGGCGGCGACCAGGCCGAGGACCCCGAGCAGCGCCACCCGTCCGCGGCCGAACGACGACTGGGCCAGCGCCGTGCAGCCGAGGAGGAACGGGAAGAACAGGATGTAGGTCGGCGAGCTCCAGCCGTTGGTCACCATGATGGCGCCGAGGAGGAAGCCGAGCAGGACGACGGTGGCCAGCGGGCTGATGACCGCCGGCGCGTCGCTGCGCCGCACCCACCACACCGCCAGGGCGAGGAAGCTGAGCGAGAACGGCATCACCAGCACGTGCGCGTGCAGGTCGGCGAACAGGAAGCTCCAGAACGGGTATTCGTTGATGGTGTCCTTGATCACCCGCGAGGTCGCCCACCAGTAGTCGAAGTTGATGACGTGGCGGGCCAGCACCTCGCGCAGCCCGGCGAGGTTGCCGATGAGCACGACGAAGACCGCGCACAGCAGGCCGATGCCGCGCCGGCCGCCGATCGCCCCGCCGAGCGCGAAGGCGGCGCTGGCGGTGAGGGCGCCGAAGAGCGCGATGCCGAGGTTGAACACCAGGCCGGGGTGGATGTTGCCGACCTTGCCGAGGGCGGCGACGACGTAGTGCCCGAAGTAGGTGTAGTGCAGCGTCGAGCCCGAGAACCACGGCTCCGGCGGCGGCAGCGTCGTGGTGCGCATCAGCGCGTTGAGGAACGAGAAGTCCATCGGCTTCTCGCCCCAGAAGATCTCCGGGTTGAAGGCGCGCACCAGCAGGAACAGCAGGAAGCTGCCCCAGAAGAGCAGCTCGGTCGGCGCCCACTCGCCGCTCGGCTCGTCGCCGCGGCCGCGCCGCCAGGCGAGGGCGCCCCACAGCAGCAGCCCGCCGAGGGTCGCGGCCAGCGTGCCGCGGGTGAACGCCGCCTGGCCGGTGCTGACCAGCAGCCAGGGGATGTAGGCGAAGAGCAGGATGCCGAAGACCTTGGCCAGGCCGTAGACCCCGGGCACCGGCAGGGCGCGGCGCAGGATGGCGAAGCCGGCGACTCCGAGCAGCTCGACGATCAGCGCGAACCAGAGCAGCGCCGGCACGCTGGCGCGGATGGGGCTCGCCGGCTCGCTGGTGCCGCCGACCCGGTTGGCCTCGGCCAGCAGCAGGTCGGTGCGGGTCAGCTTCTTCGACGGCATGCCGTGCATGATCTTCTCGTACAGCTCGTCCGCCGAGAGGCGGCCGGTGTTCTCGAAGATCAGCACCTTCGGGTGGTCGTAGACGGTGATCGATTCGTCGGCGAGCTCGTCCGGCGCCTCCAGGCCGAGCAGCTCGGGGCGCGAGGCGTGGTCGTAGACCAGCGTGAAGCCGAGATCGCCGGCGAAGAGCTGGTAGAAGTAGTTGTTGGCGATCGGGTACTTCTGCGGCGCCATGGTGAGCGCGCCGTAGAGCCGCTTGGTCTGGAAGGCGATGTAGTCGGCGGCGGCGAGGCGGTTGGCGATGTCGCGCCATTTTCCGGGGGTGTCGGGCTCGTAGTACGGCAGGTCGTCGACCTTGTACTTGCCCGGGTTCTGCCCCGGCAGCGGCAGCGGAAAGCCCTCGTCCCAGTGCTGGGTGACGATCACCTTGCCCGGCGGCACGTTGCGATAGAGCCACTCCGAGGCGGTCACCACCGTGTGCGGCCGGGTGTAGATCGACAGGAACGCCAGCGCCGCCAGGCCGGTGGCGATCGCCACCCCCCACATCGCGATCCGCCCGAGCAGTGAGCGCTGGGCGGCGCGCCACAGGAACGCCGCCGCCCACAGGATCATGATCGGGTAGATCGGCAGCAGGTAGCGGACGAACTTCACGTCGAAGGAGCCGGTGATGAGGAAGAACGGCAGCACCCACGCCAGCAGCACGGCGTCGGTGGCGGAGCGTTCGCGGACCGCCCCGACCACCCGCGCCGCGGTCGCCCAGATGGCGGCGATCGCCAGCGGCGGCGTCATGCCCCACCAGAACATCTGGGTCAGGTCGTAGTAGTACTTCACCACCCCGATGTACTGGTTGGTGTACGGCAGGCGGCCGGCTTCGCGCACCATGCCGCTCTGCTCGGTGATGTCGCGGGCGTAGTTGGCGAAGTCGAGGATCGCGTACGGCTGTCCGGCGGCGAAGGCCGCGGCCAGGCAGACGACGGCGAGCAGGCCGCGGCCGGCGACCCGCAGGAAGCCGTCGCGCGGGATGCGCACCAGGCCGGCGACGGCGAGCGGCGCGAGCAGCGGCAGGGCGCTGAACTTGGTCGCGGCGGCGAAGCCGATCGCCAGGCCGGCGTAGACGTAGTCGCGCGTCCAGCCGCGCTGGACGATCCCGATCATGCAGTACAGCGCCAGGGTGACCAGGAAGGTGAGGAAGATGTCGGTGGTGCCGTAGTGCGAGTTCTGCACGTGCAGCACGCAGGCGGCGAGCAGGAAGCCGGCGAGCAGCCCGACCGAGCGGTTGTAGAGGCGGGCCCCGAGCACGGTGAGCAGCAGCACCGTCAGCGTGCCGATGACGCCGCTGACGGCGCGCCCGGTCATCATGACGCCGTCGTAGTTCGCCATCCGCGGGTCGATGTTGCTGAGCAGGCTGCTGACGGCGCGGTTGACGTAGAACGGGAACGAGCCGTAGGCGAAGAAGTGCGGGTTGAGCTGCAGCGGCTGGAACGACAGCTCCCCGACGGCGAAGGCGATGCGCCGTTCGTCGGGGTGGAAGAAGTGCTTGTCGTCGAAATCGAGCCCGACCAGCCGCACCGCGGCCGCGAAGACCAGCAGGGCGACGAGCCAGAGACGCAGCCGACTGGGTGAGCTGGGCGAGCTACTCATGGCAGGCAAGACAATTGCGTCGCCTTATACGGATCGGAGTGGCGATGCAAAGAAGCCCCGCGCACCGCGGACCCGCGCCGAGGCGCGCGAGGTCGAGAGCACCGGCGGGGCCGGACTCGACCGCCCGCTTCCGGCCGTCAGATCCCGAGCAACCGCTCCCGGTCGTCCGCGCCGAGGCGGTCGATCTCCACGAACCGTGACGCGACGACCGGGTCGCCGCCCCGCGGCGGCACCGTCGCCCGTCTCGCCGGGATCCTCGCGCACCGCGCGGCGGGCTACGGGTTGTGGGGCGAATACGCCGGTGGCCCGGCGCGCAGCGGCACGGCGCCGGGGGTGTCGCGCACCTCGTCGATGGCGACGTCGACGACGCGCTCGGCGCCGGCGTACCGTTGCGCGCGCCGTCGGTCGAAGTCCACCGTCGCGCGGCCGGTGAGCTGCAGGACGTCGCCGCTGGCAAAGTCGACGAACAGCAGCCCGGCCCGCGGCTCGCTGGTCAGGTTGCCGAGGGTCTGGAACATCGCGTTGCCGGCGTAGTCGGGCCAGGCGAGGTGGCCGGCGTCGACGACCTCGACGAAGCCCGGGTTGCCGCCGCGGTGCGAGGCGTCGAGCCCGGCGCGGGGGTGCTGCGAGGCGATGAAGAAGGTGTCGGCATGGGCGATGCGCTGCTGCTGTGCCGGCGACAGCGCCGCCGCGCGCCGCGTCGCCCCGCGGCCGGCGGCCGCCGCCGGGCGCAGCTCGCGTTGCTGGATGTACTTGGGGCAGTTGCCGAAGCACTCGTCGACGGCGAGCCGGATCGGGCCGTCGGCGGCGCTGACGACGCCGTTGATGCGCAGGCGGCGCCGCGTCGCCGGGTCGATCACCAGGACGCCGAGGGGGGCGCCGTTGCCGAGGTCGGTCGCCAGCGGATCGCCGGCGTGCGGTGTCGCCGCGATCTCGAGCGTGCGGGCGTCGGGGGCGCGCAGGAACCCCGGCTCGCCGACGACGATCGAGGCCCACGTCCGTCCCGCGGCGTCGCGGCTGGCCAGCACCGCGAAGGGCTGCTCGCCGATGAGGTCGCGCGCCCGCGCCGGGATCTCGGCGTGGATCGAATTGCCGATCCTCGCCGCCATCGCCGCGGTGCCGGCCCGCTGCTGCATGGCGCGCTCGCCGTCGTGAAATGGGCCCGCCATCGCGCCAACGATAGCAGATGCCGCCCCTGCGGGATTGGTTTCCGCATCGGCAGGGCGGGCGCTCGCCGTCAGCCGAGCGGGGCGTAGAGGTCGAGCGGCGCGGCGCCGCCGCGCGGCCACATTGGCTCGAGGGCGCGCAGCGGCACGGCGTCGCCGAGCCGGGCGCGGGTGGCGCCGGTGAGCAGGATGTCCTCGCCGCGCCGCTTGGTCTCCTCCTCGACGCGCGCGGCGAGGTTCACCGCCTCGCCGATCAGGGTGTACTCGCGGCGGGCGGGGACCCCGACGTCGCCGACCACCACCGCGCCGCTGTGCAGTCCGAGTCCGAGCCGCAGTGCCGGCGCGCCGCGCGCCGCGCGCCGGCGGTTGAGGTCGACGAGCGCGGCGCGGCAGTCGAGCGCGCAGCGCACCGCTCGGGCGGCGTGGTCGGGCTGCGCCACCGGGGCGCCGAAGTAGGCGAGCAGGCCGTCGCCGAGATACTTGTCGAGCGTGCCGCCGTGGCGGAACAGCACCTCGACCAGCACGGCGAAGACCTCGTTCAGCATCGCCACCGTCTCGGCGCCGTCGCGGCCCGACGACAGGGTGGTGAAGTCGCGCAGGTCGGCGACCAACACCGTCACCTCGCGGATCTCCCCGGCGCCGAACTCGCCGCGCTCGCCCAGCGCCTCGGCGACCTGGGGTGAGAAGTAGCGGGCCAGGCGCTCGCGGCGGAGCTGCTGGACGGCGACGTCGCTGACCAACCGCAGGCCGCGCCGGCTGACCGTCAGGCCGACGGCCGCGCCGAAGAGGATGGCAACGGTCGAGAAGGTCGCCTGCACCTGGTCGACGCCCGCCCCGATCTGCAGCGCCAGGTTGCAGCCGGCCGCCAGCAGCGCCGTGGTGTACACCTGGGCGCGCGCCAGCAGGCCGGCGGAGACGAACACCAGCAGCAGGAAGAAGGCGGTGCCGCCGGCGGCGATGACCCGGCCGTCGTCGGCAAAGCCAGCGACCACCAGGCTGGCGTGCAGGCGGCCGAGCAGGACGTAGACGAACGGCACGTCGACCAGCCCGGCGGCGTAGCCGGTCAGTCGAGCGCGCGCCGCCGACCCGCGGCCGATCCGGAAAGCCAGCGCGGCGGCAACGCCGTAGGCGCCGAGCAGGGCCAGCGACGGGCCGACGTAGGCGATGCCGCTGACGGCCCGCTGCACCTCGAAGGCGAGCGCGACCGCCAGCGCCACCAGCAACGCGACGAGCCGCCCGCCGTTGAGCAGGCGGACGTTGGCCGCCCGTTCGGCGGCGATGGCGCGCTCGACGGCCGGTGAGCGCACCGGGGACTCAGCCCGCCGCCGGATGGCCGGAGGAGGTGAAGAAGGGGAGCCGGCGCACGGCAGCCCGCGCGGCCGGGCTGGGATCCGGCCGCGCCATCAGCCAGCGGTCAGCTCGGCGACGAGCGGCGCATAGCCGTCGAGCATCGACAGCACGGCGTCGGGCGCCGCCGGCGGGACGGCGAGGATGGCGCGCGCGATGCCCATGTCGCGGTAGCGGCGCAACTGATCGCCGTCGCCGGGGGCCCAGAAGAGGGAGAGCTCGATCGTGGCGGGATCGCGCCCCGCCGCGGTCGCCTTGTCGCGCAGGGCCGCGATGGCGCCCGGCAGGTCGCGCATCGCCAGGCCGATCGGCACCCAGCCGTCGCAGTACGCGACCACCCGGTCGAGGCTCTTGCGCGAGGCGCTGCCGAGGATGATCGGCGGGTGCGGCTTCTGCACCGGCTTGGGCAGCGACCAGATCGGATCGAAGTCGACCAGCTCGCCGTGGAACTCGGCCGCCTCCTGGGTCCAGATCTGCTTCATCGCCAGCACCCGTTCGCGCAGCAGCGTCCAGCGGCGGCGGTAGTCGGTGCCGTGGTTGGCCATCTCCTCGACGTTCCAGCCGGCGCCGATGCCGAACAGCACGCGGCCGCGCGACAGGACGTCGAGCGTCGCCACCGCCTTGGCGGTGGCGATCGGGTCGCGTTCGACGACGAGGCAGATGCCGGTCGCCAGCTTGATGCGGCTGGTCGCCGCCGCCGCCGCCGTCAGGGCGAGGAACGGGTCGAAGGTCGACCAGTACTCGGGCGGCAGGTCGCCGCCGGCCGGGTACGGGGTCCGGCGGCTCGCCGGGATGTGGGTGTGCTCGGGAAACCACACCGACTCGAACCCGCGCGCCTCGCAGGCGCGGGCGAAGTCGTCGGGGCGGATGGTGTAGTCGGTCGGGAAGATGGCGACGCCGAGATCCATGCGCCGTCCGTAGCGCGCCGGCGGGTGCGAGTCACGCCGCGGCGTGGGGCGCGACAGCGTCGATCGCGATCCGCGCCGCGGTCCCGGACGCCTTCGCCCGCCGGGCGGCAGGTCACGGTGTGACCCGCCCGGTCACGCCTGGTTGGTAGGCGCCCGGTGGCGCCGGGAACCAACCACACGAGGGAGGATGGGATATGGCTCGTCTGTCGGGAATCGCCGCTACCGCCATCGCCGGCCTGCTGCTGGTCGGGCCGGGCGCGGCGATGGCCAAGGACCTCTGCATCTACGCCGGAGCGGGGGCGACGCCGTTTCTGGTGGCGCGTTCGTGGAAGCTGCCAGGGGCCGGCAAGTGTCAGCCGTTCCGCGGCACCGGCGGCACGAGCGGCGTCGCGCACGGTACCGTGTGCCGCTCCTCGGACGGCGCGATCCTGCGCTTCGGCGTCACCGTGATTCGCCAGGGGGCGCTCTTCACCGCGCCCTACACCCAGGAGATCGCCATGGGCATGGACTACCCGGACCTCACGTCCAGCGGCGCGGACATCATCGTCCTCACCTTCGGTCAGCCGTCGCTGACCAGCGCCACCGTCAGCGACCTCCACGGCGAGGCCTGCAAGGGGCCGGCGATCAACTGATCGCCGGCGGCGCGGCGGGTTCGGGGCCGCGCGCCCGGCCGGCGCGCCAGCTCGGCGTCGGGCGGGAGTCGGGGGTGGGCATGGATGAACGGTATCCGCGCTCGGCCGGCGAGGGCGCCCTCTCGCGTGCCGGGGAGTGGCGCCCGTCGCCGGCGGCGCCGCGCGTGTTCGAGCGCGACCTCGGTGTCGTCGCCGGCTGGTGGCTGCGGCTGTTCCGTTTCGCCCCCGGCGCGACGCTGGCGATAGCCGGCGTCGAGCCACACCTGCTGTTCGTGCTCGACGGCGAGCTGATCCACGGCGGACGGCGGCTGTGGCCGGGGCGATCGGCGGTCGCGGTAACGGATGCGGCCGAGGGGCCGGCGCACAGCGAGGTCGGCTGCACGCTGCTCGTCGTCTCGCCCGCGGAGGACGGCCGTCAGCCGTCGTGCCCGAGGTCCCAGGCGGTCGGTCGCAGCGGGTCGGGCACGTAGCAGCAGAAGGTGCCGGTGCGGATGGTCAGCCGCAGGTGGCTGGCGAAGTCGCCGCAATGGGTGTCGATGCGCGCCAGGGCGATGCGCACCGCCTTGGCGACCGCCACGCGGGCGCGATTGGCCGGCGCGCTGACGCGCCGCTCGCGACCGCCGAGGCCGGTGGCCTCGGCGAGCTGGGAGGCGAGCGCTTCCATTTCGGACCGGTACCGCTCGATGCGGCCGAGGTCGTGGTCGAGCTCCGCCTCGTCGAGCGCCTCCCGCAACTCGAGCAGACGGGCCCGGTAGGCCGCGCGCGCCGCGGCGTCGAGCACCGGCCCGGCGTCGCCGGCATCGCGCGCCGCCGGCGTCGCGGGGTCGGCGGCCGCGCCCTCGGCCGCGTCGACCAGGTCGAAGACGTGCACCTCGTCGCCGGGGCGGCCGAGCAGGTGGGCGATGTAGGTGAAGCCGCGCAGGTCGCGCAGGCGGGCCGGCCGGTCGCCGAGCCCGATCACCCAGTGCTCGCCCTCGCGCCGGAAGACGCAGGGCAGCGCGCCGGTGGTCGCGGCGGCGGCGCGGGGCGCCGCGCGCGGCGCCGGCTGGTGCGCGGCGGCGAGGCGCTCGATCCGTGCCCGCAGGTCGTCCATGCCGAGCCGCGCCGCGATGGCGCCGGCGGCGGCGAGCAGCGCCGTGCCCTTCGCGTGCGCCGCGGCGTCGCCCGGGCGGGCGAGCAGCATCTGCGCGTACGCGTAGCGGGTGCGCGCTTCGCACGGCGCGGCGCGGAGGCGGGCGTCGATGGCGAGCGCGGCCTCGAAGTGCGCCGCGGCCGCGTCGCCGCGGCCGACGGTGGCGGCGAGCAGGCCGAGGTAGCGGTCGACGGCGCCGCGGCAGATGACGCCGAAGCCGACGACGACGGCGCGGCCGGCGTAGGGGAGCAGGAGGTCGTAGAGCGCCGCGGCGCGGGCCTGGTCGCCGACGGCGGCGCAGGCCTCGGCCAGGTAGCTGCAGGCGGCCAGTCGCAGGTAGCCCTCGGGCAGCGCCGGCTGCCGTGGATCGAGCACCCGGACGAGGGCGGCGCGCGCCGCCTCCGGGCGCTCGAGCTCCGCCTGCAGGTAGGCGTCGACGTAGCGCCAGATCTCGACCGCCGGGTACTGGGCGACGAACGCCTGCATGCCGGCCTCCAGCTCCGCCAGGCGCCCCTGCTCGGTGCGGATGGCGAGGAGCTGCGTGCCGTAGATGAGCTGGGCGTCGGCCAGGGCGGCGCGGTTGATCGCCTCCAGGGCGGTGCCGGCATGGCCCTCGGCGGCGGCGAAGTCGCCCTCCAGCAGGGCGCGCATGGCCTCGAAGCGGGCGACGTACCAGAGCGACCAGGGCCGGCGGTGCTCGCGGGCGACACCGGCATACGTGGACAGCTCGGCGTCGACGGCGGCGCGGTCGCCGAGCTCCAGCAGGTCGACCACGCGCCAGGCGTGCTCGTCGAGCACCAGCTCGACGTTGCCGAGCCGTTCGGCGATGCGCGACAGCTCGCGACCCATCTCCAGGCGCTGCTCGATCGCGTCCGGGCCCCACAGCGCCCAGCGCGCGTCGTTGAGCACCCAGCGCAGCGTTCCCGGATCGCCGATCCGCCGCGCCATCGCCTCGGCCTCGGCGCACAGCCGGCGCCGCAGCGCGGCCGAGTCGGGCCGGGTGTACAGCGCGTACGCCAGGCGGGCGAGCACCCGCGCGCGCAGCGGGCTGTCTTCCTCGCCCAGCGCCGCGGCGGACTCCTCCAGCAGCCCGACGACGACCTGGTCGAAGGCGACGTGGGCGCGTTGTTGCCGGCCGCCCAACCCGAGCGCGGCGCGCGCCAGCCGGTGCGCGCCCTCGGCGCGCGCGAGGCCGCGCGCCGCGTCGGCGGCCCGCTCGTAGGTCGCGCGCATGCGCCCCAGGTCGCCGGTTCCCCAACAGGCGTCGCCGAGCGAGAGCAGCAACTCGCAGCGGAGGACCGCGTCGCCGGGGCGGGCGCCGTCGCGGCGCAACTCCAGGGCGCGCAGCGCGTGCTGGAAGTGCTGCACGGCATCCTCGTGGGCGAGCAGTCCGAGGGCGCGGTCGCCCGCCCGGCGGGCGAACTCCACCGCCTTGTCCACCTCGCCGCCGAGCGCGGCCTGGGCGTAGTGGTGGGCGATCGGTTCCAGGTGCGCGTCGAGGTTGGCGGCGTGCATCCGCTCCATCGCCGCCGCGACCCGGCGATGCAGGGTGGCGCGCTCGGCGCTGGGCAGGTCGTCGTGGAGGACGTCGCGCATCAGGGCGTGGGCGAAGGTGAAGCGGCCCAGGGTGTCGGCGAGCGGGCGGACGATGCCGGCGGCCTGGGCGAGATCCAGCGCCGCGCTCACCGGCGATGTTCCGACCGGCGCGTCCGCCGCGCCGCCGCCCGTCCCGATGACGTGTTCGACCAGCACGAGGTCGAACTCGCGCCCCTGCACCGCCGCCAGGGTGAGCACTCGCCGCACCGCCTCCGGCAGCGGCGCGAGACGGCGGCGTAGGGTGCCGCGCAGCTCCTCGGGAATGGCCAGGGCCCCGTCGCCGGCGCCCCCGGGGGTGCTCCACAGCCGCACCATTTCGGAGACGAACAGGGGGTTGCCATCGCTGGCCGCGTGCACGGCGCCGATGGTCGCCGGCGTCGCCCGCGCCGGCGCGGTGGCGGCGAGATAGTCGGCGACCGCATCCGCGCTCAGGCCGTGCAGGGTGACGCGATGGCCGTCGCGGACCAGGTCGGCGAAGGCCGCCGCCACCTCGGGGTCGCCGGCGGTCTCGCTCTGGCGATAGGTGCCGACGACGACGAGGCGCAGGTCGCGCAGCTCGCGGGCCAGGAAGCGCAGGAGGAGGAGCGAGGAGTGGTCGGCGGCGTGCAGATCGTCGAGCACCAGCAACAGCGGCCGCGCGGCGGCGCCGGCGCGCAGCAGCGAGGTGGTGGCGTCGAGGACGCGAAAGCGTCCCAGCTCGGCGTCGGGCGGCTCCAACGCCGGCGGATCCGGCAGCCGGCCGCGCAGCTCGGGCAGCACGTGCAACAGGTCGGGCGCGGCGGCGACGCGGCTCGTCACCAGGTCGGCGGGCAGCTCGGCCACCAGGGCGCGCAGCGCCTGCACCCAGGGCCAGTATGCCGGCGCGCCGCCGCTCTCCCAGCAGCGCCCCCAGGCGGTGGCCCAACCGTCTGCCGCGGCGCGGCGGGTCAGCTCGTCGGCGAGGCGGGTCTTGCCGATCCCCGGCTCGCCGCCGATCAGGTACAGCGCGCCCTGGCCGGCGGCCGCCGCCGCCAGCGCCCCCTCGAGCCGCGCCAGCTCGCTGGCGCGGCCGACGAACGGAGGCGGTGCGAGGGGCGCGGCGGCTTCCATGGCGGGCGCCATGTTCGGCACCCGGTCGCGGTCGTGTCAATCGCCGCCGCGGGGGATGCGAACACGGGGCGGACCCGGCGGTCCGCCCCGTCGCGTGCGCTCTCGATGGCGGTTCAGCGGGCGACGCAGACGCCGTCGACGCACTCGTCGTCGAAGCAGCACAACACCGGATCGTCCGATTCGATGTCGCAGGCCTGGCCCGGCATGGCGCAGGCGAAGTCCGCGAAGCAGAGGCCGAAGAGGCAGGAGCCCTGGCCCTCGCAGCAGTCGAGGTCGCGGCTGCAGGGCGGCCCGTACAGCTCCGGACCGATGGTGCACTGTTCGGCGCAGGTCTTGGTCGTGTCGGTGCAGATGCCGCTGCAGCAGTCGTCGCCACTCTCGCACGCCGCCTGCTCGGCGCCGCAGGGCGGGGCGCAGGTGCCGGCATTGCAGACGCCGCTGCAACACTGCGCGTCGGTGGCGCAGGCGCCGCCGTCCGCGGCGCACGGCGTGGCGCACACGCCGGCCTGGCAGAGACCGCTGCAGCAGTCGCCGGCGCCCTGGCACGGCCGTCCGCTGGCCGCGCAGCCGGTGGTGCAGCTCCCCAGGGTGTCGCCGTGGGCGAGGTGCGCTTTCAGGGCCGCCTGATCGATGGAGAGCGTCTGCGGCTTCGTCGGCTTGCCCGGCGGCCGGTGGCAGACCGTGACCTTGCCCTTGTGGCCCCCCGAATGGGCCGAGGCGCAGGCCGCCTCGGCCGAGGGCGTCGGTGCCGTCAGGGCGATGACGAGCAGTGCTGAGGGAACGATGCGCTGCAGCAGCATGGTGATCTTCCTCCCGTTCATGGTTGTGCCGTCCGCTGCCGTCCCCGGGGCTCGGCTCGTCCGCCGGGGCCGTCCTACCAACCGGAAGGCGCAACCGGCGGGGTCACATCGTGACCCGCGGGGCGGGAATGCCGCCCGCGCGATGGCGCGCCTGCTCGGCTGATCGTTCCGGCTGCGTCGGGGGGGCGGGTCAGTCCGGGAGGACCTGGAAGCCCTCGCGGTGGGCGGCGTCGCGCAGCCGCTCGTCGAAGCAGACGAGCGCGTGGGTCGAGGTCGCTCCCCGCGACCACAGCAACGCCGCCGCGAGTTGGAAGGCATCCGCGGCGCGCAGGGGGTGTACCGAGAGCAGGCGCTCGCTGCGCTCGCGGAGCGCCTCGCTCGGCAGCACCTCCGACCATGCACCCGCCAGCGCCGTGAGCACGCGGCGGGCCCGTCGCTCCGCCTGGGGGCTCAACTGTCCGTCGCGACGCCGTCGAGCCATGGCCGAGAGACATTCGGTGCGCGTCGCCCACCACACCACCAGCGAGGGGTCCGCGGTGGCGAGCGCCCGCGCCCGCGCGGTCGCCGGCTCGACGACGCACAGCGGGACGATCGCTGAGGTGTCCCAGAACGTCACCGGCCGTCCTCGCGCTCCTCGGTGACGGCCCGGCGCAGCGCGGCGCCCGGGTCCTGCGACCGCGGCAGCTTCCAGATGTCCTTGGGCAGGACGCCCGGGCCGAGACGAATCAGCCCCTGGCGTTCCAGATCGCGCAACTGCTCGTCCATCGTTCCGCTGCTGGCGGCCGGCACCAGGCGCGCGATGGGGATCCCACGCTCGGTGACCAGCACCTCCTCTCCAGCCTTGACGCGGCTCAGGTATCGACTGAGCTGCGCCTTCAATTCCGCCACCGCAGCCGTCCTCATGTGACCAGTGTAGTCAGATCCACTTGACCTGACAACGAGCGCTGAGCGCCGTTCCTCCGCGCCCGTCCGACCCTATCTCAACGACGGTGCACTAGCGCGGCCGCTCCGCCGCGACGATCAGGCACTCGCCCAGGGTGTCGGGGAGGAACGGGCGGCGCAGCGGCAGGATGAGCTGGATGCCGGCGGGGGCGCCGAAGAGCAGGCGCTGGAAGCCGACCGGCAGCAGCGGCAGGTAGGGCGGGTCCCACATGCCGTCGCCGCGCACCCAGCGGACGGTCAGGCCGCAGCGGCGGGCGATGGTCAGCCACTCGCCGCGGCTGAGCACGCTGACGTGGGTGGGGTCGCGATAGGCGAACCAGTGGCGGCCCTTGATGCGATGGCCGAGGCCGCTCGGGTTGGGGACCACGAACAGCAGCAGGCCGCCGGGCGCGAGGTGGCGGACCATCGACTCGACCACCGGCCGCGGCTGCGGCAGGTGTTCGAGCGCGTGCAGGGCGACGATGACGTCGAAGTGGCCGGCCGGCAGCGATTCCCACTCCTCGAGCACCACGGCGTCGGGCGCCGTCAGCCGGCAGGCGCCGCGCGCCTCGGCCGACGCGTCGTAGCCGTACGCCTCGAAGTGATCGCTGAGGCGGCGCAGCAGGTGGCCGGTGCCGCAGCCGAAGTCGAGCAGGCGGCCGCCCTGCGGCCGCAGGCGGCGAACCAGGCGGGCGTAGAACCAGAGGGCGATGCGGTCGCCGGCGAGGCCGTGCCGCGCGTAGTACGTCTCGGTGTAGGGCGACCTCGCCGGCGGCCGCGCCGCCGCGGCCGGTTTGCGCGGCGCCTCGCTCATGGCCGCCGCACCGCCGCGAAGAGCTCCTCGTACTGGCGCAGCGAGCGTTCGAGGTCGAAGGCGGCGACGACGTCGGCGCGCGGCCGGACGAAGCGCGCGCGGTCGCCCAGCACCTCGACCAGCGCCGCCGCCAGGCGCTGGGGATCGCGCGGCGGCACGATCAGGCCCATGCCGGTGCGGCCGACCGCTTCGCGGACGCCGGGCAGGTCGGTGGCGACGACGGGCGTGCCGGACAGCATCGCCTCGACCTGTACCATGCCGAACGCTTCCGTCGAGTTCAGACTGGTCACCGCCAGGACGTCGCAGGCGGCGAAGAAGGCCGGCATCTGCTCCATCGGCAGCAGCTCGAGGAAGGTGAGTCGGTCGCGGTGGCGGTCGAGCAGCGGCGCCAGGCGCTGCCAGTACGCCTCCTCGCCCACCGTGTCCTTGTAGGCGCCGCTGAACACGACCCGCGCCTCCGGCACCGCCGCCAGCACCGCCGGCAGGGCCTCGAGCAGATACTCCACGCCCTTCTCGGCGGCGAAGCGCGCCGCGAAGCCGATGGTCGGCCGCTGGGCGCCCCAGGCGGCGCGCAGCGCCGCGGTGTCGGCGGCGGTCGGCTCCGGCAGGTCGACGAGCGGCGCGATGGCGCGCACCGCCGCCATCGACCGCGCCAGGAACGGCGAGTGGCGGGCGTAGTCGTCGCTGCTGACGACGATCGCGTCGGCGGCGGCGGCGGCAAGCCGGTTGAGCGGCCGCAGACTCCATTCGACGGCGCGATTGAAGGCGCCCGCCGGCAGCCGCAGGTCGCACTGGTAGGTGAGCACCACCGCGCGCCGCCGCCACCGCGCCAGCCAGGCGAGCAGCGCCGCCTCGAACTGCGGCATGTGCACGTTGACGACGTCGGCGTCGGCGATCGCCGCCAGCGCCGCCGCCGGAAAGCGCGGCATGATCACGCCCTTGCTCACCTTCAGCGCCACCGGCACGCGCACCACCTGCACGCCGTCGCGCTGCTCGCGCTCCGGCAGCGCCGGCGCGAAGCGCGAGGTCAGCACCGTCACCGCGTGGCCGCGCCGCGCCAGCCCGCGCGCCAGCCGCTCGGCGTAGATCGTCAGGCCGCTGACGTGGGGGCGGTAGTAGGTGAGGGCGATGAGAACGCGCATGCGGAAGGGGTTGAGGGAACCCCAACCCTCAACCCCTCAACCCCTCAAGCCCGTCGCCCCTTCTGCCTGCGCGGGTTCATCGCCGGTACACCACCGTCCCGCCGCTCCGGAACGCCACCGGCAGCTCGGCGAACTTCGCCAGCCCGGCGGCGTGCTCGTCGCGCTCGACGTCGCCGACCAGGATGTAGCGGACGCCGTACTTGTCGAGCAGCGGCGCAACCGCCTCCAGCGACGGGCCGTTGTAGATGCGCATGACGTCGTCGCGCCGCGCCATCACCGTGTTGTCGTGGCCGCGCCACAGGCCCTCGTGGTTCGCCCAGCCGAGCACCGTCGGCAGCCCGGTGTTGGCGGAGAAGCGGGCGAAGTACGAATACGGGTTGCCGGTCGCCTCCAGGATGACCGCCTGCTCCGGCACGTTGGCGCGCAGCCACTCGATGGCGGCGAAGTCGTCGGGGTGCTCACGCCGCAGGTAGGCGTTGCCGTCGAGCGTCTTCCACGGCGAGTTGATGCGGTCGAGGGTGATGCCGAGCGGGTAGCAGGCCGACATGGCGACCAGCACCGCGGTGGCGCCGCCGATCAGGCGCGCCGTCGGCGCCCACTGCCACTGGCGCGCCTGCAGCCGGCCGAGCGCCCACGGGGCGGCGATGGCGAGGATCGTCCAGCCCTGGAAGTAGAGCTTGAACACGGTGTTCATGCGGTAGAGCTTCTCGCCGTACGAGTCCTTGATGAAGGCGAGCTCGCAGGCGAGCAGCGCCGTGGCGCCGAGGGCGATGAGCAGGAAGCCGGCGCGTTCGGGGCCGTCGCTGTCGCGGTAGGCGACGGCGAGCGCGCCGAGGACGATGATCGCCAGCAGCGGCAGCACGGCGTTGCCGGCGAAGGCGGCGACGGCGATCGCCAGGCCGACGACGGCGTAGAGCAGATGCTGGCCCTCGCCGCCGCCGCTCGGCAGCAGGCGGGCGCCGCGCGCCGCCACCAGCACCGCCGGCGGGAACAGCAGCAGGCCGAAGACGGTGACGAACTGCGCCAGCGAGGTGGTGGCGATGGTGAAGCAGGCGGAGCCGATGCACGGCTCGTTCGGCCCCGGCTTCACCAGCGGCGGCACGAAGTGCAGGTAGAAGGGGAGGAAGAGCACGTAGATGCCGACCAGCATCACCACCAGGCGCACGCCGAGGCGCAGGCGCTGGCGCGACAACAGGGGCGTCAGCGGGATGGCGCGGCCGGCGAGCAGGGCCACCACCAGGACGCCCATCGGCAGCTCCCAGTTGCTGATCGCCACCATCGCGGCGAGCACGAAGGTGACCAGCGCCCAGGGCACGAGCGCGCGCCAGGGGTTGGCGGGCGCGTCCTCCGGGCGCGACGGGAACAGGCGCTCGTCGAGCAGCGCCGCCAGCAGCAGGATGCCGACCGGCAGCACCATGAAGTGCGGGTGCAGGTCGCCGTGGATGGTGGAGAAGAACGGGAACTCGTTGATCGTGTCGCCCTTGGCGACGATGCGCGACGAGCGCCAGTAGTCCATGCCGCGCAACGTCCCCTTCTCGAGGAACTGCCAGGCGCCGTCGAGGTTGCCGAGGAGCGACGACATGGCGCCGCCGAGCACCGCCAGGCCCCAGCGCGCGGTGAGCGCCAGCACCACCCAGGCGGTCTGCGAGAAGGCGAGGCCGCCGACGGTGGCGACGCAGAGGTTGTAGCCGACGGTGTCCGCCACCGGCGCCAGGCGCAGCAGGTTGGCGAACATCAGGTAGCCGAAATAGTAGTAGTTGATGGTGTCGCCACTCATCCACGGATCGTAGGGCGGCATGGCATCGGCGCGCAGCAGCCCGTTGATGAACGCGAAGTCCATGTACTTCTCGGCGCCGAAGATGTCGGGCGCCATCCAGCGCTGGAAGACGAAGAAGAGGAAGCCGATGGTCCACAGGCCGTCGGCGCGCGCCACCTGCCGCCAGCCGCCGTCGCGCAGCCAGGCGCCGATCGCGGCGCGCTGCGCCACGGCCAGGGCCGCCGCCAGCGCGATCCAGCCGGCCAGCGACACGGCGAGCGCCGTGCCGTAGGGGACGGCGAAGCCGAGCAGCCAGGCGACGTAGGTCAGCAGCAGCAGGCCGGCGATCTTGGCGAACGGGTAGCCGTGCGCCGACGCGCGTCCGAACAGCGGAAAGAGCAGCGGAAGCGCCAGGATGCCCAGCGCCTCGAGCAGCAACCACCAGATCAGCACCGCCATCGGCGGCCCATAGCAGGCCGGGCGGTTGCCCGGCCAGCCGCCAGGGGGCGGGCCGAGGCCACCCGGCGCCTTCGCGCGTCAACCGCGTCTCTGCTCGGATGGCAGGGCGCCGTGTCGGATCGGGGCCGGACGGCGCGGGCTATGCCGATGGCGGACCTTCGTCGAGGCACGGCAGCCCGTCCGCGAGCTCGACCCAGCGCAGCTTGTGACTGGTCCAGACGTGGGCGACGGGCGGAAACGCCTCCGGGTCATCGAGGCTGTTGGTCGTGACGTCGATCGCCGGCCCGTAGTCCGTGGTCCAGTAGGTCAACGGCGTGCCGCAGCGTCCGCAGAAGGTGCGCGTGACCGGGGGCGACGACGTGAATTCGACCGGCCTGCCCGCGGTGAACGAGAAATTCGCCGCATCGAGATGCAGCCACGGCACGATGGCCGCTGCCGAGGCCTTGCGGCAGGTCCGACACTGGCACGTCGTGCTGACGAGCGGCTCACCCTGGATGCGATACCGCACCGCGCCGCACAGACAGCCGCCTTCGATGGTCTTGGTCACCAACGTCGCTCCTCGCTGCTGCGTCCGACGTAGCAGACCTCGGCCGCGCCGGGCGAGGGAGCGCGCCCGCGGCGTCCGCGGCGAACCGGAGCCGGGCCGGCACCGCGGGCGGTCGCGCCGTGAGGCGGTTGGCCGGCGGGCGTTCCGAACCTCGCCGCCGGTGGCGTCATGACGCTCACCCGCTGTCCCGTCCCGCCGCGGGCGCTGGCGTCCGGTCTCACGGCAAACGGCGTGACAGCGAACCGCCGTTCGCCCACGACTCCAGCCGTGTCGACGACATGGCCGGGCAATGCCGCGCCGCTCCGCGTTCGCGCCGTCGTGTTGAAAGGGCCGTGACCAGCGCGATAACGGTGGAGGTCGCATGAAGATCGCGATCATCGGTGCCGGCGCCGCCGGCCTCGCCGCCGCATACGACCTGACCAGGGCCGGTCATTCCGTCACCGTGTTCGAGGCCGCGAACCGCGTCGGCGGGCTCGCCGCCGGATTCAAGGCCGACCACTGGGACTGGACGCTGGAGAAATTCTACCACCACTGGTTCCAGTCCGATGCCGACATCCTCGGCCTGATCGACGAGCTGGGCGCCAGGGACAAGGTGATCTTCCCGCGGCCGACCACCGTCGTCTACCACGAGGGGAGGTTCTATCCCTTCGACTCGCCGCGGCGCTGGATCACCTTCCCCGGTTTCAGTTGGCTCGATGTCGTCCGCTTCGGCGCCGTCGGCGCCTACTTCAAGGCGCTGCCCAACGGCATCGCGCTGGAGAAGCACACCGCGCACGAGTGGCTGCAGCGCTGGCTCGGGTGGCGCGCCTACGACGCGGTGTGGCGGCCGATGCTGGTCGGCAAGTTCGGCGAGGAGCACTACAAGGACATCAACCTCGCCTGGCTGTGGGCCCGCATCAAATCGCGGACGATGCGCCTCGGCACCTTCGAGGGCGGTTTCCAGGCCTTCCTCGACCTGCTCGCCGATCGGGTACGGGCCGCGGGCGCGACGATCGCCCTCGAGGCGCCGATCGCGCAGATCGCCACCAATCCGGACGGGACCCTGACCGTGACCACGCCCGAGGGGCCGTTGGTGGTCGACCACTGCATCGCCACCACCGCGCCGCGCGCCCTGGCGCGCATGGCGCCGCAGCTCCCCGCCGCGTACAGCGCCCAGCTCACCAACCTGAAGAGCCTCGGCGCCGTGGTGATGGTGATCACGCTGCGCCAGCGCCTCACCGACTACTACTGGTTCAACCTCCCCAAGGAGGCGGGCTTCCCCTACCTGGCACTGGTCGAGCACACCAACTTCCTGCCCCCCGAGCACTACGGCGGCGACCACATCCTGTACTGCGGCGACTACCTGCCGCCCGGCCACGAGTACTTCCAGCTCTCGGCCGACGCGCTGCTCGAGCGCTTCCTGCCGTCGCTGTCGCGCTTCAACCCGTCCTTCGACCGCGGCTGGGTGAAGCAGCACTGGGTCTGGCGTACCGAGTACGCCCAGCCCATCCCGCTGCGCAACCACTCGCGCAACATCCCGGCGATCAAGACGCCGCTGCCCGGCCTGTGGCTGGCCAGCATGAGCCAGGTCTACCCGTGGGACCGCGGCACCAACTACGCGGTCGAGATCGGCCGGCGCGTGGCCCGCATGGTGATGGGGAAGCCGGAGACGGCGTGAGCAGTGGGCGCGCCCTGCCCGGCGGCGCGTTCCGGACGCCAACGACCGCCGACGATCAGCGGCCGGTTGCGGCGACCACGCCTGGCCTCCCGGCGGGTCGCATGGCCTCCGCTCAGGCGCTCCTGCGGCGCCGGTGCTCCTCGATCGACACCGGCTGCGGCTGCATCACCACGCCGGCGGGCAGGGACAGGCGGAAGATCGAGCCGTCGCCCGGGCGGCTGCTGGCGCTGACCCGGCCGCCGAGCAGCTCCACGAAGCGGCGGACGATGTAGAGGCCGAGGCCGACGCCGCTGGTCGCGGCATCGCTGGGCGCCTGGTGGAACATGTCGAAGATGTGCGGCAGGTGCTCGCTCGGGATCCCCACCCCGGTATCGCGCACCTGGACGTCGAGCAGGCGGGCGCGGGCGTCGAACAGCACCGACACGGTGACGGCGCCCCGCTTGGTGAACTTGAGCGCGTTGCCGACCAGGTTGCGGACGACGATCTTGAGCTTCATCGGGTCGGTGCGGATCAGATCGGCGTTGCGCGGCACTTCCCAGCGCAGCGCCACCCCCGGCTGCCGCGGCAGCGCGTCGGTCTCGTACTGGAGCTCGGTGAGCAGCGTGCGCAGGTCGACCTCGCGGAGCTGCAGGCCGCTGCGGCCGGCTTCGATGCGGTTCACCTCGAGCGTGGCGTTGATCAGCTCGAGCAGCGAGTGGGCGTTGTCGCGCAGCCGGCGGAGCACGTCCTGCTGATCGCCGATCACCGGCCCGAAGGCCTCGTCGCGCAACAGGTCGGCGTAGCCGATGATGACGTTCAGCGGCGTGCGCAGCTCGTGCGACATGGTCGACAGGAACTCGGTCTTGAGGCTGTCGGCGCGCCGCAGGTCGCTGACCAGGCGGACGTTGTTGAGCGCGATCGCGACGTGCTGCGCGACGCCGCGCACCAACTCGCGCCCGCGGTCGGCGAAGCGCGCCGCGCCGGCGCGGGTGCCGGCGAGCACGACGCCGATGACGGCGTCGCGACGCGACAGCGCGGCGCCGAGCAGCGAGCGCGTCTCCCAGCGCTGCAGCAGCGCCGCCGTCTCGCTGTCGGCGTCCTCGTCGCTGAGCGACAGATCGCGCGCGTCGAGGATGCGGTCGACCAGCGGGAAGGCGCCGGCGTCGAACTCGACGCCGCGCAGGCTGGCGATCGCGCCCGGCACGCGGCCGGCGGTGCCGACGATCAGGTGTCCGCCCTGCGCGTCGCGCAGGATGATGACGCTCCAACTGGCGTGCAGGGCGCTGCGGATGGCGTCGGCGATGCGGTCGAGCACGTCGTCGGCGTCGAGCGAGTCGTTGATCTCGCGCGCGATCGCCACCAGGCTCTGGCCGACCGCCGCCTCCTCCTCGCGCCGCGTCGCCTCGCAGAAGATGGCGAAGCGGTAGAGGTCGAGGTGGTGGGCGCCGAACAGCGACACCGCCGCCGCCGCGGCGCTGACGAACAGCAGGTAGGGGGCCGGCACCGCCGAGGCCGGGGTCGCCGCCAGCAGCGCGGCGCTGGCGATCAGCGCCACCGCCACCAGCACGCTCTGCCCGCGCAGGCCCCAGGGCAGCAGCAGCGAGACGCCGGTCATCAGGCAGATCGCCGCCAGCAACGTCAGCTCGGGCGGCATCCCGGCGATCCAGCCGTAGACGTGCACCAGGATCATCAGCGCCGACCAGGCGAGGATGTTGACCGCCGACAGCCAGCCGCGCCGCACCAGCTCGCGCCGCCACATCAGCAACGGCACGAAGACCGCCACCTCCAGCGGGTAGATGGCCAGGAACACCGGCCAGTGGTCGTCGTAGAGCAGGTACTCGAAGATCCCGGCCAGCCCGAACAGCCCGAGGCAGAGGCCCACGGTCAGCGGCAGGCGGTCGGCGACCAGGTGCTCGCTCTCGTTCCGATAGGCGCTGTCGAGCGGGGAGTCCTCGTCCACGGAGGGCGGGGATCAGCAAGTTCGGCGCCAGCCCTGGCGTCGGGAAGGACACGCCCGCCGCCGCCGCCGCCGGACGATTGTGCGCCACCCGGCGTACCGCCGTGGACGCGCTGCGGCACCGGCCGTGGGCGGTCGGCGGGACCGGTCAACCGGCGAGGCGGCGGATGACGGCGTTGGCGAAGCCGTCGGTGCCGAGCGAGCCGCCGAGGTCGCGGGTCTTCTCTCCCGCCTCGAGGGCGCCGTCGTAGGCGCGCTTGATCCGCTCCCCGACCTGCCGGCAACGGGGGTCGTCGCGCTCGTCGGCGAGGTGGTTGAGCATCATCACCGCTGACATCAGCAGCGCCAGCGGATTGGCGATGCCGCTGCCGGCGATGTCGGGCGCCGAGCCGTGCACCGCTTCGAAGACCGCATGGCGATCGCCGTAGTTGGCGCCGGGAACGACGCCGAGGCCGCCGACCAGCCCGGCGCACAGGTCGCTGACCACGTCGCCGTACAGGTTCTCGAGCAGCAGCACGTCGAACTGGGTCGGATCCTGCACCAGCTTCATGCAGCCGGCGTCGATGATCATCTCCTGGTAGTCGATGTTCGGGTACTCGCGCTGGTGCACCCGCCGCGCTTCGCGCAGGAACAGGCCGTCGGTCATCTTCATGATGTTGGCCTTGTGGAAGACGGTGATCTTGCGCCGCTGGCGGCGGGTGGCGAAGCGGAACGCCCAGTGGGCGATGCGGGTGCAGGCGGTGTGGGTCGCCACCTTCATGCTCATCACCGCGTCATCGGTGATCTGGTTCTCGATGCCGCTGTAGAGCCCTTCGGTGTTCTCGCGGATGATGATCAGGTCGACGCCGTCGAAGCGCGTCTGCACCCCGGCCAGATTGCGCACCGGCCGCACCGCCGCGTACAGCGTCATGCGCTTGCGCAACTGCACGTTGACCGAGGTGAAGCCCTCGCCCACCGGCGTCGTGCACGGGCCCTTGAGGGCGACGCCGCAGTGCTCGATCGCCTCCAGGGTCGCGGCCGGCAGGACGTCCGTGCTCTCCGCGAGGGCCGCCAGGCCGGCCTGGCGCTCGACCCACTCGAGCGGCGCGTCGGCCGCCGCGAGGATGCGTTGCACGGCCGTCATCACCTCCGGGCCGATGCCGTCGCCTGGGATGCACACCACCGAGTGCTTGCTCATGCCACCTCCGCGTCCGGCGGGTTGCCCAGATCCGCGCCGGCCGAATAAAGCGCACGCCGCGAGCGGCGGCAACGTGGGGTCCGCGCCCGGGCCGCGGTCGCCGCGCCGTCAGCGCGCCGCGGCGCGCACCGCGCGGCGCAGGATCTTGCCGGCCGGCGAGCGCGGGAAGTCGGCGACCACGCGCAGCCGGCGCGGCACCTTGCCGCTCGCCAGCCGCGCCCGCGCGTGGGCGAGCAGCGCCCCGGGGTCGGGACCCGGCGCCGTCAGCGGCCGCACCCAGGCGGCGACGATCTCGCCCCAGATCGGATCGGGGAGGCCGAAGACGCAGGCCTCGGCGATTCCGGGATGGCTCTCGAGCGCCTCCTCGACCTCGCGCGGGTGCACGTTCTCGCCGCCGCTGATGATGACGTCGTCGGCGCGGCCGACGATCGCCAGGCGGCCGTCGGCCGCCAGGACGCCGAGGTCGCGCGTCGCCAGCCAGCCCTCGCCGTCGCGCGCGAGCGGGCTGACCACCGGGCCGTCGATCTCGACGATTCCGACCACGCCGGGCGGCGCCAGCGCCCCGTCGCGCCGCACCCGGATCGAGACGCCGAGCAGCGGCCGGCCGTCGACCGCGATCTGCGACGCCGCCTCGGTCATGCCGTAGGTGGTCACCACCGGCACGCCGCGGCGCGCGCACGCCGCGAGCAGCGCGCGCGGCGCCGGCGCGCCGCCGAGCAGCACGGTGCGCAGACGCGGCGGGAAGGGGCGCGCGCCGCGCGCCTCGAGCACCCGCTGCAGCATGGTCGGCACCAGCGAGAGGCGCGAGATGCCGGCGCCGTCGATGGCGGCATTCACCGCCGCCGGGTCGAAGCGCGGCTGCAACACCACCGGGAGCGCCGACACCAGGCCGCGCATCAGGATGGCGAGGCCGCCGACGTGGTGCAGGGGCAGGCAGGCGAGCCAGCGGTCGTCGTCGCGCACGCCGAGCGCCAGCGCCGAGCCGAGCGCGCTCCAGTAGTGGTTGCCGGCGGTGAGCGCGATCGGCTTCGGCGCCCCGCTGCTGCCGGAGGTGAAGACGATGCTGTGCGGCGCCGCGGGATCGAAGGGCGCCGCGGGCGCGTTGCCGCTGCCGATGTCGGACCCGGCCAGGCGCGCGCCGACCAGCGCATCCGGCAACGCGCGCGCCAGCGCGTCGGTGTCGCCGTCGGTGATCAGCGCCCGGCACGGCGCCGCGCGCAACTGTCGTTCCAGCTCCGCCGCGGTCAGCCGCTCGCCGAGCGGCACCGCCACCGCGCCGCGGTGGGCGATGCCGTGCAGCCAGACGGCGAAGGCGAGGCGATCGCCGAGCAGCAGCCCGACGCGCTCGCCGCCGCCGACGCCGGCGGTCGCGAGCCGAGCCGCCACCGCGGCGGCGCGCCGGTGCAGCGCCGCGAAGGTGAGCGTCCGCTCGCCGTCCTCGAGCGCGACGCGTTCGCCATGCGTCGCCGCCCGCTCGGCCAGGAGCGAACGCGCGGCCGGCGCCGCGGTCGGGGGCGGCGCCGCGCGGCGTCGGGATCGTGGGATGGCCTCGGCATCGACCGCATACGCCGTCCCCATCTGCGCCCGCGCCAGCGCCGCGGCGTCGACCTCGACGCCCAGCCCGGGTGCCTCGGGCACCACCAGCGCGCCGTCGGCGATGGCCAGCGGCGACCGCACCAGGTCGCTTGCCAGCAGCGCCGCCGTCGCCAGCCCGCAGGCCAGCAGCGGTCCCTCGATCGCCGCCGCCACCTGCGCCGCGGCGGCGATGCCGACGCTCGCGTCGAGCGCCGAGGTCACCGTCACGCCGAGCCCGGCGGCGCGGGCGCGGCGCGCGACGGCGATGCTGTCGCGCAGACCCAGCCACGCCGGTTTGATGACGATCACGTCGGCCGCCGCGGCGGCGATGAGCCGCTCCACGCCTGCCAGGTCGGCGGCGGATTCGTCGGCGGCGATGGCCACCGGGACGGCGCGGCGCACCGCCGCCAGGCCGGCGATGTCCGCCACCGGCTGCTCGACGTACTCGAGGTCGTATGCGGCGAGCGCCCGCAGCGCCGCGATCGCGTCGTCCACCGACCACGCCGCGTTGGCGTCGGCGCGCAGCGCGACCGCCGGGCCGACCGCGGCGCGGACGGCGGCCAATCGCCGCCGCTCGCCGGCGAGATCCGTCGGGTCGAGCTTCAGCTTGAGGCAGCGGACGCCGCGCCGCACCCATGCCGCGGCCTCGGCGGCGGCCGCCTCGGGGTCGCCGGCGGCGAGCAGGGCGTTGAGCGGAATGCGCCGGCGGCGCACGCCGCCGAGCAGCGCCGCCAGCGGCACGCCGGCGGCCCGCGCCCGGTCGTCGAGGGCCGCGCACTCGAGCGCGGCGCGCCGGGCGGCGGCGCTGACGACGTCCGGCGGTGCCGCTCCCGGACGCGCGCTCGCTTCGCCGCAGCCGCGGCCGAGCTCGAACAGGGTGCCGAAGCGCGCCGCCACGGCGACGCCGGCGATGCGCAGCGGACGGACGAGCGGCAGCGCGAACGGCGTGGCGCGCGCCGTCCCGCTCATCGCAACAGGCCGGCGGCGAACAGGACCGCGAACCCGAGTTGCAACTGCGCGGTCGCCGCGAGCAGCGCATTGAACGCCGGGCCGTCGGCGGCGCGTCCCATGTCGGCGACGCGGCGCCCGGCGAGCGGCAGGGTGGCGAGCGGCAGCAGCACCCAGGGGGACGTCCAGCCGCGCGTCCACAGCAGCAGCGGGACGAGATAGGCGAAGCCGAGCAGCAGCGCGTATGCGACCCGGCCGGCCGCCGTGCCGAGGCGCACCGCCAGCGTCCGCTTGCCGGCGGCGCGGTCGGTGTCGGCGTCGCGGGTGTTGTTGACCACCAGGATGGCGGTGATCAGCGCGCCCACCGGCAGGGCGGCGAGCAGCGCCAGCGGATCGAGGGCGGCGGTCTGCACGTAGGTCGTGCCGACCACCGCGGCGACGCCGAAGAAGAGGAAGACGCAGACCTCGCCCAGGCCGTGATAGCCGAGCGGCCACGGCCCGCCGGTGTAGGCCCAGGCGGCGGCGACGGCGGCGGCGCCGAGCACGGCGACCGGCCAGCCGGCGGTCGCGATCAGGTAGAGCCCGACCAGCGCCGCGAGGGCGAAGGCGAGCCACTGCGCGGTCCGCACCTGCCGCGCCGGGAGCAGCCCGCTCTGCGTCACGCGGATCGGCCCTCGGCGCGCCGCGGTATCGGCGCCGCGCTCGAAATCGTCGACGTCGTTGGCGAGATTGGCGGCGATCTGCAGCAGCAGCGCGCCGCTCAGCGCCGCCGCCGCCGGACCGGCGCGGAACCCCCCGGCGCGCGCCGCGATCGCCGAACCGACCAGCACCGGCGCCACCGCGGCGCTCAGCGTTCTCGGGCGGATGGCGAGCAGCCAGGGGTGGGCGGCCGGATCCGTCATCGCTGCTCCGTCGCCGCGGCTCACGGCAGGCGCGGATACTTCGAGAAGTCGGGCGGCCGCTTCTCCAGGAACGCGTTCCGCCCCTCCTGGCCTTCCTCGCTCATGTAGAAGAGCAGGGTCGCGTTGCCGGCCAGCTCCTGCAGACCGGCCAGGCCGTCGGTATCGGCGTTGAAGGCGGCCTTCAGGCAGCGCAGCGCCATCGGCGAGTTGGCGAGCATCTCGCGCGCCCACTGCACCGTCTCCTCCTCCAGGCGCGCCAGCGGCACGACGGCGTTCACCAGGCCCATCGCCAGCGCCTGCTGCGCGTCGTACTGGCGGCAGAGGTACCAGATCTCGCGCGCCTTCTTGTGGCCGACGATGCGCGCCATCAGCGTCGCGCCGTAGCCGGCGTCGAAACTGCCGACGCGCGGTCCGGTCTGGCCGAAGCGGGCATTGTCGGCGGCGATGGTGAGATCGCAGACCAGGTGCAGGACGTGGCCGCCGCCGATCGCGTAGCCGGCGACCATGGCGATGACCGGCTTGGGGATGGCGCGGATCAGGCGCTGCAGGTCGAGGACGTTGAGGCGCGGCACGCCGTCGTCGCCGACGTAGCCGGCCGCGCCGCGCACCCGCTGGTCGCCGCCGGAGCAGAAGGCGTCCGGACCCTCGCCGGTGAGGATGATGACGCCGACCGCGCGGTCCTCGCGCGCCGCGGCGAAGGCGTCGAGCAGCTCCATCACGGTCTGCGGCCGGAAGGCGTTGCGCACCTCGGGGCGGTTGATGGTGATCTTGGCGATGCCCTCGCCGACCTCGTAGCGGATGTCGGTGTAGGCGCGGCGGGGTTTCCACTCGATGGACATGGGGTTCTCCGCTGTCGACCGCGGCCCTCAGCCGGCGGCGGACAGTGACGGGGCGGCGTCGGCTGCCGCGAGGAAGTCGCGGACCAGGCGCTGGAACGCCGCCGGGTTCTCGAGATGCGTGGTGTGGCCCGCGTCGGGGACGATCCGCGACACGGCCTGGGGGATGCGCGCGCGCATCGCGCGCGCGATGGCCTGGAACCTGGCGTCGTGGGCGCCGGCCAGGAGCAGCACCGGCATCGCCAGCTCGTGCAGGCGGTGCCAGTACGAGGGCTGGCTGCCGGCGCCGATGCCGCGCAGCGCGCCGGCGAGGCCGGCGGGGCGCTGGCGCAGGCGCGCGGCGCGCGCCGCGGCGCGCGCCGCCGGCGACAGCCTGGCCTGGGTGGCGAACAGCGGCTGCGCCATCCAGACGTCGACGAAGGCGGGCAGGCCGTCGCGCTCGAGGCGCTCCGCGAGCTGCGCGTCGGCGGCGCGACGGGCGGCGCGCTCGTCGGCATCGGCGATGCCGGGGGACGCGCCTTCGAGGATCAGCGAGGCGACGCGCGCCGGCTGCTCGACGGCGAAGGCGAGGGCCAGTCGGCCGCCGAGCGAGTAGCCGAGCAGGTGGACGCGCTCGAGCGCCAGCGCATCGAGCAGGGCCGCCAGGTCGTCGACGGCGCGTCGCATCGCGTAGCGCGCGGCGTCGGCCGGCGCGTCGCTGTCGCCGTGGCCGAGCAGGTCGGGGGCGACGACATGGAACCGCGCGGCGAGCCGGCGCGCGTGCTCCTCCCACAGCGCGCCGCTGCCGGTGAAGCCGTGCAGCAGCAGCAGCGGCGGTCCGTCGCCCCACTCGCGCACCGCGTAGCGGACGCCGTTCGCCGCCAGTGCGCGCGGCACCCCCGCGCGCGCCGGCGGGTCGCTCCCGGCGAGGGCGGCGCGCGCCGCCGCGCCGGCGGCGGCCCAGATCCGCCGGTGCCGCGCGACGCTGCCCGCGAGCGCGATCGGCACCTCGATGACCGTGACGCCCGGCGCGGCGAGGGCGGCGCGCAGCGCGGCGGCGACGGCGTCGCGCGAGGTCGCGCGACGGAAGGCGCAGCCGTACATCTCGACCCCGCCGCGCAGGTCGAGGCCGTGCGGGGTGCGGAAGAGGCGCTCGAACGCCGGGCTGCCGTCGGCCTGCGGCAGGTAGGAGAAGATGCCGCCGCCGTCGTTGTTGCAGACCACGAACACCGCCCGCAGCGCATGCCGCGCCGCCGCCAGCAGGCCGCCGAGGTCGTGCAGGAAGCCGAGATCGCCGGTGAGCGCCACGGTCGGGCCGGGGCTCGCCGCGGCGACGCCGAGCGCGGTCGAGACGAAGCCGTCGATGCCGTTGGCGCCGCGGTTGCACAGCACGCGCACGGCGCGCTCGGCGCCGGACCAGAAGGTGTCGAGGTCGCGGGTCGCCATGCTGTTGCCGACCATCAGCGTCGCGCCGGCGGGCAGCTCGGCGGCGAGCGCGGCGACGACGCTGCCCTCGAAGCAGGCGTCGTCGGCGGCGAGCTGGCGCGCCACCGCCGCGGTGGCGGCGGCATCGGCGCGGCGCCAGGCGGCGAGCCACCGCGGCTCGCGCGCCAGCCCGCCGCGCGCCGCCAGGGCGCGGCAGAGCGGCGCCACGTCGGCGTGGGCGATGGCCGTCGCGCGCTGCAACGGATCGTCCCAGCCGGCCGACGGATCGACCACCACCTGCCGGCAGTCGGGGAGGTCGCGCAGCCAGGTCAGCAGCGCCTTCGAGATCGGCAGCGGGCCGATGCGCAGGACGACCGCGGGGGCCAGACGGCGCGCCGTCGCCGCATCCCGCAGCAGGGCGTCGTACGCGGCGATGACGTGCGAGCGATCGTGGTCGCCGTCGCGCAGTTGCGCCGTCGCGTCGGCCAGCAGCGGCCAGCCGCGCGCCGCCGCCAGCGCCGCGATGGCGGCGCGGGTTTCGCCGTCGGCGTCGAGCGGCCCGCAGACGATGACGCCGCGGGCGCTGACGGAGAGCGCGGCGTCCAGCGCGTCGAGATCGGGCAGACGCCCCGGCGTCAGCAGCGCGGTCGGCGGCGGCGCGACGTCGGTCGAGTCCGGCAGCAGCGCCCGCGGGTCGTCGGGCCCGAGCGGTTCGCGCAGCGGCAGGTTGAGATGCACCGGTCCGGGCGGCGCGGCGCCGGCGACGGCCACGGCGCGGCTGCCGACGGCGTGGAAGTAGGCGCGCCCGGCGCTCGGCTCGCCGACCTCGCAGAACCACTTGGCGTAGCGGCCGAAGAGCGCGAGCTGATCGATCGCCTGGAAGGCGCCGCAGTCGCGCAGCTCGGGCGGGCGGTCGGCGGTGAGCAGCAGCAGCGGCACGCGCGCCTGCGCCGCCTCGACGACGGCGGGCAGGAAGTTGGCGGCGGCGGTGCCGGAGGTGCAGACGACGGCCGCCGGGCGGCGCGTCGCCCGGCCGAGGCCGAGGGCGAAGAAGGCCGCGCTGCGCTCGTCGAGGTGCGACCAGACGCGCAGGCGCGGATCGTGCGCCACCACCAGCGCCAGCGGCGTCGAGCGCGCGCCCGGGGCGACGCAGACGTCGCGCAGGCCGGCGCGCGCCATGGCGTCGACCAGGGCGCGCACCGCGGCATAGGTTGGGGCGCTCGACGGCATCGGGGCGGGGGCAACCGCCGGCTCCATCACACCTCCATCAGGGCCGCCAGCAACGGCTGCAGTTTGAGCCGCGTCTCGTCGAGCTCGGCCTCGGGATCCGAACCGGCGACGATGCCGGCGCCGGCGAACAGCAGGGCGCGCCGGCCGCGGATCAGGGCGCAGCGCAGGGCGACGTCGAAGGCGCCGTCGCCGGCGGCATCGAACCAGCCGAGCGGACCGGCGTACCAGCCGCGCTCCAGCCCTTCGCGGGCCGGCAGCGCCGCCAGCGCCGCGGCGCGCGGTTGGCCGGCCACCGCCGGCGTCGGGTGCAGGCGGTCGACGACGTCGAGCGCGTGGGCGGGCGCCGTCAGCCGGCCGGCGATGGCGCTGCGCAGGTGGTGCGCGTTGGCCAGCCGCACCACCTGCGGCACGGGGTCGATGGCCAGCGTCTCGCACAACGGCTGCAGCGCGGCGCGGATGCCGTCGACGACGATGGCGTGCTCGCGGCGGTCCTTGTCGCTGGCGAGGAGGGCGCGCGCCAGCGCGTCGTCGGCGGCGGCCGTGGTGGCGCGGGGAGCGGTGCCGGCGAGCGCGGCCGTCGAAACCGCCCGGCCGTCGACCCGCGCCAGCAACTCGGGCGTCGCGCCCAGGAAGTCGCCGCCGGCGCCGCCGAGCCAGAAGGTGGTGCAGCTCGGATAGGCCCGGCGCAGGCGCGCCGCCGCGGCGGCGCACGGGAACGGCTCGTCGGCGTCGAGCCGGCAGGTGCGGGCGAGCACCAGCTTGCTGAAGTGGCCCCGTCCGATGTCGGCGACGGTGGCGGCGACGGCGCGCTGCCACGCCGCCGGGTGCGGCGCGGGGCGGGCGCGATAGCAGGGGTGATGCGCCGCCGCGGCGGGACGGGCGCGCCACTCGTCGAGGCGCGCCAGCGTCCGGCGCAGGCGGAACGCGACGGCGTCGGGCGCGTCGCCGGGTTCGACCAGCAGGGTGACGATGCGCGTCGCCACCCCGCCGCGGCGGAGGAGGGCGAGGCGCGGCACCAGCACGCGCGCCGCCGGGAAGCCCTGCCAGTCGCCGCCCGGCGCGGCGGGGGCGAAGGCGAAGGCGGCGATCGCCAGTGGCGCGACGTCGCCGTCGACGACCGCCTCGGCGAACAGCGCCGCCGCCGCGTCGCGGGCGGTCGCGAAGCGGTGCGCGCCGTTGGCGGCGTGGCTCCAGGCGACGCCGAGCCCGGCGATCGCCTCGTCGGTCCGTTCGAGCAGCGCGGTGGCGCGTCCGGCGCGCCGCGCCGCGGCGACCAGCGGCAGCGGATCGGGGAGGTCGGCGAGCCGGCGGGCGATGCTCAGCAGCACCGGCCGGCGGCGCGCGGCGGCGAGCCCGCAGGCCTCCGCCAGGCTGTCCCGCGGCGGCGGCCATGGCGCGGCGAGGGCGGGATCCATCAGCGCGTGGCGAGCAGGAGCTGGGCGATGCCGCCGGCGAGGCGCCGCTTGCGCGGCTGGCGGAAGCCGGCGGCGGCGAGCATCGCCAGCAGCTCGGATTCCGGCGGCAGGTAGGCGGTCGAGGCCGGCAGGTACGCGTAGGCGGCGCGGTCGGAGAGCAGGCCGCCGAGCAGCGGCACGGCGCGGCGGAAGTAGAGGGCGTGGCCCCAGCGGCTGAGCGGGTGGCGCGGCTCGTCGACCTCGAGCAGCCCCAGGCGGCCGCCCGGGCGCAGCACGCGGGCCGCTTCGCGCAGCAGCGCGGGGATGGAGATGACGTTGCGCAGCGCGAAGGCGCTGGTGACGACGGTGGCGCTGGCGTCGCGCAGCGGCAGCTCGCAGGCGTCGCCGCGCACCAGGGCGTCGGCGGCGCGGCGGGCGCGCGCCCGGGCGAGCATGCCGGCGGCGAAGTCGACACCGACGACGCGCGCCCCGGCGACGCGGCCGAGCGCGCACAGATCGCCGGTGCCGCAGCCGAGGTCGACCAGCAGGTCGGCCGGGCCGACGGCGAGCAGGCGGAGCGCGCGCCGTCGCCAGCCCTGGTCGAGGCGCAGGGTGAGCAGCCGGTTCAGCAGGTCGTAGCGCGGGGCGATGCGGTCGAACATCGCCTGGACCATGGCTGCCTTGTCCTCGGGCGGCGGCAGGGTCAGCGCCATGCGACCTCCAGGCGCCCGGATTCGATCACCGCCACCGCCTGCTCGAGCGCCGCCGCATCCGGCTGTTGGCGCAGGCGGGCGAGGGCGCGCTGCAGCAACGTGCGCTGGAAGTGCAGGGCGACCAGCGTCGTCACCGCCGGCAGCAGCTCGCGGAACGTCTCGGCGATGCGTTCCGGGTCGGCGCCGCCGCCGTCGACCTTGCGCACGAAGCGGTCGAAGAGGGCGACGGCGTCGTCGGCCAGCCCCTCGACGTGCTGGGCGTGGCGCAGCGCCATCTGCATCAGCTCGGGGAGCGGGAAGCCGGCGCCGAGCACCGCCAGGCCGGCGCGCGCCATGCGCAGGTCGGCCTCGCCGTAGCGCGGCTCGCCATCGACCAGCGCCGGGACCAGCAGACCCGCCGCCTCGATCGAGGCCAGGAACGGCTCCGGAACGCCGGAGCGCGCCGCCAGCTCGGCGCGGGTCAGCGAGGGCTCGCCGCTCTCGGCGCTGACCGCCTCGAGCAACGCCGCCTTCTTGGCGCCCGAGGCGCCGCTGGTCAGCAGTCGCTTGACCACCGCCAGCGGCAGGCCGTCCGCCTGATAGCGCTTGATCCGCTCCAGCACCTCGAGGTGCGCCGTGCCGTACACCGCCCGCCGTCCCGCCCGGCGCGGCGCCGGCAGCAGGCCCTTCGCCTGGTAGAAGCGGATGGTGTCGATGGACACCCCGGCCGCGCCCGCCAGTTGCTCGACGCTGTACTCCATGCGTGATTACTCTTAGAGTAATCACTCTCAACGTCAAGCGGGGCACAGCGCGCCAGCGCCGCGCGGCGGTGACGTGCCGCGCCGCCGGCTACTTCGGCAGGGTCGGCGTCCGGTTGCCCTCGACGGTGATGTTCTGCGGCAGGACGAAACCGCCGATGACCACGGCGCCGAAGAAGCCGGCGATGATGCCCTCGAGCAGTCCGCCCTGGACGATGCGCGCCTCCACCAGGCGCTCCTGCTCGATGATGTACTTCGCCTGGTCCGACTGGGTCATCGGGAACAGCCCCCAGGCGTAGTAGAACGTCTGGTACTTGCGGCTGACCTCGACCGGGGCGTCGGGCGGCAGCAGGCGGACGTGCTCGGGGAAGGGCGGCGCCTCGGCGCGGACGTGGAAGCAGGCGGTGCTGGTGCAGGCGAGGACGGCGATCAGCAGCGCGGCGATCACCCGGGAACCGCGCGGTGTCATGGGTTGCCCTCCACGATCACGGTGCGGCGCTGGATGCTGACGATCGACATGACCGGATTCATCAGCATCTCGAACCACTTCTGGTAGGTATCGAAGCGGACCTCGCGCAGGTGGTAGCGCTCGATGTCCTGGCGCGTGCTGTTGCTGTCCGAGAACGCCTTGGCGCCCCACTGGTAGAACCAGACCGTCCGCTCGACGTGCACCTGCGCCGGCTTGTCGGCCGGCATGATGTACACTTCGCGTCCCGGCGGCGCGACGAGGTGCATGGTGCCGCAGCCGATTCCGGGGGCGGCGAGCAGGCCGACCAGCAGCAGCCGGCGCAGGGTTCGGTATCCGCGCATGCTTCCTCCCTCCGCCGCGCTTCCTAGCGGACCGGGTCGGTGGCCGCCACGCCGTCAGCCGGCCTTCGGAAACCAGGGGATGAAGGCCGAGGTGCGGGCGACGTAGTCGGCGTAGCCCGGACGCCGCCGGCCGATCGAGCGCTCCAGCAGGGCGACGCCGGAGACCTTCATCAGGAAGAAGGTCATCAGCGCCGGGCTCAGCACCGTCCACCAGGCGCCGCCGGCGGCGGCGACCAGCCACAGCCCCCACCAGACGCAGGCATCGCCGAAGTAGTTGGGGTGGCGGGTGTAGCGCCACAGGCCGCGATCCATGACCGCGCCGGCGTTCGCCGGGTCGGCCTTGAAGCGTGCCAGTTGCCAGTCGCCGACGCTCTCGCAGGCGAGACCGAGCGCCCACAGCGCGGCGCCGGCGGCGTCGAGCCAGGTCAGGTGCGCCGGCGCGACGGTCGTCTGCCCGACCTGCACCGGCAGCGACACCACCCACATCAGCGCGCCCTGCAGTCCGAACACGGTCGCCAGGCTGACGAGCGGGAAGCGCGCCCCGTGGTGGCGGCGCATCGCCTGGTAGCGGTAGTCCTCGCCGTGACCGGCGTTGCGCCAGAACAGATAGAAGGCGAGGCGCAGCCCCCACAGGACGGTGAGCAGGGTCAGCAGCAGCTTGCGCCACGGATAGCCGCCGGCCAGCGCCGCGGCGACGATGGCGATCAGGGCGAAGCCGAGGCCCCAGTAGATGTCGACGATGCTGACGTCGCGCAGGCGCAGGCTGGCGAGCCAGAGCAGCAGTTGGGCGAGCAGCGTCGCCAGCGCGGTGGCGAGGAGGATGGTGCCCAGGTCCACGGCGGTCTCAGGCGGAGAGGGCGCGCGGGCGCGGCGGCGCGGCCGCGGCGGCGAGGGCGGCATCGACCCAGTCGTCGATGCGCTGCCAGTGGGCGTAGAGCCACTCGGCGCGCCCGTCGGCGTCGCGCGGGATGGAGGCGAAGGGGACGCGCCAGAAGGCGACCCGCACCTCGCGGCCGATCAGGGCCCCCGCCAGCAGGTCGCGGACGCTCGCCGCGCCCTCGAAGCCGGTGTGGGCGCAGAACACGACGTCGGCGCCGGGGTTCTTCTCCAGCAGGCCGAGCGCGCCGCCGAGGCGCGGCGGCAGGGTGTGGCGCAGCCGCTCGGCGCGCGCCTGCAGCCTGGCGGGCAGCGCCCCGCGCAGGCGGGCGACGACGCGCTCCCGCTTCGCCGGCGAGAACCGCGTCCCCTCCGGATAGAGGAGCACGCCGTCGTTCGGGCCGAGCTGCTCGATCAGGCGCTGCACGGCGGCGATCTCGCGCCCGCTGTCGCCGGAGCCGCGCTGCACGAAGTAGTTCGGCAGGCGGTTGCCGACGATGTCGAGGCAGGGATCCCACAGCAGCTCGCGCTTCATCACGTAGCGCAGCATGATGCCGTGCCGGGCGCCGATGTGCACCGCCGGCAGCACGGTATCGCCGATGCTCGCGTGGCGCAGGAACAGCAGGTACGGGCCGCTGCGCACCGCCGCGTCGCCGCTGACCACGGTGCGCAGGCCGAAGATCCGTTCGGCGCCGTGGAAGAGGCGGCACGCCCACCAGCACTGGAGCCGGAAGTTGGCGCGCAGGTAGGCGTCGGACAGGCCGCTCAGCCGCGCCGCCGGCGTGCTGACGCGGCCGCGCCCGCCGGCGGTCGCCAGCCAGAGGACACCGGCGGCGGCGACGCCGGCCACCTCGCAGCTCAGGTAGAGCAGCGCGAAGGCGAGGCAGCGCAGCGTCGGCCATCGCCGATCGCCGCGCCACGCGTCCGTCGCCGCGGCCGCCAGCGCCAGCGCCGGCAGGGTCGCCAGCAGCAGCAGCCAGGCCGAGGCATAGAGGGTGATCGTCGTGGCGCGGCGCGCCCAGGCGCGCCACCGCGGCGGCGACAGCGGCGCGTCGCTCATCGGCTGGCCAGCAGGGCGCGCTTGAGGTCGCCGTCCAGCGGCTGCGGGCCGAGCCAGATGGCGAACAGCGCGGCGGCGAAATCGGCGTCCGGGATGGTGCCGAGCGGGCGCCCGTTCAGCGACAGCTCGGTGCCGACGCCGGGGAGGTAGGTGAGCGCGTAGCGGTCGCCGGGGCGGATGTCGACGAACAGCCGCGCGAACTGCTCCAGGCGCGGCCGCAGCGAGGCGAGCGTCGCGGCGTCGACGTTGCGCGCCATGCCCTCGATCGTCGCCGGCCCGAAGTCGCGGCCGGCGAGGGCCCAGAAGTACTCCGCCTCCAGCCGCTTGGCGACGTCGCCGAGCGCGCTGCCCGGCGCCGCTCCCTCCTCGAGATGGAGCGCCGCGACGTACGCCTTGATGACGACGCGGTAGCGCAACAGACCGGCGTTGTTGAGCACCAGCAGACGACCGCCGGCGTGGACGCTGGGGGCGAAGGTCACCCCCTCGATCTCGATGCCGCCGCGCGCGCCGACCGGCCCGCTCCAGACCACCGCCTGCACGGCCAGCGCCATCGCCGTCATCCAGCGCATCGCCCGCGTCGCCACCCCTGAACTCATGCCAGGCCGCGACACCTCTGCAAGCCGTCGCTGCGAGGAAATCCCTGCCTCCCCCGCCTACCGACAGTCCTCGCGCCCCGCAGCCCGCCCAGTAGCCAAAAGCCGAGCCGACGTGGCGATAATGGCCAATGGGTGCCCGTATTCGGGCAAATTCGTTGCTTTCGCCGTTCTCGAATGGTTCCATGCCGCTTCATGGAGAGTACGGACGGCTTTGCCGCGTTGGTCGAGCACCTGGAGCGGACGACGCGGCTGAGTCGGGCCGAGGCCGAGCGGGTGGTGGCCGAGGTGCTCGACTACTTCTCGGAGTCGCTGGAGGGATTCGTCGTCCGTCGCCACGCCGAGTTGCAGGGCGAGGAGCTGCGCAACGCGGAGATCTTCGCCCGCCTGGTCGCGGAGGCGCGGCAGCGTCGCTTCGCGGCGCCGGCGCTGAGCGAACGCCAGGTGCGGCGGATGGTGTACGGGTGAGCGGGCGCCGGCGCGCGCGCGTGATGGAGGAGCCATGTGTGGGATCGTCGGCTACGTCGGGCGGCAGGATGCGCTGCCGATTCTGATCGCCGGGCTGCATCGGCTGGAGTATCGCGGTTACGACTCGTCGGGGGTCGCGGTGGTGACCCGCGGCGGGCTGAAGGTGCACAAGGCGGCGGGGAAGGTGCGGCAGATGGAAGCGACGCTGCCGCGGCGGTTGAAGGGGACGGTCGGCATCGCGCACACGCGGTGGGCGACGCACGGGGAGCCGACGGACGCCAACGCGCACCCGCACCGCGACTGCAGCGGCCACATCGCCGTCGTGCACAACGGCATCATCGAGAACGCCGCCGAGTTGCGCGCCGAGCTGGAGGCGAAGGGGCACGTCTTCGCGTCCGAGACCGACACCGAGGTGCTGGCGCATCTCATCGAGGCGTTCGGCGGCGAGCTCGACGCGGCGGTGCGGCAGGCGCTGGCGGTGATCCAGGGCACCTACGGCATCGCCGTCGTCGACGCGCGCCAGCCGGATCGGCTGGTCGCGGCGCGCAACGGCAGCCCGGTGGTGATCGGCGTCGGCGAGCGCGAGATGTTCATCGCCTCCGACGTCGCCGCCCTGGTGCGTCACACCGAGCAGGTGCTGTACCTCGACGACCGCGAGGTCGCGGTGCTCGATGCCGGCGGCTATCGCACGGTGACGCTCGACGACCAGCCGACCACCAAGGCGCCGGCCACGGTGCAGTGGGGCCAGGAGGCCTACGACCGCGGCGAGCACGACCACTTCATGCTCAAGGAGATCCTCGAGCAGCCGGAGGCGTGCGAGCGGACGCTGAAGGGGCGGCTCGACCTGCAGTTCAGCACCGCGCACCTCGGCGGTCTCAACCTGACGCCGCGCGATCTGCTCGACATCAAGCGGGTGAAGATCCTCGGCTGCGGTTCGGCGTACTACTCCGGCATCGGCGGCGCCCACCTGCTGGAGGCGCTGGCCCGCGTGCCCGCCGACGCCGAGGCGGCGTCGGAGTTCCGCTACCGCAATCCGGTGATCGAGAAGGACTGCCTGTACGTCGCCGTCAGCCAGTCGGGCGAGACCGCCGACACGCTGGCCGCGGTGCACGAGGTGCAGCGCAAGGGCGGGCGGGTGCTCGGCATCGTCAACGTCGTCGGCTCGAGCATCGCCCGCGCCGTCGACGGCGGGATCTACATCCATGCCGGGCCCGAGGTGTCGGTGGCGTCGACCAAGGTGTTCACCTGCACGCTGGTCGCCTTCGCCCTGCTGGCGCTCTACCTCGGCCGCATTCGCGACCTGTCGCCATCGGCGGGGCGGCGGATCATCGACGGGCTGCAGAAGCTGCCCGAGCAGATGCGCGCCGTCCTGCGCGGCGCCGAGCAGATCCGCGCCGTCGCCCGCGCCCATGCGACGCGCGACAACGCCTTCTACATCGGCCGCGCCAACGGCTACCCGGTGGCGCTGGAGGGGGCGCAGAAGCTGAAGGAGATCGCCTACGTCCACGCCGAGGCCTATCCGGCCTCGGAGCTCAAGCACGGGCCGCTGGCGCTGGTGTGCCCGGAGACGCCGACCTTCGTCGTTCTGCCGCGCGACCACCTCTACGAGAAGTCGTTGTCGTCACTGGAGGAGATCCGCGCCCGGCGCGGGCCGGTGATCGCCGTCACCCACGCCGGCGACGAGCGTCTGCCGGGGCGCAGCGACGCCCTGCTGCTGGTGCCGCCGAACGAGGACGAGCTCAACCCGATCCTGCTCACCCTGCCGCTGCAGCTCGTCGCCTACTACGCCGCCGTCGAGCTCGGCCGCGACGTCGACCAGCCGCGGAATCTGGCGAAGAGCGTGACGGTGGAGTGAGGCAGGTTGTTGGTTGTTGGGTTCCGGAACTCTGACTGGCAACTCAACAACCAACAACGTGACGACCTTCAGATGACGTACTCCAACTGGAACAACACATTGTCGCGGTCGCGCAGCAGGCTGATGCCGGAGCCGCCCTTGAGCGTGCTGGCGTACAGATAGCTGTAGCTGAGCGTGAAGCGGAACGGGTCGCGCACCAGGGTCACCTGCGGCTGGGCGACGACGGCGCCGCCCCAGTCGTAGAAGACGCCGAGCGCCGGCGCCACCTGGCCGCTGAAGTACTGGGTCGCGACCAGCAGGGTGTTCAGGTACTGGTCGACCGGCTGGTGGATGAAGACGCTCTCCGACGCGCCGCTCGGGATGCCGCGGCTGTCGGGCGACTGGTTGTAGGCCGGCACGGGCAGCACCTCGCCGTTGAACAGCTTCGGCTGGCCCGGGACGTACGGGCCGATGGCGGGGATCGGCACGCGCTTCGCCGCGCCGTTCAAGTGCTTGTAGAAGAACTGGGCGCTGAAGAAGATCGACTGCCCCGGGTTGAGCCAGCGGATGAACTGGTTGTGGTCGATGCCGAGGGCGTAGTTCCAGGAATCGCCGGTGCGCCGCCCGCCGGTGCAGTAGCCGGTGCCGGTGAGGCGGCCGCCGGCGGTGCAGTTGCCGAGCGCATAGACGAAGGGATCGAGCTGCGCCTGGGTGAAGCGCGCCTCGTTGCTGAAGTAGGCGAGCTCGCTGCGCAGCACCGGCTCGCCGCTCAGGCCGAGGTAGCGCGCGTAGTCCGCCGGGACGCTGGTGGTGATGCTGGCGCCGGTGATCTGGGTCGTCGGCACCGTCTGCACCGCCTGCGCCAGGTAGCCGGCCGCCCGGCCCTGCTGGATGGCGAGCGGGAAGAAGATGCCGCTGTTGGGATCGCCCTGCACCAGGGTCTGCACCGCCGGGGTGTCGAGATACGTCCAGTAGCTGGCGATGCCCACCTGGGCGTCGCTCAGCGGCGGCAGCGGCGTGGAGAACTTGAACTGCAGGCCGCCGCGCGTGTGGGGGAGATTGGTCGGCGGGATGTCCTTGGTGGTGAGCAGGACCGCGCTCGGCTGGAAGTTGGGGAGCTGCCACGGCGAGCCGTTGGGGATGCCGGGCTGGATGGCGACGGCGTTGTCGACGGCGGCGAAGCCCTCCAGGTACGAGTCGTAGAACGGCAGGAACGGGATGTCGCCGATCTGGTAGCTGGTGCGCAGCATGTCGAGCGGCAGGCGCCGCTCGTCGAGCGGGACGAGGAAGCCGCCGAAGCTGTTGTCGAGCGGGTTGATGTTGTCGAGCAGGCGGAAGGCGTCGGTCTCGCCCCAGGCGAGGATCTGGCGACCGAAGCGGAGGTACAGCTTGCCGACGTCGGCCTCGAGGAAGGCCTGGAAGAGCCGGGCGCGCCACGAGGCGACGTTGCGCAGCGTGCGCCGCACCGGCAGGACGGGCGGCGTGCGGCCGGAGAACGGCGGCACCAGCACCTCGTTGTAGTACTGGTACGCGGTGCGGTACTCGGCCGGGCCGTAGTCGTAGACACCGTCGTACTCGAAGCGGCCGGTGAGGTTGTACTTCACGTTGCGCACCCGCACCGGCAGGTCGTTGATCAGCGCCAGCGGCCCGAAGCCGTCCTTGATCAGGCGGTCGAGATTGTGCCGCAGCTCGGCCTCGAGGAAGTACCGGCTCTGGCGCATGTGGCCGGCCGGCGACACCGGAAACGTCAGGCTGCGGAAGGTCTGCCGGCTGTGGGTCGGCGTGCCGTAGATGATCGAGATGTCGGTGTGCTGGCTGCCGACGCGCGCCGCGGTGTAGCTGCGGACGCCGAGCGAGAGCTCGCCCGCTTCGTCGAGCGCCGCGCCGTGCGCGGCGTGCGCGGCCAGCAGCAGTGCCAGACTTGCCGCCAGGGCGGCGGCGGCGGATCCCCCCGGTCTGCGCATCACGACCCTCCGTTTCGCTGACGATCTGACCGCCGGGTTTCCGCGCGCCACGCCCCACACGCGCCGCGCCCCGCCGATCACCCGGCGCCGTGTTACGTCATCGCCGCTCGTTCGCGCAACCTGGTTGACACCTCGCCGGCGCTCGCCGATCGTCGCCGGCGAAGGAGCGTCCCATGACCGCCGATGTGCTGCTCGTCGACGTCGCCGACGGCGTCGCCACCGTCACCCTCAATCGCCCGCAGGCGATGAACGCGCTGTCGCGCGTCCTGCGCGCCGCCATCGCCGAGACCTTCACCCGTCTGGCAGGGGATCCGGCCGTCGAGGTGGTGATTCTCACCGGCGCCGGCCGCGCCTTCTGCGCCGGCCTCGACCTGAAGGAGCTCGGCGGCGAGACCGGCGCCGCCGACGACGCCGCATCGGCGGTGGCCGGCGGCGACGTGGTCGGCGCCGTGCAGGGGTGCGGCAAGCCGGTGATCGGCGCCATCAACGGCTTCGCCATCACCGGCGGCTTCGAGCTGGCGCTCGCCTGCGACCTGCTGATCGCGGCGCGCGGCGCCCGCTTCGCCGACACCCACGCGCGGGTCGGCATCATGCCGGGCTGGGGCCTCAGCCAGAAGCTGTCGCGCACCATCGGCATCTATCGCGCCAAGGAGCTGTCGCTGACCGGCAACTACCTGAGCGCCGAGCAGGCGGAGGCGTGGGGGCTGGTGAATCGCGTCGTCGAGCCCGCGGCGCTGCTGCCGACCTGCCAGGCGCTGGCGCAGGACATGCGCTCCTGCGTCCCCGACGTGATGCGGGCCTACAAGCGGGTCATCGACGCCGGCTATGCCGAGACCTTCGCCCGCGGTCTGGCGATCGAGAGCGAGACCGCGCGCGACCATGCCCGCGGACTGACGCCCGAGGTGCTGGCCGCCCGCCGGGCCGGCGTGCAGTCGCGGGGACGACAGCAGTCGAGTTGAGGAGCCACGGAGGAACACCGAGCCGCAGTGATCCTCCCTGGGGTGGTGCCTCCGCTCACCACGGGTCGACGCAGGGGCGCTTCTTCCCCGCGCGCGGCGGTGGGGGCGGCGCGGCGGCGAGGGCGGCGACGATCCAGCGGCGGGTGTCGGCGGGATCGATCACGTCGTCGATCTCGAAGTGCGAGGCGACGTTGACCGCCTTGCCGATCTCGTAGGCGCGGGCGACCATCTTCTCGAACAGCGCCTGCCGCTCGGCCTCGTCCTGCACCGCGGCGAGCTCGTTGCGGAAGCCGAGGCGCACCGCGCCTTCGAGGCCCATGCCGCCGAATTCCCCGCTCGGCCACGAGACGGTGAACAGCGGCGCCTTGAAGCTGCCGCCGGCCATCGCCTGGGCGCCGAGGCCGTAGCCCTTGCGCAGGACGACGGTGCAGAACGGTACGGTCAGGCTGGCGCCGACCACGAACAGCCGCGCCGCGTGCCGCACCAGGGCCGTCTCCTCGGCCGCCGGGCCGACCATGATGCCGGGCGTGTCGCAGAGAAAGAGCAGCGGCAGGTCGAAGGCGTCGCAGAGCTGCATGAAGCGCGCCGCCTTGTCGGCGCCGTCGCGGTCGATGGCGCCGGCGAGGTGCAGCGGGTTGTTGGCGACGATGCCGAGCGGCCGCCCCTCGATGCGAGCCAGCGCCGTCACCATGCCGGCGCCGAAGGCGCGGCGCAGCTCGAGCACCGAGTCGTCGTCGGCGAGACCGGCGATGGCGCGGCGCACGTCGTAGACGCGCAGCCGGTTCGCCGGCACCACGGTGCGCAGGCGGCGCTGGTCCGGGCACGTCCAGGCGGCGAGCGGACCCTGGAAGTACGACAGGTACTGTCGCGCCACGCGCACCGCGTCGGCTTCGTCGGCGACCGCGACGTCGACGACGCCGTTGGCCGCCTGCACCGCCAGCGGCCCCACCTCCTCGGGCCGGAAGACGCCGAGTCCGCCGCCCTCGATCATCGCCGGGCCGCCCATGCCGATGTTGGCGCCCCGGGTCGCGATGACCACGTCGCAACTGCCGAGCAACGCCGCGTTGCCGGCGAAGCAGCGGCCGGAGGCGATGCCGACCAGCGGCACCAGCCCGCTCAGCGCGGCGAAGTACTGGAAGGCGAGGCAGTCGAGACCGGAGACGCCGGGGGCGTCGGTGTCGCCCGGCCGGCCGCCGCCGCCCTCGGCGAACAGCACCACCGGCAGCCGCTGGCGTTCGGCGAGCTCGAACAGGCGGTCCTTCTTGCGGTGGTTCTGGAAGCCCTGGGTGCCGGCGAGCACGGTGTAGTCGTAGGACATCACCACGCAGCGGCTGCGCGCCGGGTCGACGCGGGTGGCGTTCACCGTGCCGATGCCGCCCACCAGGCCGTCGCCGGGGGTGCGGGCGATCAGGTCCTCGAGCGGGCGCCGGCTGCGCTGCGCCGCCAGGGCGAGGGCGCCGTACTCGACGAAGCTCCCCGGGTCGCAGAGGTCGTCGACGTTCTCGCGCGCCGTGCGCTGACCGGTGCGGCGGCGCCGCGCCACCGCCTCCGGGCGGCGCGCGTCGAGGCCGACGGCGTGCCGTTCGATCGCTTCGACGAGCTCGGGGCGCAGCGCGTTCGGGTCCTCGCCGTCGGCGGCGGTGGTCGCCGCGATCGCGTCGTCGGCGGGTTCGAGGAAGAGCAGCGGCGCCGCCTCGCGCACCGCGGCGCCGGCGGCCACCGCCACGGCGACCACGATGCCGCCGGTCGGCGCGGCGACGACGTGCTCCATCTTCATCGCTTCCATCACCAGCAGCGACTGGCCGGCGGCGACCCGCGACCCGACGGCGACGTCGATGCTCACCACCGTGCCCTGCAGCGGCGCGCGCACCGCGCGCGCCCCCGGCGGCGTTGCGATCTCCACCGACGCGTCGGCGGCGGCCTCGACGTCGGCGACGGCGAAGAAGCGGCGCGGATGGCGGGCCGCGTCGGCGGCGGCCAGGCTGCCGAGGCGGGCGTCGACCCAGCCGGTGGTGACGTCCATCGCCCGCACGTCGGGCTCGCTGAGCAGGGTCTGCAGGAAGTCGACGTTGGTCGCCACGCCGCCGACCCGCAGGGCGCTGAGGGCGCGAGAGGCTTTGTCGACCACGGCGCCGATCCGCGCATCGGGGACGTGCACGACGACCTTCGCCAGCAGCGAGTCGAAGCGCGGGCTCGGCGACCAGCCGCTGTAGGCGCAGGTATCGACCCGCACCCCCGGTCCGGACGGCGCGTCGAAGGCGGTGAGGGTGCCGCCGGCGGGCTTCACCGATCCGTCCGCGCCGACCGTCTCCATGTTCACCCGCGCCTGCAGCGCCATGCCGCGCGGCGGCGGCGCGGCGGCGCCGAGACCGAGATCGGCGAGCGAGCCGCCGGCGGCGATGGCGAGCTGGATCGCCACCAGGTCGAGGCCGGTGACCGCCTCGGTCACCGTGTGCTCCACCTGCAGGCGCGGATTCGCCTCGATGAAGAAGAACGGCGCCTCGTCCGGCGCCGCGTCGGCGTCGACCAGGAACTCGACGGTGGCGACGCCGTCGCAGGCGACCGCCTCGGCGAGCCGCCGCGCCGCCGCGGCGAGGCGCTGGCGCAGCCGCGGCGTCGCCCACGGGCTCGGGGCGAGCTCGATCAGCTTCTGGTGGCGCCGCTGCAGGGTGCACTCGCGCTCGCCGAGATCGACGAGCCCGCCCCGTCGGTCGCCGACGATCTGCACCTCGAGATGGCGCGCCCGCGGCAGCAGTTGCTCGACGTAGACCCGATCGTCGGCGAAGGCGTTGCCGGCTTCGGAGCGGCAGCGGGCATAGGCGGCGGCGAGGTGGTCGGCCTCGGCGACGATGCGCATGCCGCGGCCGCCGCCGCCGGCGACCGCCTTGATCACCATCGGCGCCCCGGCGAGACCGGCGAGGAAGGCGCGCGCCTGTTCGAGCGACACCGCGCCCTCGCTGCCGGCGAGCACCGGCACGCCGGCGCCGACCGCCAGGGCGCGCGCCTTCGACTTGTCGCCGAGCAGCGCCAGCGCGTCGGCGTGCGGCCCGACGAAGGTCAGGCCGGCGGCGCCGCAGGCGCGCGCGAAGTCGGCCTGCTCGGCGAGGAAGCCGTAGCCCGGGTGCAGCGCGTCGCAGCCGGCGTCGCGCGCCGCGGCGATGAGCTGCTCGGCGTCCAGGTAGGCCGCCGGACCGACGCCGCGCAGCGGCCGCGCCGCGTCGGCGTGCAGGCGGTGCAGCGCCGTGGCGTCGTCCTCGGAGAACACCGCCACCGTCGCCACCCCGACCTCGGCGGCGCTGCGGGCGATGCGGATGGCGATCTCGCCGCGATTGGCGATCAGCAGACGGGTGCACGGCATGCGAGCGGCGGCACGCCTAGCACGCGCCGCCGCGATTGACCACGCAGCGGCGGCGCGGGTCCGCGCGGCGACGTCACGGCTTCGGGATGCGCAGCGTCTTGCTGATCATCAGGCTGCCCGACGCGGCGAAGAGCAGCACCGGGAGATGCCAGGCAAGGCCGAGCGTCGTCACGGCGCCCAGGTGGTCGGTCGCGTAGGCGAGCAGCAGCAGCGCGAGCGGCACGATGCTGGTCGGGATCGGCGTGCCTTCGAAATGCGTCACCGCGCCGTCGGCGTCGCTGAGCGATTCGGCGGTGACGTTGTAGCGCGCCAGGCGGCTGAGGCCGCAGAGGACGAAGGCGACGAGGACGAGCTGGTCGAGCGCGGTCGCGAGGCCGACCGCGTAGGCGATCGCCGCCGGCGCCACGCCGAAGGAGATGACGTCGGCGAGCGAGTCGAGCTCGCGTCCCATCGGCGACTGGCGATGGCGCCAGCGCGCGACGCGGCCGTCGAGCACGTCGAAGACGATGGCCAACGGCACCAGGGCCGCCGCGATCCACAGCGCGCGCGCGCCGCCGCCGCCGTGGAACTGCATGGCGTGGAAGACCGCCAGGACGCCGCAGCCGCCGTTCGCCATGGTGAAGAGGTCGGCGGCGTGAAAGCTGCGGAGCATCGAGAAGTGCTTCATCGCCGCGGCAGGGAACCACAGATGACCCGGCGTGGCCAGGCGCGACCCCGCGTCGCGCGGGGAATTCGCGTTCGCCCGCGGCGACGCGCTAGAGAGCGCGGCGCATGGCATCGGCGATCGAGGCGCGTCCGCCGCGCTGGCTGCGCCTGGCGCCGTTTCTCGGCCGGGCGCCGGCGCTGACGCCGCGCCAGTGGCAGGTGCTGGGGCTGGTGTCGATCGCCACGCTGTTCGATCAGTACGACCGCGCGCTGTTCGCCCTGGCGCTGCCGCAGATCCAGTCGAGCCTCGGCATCGCCGAGGCGGACGTCGGCTGGCTGGGCTCGATCGTCCGCCTCGGCGCGCTGCCGGCGTTCCTCGCCACCGTCGCCGCCGACCGCGTCGGCCGGCGGCGCGTCCTGCTGGCGACGATCGTCGGCTACACCGTCTGCACGGCGGCGACGGCGCTGGCGCCCGACGCCCGCAGCTTCGTCGCCTTCCAGTTCCTGGCCCACATCTTCACCGCCGCCGAGTCGATGCTGGCGGTGGTGGTGATCGCCGAGGAGCTGGACGCGGAGGTGCGCGGCTGGGGCATCGGCGCGCTGTTCGCGATCCAGTCCTGCGGCGTCGGTCTGGCGGCGCTGCTGTTTCCGCTCTTCGAGTGGCTGGGGCTCAACTGGCGGGCGCTGTTCGCGGTCGGCGTCGTGCCGCTGACGGTGGTCGCCTACTGGCGGCGGGTGTTGCCGGAGACGGCGGCTTCAGCGAGGCGCGGGCCGCGGCGCTGACCCGCACGCCGGCGCTGGCGCCGATCGTCGCCCTGGCGCGGGCCTATCCCGGGCGCTTCGCCGCCGTCGCGGCGGTGGCGTTCGTGTTCTCGGCCGGCGGCGCGGCGGCCGACTTCATGGGCCCGAAGTACCTGCAGGACGCGCACGGCTGGTCGCCGGCGCGGGTCGCCGTGCTCTACGTGCTCGGTGGCGGGCTGGCGATCGCCGGCTCGGCCTACGCCGGCCGGCTCAGCGATCGCGTCGGCCGGCGGCCGGTGACGGTCGCCTTCGGCGTCACCGTGCTGTCGCTCGCCATCGCCTTCTACAACGCCGCCGGCTGGTGGCTGCCGGTGCTGTGGATCGCGCTCATCTTCGCCGTCGTCGGACACGACGTCCTGCAGGCCAGCTTCGGCGCCGAGCTGTTCCCGACCTCGTACCGCAGCACGGCCACGGGGGCGCGCGCCATCGTCGCCACGCTCGGCGGCGCGCTCGGCCTGGCGGTGGAATCGCTGCTCTACGGCGCGCTCGGCTCGCACTGGCAGGCGATCTCGCTGATGCTCGCCGGCGCGCTGCTCGGGCCGTTGATCGTCGCGCTTGCCTTTCCCGAGACCGCTGGGCGAAGTCTGGAGGACATCGCTCCCGAGCCGACATGACCGCATCCCGTTCTCGCGGCGCCCTGGCCGCCGGCCTCCTCGTCCTCCTCGTCGCCACGGCGTTCGCGCAGAGCGCGCCGCCGACGCCGAAGTCGGTGCGCATCACCATGGAGGCCCTCCATGCGGCCGGCGGCGTGCCGCCGGGGTGGGAGCTGGCGCTCATCCCCGGCGACGTCCTGAGCGGGCGGCAGTTGTTCATCACCCAGGGCTGCCACAACTGCCACGTCGTGCAGGGCGCCAACCTGCCGGAGGTGCCGCCGGCGCAGCGGCAACCCGGGCCGGAGCTCACCGGCATGGGCTCGCACCACCCGCCGGTCTACTTCCTCGAATCGATCGTCAACCCGCAGGCGGTGCGGGTCGAGGGCGCCGGCTACCTCACGTCCGATGGGCACTCGACGATGCCGGCCTACCCGGACCTGACGGTGGCGCAATTGCAGGACCTCGTCGTCTTCCTCGCCAGTCTCACCAGCGGCGGCGAGGCCTGCCACGCGCCGCCGGCGATCACGCCCGGGGCCGGGCCGGTGCCGACCAACGTCGTCGCGCCGTCGGCGCCGACGCCGGCCGCGCCGCTGCCGGCGCCGCCCACGGTGGCGGCGCAGGTGTTCCTGGTGCAGACCTACGACATCCTGCCGGACAAGCTGACGGCCTTCGAGCAGTGGCTGCAGCAGACCTTCGTGCCGGCGCTGCGGGCCTTCGGCGGCGTCGTCAGCATCGAGACCACGGTCGACCGCGCCCGCCGCGGACCGCCGATGACCACGGTCATCGCCTTCCGCGATCGCGCCGCCTACGAGCGCTGGAACAACAACATCGGCCAGCGCGAGCTGGCGGCGAAGTTCGACGAGTTCATCGGCGTCCACGGCCACGTCGTGTACGACTCGCCGCCGCTGTATCGCGCCAGGACGTTGTCGATGGAGTCGGAATGACCGGCGCGGCGCGCCATCTGACGTGCGGCCTGTGCGGGTTGCTGGTGAGCGGCCTGGTGGCGGCGTCCCCGGCGCTCGCTGCCGAGGAGGAGACGGCGCGCCAGATCCTCGACCGCCAGCGCGCCCTCGACGAGGGGGCGCGCCGTTGGAGCGACCGCCATCAGCGACTGGCGATGGAGGTCGTGACCCCGGAGCACGCGCCGCGGTCGATGACGCTGGATCTCTTCGACAAGAAGACCGCGCCCGGCGAGCAGCGCACCATCGCCTTCTTCTCGGCGCCGGCGAGCGCCAGGGGCACCGCGTTCCTCGGCGTCACGCACCCGGATCGCGCCGCCGACCAGTGGCTCTACCTGCCCGAGCTCCGCCGCGCCCGCCGGGTGGGCGGCGCGGCGCGCCACAGCGGCTTCGTCGGCACCGACCTCACCTATCACGACCTCGACCTGCTGGCGGAGATGCCGCACTGGAGCGAGGCGGACGCGACGGCGGCGCGGCGGGGCGAGGAGACGATCGACGGCGTGCCGTGCCACGTCATCGAGCTGACGCCGGTGCGCGAGGACATCGGCTACCAGCGCATCGTCCTCTGGCTGGGGCGCGACGACCTGGTCGCCCGCCGCGTCGACCTCCACGAGCAGGCGCCGGCGCGCGGGTGGTTCGGGCGCGGCGGCGACGCGATGCCGACGCGCCGCATCGAGCAGCGCGACATCCGCCGCGTCGGGGCGATCCCGGTGCCGTTCCGCGCCGAGGTGCACACGCCGGCGGCGGGGAGCCGGACCATCATCAGCTTCGAGCGCGTCACCTTCGACCTCTCCCTGCCGGACGAGCTCTTCACCCAACCGGCGCTGGAGTGGGGCTCCTACGCCCCGGGCGCCAGGTAACGCCGCGGCGGCGCTCCGCCCTGGCCCCTCACTCGAACAGCGGAATCACCCGGGCGCCCTCGACGCGCGGCGTCTGCACCTCGCGGACGATCTGGCCGTCGCGCAGCTCGACGGTGCGGTGGCCGTAGGTGGCGGCGAAGGTGCTGTGGGTCACCATGATCACCGTCACGCCGCGCTCGTCGTTGAGCTGGCGCAGGAGATCGAGGATCGCCTGGCCGGTGAGCGAATCGAGATTGCCGGTCGGTTCGTCGGCGAGCAGCAGCGTCGGCGCGGTGATCAGGGCGCGGGCGATGGCGACGCGTTGCTGCTCGCCGCCCGACAGCTCGGCGGGCCGGCGGCGGGCGGTGGCGACGTCGACGCCGACCTGCGCCAGCAGCTCGCGGGCGCGGGCGGCGGCGGCGCGGGCCCCGTGGCCGTGCAGCTCGAGCGGCCAGGCGATGTTCTCCTCGACGCTGAAGCTGGGGAAGAGATTGAAGTTCTGGAAGACGATGCCGACGTGGCGCAGGCGGATGTCGCTGCGCGCGTCGTCGGAGAGCGCCGCCAGATCCGCGCCGGCGACCCGCACCCGGCCGGTGTCGGGCGTGTCGAGTCCGGCGATCAGGTTGAGCAGCGTGCTCTTGCCGGAGCCGCTGGCGCCCATGATCGAGAGGAACTCGCCGCGCGCGACCGCGAGGCTGACGTCGCGCAGCGCCGGCACCGCGGCACGCCCCTGCGCGTAATGCTTGCTGACCCGGTCGAGCTGGACGGCCGGCGGGTTCGGCATGCGCTCCTCCTCCTCATCGCGCCGGCGCGGCGCCGGCCGCGGCGCGCTCCGGGGGCGACGGCTCGCCATGGCGCGGCGCACGGGACTCGCTCATCGGCGCCGGCGCGCGGCGGCGCGCAGGGCGCGCGCCGGCTCGCTGGCGCTCTCCGCCACCATCGGCGCGGCGGCGTCGTCGAGAAAGGCCTGGTACCGGGTGCGCAGCTCGCCGAGGAACTCGATGTCGGCGGCGACGTGCTTGAGGCGCCGGCCGAGCAGCAGCGGCAGGACGCGGAAGGCCGCCGGCGCATCGGCGGCGTCGGCCTCGGCGATCGCCTGCCGGCGCGCGCGTTCGAGGCTCTTGCCGTAGAACCAGACGTTCTCCTGCAGGCGGTCGAGGACCTTCAGCATGATCGGCGGGTCGGCCTCGTCGGCGAACAGCAGGCGGGCGGAGATCTCGTCCTCGGCCCAGCCGCCGGCGGCGGCGTCGTGCGCCGTCAGCCACTCGTCGAAGACGGTGATGCCGAGCGGCGTGATCTCGTACGGGGTCCGCCGCGCGTCGGCGTCGGGCGGGTTGTCGGCGCTGCGGATCAGGCCGTCGAGCACCAGTCGCTGCAGCTCGCGATAGAAGTTGCCGGTGCTGACGTCGACCCCGGATCGCTCGCGGTACGCCTTGACCAACGCATAGCCGTGCTGGCGGCTGCCGGCGCGGAGCATGCCGAGGATGAGATAGCGAAACATCGGTCTCCCTCCACCTGCGTCGCCGATACGTCCGCCAAATTCCGACAGTCAAGACACATCAATGGGTAGCTGCAACGCAGTCAGTGGCGGGTCACAGCGGCCGCCGCTGGCGGGCGGTGCACGCCGCGCAGCGAGGAGCGGCATCGAGCGGCGGGCATCGAGTCGACCCGCTCATTGTGCCGCGCGGCGCGGCGCGGCTAGCTGGCGCGTGGGCATCCACCAGGAAGGAGGCGGCATGAACAGCGTCGACGGATGTTGCGACGGGGCGGCTGGCGCTCCGCTGCCGAGCGCCGAGGCGGCCATCGATCGGGCGCGGGCCTTCCTCGGCTCGCGCCGCCTGGGCGAGCTGCCGGAGGAGGTGTTCCGGCTCGGCGAGGTGTGGATCCTGTGCGAGCGCTGCGTCGCCCGCGGCGACGCCGGCGCCGCGGACGGGCTCTACGCCCTGCTCGCCGGGTTCGCGCGCCGCGGCGCCGAGCCGCCGTCCGGATTCTGGCCGGGCACGGCGGCGCTCTATCTCGGGCTGCTGGCCGGGACCGCCGGCCGGGCGGATGTGGCGGCGGCGCACCTCGAGGATGCCCTGCGCGCCGCGACGACGATCGGCGCCGCCGTCGAGGTGGCGCGCACGCAGCTCGCCTACGCGCGGGTGCTGCTGGCGCGCGGCGCCGCCGGCGACGCGGCGCGCGCGCACCGGCTGCTGGTGGCGCTGCTGGCCAGCCTGCAGTTGCCCGAGAACCCGCCGGCGGCCGCGGCTCCGGCGGCCCCCGTCGCGCCGGCGCGCCGCGGCTTCGTCTTCCGCCGCGAGGGCGACTACTGGACCCTGGCGTCGCCCGGGCGGCTGGCGCGCGTGCGCGGCCGGCGCGGCTTCGAGTACATCGTCGAGCTGCTGCGCCGGCCGCACCGGCCGATCTACGTGGTCGAGCTGATGCGCCCCGAGGGCGGCGGCGCCGCCGGCCTGTCGGCGCGCGAGCTCGACGAGCACGGACTGCGCGTGGTGGCGGCGGCGCGCACCGAGTCGGAGCTCGACCGGCGCGCCCGCCTGGACTATCGCGCCCGCTGGCGCGAGCTGCTCGCCGAGCAGGCGGCGGCGGAGCGCGACAACGACCCCGGCCGGATCGAGCAGGCGCAGCGGGAGATCGACATGCTGGCGCGCCAGCTCGCGGCCGGCCGCCATGGAACGCGCGGCGCCACCTCGGCGCAGGAGCGGGCGCGGGTCAACGTGCGCAACTGCGTCGCCGGCGCGTTGCGCGCCATCCGCCGCCACGACGAGCCGCTGTGGCGCCACCTCGTGAACGCCATCAAGACCGGCACGTACTGCGTCTACGAGCCCGACCGCCCGATCGACTGGGAGCTGTGAACGATGACCCGCGAGCGGCAGACCGCGGGGCGCGCCGGCCAGGATGCGGCCGAGCGGTGGCTGCGCCGCGCCGGATACGTGATCCTGGCGCGCAACTATCGCTGCGCCGCCGGCGAGATCGACCTCGTCGCCCTCGACCGCCGGGTCGTCGTCTTCGTCGAGGTGAAGACGCGCCGCCGCCCGCTGCTCAGCCCGCTCGATGCCGTGACGGCCTCGCAGCAGCGCCGCATCGTCAGCGCCGCGACCGACTACCTGAGCCGCCATCGCCTGTCCGGTCGCCCGCTGCGCTTCGACCTCGTCGGCGTCTGGCTCGACGGCGCCGCGCCGCGCTGCGAGCTGGTGCGCGGCGCTTTCGGCGGTGACGACGGGTGATGGCGGGAGGGGCTGGTCGCGCCCGCGGCGCGGCGCGCATTGCCGTCGAAACGGACGGCGAACCGGGCGGCGAACCGGGCGGCTGGCCCCGGCTCCGGGCGCGTGCTACCCGGCAGCGCATGCTCGACATCAAGATGATCCGCGAGCGGCCGGACGAGGTGAAACGCGCGCTGGCGACGGTGGGCACCGCGCCCGAGCTGGTCGACGCCGTCCTCGCCGCCGATGCGCGGCGCCGCAAGCTGATCACCGAAGCGGAGCAGATGCGGGCGACGCGTGCCGCGACCTCGAAGAGCGTCGGCACACTGCCGCCGGCGGAGCGCGAGCGGGTGGTGGCCGAGATGCGCGCCCTCGGCGACCGCATCGGCGAGGTCGAGCAGCAGGTGGCGGCCGCCGAAGCGGCGTTCACCGCGGCCCTGTTCGAGCTGCCGAACCTGCCGCACCCGGACGTGCCGGTGGGTCCCGATGAGAGCGCCAACCGCGTCGTGCGCGAGGTCGGCGACGCGCCGGCGTTCGCCTTCGCGCCGCAGCCGCACTGGGATCTCGGCCCGGCCCTCGGCATCGTCGACTTCGAGCGCGGGGTGAAGATCGCCGGTTCGCGCTTCTACGTGCTGCTCGGCGCCGGGGCGCGCCTGCAGCGGGCGCTGATCAACTGGATGGTCGACCTGCACACGACGGCGCACGGCTATCGCGAGGTGTACCCGCCGGCGATGGTGCGCACCGAGTGCGCGATCGGCACCGGGCAGTTGCCGAAGTTCGGCGACACGATGTACCGCGACGTCGAGGAGGACTTCTGGTTCGTCCCCACCGCCGAGGTGCCGGTGACCAACCTCTATCGCGACGAGATCCTCGAGCCGGGCCGGCTGCCGATCCGCCACGTCGCCTACACGCCGTGCTTCCGGCGCGAGAAGATGTCGGCGGGGCGCGACGTCCGCGGCATCAAGCGCGGACACCAGTTCGACAAGGTCGAGATGGTGAAGTTCGTCGCCCCCGAGACCTCCGACGCCGAGCTGTTGTCGCTGCTCGACGACGCCGAGGACGTCTGCCGGCGGCTCGGCCTGCGGCATCGCGTCGTGCAGATGTGCACCGGCGATCTCAGCTACGCGGCGGCGATGAAGTACGACGTCGAGGTCTGGGCGCCCGGCTGCGGCGAGTGGCTGGAGGTGTCGTCGTGCTCGAACTTCCGCGACTACCAGGCGCGGCGCGCCAACATCCGCTACCGGCCGGCGCCCGGCGCCAAGCCCGAGTTGCTGCACACCCTGAACGGCTCCGGCCTGGCCCTGCCGCGGGTGATGATCGCCGTTCTCGAGACCTACCAGCAGGCGGACGGCAGCGTGCAGGTGCCGCTGGTCCTGCGGCCCTACATGGGCGGCACGGCGGTGATCGCGGCGGACAACGGATGAGCGGCCGCCGGGCGACGGCATTAGCGCGGCTTCAGAGGCTGCTGCGCGGGTGGCGCCCGCTCCCCTCCATTGGCAGCCCGGAAGGGCGGTGCTAGCCTCGCGCCGTCACCGTACCCGGACGCCCGCGGCGTCCACAGCCCGCACCGTATGCCAGAGCTCATCATCGGGGACGATCCAGCCGACGACCCTCCACAAGGTCGCGCCGGCCGTCTGCGCTCCCGATGCGCGGGCGGCCGGGCGGGACGAACCACCCACGTCGCACGACGGGGTGAGTGGAGGATGCATGGCTGATCGTTCAGTCGAGCCGCTGCCCGAACCGCGCCTGCGGCCCGTCCGCCGCGCCGAAGGCGATCTCGCCAGCAAGTGGGCCGAGCTCGCCGGGGTGCTCGAGCGGCACCGCGGCGAGCGCCTGGTGATCCTGCTCGCCGGCTACCCGGACCCCGACAACATCGCCTCCGGCCTGGCGCTGCAGCACCTGGCGCGCCTGCACGGCGTCGAATCGCGGCTGCTCTCGTTCCACGAGGTCAGCCACCAGGAGAACCAGGCCCTGGTCACCCAGCTCGACCTCGACCTCTGGCTGTACGACGGGCGGTGCGATCTCGCCGCGTACGCCGGCTACGCCCTGGTCGACACGCAGCGAATCGATCCGGCGATCGTCGAGGCGCTCGCCGGCAAGCGCTTCGTCGCCTGCGTCGATCATCACAAACGGATCGAGGAGACGGTCGCCGAGTTCACCGACGTTCGCGAGGAGGTCGGGTCGACGGCGGCGATCATGTGCGAGTACCTGCGCGGTGCCCACCCCGACGGTCTCGACCCCGACGATCCCGAGCACATCAAGCTGGCGACGGCGCTGATGCACGGCATCCGCACCGACACCCGGCTCATGCTCGAAGCCTCGCGCGCCGACTTCCTCGCCGCCGCGTTCGTCTCGTCGGCCGTCGATCAGGGGCTGCTGCGCAAGATCTCGGCGCAATCGGTGAGCCCGGCGGTGATGGACATGATCCAGGCGGCGCTGGAGCGGCGGAAGACCTACGACAATTTCCTCGTCAGCGACGTCGGCTTCGTCCGCAAGGAGCACCGCGACGGCATTCCCCAGGCGGCCGACTTCCTGCTGACCCGGGCCGGCATCGACACCGTGCTGGTGTTCGGCATCGTCGACGGCAAGGCGATCGAGGGCTCGCTGCGGACGCGCGGCGACACCATCAATCCCGACGCCTTCCTCAAGCGCGCCTTCGGCGTCGACGAGGAACGGGGCGCGCCGTACGGTGGCGGCAACCTGCGCAACAAGGGCGCCTTCCAGATCCCGCTCGGCTTCCTCGCCCAGCACAAGGATCGCGAGCAGCTCTACCGTCTCGCCTGCGAGATCGTGCACGAGAAGTTCCTCGCCGCGATCGGACGGGTGGAGAACAATTCCTGAGATGCGACGCCGGTGCAGACGCGGGGTCCGGGGGGTAGGGGGTGACGGGTGACGGGGCTTTGCCCAAGAAAGGTTGCTAGGTTGTTAGTTGTTAGGTTGTTAGTCTCAGAGGCCGTTCAGGCCTAACAACCTAGCAACCTATTGAGTATCGTAAAATATAGTGACATTGAGCGGCGGATGTGATACACGACGATCCATGGGAAATCCGGCGGGGGTGAAGCGGGATTTTGATGAGTTGGAACGGCGGCGACTGGAGGCCGCGCGGTTACTGAAGGCCGGGGTGAAACCGGCCGAGGTGGCGCGGCGGGTGGGCGTCCATCGCCAGTCGGTGAGTCGCTGGGTGCAGCAGTTGGCGACCCACGGGCGGGCCGGGCTGAAGAAGGCGGGGCGCGCGGGGCGCCCACCGCGCCTGACCGCCTCGCAACGCCGCCAGCTCGAACGCGCCCTGCAGCGCGGCCCGGAAGCGCTCGGATACCCCACCGGGTTGTGGACCACCGGGCGCGTCGCGGAGCTGATCGAGCAGGAGTTCGCGGAGCGCTTCCATCCCGGCCACGTCTGGCGCTTGCTCCGGCAGCTCGGGTGGAGCTGCCAGCGGCCGACCGGGCGCGCCCTGGAGCGCGACGAAGCCCGTATCCGCTGGTGGAAACGCGAGCACTGGCCCGCCCTTAAAAAAAAGCCCGCCGCGAGCGGCGCACCATCGTCTTCATCGATGAAAGCGGACTCAGTGAGCGCCCGCACCGCTGTCGGACATGGGCGCCGCGGGGGCAGACCCCGGTCCTCCAGTATCACTTCCACTGGAAGACGCTCTCGGCGATCGCGGGCGTAACGTGGTGGCAGTTCTACTTCCGGCTGTACCCCGGCACGATCAAGAGTCCGGAGATCGTCGACTTCTTGGGCCGTCTCCAACGGGCCCTCCCCGGCAAGCTGCTCATCATCTGGGATGGGCTGCGGCAGCACCGCAGTCGACTGGTGAAGGACTTCATCGCTCGCCAGCGCGGCGCGATTCACCTGGAGTACCTGCCCGCCTACGCGCCGGAGCTGAACCCCGTGGAATACATCTGGGGGTACTGGAAGAAGCATGAGCTGCCCAACTTCTGTCCGAAGGACTTCTCGCAGCTCACCACCGTGGCGCGCCGCGCCTTGCGCCGAATGCAGCGCCGCCCCACGCTGGTGACCGCCTTCTGGCAGCAAGCGGAGCTGTTCTAGATCCCGTCACTATATTCTGCGAGACTCAATAACAACCTGGGGCTGCCTCGCGGGAGCAGCGAATTCTTGGGCAAGGCCGGGTGACGGCTTGCGCGCCTGAGCGCGCACCAACCTGCAACTCCAGCAGCGCGGCGCCGCAAGGCGCTACGCGCCCTTGATCCGCAGGCCTCTCGGCGTCGCGAGCCGCTCGACCGCGTGCAGCCCGAGGTCGACGGCGATCGCCAGCAGCGCCGCGGGCAGTGCGCCGCTCAGCACCAGGTTGACGTCGGTCACCGACAGGCCGGTGACGATGGGGTCGCCGAGGCCGCCGGCGCCGATGAAGGCGGCGAGGGTGGCGGTGCCGACGCTGATGACGGCGGCGGTGCGGATGCCGGCGAGGACCACCGGCGCCGCGAGCGGCAGCTCGACGCGCCACAGCAGGTCGCGCGGCCGCATGCCGACGCCGCGTCCGACCTCGATGAGCAGCGGATCGACGCTGCGCAGCCCGGCGACCGTGTTGCGGAGGATCGGCAGCAGCCCGTAGAGGAACAGCGCCGCGATCGCGGGCGCGGTGCCGATGCCGAACAGCGGCAGCATGAAGGCGAGCAGCGCGATCGACGGGATGGTCTGCAGGATGCCGGCGCTCGCCAGTGCCAGCCCGGCGAGCAGCGGCCGCCGCGAGGCGACGATGCCGAGCGGCAGGCCGATCAGCACGGCGCCGAGCAGCGCCGTGCCGGTGAGCAGCAGGTGCTGGGCGGTGAGCCGGGCGGTGATGGCGCGTCGCTCCCAGAGCACGCCGGCCAGCGTCGTGGCGCGGCGCGTCGGCGCCACCTCGCGCGTTCCCAGCCCGAGCTCGCGCAGGAAGGCGGCGGCCACCTCCTCCGGAGCGCGGCGCTCGATCTCGACGGCGGCGTTGAGGCGGCGCATGGTCGCGGCGTCGATGCGGCCGGCGAGCAGGCGCAGCGCGGCCTCGGCGTCCGGGACGCGGGCGAGGAGATCGGCGCGCGCGAACGGCGCCGCCTGATAGGGCGGGAAGAAGGCGCGGTCGTCGGCCAGCGGCAGCAGGGCCAGGGCGGCGATCTTGGCGTCGGTGGCGTACCCGTCGGCGACGTCGATGTCGCCGTTCGCCAGCGCCTGGTAGGCGAGGTCGTGCTCCATCCCGACGGTGCGGGCCTCGTCGAGGCGGTAGGCGGCGCGCAGCCCGGGCATGCCATCGGGGCGGGCGAGGAACTCGTGCGACAGGCCGTAGCGCAGCGGATGGGCGGCGAGATCGCTGGCCGTGGCGATGCCGAGCGCGGCGGCGCGCGCCGGCCGCATCAGCAGCACGTACGTGTTGTCGAACCCGAACGGGGCCAGCCAGACGAGCCCCTCGCGGCTGCGGAAGGCCTCGCTGACCTCGGCGAACACCGCCGCCGCGGTGGTGGGCGCGTCGGCGGCGCCGAGGATGCTGCGCAGGGCGGTGCCGGTGTACTCCGCGTAGACGTCGATGGCGCCGCTGCGCAGGCCGTCGTAGCAGACCTGGGTGCCGGCGAGGTTGAAGCGGCGCTCGACCACGGCGCCGGCGTGGGTTTCCAGCACCTGGGCCATGAGCTCGCCGAGGATGGCGCTCTCGGTGAACTTCTTGGCGCCGACCACGACCCGCGGCGGGTCCGCGGCGCTGGCGCGCGCCGGCGCCGCGCTCAGCGCGGCGGCGAGCAGCAGCAGGGCGCGGCTCATGGCGGCGCGGCGTCGCGACGGGTGACGAAGGCGGCGACGAACGGCGACGCCGGCGCGCGCCGGATCGCCGAGGGCGTGCCGAGCTGGACCAGACGGCCGTCGTCGAGCACGGCGACGGCATCGGCGAGGCGGAACGCCTCGTCGACATCGTGGGTGACCAGCACCACCGTCTTGGCGAGCCGCGCCTGCAGGGCGCGGAACTCGTCCTGCAGGCGGACGCGGATGAGTGGATCGAGCGCTCCGAACGGCTCGTCCATCAGCAGGATGGCGGGGTCGGCGGCGAGCGCCCGCGCCAGGCCGACGCGCTGGCGCTGGCCACCGCTGAGCTGCGCCGGGTAGCGGTTGGCGAGCGCGTCGTCGAGGCCGAGGAGGGCGAACAACTCGCGCACCCGGGCGCGGCGGCGCGGAGCCGGCCAGCCGAGCAGGCGCGGCACGATGGCGGCGTTGGCGGCCGCCGTCAGGTGCGGAAACAGGCCGGCGTCCTGGACGACGTAGCCGATGCGCCGGCGGAGCAGGACGGGGTCGAGCGCGGCGGCGTCCGCGCCATCGATCCGCACCCGCCCGCTGCTCGGTTCGAGCAGGCGATTGATCAGCTTCAGCAGCGTCGTCTTGCCGCCGCCGGAGGGGCCGAGGAGGGCCAGCGTCGTGCCGCCGGCAATGCGCAGCGAGACCTCGTGCAGGGCGACGTGGCCGCCGGGATAGACCTTGCGCACCTCCTCGATGTCGATGGTCGCCACTGTCGGGCGCGATACTGGATGGACGGTGCGCCTGCAACGGAACGCTCGGGCGCGGCGGGCGCGCGTCCGCCGCGCCGCGCGCTCATGGAAGGTGCGGCCCCGCGTTGACAAGCCGCCAGCCCTGTGTTGCAAAACGTGAACGTCCCGGCGACGGGCTCGCAACCGCCACGGCGCGGGGCCCGACGTCGCTGACGACGAGCGCGATGACGTCCGCGAGCCCCGGCCCCAGCGCCGTCGATCCCCTCCTGCACATCGAGCAGCACCGGGCGCCGCACGTCCTTCGCGAACGCCTCGCGCACGACGTGCGCCGCGGCCTCGTGGGGCGCCCGAAGCGGCTGCCGCCGAAGTACTTTTACGACGATCGCGGCTCGCAACTGTTCGACGCCATCTGCGATCTGCCGGAGTACTATCTGACGCGAACCGAGCACGCGCTGCTGCGGCGCGTGGCGGGCGCGATCATCGCGATGGTGGCGCCGTCGCATCTGATCGAGCTCGGCAGCGGCGCCTCGCGCAAGACGCGCGTCCTGCTCGATGCGCTGCAGCGCGATCAGGCGCGGCCGGTGTACGTGCCGATCGACGTCAGCGGCGGCATCCTGCGGCAGAGCGCGAGCGCGTTGCGCGCCGCCTATCCGCGCCTGCGCGTGCACGGCCTGGTGGCGGATTTCGAGGACGGACTGCCGTCGCTGCCGCGCGGCCGCCGCCTGGTGGCGTATCTCGGCAGCTCGATCGGCAATTTCGAGCCGCCGCACGACGAGCGCCTGTTGGGCTCGATCGCGGCGCGCCTGCAGCCGGGCGACGCGCTGTTGCTCGGGGTGGATCTGGTCAAGGCGGCGGCGACGCTCGAGGCCGCGTACGACGACGCGGCCGGGCTCACGGCGGAGTTCAACCGCAACATCCTGCGGGTGCTGAATCGCGAGCTCGGCGCCGATTTCCGCCCCGACCGCTTCGATCACGTGGCGTTCTTCAATGCCGACGCGGCGCAGGTCGAAATGCACCTGCGGGCGCGCGAGGCGCACGCGGTGTCGATCGCGGCGCTCGACCTGGTGGTGGAGTTCACCGCCGGGGAGACGATCCACACCGAGTGCAGCCGCAAGTTCACGCGCCCCGGCGTCGAGGGGCTGCTGGCGCGGAGCGGGTTCCGCCTCGCGCGCTGGGACGAGTCGCCGGACGCCGCCTTCGCGCTGGCGCTCGGCTGCGTCGGGTCCGTCGCGTGACCGCGGGCGACGGCCGGGAGCACAGGGGGGCAGGGCGGATGAACAGTGGACGCGGGGCGGCGTACGACCTCCCGGTGACGTATGTGGACGACGACGCGGCGCTGCGGCGCGTCTGCGCCCATCTCGCGGCGGCGCCGCGGTTCGCGCTCGATACCGAATTCGTCGGCGAGCGGACCTATGTGCCGGCGCTGGAGCTCATCCAGGTCGCGACTGCCGACGAGGTGGCGTTGATCGACTGCCGGGCGGTGGCGTCGCTGGCGCCGTTCTTCGAGGTGCTCGCGGCGCCCGGCGTCGAGAAGGTGTTCCACGCCGGTCAGCAGGACCTCGATCTCTTCCACAGCCTGACGGGGAGCGCGCCGACGCCGATCCTCGATACGCAGGTGGCGGCCGCGCTCGGCGGTTACGGGGCGCAGGTCGGCTACGCGCAACTCGTGGAACGGCTGCTCGGCGTCAGCGTCGACAAGAGCGAGACGCTCACCGACTGGTCGCGGCGGCCGCTCACCAAGGCGCAGCTCGCGTACGCGGTGGACGACGTCCGCTACCTGCTGCCGGCCTGCGACGCGTTGAAGGCGCGCCTGAGCGAGCTCGGCCGCTGGGCATGGGCGGTCGAGGAGTGCCGGCGGTTGGAGCGCACGGTGCGCAGCATTCCGATGGAGCCCGGCGACGCGTGGCTGCGGGTGCGCGGCCGCGGTTCGCTGCGGGCGCGCGGCCTGGTGGTGCTGAAGGCGCTGGCGGAGTGGCGCGAGGAGATCGCCAGGACGCGCAACAAGCCGCGCGCCAGCATCGTCCGCGACGAGGCGCTGGTGGAGATCGCGCGCAAGGCGCCGATCACCGTCGACGGCCTGCGCGGCCTGCGCGCGGTGCACTCGCGCGACCTCGAGCGGCAGGCCGCCGACGTGGTGGTGCGGATCGCCGCCGCGCTCGATACCCCGAAGGACACCTGGCCGCAGCCGCCGCCTCCGCCGACCGCCACCCCCGCCACCGGCGTCGTCGAGCTGTTGCAGGCGGTGCTGCGGTTGCGTGCCGAGGAGGCCGGGATCGCGCCCACCCTGCTGGCGACCAACGCCGACCTGCAACTGCTGGTGCAACGCCACGCCGCCGGCGCCGCGGCCGAGCTGCCGATCATGCAGGGCTGGCGCCACGCCATCGCCGGCGACGCGCTGATGGCGCTGCTCGAGGGGCGTGCCGCGGTGTCGCTCGACCCGGCGAGCGGCGCGGTGCGGGTGAGCAAGCGGCGCGACGGCGAATCCTGACCGCTTGAGGAGCACGATGGCGATCCTGCGGATGACCCACATCGGCGTCTGCGTCAGCGACCTGGCGCGCGCCACCGCCTTCTATCGCGACGGCCTCGGCTTTCGGCACCGGTCGGAGCTGCGCGTCTGCGGACCGCCGTCGACCACCCTCCTGCGCCTGGCCGACGTGGACCTCGAAGCGGTGTACCTCGAACGTGACGGCACCCGCATCGAGCTGTTGCACTACGTCGTGCCCGGCGCGCTCGGCGATGGCGCGCCGCGGCCGATGAACGGTCGCGGCCTCACCCACCTCTCGTTGCGCGTCGACGATCTGCGCGCGACCCTGCCGGCGCTGCGCGCCCTCGGCGGCCGGGTGCTCGACGAGACGCTGATCGAGATCCCGGAATTCGGCGCCGCCGCGGTGTTCGTCGCCGACCCGGACGGGACGCTCATCGAGCTGGTGCAGGCGCCCGGCGATCCGGAGGCGCCGCCGGGCGGCTGAGCCCGGCGCCCGCGGCGGCGGCGCCCGGCCGGCGCCCGCCGGGATGGCCGGGTCAGCGACGGCCGCGCGTGCGAGCCGCGTCGGCGAGGCGCGCCAGCACGGCGGCGAGCGCGGGGTCGCTCACCTCGGGCAGCGCGATCGGCGCTTCGATCGCGCGCGGTGGTCCCGCAGGCGCCGGCCGGGGGGTGGCGCGGCGCGGCGCCGGGCCGGACACGAAGTAGATGTCGCGGATCAGGTCGGCGCCGAGCCGCTGGTTCAAGCGCCGCCGCAGCTCCTCCTTCATGAACTGCAGCTCCTGCATCCAGGCCGCGCCGGCGACCCGCACGGAGAGCACGCCGTCGCGATACGACGCCGGCTCGGCGCGCGCCGCGACCGCCGGTCCGACCTCGTCGGCCCAGAACGTCCACAGCCGATAGGCGGCCAGCCGGCGCTCGGGATCGATCCGTTGCACCACCTGACGCAGCGCGTCAGCGACGCGGTCGGGGCGATTGCGCGGCCGCGTCATCGACCGATCTCGTCGGCGGGCGAGCCCATCCCTAGTGGAAGAAAAAACTTGACCCCGCTAGATCTTGTGGTATGACGCGTCGCCACGACACGAAGCGAGACGAGATCCCGGGTGCGGCCGGGCAGGTGAGGGGGAGAGGGTCCGATGGCTGAGCGGGCGGCCAAGCGAGAAACGGCGGCAGGGACGGAGACGGTGGCAGCGGCGCCGGCGCGCGAGGGGCTGCGGTTCCAGCGCCACTTCACCAGCCCCGACGTCGCGCCCTTCGACGCCGTCGCCTGGGAGCGGCGCAGCGCCGTCATCCAGGATGAGAAGGGGCGGGTGGTCTTCGAGCAGCACGACGTCGAGATCCCCGCCGCCTGGTCGCAGTTGGCCACCAACGTCGTCGTGTCGAAGTACTTCCGCGGCGCCATCGGCAGCCCGGAGCGCGAGAGCAGCGTGCGCCAGATGATCGGCCGCGTCGTGCGAACCATCCGCGGCTGGGGCGAGGCGCAGGGATACTTCGCCACGCCGGCGGACGCCGAGATCTTCGCCGACGAGCTCACGCACCTGCTCCTGGAGCAGAAGGCCTCGTTCAACAGCCCGGTCTGGTTCAACGTCGGCATCGAGGCCCACCCGCAGTGCTCGGCCTGCTTCATCCTGTCGGTCGAGGACACCATGGAATCGATCCTCGGCTGGTACCGGAACGAGGGGATCATCTTCAAGGGCGGATCCGGCGCGGGAGTCAACCTGTCGCGCATCCGCTCCTCGAGGGAGCGCCTGGCGGGTGGCGGCACGGCGTCGGGTCCGGTGTCCTTCATGCGCGCCGCCGACGCATCGGCGGGCGTCATCAAGTCGGGCGGCAAGACCCGCCGGGCGGCGAAGATGGTGATCATCAACGCCGACCACCCCGACGTGATGGAGTTCGTGCGCTGCAAGGAGGAGGAGGAGAAGAAGGCCTGGGCGCTGATCGACGCGGGCTACGACGCCTCGCTCGACGGGCCGGCCTACGGCTCGGTCTTCTTCCAGAACGCCAACAACTCGGTCCGGGCGACCGACGAGTTCATGCAGGCGGCGGTCGAGAACAAGCCGTGGCAGACGCGCTTCGTGCTCGACGGCCAGGTGTGCGAGACCATGCCGGCGCGCGAGCTGCTGCGCGCCATCGCCGAGGCGACCCACGTCTGCGGCGATCCCGGCATGCAGTTCGACACCACCATCAACGGCTGGAACACCTGCGCCAATACCGGCCGCATCAACGCCTCGAATCCGTGCTCCGAGTACATGCACCTCGACAACTCGGCGTGCAATCTGGCGTCGCTGAACCTGCTCAAGTTCCTGGGCGACGCCGGCGAGTTCGACGTCGAGGGGTTCCGCCACGCGGTGGACCTGCTGATCACGGCGCAGGACATCGTGGTCGACAATTCGAGCTACCCGACCGAGGCGATCGGCGCCAACGCCCGCGCCTTCCGCGAGCTCGGGCTCGGGTACGCCAATCTCGGCGCGGTGCTGATGTCGCTCGGCCTCCCGTACGACTCGGAGGGTGGTCGCCAGTACGCCGCTGCGATCACGGCGCTGATGTGCGGCGAGGCCTACCTGCAGTCGGCGCGCATCAGTGGCCAGCTCGGGCCGTTCGCCGGCTACGCCGTGAATCGCGAGCCGATGCTCGGCGTCATCGCCAAGCACCGGAGCTGCACCCACAAGCTCGATCCGTCGCTGGTGCCGCTCGAGCTGCTGACGGCGGCGCGCGCGGTGTGGGACGAGGCCTACGCGGCCGGCCGCGAACACGGCATCCGCAACTCGCAGGCGACGGTGCTGGCGCCGACCGGCACGATCGCCTTCATGATGGATTGCGACACCACCGGGGTCGAGCCCGACATCGCCCTGGTGAAGTACAAGAAGCTGGTCGGCGGCGGCATGCTGAAGATCGTCAACACGACGGTGCCGCGGGCGCTGAAGCGGCTCGGCTACGAGTCGAAAGAGGTGCAGGAGATCGTCGAGTACATCGACGAGCATGACACCATCGAGGGAGCGCCGAACCTGAAGGACGAGCACCTGCCGGTGTTCGACTGCGCCTTCAAGGCGGCGCGCGGCCAGCGCTCGATCCACTATCTGGGCCACCTGCGGATGATGGGCGCGGTGCAGCCGTTCATCTCGGGCGCGATCTCGAAGACCATCAACATGCCGCACGAGGCGACGGTCGACGAGATCATGGAGGCGTACATCGCCGCCTGGAAGTTGGGCGTGAAGGCGGTGGCGATCTATCGCGACGGCTGCAAGCGGACGCAGCCGCTGAACACGGCGAGGAGCGAGAAGACGCTCGAGGTGGCGGCGCCGGTGGTCGAGGCACGACCGGTGCGCCGGCGGTTGCCGCAGGACTGCCGCTCGGTGCGGCACAAGTTCGACATCGCCGGCCACGAGGGCTACATCCACGTCGGCCTGTTCGAGGACGGCAGCCCGGGCGAACTGTTCATCAAGATCGCCAAGGAGGGCAGCACCATCTCCGGGCTGATGGATACCATCGGAATCCTGACCTCGATGGCGCTGCAGTACGGCGTGCCGCTCGACGTGCTGGTGAGCAAGTTCAGCCACGTTCGCTTCGAGCCGTCGGGGTTCACCAAGAATCCCGAGATCCCGCTCGCCAAGTCGCTGATCGACTACATCTTCCGCTTCCTCGGGGCGAAGTTCCTCAATCCCGAGCAGCGCGAGGCGGTGGGGTTGGCGCTGCCGGATCGCGGCGATTCGACGGCGGAGCGGATGTCCGCGGCGCCGGCGCCGGTCGGCGATCACGTCGTCGACGGGCTGGGTTTCAGCCCGCAGTCGGACGCGCCGAGCTGCGCCGACTGCGGCTCGATCATGATTCGCAACGGCAGTTGCTACAAATGCCTCAACTGTGGCGCGACGAGCGGTTGCTCGTGACGGGCGCCGGCTGAGGCCGGGCAAGACCTGGGAAGCGCTGGCACGTGGTGGTGCGGTGGTGTGGAGCTTCCCGGAGGTGGTGGGGTGGTGTGGCCGGTGGGAGCCGGCGCGGGGCGCCTTCGGGCGCCCCGCGGAGGTGGAACTCTCGCCCCACGCTCGCGGCCTCTATAGGACCTAACCCTCAGGCGATCAAGCGTCGAAAGACGGTCTGCTTGAGATGATCCATCAGCGCCGCTGATTCGTCCTGCTCCCGCATCAGTTGCTCGATCAGGATGCCGGCGAGCGACACGAGGATCAGCGAGGCGTCGAGGCGGGGATTGACGTCGGCCCGGAAGATCCCGCGGGCCCGGCCGCGCTCGATGATGTCGGCCAGCACGCTGCGGAACAGCTCGTAGAGGTCGCTGATCCTGCCGATGACGTCGTCGCGCTTGGGCTCGGGGCGGATCAGCAGGCCGAACAGGAAGCGCACCGAGTAGACGTTGCCGCGGACGAACTCGAAGAAGCGGTCCATCAGCAGCTCGATCTGGGCGCGTTCGTCGAGGCCCTCGAGGTCCTCGAGATCGAGGTGATACGGCTCGAGCGTGCGCCCGAGCGCGGCGCGGAACAGCGCCTCCTTGGAATCGAAGTGCCAGAGGACGAGCGCTTTGCTGACCTGCGCCTCGCGCGCCACCTGAGAGAGCGGGGTGTGTTCATAGCCGTTCTCGGAGAAGAGGCGGGCGGCGGTGGCGAGGATCCGATCGCGCGTCTGGAGTCCCTGGTCTCCGTGTGCCTGCTCGACCATCCCAGGCGAAGCTACGGGGAAAGCGCGGCGTGTGTCAATTTGCGCCGCCTGCCGCGGCATCGCTCGCGCGCCCCCGCGCGCAAGGGGCGCGCGACTTGCCGCCGCGAGAGGGCTTGGGCAGAGTACGGGCTCGATGGGGGTCCGGTTCTACATCGGCTGCGCCGTGACGGCCTGGGTGGGAGCGCTCGTGGCGATCGGCGTCGGCCACCGCATGGTCCATGACGTCGCCGCGTCCGCAGCGACGCCCGAGGTCGATGCGGCGCCGGCCGGCGTGATCGCCGCCGCCCCGAGCGGACCGCGCTGGTCGGTGCAGATCGACGGCTGGACGATCAAGGTCGACGAGGTCGTCAAGCAGGCGATTCCCGAGCTCGAGCCCGAGTACGTGCGGCCGGTGCTCTCGTCGTACGATGAAATGATCGCCCGCCACGCGGAGGCGGCCGGGCTCGATTGGCGGTTCGTCTCGGCGGTGATCTACGAGGAGTCGCGCTTCGATGCCGACAGCCGCAGCTCCGCCGGCGCGGTGGGGTTGATGCAGGTGATGCCGGCGGCGGCCGAGGACGTCGGCGAGCTGCGCTTCCACGAGCCCGAGGCCAACGTGCGGACCGGCGTGCGCTACCTGCAGCGCCTGGTGCGGGAGTACGCGGCGGCGCCGGAGCGCGACCGCCTGGCGCTGATGCTGGCGGCGTACAACATGGGCATGGGGCACGTCCGCGACGCCCAGGAGCTGGCGCGCCGCTTCGGCTACGATCCGCTGCGCTGGGACGGGGCGATGGACGTCATGGTCGGCCTGCTCGAGGAGCCGCAGGTGGCGTCGGCGACGCGCCACGGCTTCGCCCAGGGGCGCGCGGTGGTCGGGTACGTCGAGCGGATCCTCAATCGCTACGCCAGCTACCGGCGGACGCTGCCGGCGGTGATGCCGGCCAACCTCGCGACCGGGTGAGCGCGGGCGGAATCGCGGATCTCACGGGCGAGGGGCGTCCCGGCCGCGAGATCCGCGCTGCCCGCTCGGTTCATGCCGCGCTCGGGAGCGGTTCGGAGGAGAAGCGGAGCTCGCCGTGCTCGGCGTCGACCGCGACGCGGCTGTGGTCGCGGATCTCCCCGGCGATGATGCGACGGCCGAGGGTGGTCTCGAGCTCGCGCTGCAGCAGGCGCTTGAGGGGCCGGGCGCCGTAGACCGGATCGTAGCCGACGGTGGCGAAGTGCTCGAGCGCCCGATCGGTGAGCGTGAGCTCGATCGCGCGCTCCGCCAGGCGGGTGCGCAGTCGCGCCAACTGGATCTCGACGATGCGCTTGAGTTGCTCGCGGCTGAGGGCCTGGAAGACCACGATCTCGTCGACGCGGTTGAGGAACTCGGGCCGGAACTGCTGCCGCAGCGCCTCCAGCACTTCCTCGCGCATCCGTTCGTGCGCCTGCGGGTCGGCGCCGCCGCGGTAGCCGAGGATGATCGGGCTGCCGACGTTGGAGGTCATGATCACGACCGTGTTCTTGAAGTCCACCGTGCGGCCCTGGCCGTCGGTGAGCCGGCCGTCGTCGAGGATCTGCAGCAGGACGTTGAACACGTCGTGATGGGCCTTCTCGATCTCATCGAACAGGATGACGCTGTACGGCCGGCGGCGAACCGCCTCGGTGAGCTGGCCGCCCTCCTCGTAGCCGACGTAGCCCGGCGGGGCGCCGATCAGCCGGGCGACGGTGTGCTTCTCCATGTATTCCGACATGTCGAGGCGGATCATCGCGCCCTCGTCGTCGAACATGCACTCGGCGAGCGCGCGCGCGACCTCCGTCTTGCCGACGCCGGTCGGCCCCAGGAAGATGAACGAGCCGATCGGGCGGTTGGGATCCTTCAGTCCGGAGCGGGCGCGGATGACGGCGTCGGCGACGGCGCGCACCGCCTCATCCTGGCCGATGACCCGCTGGTGCAACTGCGCCTCGAGCTGCAGGAGCTTCTGCACCTCACCCTCCATGAGACGGCTGACGGGAATGCCGGTCCAGCGTGCCACCACCTCGGCGATGTCCTCCTCGTCGACCTCCTCCTTCATCAGCCGGCTGGCGCCGCCCGCCTGCAGCCGCTGCTCCTCGGCGGCGAGCTGCTTCTCGAGCTCGATCACCTTGCCGTACTTGAGCTCGGCGGCGCGGTTGAGGTCGTAGCTCCGCTCCGCCTGGTCGATTTCCTGCTTGGTGTTCTCGATCGCCTCGCGGATCGAGCGCAGCTTGCCGATCGCCTCCTTCTCCTGCTGCCAGCGGGCGCGCAGGCCGTCGGTCTCCTCGCGCAGCTCGGCCAGCTCCTTCTCCAGCTTGGCGAGCCGGTCGCGCGACGCGGCATCGGTCTCCTTCTTGAGCGCCTCGCGCTCGATTTCGAGCTGCATGACGCGGCGCGAGGCCTCGTCGAGCTCGGCGGGCATCGAATCGTTCTCGGTGCGCAGCTTGGCGGCCGCCTCATCGACCAGATCGATCGCCTTGTCGGGCAGGAAGCGATCGGTGATGTAGCGGTGCGAGAGCGTCGCCGCCCCGACGATGGCGCTGTCCTTGATGCGCACGCCGTGGTGGATCTCGTAGCGCTCGCGGAGGCCGCGGAGGATCGAGATCGTGTCCTCGACGGTCGGCTCATCCACCAGCACGGGCTGGAAGCGCCGTTCCAGGGCGGCGTCCTTCTCGATGTGCTTGCGGTACTCGTCGAGGGTGGTGGCGCCGATGCAGTGCAGCTCGCCGCGCGCCAGCATGGGCTTCAGCAGGTTGCCCGCGTCCATGGCGCCCTCGGCGGCGCCGGCGCCGACGACCGTATGCAGCTCGTCGATGAACAGAATCACCTCGCCAGCGGCGTCCTGGACCTCCTTCAACACCGCCTTGAGACGCTCCTCGAACTCGCCGCGGAACTTGGCGCCGGCGATCAGCGCGCCCATGTCGAGCGCGACCAGGCGGCGATCCTTCAGGCCCTCGGGCACGTCCTTGCGGACGATACGGTGGGCGAGGCCCTCGACGATGGCGGTCTTGCCGACGCCGGGCTCGCCGATGAGCACCGGGTTGTTCTTGGTGCGGCGGGACAGGACCTGGATGACGCGGCGGATCTCCTCGTCGCGGCCGATCACCGGATCGACCTTGCCGAGCGCGGCCAGCTTGGTCAGATCGCGCCCGTACTTCTCGAGCGCCTGGTAGGTGCCCTCGGGATTCTGGCTGGTCACCCGCTGGCTGCCGCGCACTTTCTGCAGGGCGCTCATCAGGGCGTCGCGGGTGAGGCGCTGCTCACGGAACAGACGCCCGGTCGCTCCGCCGTCGGCCTGGGCTGCGAGGATCAGATGCTCGACGCTGACGTAATCGTCCTTCAGCGCCGTGGCCTCGTCCTCGGCCTTGGTCATGAGTTGGCTCAACCGCTGGGTGACGAATACCTGGTCCGGCCGGGCGGCCGGGCCGCTCACCTTGGGCAGGCGGTCGACCTCCTGCTGGAGGCGCGCCTGCAGAGCGCTCGGATCGGCCCCGGCGGCCTGCAGCAGCGCCCCGGCGATGCCCTCGCGCTGCTGGAGCAGGGCGAGGAGCAGGTGCTCCACGTCGACGCCCTGGTTGCCGGCCCGAGTCGCGAGTCCCTGGGCGTCGCGTATCGCTTCCTGCGACCGTTCGGTCAGGCGGTTGAGATTCATGGGCTCCTTCTTGGTGCGGCGGATTGTCGACCGGCTGCACAAATCGACGCGGCGATGGTAAGCACGAAGTGCACCGGCGCAACGCCGCGGGCGAGAATCGGCTGGGCGACAGGGTCGCTCTGACCTGCTACACGATCTCGATGTCCGGCGGGCAGCGGCGCCGACGATCAGGAAGGAGCGAGGACGATGGCGGACACTGAGCGGGACCGGTTCGGCGACAAGCTCCGGGACCGGCAGAAGGGGCAGGAAGACGACTACTTCGGCCGGCGCGACCGAGAGCTGCTGGAGAAGATGCGGCAGCAGCGCCGGCAGGCACTGCAGAAGCCGACGGCGACCATGCAGTGCCCGCGCTGCCACTCGGAGCTCGTGGAGCGGGTGCACCACGACGTGACCGTGGACGAGTGCCCGAGTTGCGGCGGCCTCTGGCTCGACAAGGGGGAATTCGAGCTCATCGCCGGGCGGGAGCAGGAGGGCTACTTCGGCCGCCTGCTCCGGGAGCGGCTGAGCGGCGGCTGAGCGGTTCGCGGTCGGCCAAAAAGACAGAGGGGGCGGATCACTCCGCCCCCTCTTCTTTTTCCGTGAGGCGCTGGTCGCGCTCCTGGATCAGTCGGAGATGTGGGTCAGGGTGCGCAGCGAGAAGTAGTCGTCCGGATAGTCGCGCTCGATGAACTGCGAGCTGTACCGGCCGGCCAGGCAGGCGCGGTTGGTCTTGTCGTTCACGCCCACCACCATGTTCGGGGTGACGGCGGTGAACGTGCCATCGTCGTTCTTGGAGAAGTGGTAGGCGCACATGGCGTTGTAGAAGTACTCGCCGGCGCGGTTGTGCACCAGCTTCCAGTAGATCCGGTACATGTCCTTGTCCATGTACATGATCACCTTGCCGAAGTTGTAGTACGGGTCGGTCGACTCGCCCTCGAGCACGTAGACCGGGCGCGGCACCAGCACCAGGTTGTCGACCACCAGCCAGGGGATGCCCTTGGCGCCCGGCGTCTCGTAGGCGCCCTTGAAGTAGGGGATCTCGACCTCGAAGCGGCTCGGCGAGCTGGTCTTCTTCTGCGCCAGCGGCTTCGGGCTCAGGAGCGGCGCCAGGATGTTCTGCTCGCCGATGACCTTCCACTTGTAGTACTCGACCTTGCCGCCGTAGCAGTTGAGGTCGTCGGCGAAGATGTCGAGGCCGGCGACGGGATCGGAGCGGGTGGCGGCGTTGACGCGGCGGACGCGGCGGGTGGCGGGGACGTAGAACCACGACTTGTCCTGCGAGTCCCAGTCGTTGACGCGCTTGGTCAGGCCGCCGACGCCGTCGACGTCCTGCGGTTCGAGGACGTTGGAGAGCGACGTCGCCCGCAGCCCCTCCGGGTTCTCGATCGGCCCGCCGTGGCGGCCGAGGAACGCCATGGTGTGCAGCCACAGCTTGATGCGCTTGAACTCGCCACTGGTGTCGATGCCGTTGAGCGTGAACGTGGCGCCCTGGCCCTCGCCCATCGAGTTGGCGGCGTCGAAATTCCACGCCATCTTGCACGCGGCGAGCGGTTCCTTCGGGTCGATCTTCGGGAAGGGGTAGCCGAAGTAGAAGTCAGGCACCTTGCCGGTCTTCACGTCCTTGAGACCGCAGGTATTGGGATCGAGGTCGAACTTGCCGGCATTGGCCTCGCTCGCGTCCCAGAACTTCTGCGAGTAATTGTGCTTGAACTGATCGGGGTCGACGGGGACGACCTTGTACCAGTAGTCGCCCTTTTTGACCCGCTCGAGCACCACCGGCGGCAGCATGCCCTCGGCCTGCTGCCAGTTGTTGCTGTCGAGGATCCACTCCTTGCCGTCGGCGCCGGCATCCGCCGCGCCGGCGCTCGGCGTGCAGGGCGCGAGCGCAGCCAGGCCGGCCAGGAACGCCGCGGTCGCTGCGATCTGTCGTGAATAACGCATTGAGACTGCCTCCTTGGGGTCGGTCGGTCCGCCGTTCGTGTGATGCGGGACGAGGGCGCGGCTAGCGGTCGGTGGTCAGCGACCGCGTCGCGGCGCGCGCCTGCTCGGTCGACATGATGGTGCGGGGCACGCGGTCGAGCAGGAAGGCCGGGCGGATCACCTTCACCAGCGCCGGCACCACGATCAGGGCGCCGAACTTGTTGAAGGTCATCAGCAGCGTGAGCAGCAGGCCCATCTCGGCCAGGAACTTGAGGTCGGACAGGTAGAAGAAGCCGGTGCCCGCGATCATCGTCGTGCCGGTGAAGATGATCGCCTTGCCGGTGGTGGCGGTGGCGTAGTCCACCGCCTCGTCGAGGTCGCCGACCTCGTCGTAGGCGTCGATCATGCGACTGAAGTGATAGATGCCGTAATCGACGCCGACGCCGGCGCCGGCGGCCGCGATGGGGAGCGAGTTCACGTTCAGGTCGATCTTCAACCACACCATCATCGCTTCCGAGGCGAGCTGCGAGAGCACCACCGGAATCATCAGCAGGCCGGCGGCGACGAACGAGCCGTAGGTGAGGTAGAGGCAGATGAACACCAGGATGAAGATCAGGGTGAGGTTGGTCCAGTACGAGTTCTCGACCGCCTCGTTCACCGCCGCGAGGATGCCGAAGATGCCGCCGGCGAACTTGAACTCGACCCGGCTGTCCTTGCCGGCGCCGAAGCGCTTCCCGTAGTCGATCGAGTTGGCGATGATGTCGTGCGAGTAGCCGCGGAAGAGCGTCATCACGGTGCCGTAGCGGCCGGAGGGATCCATGAAGCGGTCGAGGTCGCCGGCCGACGCCGAGCTGGTGAAGACGTAGAAGAGCTGGCCGATCTCCTTCGGGCTCTCGGGGATGAGGCCCCACTTGGGATCGCCATCGTGATAGAGCTGCGCCAGTCGCTTCACGACGTCGATGATGGTGAGCGAGCCGCTCGCGCCCTCCGCCCCCTGCATGTAGTCGGAGAACTCTTCGATCTCGCTCAACGTCGCGGCGTTCTTGATGCCGTCCGGCTGCTTGGTGTCGGCGATGACGATCAACTGGCTGGCGCCGAGGAACTTGTCGTTCAGCTTGTGGTAGCCGACGTTGTACGGGTGGTCCGGGAACAACAGCGCCGAGCCCGGGGTCATGTCGCCGACCTTCAGCGTCCAGCCCCAGATCGGGAAGATGATGAACAGCGCGATAGTGAGCGCCACCACGTACCAGCGGCGCGCGCCCTCGGTGGCGATGATCGTCCAGCGCGACCAGGCCACGTAGGCGCGATCGCCGTAGTGCAGCCAGTACCAGGCCAGGCCTGGGGAGATGATGAGGAAGGCGATGAAGGCGTTCGGGACGAGGCCGTGGTGGGTGGCGCCGTAGGCGGCGGCGACCAGCCCCCACAGGATGACGCGCGCCCACCAGATGTTCATCGGCACCTTCCGCGCCGCCGGGTTCTCGTGCGACTGCGGCGGAGGGTCGATGTACGACAGCAGGATCGGGTGCAGGGTGACGACGCTGATGAAGATCGACACGATCCAGAAGCTGGCGAAGATGGCCACCTTCTGGATCAGCGGGATCGGCGCCACGGCGACCACCAGCAGGCCGATGCCGTCGGTGATGATGCCCGACATCGCCGGCTGGAAGAGGTGCGAGTAGGAGACGATGATCGCCTCCTGTTTGTCGTGCAGCCGGTAGTACTCCTCGTGGTAGCGGTCCATCGATTGGACCGAGTGGCTGAGCGCGCGGGCCGTGAGGAAGATCGGGATCACCAGCACCAGCGGGTCGAAGTTGAACCCGAGCACGGCGGCGAAGCCGAGGCCCCAGACGCTCGACAGGATGCCGGAGAGGATCGGCACCCAGATGCCGGTCCAGGTGCGGAAGTAGGTGTAGAGCAGGAAGGCGAGGGTGATGAAGGTGAGGCCGAAGATCCAGAGCAACTGGTTCAGGTACTGCAGCACCGACGTGTACAGCCAGGGCAGGCCGGTGATGTAGATGGTGTGGTTGGCGTCGTCCTCCTCCGCCTTGAGCTGCATCAGGCTCGAGTAGAGGTCGCGGAAATCGAGCGCCTCTTCCCAGAAGCCGGCGTGGACGACGGCGGCCGTGTCGTCGAGCGAGGTGAACACGCCGCGCACGCCCTTGGTGGAGTAGACCGCGAACTTGACCCGGTCGGCGTCCTCCTGCGTCTTCGGCACCTCGGGGTAGAAGAGCTCGCGGATCTGCAGCGCCCCCTCGCGGGCGGTGATGCTCTTCACCTTCGGGTGGGCGATCGACAGGATCTGGTAGGGGACGACGCCCTTGAGCAGCGTGACCTTCTTGGTGATGCGGTCGATCTTCTGCAGCGTCTCCGGATTGTAGATGTCCCCGTTCTTGGTCTCGACGATCACCGAGAGGATGTTCGCGCTGCCGAACATCCGTTTGAAGTCGGTGTAGATCTTGATGTACGGGTTCGGCCCCGGCTTCACGACCGACGGCACGAAGCAACTGAAGCCGCTCTTGCCCGACTCGCGGCACTCGGAGAACGCGTCGGCGAAGGTGCGGTACTTCGGATAGAAATCGAGGAAGTCCGTGTGCACGCGCATCTTCGTCAGGAAGAAGCAGAAGAGCGCCGTGAACAGGATGATCGCGATCGTCACGCTGCCGCGGAACTTGAGCAGGAACTTCAGGTAGGCTTCGATCCAACGCTGCGGAATCATGCGAGACCTCCGATGACGTGGTCGCTTCGGGACGTCATCACGAACCCGCGCGCTCTCTGTACTGATCGCCCTGGGTGGTGAGGATCAGGCCCTCGCTGCCGACGATGATGCCGGCGGTGCTCGGCGTCAGGCCGATGCCGCGGAACCAGTTGCCGGCGAGCTTGATCGGCAGCTCGACCATCTGCCAGCTTTCCCCGCCGTCGGTGGTGCGCAACAGCAGGCCGCTGTCGCCGATGACCCAGCCGACCTTGCCCTGCACCGCCACGTCGTAGAGGCCGAGCACGAATCCCTTGGGGCCCGGCACCGTCACCTGCTTCCAGGTGGCGCCCCCGTCACTGGTGCGCAGGAGCACCTGCTCGATGCCGGTGGCGAAGCCGTGGCTGGCGTCGGTGAACTGGACGCCGAACAGCGTCGTTTCGACCGGTCCCTTCTGCGCGTGCCAGGTCTTGCCGCCGTCGCTGGTGGCGAGGATGACGCCGAACTCGCCCACCGCCCAACCCTGCTCGGGGGTCGGGAAGTCGACGTCGTAGAGCAGGATGTCGCCCGGTTCGACGATCTCGGCGACGTCCTCGGGCAGCGCGATGTCGCTCGGCAGCGGGATCCTCGTCCAGGTCTGGCCGCCGTCCTCGGTGCGCACCATGGTGCCGAAATCGCCGACCGCGACGCCCACCTGCGGCGTCGCGAAGTGGACGCTCAGCAGGTCGCGCTTCACGCCGGTGTCGAGCGTCTCCCACGTCTTGCCCTTGTCGCGGCTGCGCATCGCCAGCCCCTTCTGGCCGGTGACGATGACGGAGCCGTCGCCCAGGCAGGCGACCGAGAGGAACGCCGCTTTGGTGCCGGCGTCCGAGCGGGAGAAGGTCTTGCCCCCGTCGGTGGTGTGGTAGATGCGGCCCAACTCGCCCACCACCCAGCCGTCCTCGTCGGACGAGAAGCAGGTGGAGAACAGGTTCTGGCGGATGTCGCCGGGCGCGACGGTTTCCTCGCCGCGGGCCGGCGCCGCCAGGGCGCACCACACCGCCGCGAGCACGAAAAGCCTAGAATGTCGGGGAATCACCTGTGCCTCTATACTTGGTTGCCCACGGTTGTGGAACCGCGTTGCGCCGGCGGGTCGCAGGGGCGACCCGCCGGTCGGATCAGGGTGCAAACGGCCGTTCGGATCGCCTCATCAGATGACGTAGTCGAGCTGGAAGAGCACGTTGTCGCGGTCGCGCAGCAGACTGACGCCGGAGCCGCCGAAGAGGTGGTTGGCGGTCAGGTAGCTGTAGCTGAAGCTGAAGCGGAACGGGTCACGGCTGAGGACCACCGCCGGCTGGACGACCCAGGCGCCGTTCCAGTCGTAGACCAGGGTGAAGGTCGGCGACACCTGGCCGCTGAAGTAGGAGGTCGAGAGCAGCAGCGTCTGCAGATACTGGTCGACCGGATTGTGCACCAGCACCTGCTGGGCGGCGCCGGAGGTCAGGAACGGCGGCTCCAGGGTCAGCGCCGGCACCGCGAGCACCTCGCCGTTGAAGACCTGCGGCGCCTGGCGGCCGAGGCCGGCGCGGTTGCGCGCCGCGGCGCCGTTCAGGTGCTTGTAGAAGAACTGCGTGGTGATGAAGATCGACTGGTTCGGGTTCAGCCAGCGGACGAACTGGTTGGTGTCGATGCCGAGGACGAAGTTCCAGGAGTCGCCGTAGCGCTTGCCGCCGGTGCACAGCTCCTGCCCCTCGGGGGTGACGATGAGGCGGCCCTTCGAGCAGCCGCCTACCGCGTAGATGAACGGATCGAGCTGCTGCTGGCTGTTGCGCGGCTCGCCGTAGAAATAGGCGAGCTCGTAGCGGATGATCGGCTGGCCGCTGAGGAACATGGCGCGGGCCCAGTCGACGGGGAAGCCGAAGGTCGACGCCAGACCCGAGATCATCACCCGCGGCGCGGTCTGCACCGTGTTGGCGAGGAAGCCTTCCGCCGGACAGTTGCCGCCGTTGGGGCAGCCGCCGATGGCGCGCGGGAACTCGCGGCTGACGTAGCTCTGCACCATCGGGTTGTCGAGATAGGTCCAGTAGTTCGCGAGACTGAACTCCATCTCGTCGATGACCGGCATCGGGGCGGTGAAGTTGAAGCGCAGGCCGCCGCGGGTGTCCTTGATGGTGCGCTGCGGATGCGTGCGCTGCTGCTGGGTGGTGGCGCTCGGATAGCCCAGGTTGGGCAGCGACCACGGCGAGCCGACGGGGATGCCCGGGTCGAAGCCGACCTTCTCGTCGATCGCCGCATAGGCCTCGACGAAGGCTTCGTACAGCGGCCCGATGCTGCCGATGCGATAGTTGGCGAGCAGCATGTCGAGCGGCACGCGCCGCTCGTCGAGCGGGATCAGGAAGCCGCCGAAGCTGTTGTCGATCGGATTGATGTTGTCGAGCAGGCGGAAGGCGTCGGTCTGTCCCCAGGACAGGATCTGACGGCCGAAACGGAACATCAGCTTCGATACCTGCGATTCCAGGTAGGCCTGGAAGAGGCGGTTGCGGATGACCGCCACCGAGCGCAGGCGGCGGCGCGCCTGGCCGATGTTGGGGAAGTTGCCCGAGAACGGCGGGACGAGGAGCGGGTTGTCGTACTGGTAGTGGGTGCGGTACTCGGCCGGACCGTAGTCGTACACGCCTTCGTATTCGCCACGGTAGGTCAGATGGTACTTGAACTTCTTGAACTGGAACGGGAGGTCGTTGAGCAGCGCCAGCGGACCGAAGCCCTCCTCGAGCAGGCGGCTGAGATTGTGGTCGAGCTCGGCTTCCACGTACGAGCGCTGCTGGCGCAGGTGACCGGCGGGCGAGACCGGGAAGGTCAACGACTTCCTCACGACGCGCGTGCCGGCCGGGCCGCCACCGTTCGAGCCGCCGCAGACGACCTTGCCGCCGACGAGATTGCAGATCGTGATGTCGGTGTCCTGCGTACCGACGCGCGCCGCCGTGTAGGCGCGGACGCCGAGGTTGATCTCGCCCCGTTCATCCAGCGCAGCGCCGAACGCCACGCCTGCCAGAGCCAGCGATGTCACTGCCGCGAAGAGACACCAATGCCCCCATCTGAATGCGCGCCGCGCCATTCGAGACCCTCCCTCTGTCGCTGTGGTGACGCCCGATCGGCCCCCCCCAAGGTGCCGGCAAGCAGGCGGCTGCTTACGTGACACCATTCTCCATTGTCAAGCTGAATGGACAGCGCTCCGCGGCGGCTATTGTGGCGTCCCTTCTGCACTTTCTCGCCGCCCCGCGACGGTCCGCAGGGCCCTGGCGCGAGCGGCGGAGGCGCGCCCGGGGCGATGGGCGACGGGCGGTCCGCCCCCCCGCCGCCCAGCAGGAGCCGAAGCGCGGCGACGGCGGCGGCCGGGACAGATGTCGCGGGGTGGCATTCAACGCCTGCCCTCAGCAGCGCATGCCGACAGAGCCGTGATCGTTTCACGCTGATGCCGCGTCGCACCCGATTCGCGACGATCCTCCCGGCGCTGTTCCTGCTCGCGGGCGCGGCGACGGCGCAGGTGCCGGCGCCGGGTGTCGCGTCACTATCGGGCGACGGAGTCGGCTGCCTGCGCGGAGCCGCCGAGGTGGAGATCGCGCTGCTGGCCTGCGCCGCGGACTGCGCGCCCATTCCCTGGCAGCTCGACGAGCGCGACGGCGACGGTCGCTGGGCGCTCGATCAGGGACCGGAGCCGAACCTCGACGATCCGCCCGGGATCGTCGACGACAACGACGAGCTGGTGTGGATGGCCGCCGACGGCGGCCGGCGCGCGACCCGCGACGAGTTGCCGGTTGGCGAATGCGTCGTCGAGGTCGAGGTCCGGCGCGGCGAACAGGCGACGTGGGTATACGCCGTCCGCACCAGTGGGGCGGCGCCGCGCTCGCCGCGCCGCTACGTGACCTACGATCCCGCCGCCGATCGTGTCGAGGGCGAGCGCGTCGCCGTCGGCTTCGGCGCGCCCACTCCGCGCTACCTCGCCGTGCGCGGCCCCGGCGCCGCCTTTGGGCCCAATCTGCTGGACCGCCTCAAGGTGCGGGCCCACGCCCGCTTCCTCGGTTTCATCCCCCTCGGTCGCGACGAGGACGACATCGAGTACGCGTTCAGCGCCTGGCGCGCCGGCCCAGTGCGCGTGCTCCGCCGCGAGTACCAGTGGGTGCGCCTCGCCTCCTGGCTGCGGACGCCGGTCTTCGAGACCGAGACGCTGATGACCCGCGACGCCATGACGCTGCCGGTGCGCCTGCGCCTCAACTTCCCGCCGACGTACTTCTTCGCCGGCATCGAGGTGCAGGCGGTGCTCGACTTTCGCGACCTGCGCGGGTGGCAGGTGGCGGCCGACGGCCGTCCAGCGGTGCGCGTCGGCGACGCGGCCGCCGCTCGGCTCGACGGCACGCGCAGCGACTGGGTGGCGATGCGTGGCGCCGACGCGACCCTGACCCTCGAGCTGGTGCGTGGTCCGTCGCTGGCGACGCTGGTGCCGACGATCGTCTACCGCGACGCCGGCGAGCCGGCGCCTCCCGAGGGGGTGCCGGGCGAGGCGCCGGCGATCGGCTACCGCCTCACCGAATGGTCCGACGTGGACCGCGGCACCCACTGGTTCGCCGCCGTGGCGCGCGCACTGCCGCCCGACGCTGACCTCGCCGCGTTCGCCCGCGAGCGCGATCAGCCGATCACCGTCTCCGCGCGCCAGCTCACGACGCCATAGGGGATTCCGTTGAAGCGGCTCCGCCCACGGACGGACCCGGCGTCGGTGACGCAGGGCCGGGCCGTCGGGCTGCCGGGGAGCCGGGCACTGTCCTGCCAACGCCAACGGGGGATGCGCCCGTGGCGAACGGGGCGAAAATCACCCGTCGCGGCGATTTCAGGTCGGCGCCGCGCCTGGCAGTCTGGCGGAGCCTTGAACGACGACGCACGTCACCGGTCCAGCAGTCGCTGCTCGTGAGCGACTGCGGCATGGGATTCGCAACCGGCGGCTGGACGAGGTGCGGGCCTCGCGCAGGAGCGGTTCCACCGGCCGGCGACGTGGCGTGGCGACCAAGCGGATGCTGAGAGACGACAGCGGTCAGGGAGCGAATCGCGGCCATCGCGTCGGGCCCGTGACGCCGATCGTGCTGCTGGCGGGGGCCGACGCGAGTCAGGCGGATCTGGCCCGCACCCTCGGCGACGCCGGCTACCCGGTCATCGCCGTGCCGCAGACCCGTCAGCTCGCCGTGCTGGCGGCCAGCGGCGCTCTGGGGCCGGTGGTGGTGGACCTCGCGGCCTGCGAGCCGGCGGCGATCGAGCGCCTGCGCCGCGCCGTCGCCAGCGCCGGCGGGCTGCTGATCGGCATCTCCGGCGGGCTGTCCGAGCGTGAGCGCCGCCGGCTGCGCCGCCGCTATGCGCTGTTCGCGATCCACGACCCGGGCGACGGGCTGGAGCGGTTCCTCGAGCTGGTGGACACCGCGGTCGACGTCGGTCGCGACCAGCAGCGCCGCCGCGCCGAGCACGCGGTGCGGGTCACTCTGCTCGCCAAGCTGTGCCACGACCTGCGCGCCAACCTCGACGTCATCAACGGCTACGTCGACGTGCTCGGTGAGGAGACCGATGGGTCCGCCCGCGCCCGCGGCGCGGTGGCGGGGTTGCGCAAGGCCGGCCGGCAGAGCCACGAGCTCGTCGACACCTACGCGGCGCTCGCCCACTGCGACGCCGAGCACCTCGCCGAGCGGCGCGAGCCGATCGACGTGCGCGCCATCGTCGCCGCCGTGCGGCGGCATGTCGAGCTCCGCTCCCGCTATGCGCCGTGCGCCCTGCTGGCCGGCGCCTCGCCGGCGGCGGCGGTGCGCGCCGACCGCGAGAAGCTGCACGCCATGCTCACCCATCTCGTCGACGCGGCGCTGAAGCGGAGCGCCGACGGCGTGGTCACGCTGCGTGTCACTGCCGCCAGCGACGCGGTGGTGTTCGATGTCGCCAGCAGCGCGGACGCCGCGGCGGCGGGCGTGCGCACCGAACCGCTTGCCCTGGACGCGGCGGACGAGCTGTTCGAGACCCCGGACCAGATTCTGGCGCTGACCATCGCGCAGCGCTTCGGCCAGTTGCTCGGCGCGACCGTCGAAGCGCGCCCGCTCGACACCGGGATCCTCTTCCGCGTCGCCCTGCCGTTCACGCCGCCCGTGCTGCGCGCGCTGCCGGCCCGCGGCGCCGCGATCTGAAAAGGGGCGGTGCCGTGGCGCGCCGTCTTCCGGCCCACCTCGCTCGCCCAGGCTAGGCCGCCGCGCTGCCCGGTTCGCGTCGCGGCTTGCCGTGGAACACCAGCGTCGCCTCGACCCGGTTGCGCACCCCGAGCTTGGCGAAGACGTGCCGAAGGTGGGTTTTCACCGTCTCCTGGCTGATCGAGAGCCTCGCGGCGATGGCGCGGTTGCTGTCGCCGTGCGCCATGCAGGCGAGCACCTCGCGTTCGCGGCGTGAGAGACTGGCATCGAGCGGCGCGCTGTCGCCGCGGTCGCCGGCGCGGCGCTGGAACTCGGCGAACAGTCTGCGCGGCAGCGACGGGTCGATCCAGACGCCGCCGGCGGCGACCGCGTGGATGGCATCGACGACCGACGACAGGCGGGTGGTCTTCAGCACGTAGCCGCGGGCGCCGCCGTCGGCGGCGCGGGTCACCATGTCGAGGTTGGCGAACGCCGAGAGCACCAGGGCGCGGGCCGCCGCAGTGCGCTGCAGAATCTGCTCGAGCAGGCCGCGGAAGTCGCGCGCGCCCGGCATCTTGTAGTCGAGCAGCACGACGTCGGGGCGCAACCGGTGCAGCACGTCGAGCAACTGCGGACCGTCGCCAGCCTCGCCGAGGATCTCGATCTCGCCCGCCTTCGCCAGTGCGATCCGCATCATTTCGCGGAACATCGCATGATCGTCAGCCAGTACGACGCGAACCATGGCCGGCGGCGATGAGCAAGCCGCGTTCCCGCCTCCCGCGTGCGGGGGATGACACGGATTCGACATCCCCAGGTGTTGGCGCGGCGTCACCGATGACAGTTTGCGCTCATGCCGCGGCCGGGCGACGCATGCGCTGCGCTGTGTCGGTTGTGGTCGGTCTCAGACCATCCTCGTCGGATCGACCACGCGATCGAAGGTGGCGGCGTCGATGTAGCCGCTCGCCAGTGCCGCTTCGCGCAGGCTGCGGCCGTCGCGCAGCGCGGCGTGCGCGATCTCCGCGGCGCGGTCGTAGCCGATCGCCGGCGTCAGCGCCGTCACCAGCATCAGCGACCGTTCGAGCAGCTCGGCGATGCGGCGACGGTCCGGTTGGATGCCGGCGACGCAGTGGATGCGGAACGACTCGCTGGCGTCGCCGAGGATGCGCGCGGCGTGCAGGAACTCGTGGATGGCGAGTGGGCGCAGCGTGTTGAGCTCGAGATTGCCCTGTGAGCCCGCGATGGCGATGGCGGTGTCGGCGCCGATGACCGCGACGCAGACCATGATCAGCGCCTCCGACTGGGTGGGGTTCACCTTGCCCGGCATGATCGACGAGCCCGGCTCATTGGCGGGCAGCCGCAGCTCGCCGAGGCCGCAGCGCGGTCCCGAGGCGAGCCAACGGATGTCGTTGGCGATCTTGAGCAGCGCGCCGGCGAGGGTGCGCAGGGCGGCGCTGGCGTGCACCAGGGCATCGATCGAGGCGAGGGCGGCGAACTTGTTCGGGGCCGAGACGAGCGGCAGACCGGTCAACGCCGCCAGGCGCGCGGCGCTTGCCGCGGCGAAGCCGGGCGGTGCATTCAAACCGGTGCCGACCGCGGTGCCGCCGAGCGCCAGCTCGCACAGTCCGGCGAGCGCGGCATCGATGCGGGCCAGGGCGTCGGTGAGTTGGCGCGCGTAGCCCGACCACTCCTGGCCGAGGGTGAGCGGCACGGCGTCCTGCAGGTGCGTGCGGCCGATCTTGACGATGTCGACCCAGGCCGCCGCCTGCTCCGCCAGCGCGTCGCGCAGGGCGGTCACCTTGGGGCACAGGCGCTCGACGAGCTCGCGGGCGGCGGCGATGTGCATGGCGGTCGGGAAGGCGTCGTTCGACGACTGCCCGAGGTTGACGTGGTCATTGGGGTGGACGGGGTCCTTGCTGCCGAGGCGGCCGCCGGCGAGTTGGATGGCGCGGTTGGCGATCACCTCGTTCACGTTCATGTTGCTCTGCGTGCCCGAGCCGGTCTGCCAGACCGAGAGCGGGAACTCGTCATCGAGCGCGCCGCTGATCACCTCGTCGGCAGCGCGCGCGATCAGGTCCGCCGTGTCGCGCGACAGCCGGCCCGCGTCCGCGTTCACCAGCGCCGCCGCCTTCTTGACGTAGCCGAGGGCGTGGATGACCGCCGCCGGCATGCGATCGTCGCCGATCGCGAAGTGCTGCAGCGAGCGCTGCGTCTGCGCCCCCCACAGGCGCGCGGCGGGCACCGCGATGGTGCCCAGGCTGTCGGATTCGATGCGGACCCCTGGCGTGGTCATGAGCAGCGAGCGCTGCCTTCGTATCTACCCCGACCGCCCCTCCTGTCCACTCCGGGGCCGGTCACGGACCCCGACCAGAGGGCGGGATCATCCGACGGCGCGGTCCAGCGTTCGGTACTGCACCGCCTCGGCGACGTGGGCGGCGGTGATCGACTCGGCGCCGGCCAGGTCGGCGATGGTGCGCGACACCTTGAGGATGCGGGTGTAGGCGCGGGCGCTGAGGGCGAGGCTGCGCATGGCGCGCTCGAGGAGCTGGCCGGCGGCTCCGTCGATGGCCGCGGCCGCGCGCAGATCGGCGGTGGTCATCTGGGCATTGCAGTAGAGGCCACGGCCGGCGAAGCGCTCGAGCTGGGCGGCGCGGGCGCGGTGGACGCGGGCGCGGATGGTGGCGGAGCTCTCGCCGGATGCGGTGGTGGCGAGCTCGGCGTAGGGCACCGGGCGCACCTCGAGGTGCAGGTCGATGCGGTCGAGCAGGGGGCCGGAGATGCGGCTGCGATAGCGCTGCACCTGCTGGATGGTGCACGAGCAGCGGTGCTGGGCGTCGCCGAGATAGCCGCACGGGCAGGGGTTCATCGCGGCGACGAGCATGATGTCGGCGGGGAAGCTGACCGAGCCGGCGGCGCGGGTGACGGTGATCCGCCGCTCCTCGAGCGGCTGGCGCAGCACTTCGAGCACGTTCTTGCGGAACTCGGGCAGCTCGTCGAGGAAGAGCACGCCGCGGTGGGCGAGCGAGACCTCGCCGGGGCGCGGGATGGTGCCGCCGCCGATCAGGCCGGCGTCGCTGATGGTGTGGTGCGGAGCGCGGAAGGGGCGGGCGGTGATCAGCGAGCGGCCGCGCATCAGGCCGAGGACGCTGTGGACGCGCGTCGCTTCCACCGCCTCTTCCAATGTGAGCGGTGGCAGAATGGTCCCCAGGCGCTGCGCCAGCATGGTCTTGCCGGCGCCCGGCGGGCCGACCATCAGGACGTTGTGGCCGCCGGCGGCGGCGACTTCGAGGGCCCGCTTGGCGCCGTCCTGGCCGCGCACGTCGGCGAAATCGGCCTCGGCACGTCCATCGCGGTTGAAGACGGCGTGCAGGTCGACCCGCGTCGGCTCGATCGGGCGCTCGCCGCGCAGGAACCCGACCGCGTCGGCGAGCGTGCCAACCGGCAGCACCTCCAGCTCCTGCACCACGGCGGCTTCGCGCGCGTTGGCTTCCGGCAGGAGGATGCCGCGCAGGCCGCGGGCGCGCGCGCCCGCGGCGATGGGCAGGGCGCCGCGCACGGCTTTCACCGCGCCATCGAGCGACAGCTCGCCGAGGACGGCATAGCCGCCCAGCGCCTCGCGCGGGAGCTGGCCGCAGGCGCCGAGAATGCCGATGGCGATCGGCAGGTCGAACGCCGAACCCTCCTTGCGCAGGTCGGCCGGGGCCAGGTTGATCACCACCTTGCGGTTCCCCGGGTACTGGTAGCCGCCGTTGCGGATGGCGGCGCGGACACGAAACATCCCCTCCTTGACCGCTCCCTCGGGCAGGCCGACCACGAAGACCTTGGACTGGGTGCCGAAGACGTCGCACTCGACGGCGACCGCGAGGCCGTCGACGCCGCGCAGCGCGCCGGACTGGACCGTTGCCAGCATTCATACTACATAACACATATCCGAAGAAGCTAGCAACATGATTGAACCTCTGCGACGCGAAGGCGCGAAGACGCGAAGTCGTGCCGAGGGCGCCGGCGCGTCTGCCGCGGGGCGCCGCGTCTTCGCGTCTTCGCTGAAGAGCTCGTCCCGGTGAGGTCGCGGGTCGGATGGGGGGCGTGGATCGCTCTGAAGCTGGTATCGGGCATCGGCAACGTGCTCGGGGTGGGCCTGGTGCGCGCCCTCGGCTCGCCCGAGGCGGTGTTCGCGGCCGGTGATCGCGAGCTGCAGCGGATCGGCGTGCGGCGGGAGGTGCGGGCGGCGCTGCGCGGGTTCAGTCGCTGGGCGGATGTCGACGACCAACTCGCCCGTCTCGACCGGGCCGGCGGCCGGCTGATCACCTGGGAGGACGCGAGCTACCCGGACCTCCTGCGCCACATTCCGGATCCGCCGCTGTACCTCCACGCCCGCGGCGAGCCCATCGACCGGGACGCACTGGCGGTCGCCCTGGTGGGGTCGCGGGACGCCAGCCCGTACGGCCGGCAGATGACGGCGCAGCTCGGCGAGGGATTGGCAGCCCGGGGCATCACGATCGTCAGCGGCATGGCGCGCGGAATCGACGCCGCGGCCCATGACGCGGCCCTGCGTGCCGGGGGGCGGACCATCGCCGTTCTGGGAAGCGGGATTGACGTGATCTACCCGAGTGAGCATCATCGCCTGTCCATGCAGATCGCTCGCAACGGCGCCGTCGTGTCCGAGTATCCCATGGGCGCGGCCCCAGACGCCGAGAACTTTCCCGGAAGAAATCGCATCATTAGCGGCATGTGCCTGGGCACCATCGTGGTCGAGGCGGCGGAGCGCAGCGGCTCTCTCATCACCGCCCGTTACGCGGCCGAGCAGGGGCGGGAGGTGTTCGCGGTGCCCGGTCCGGTGGGTGTCCGGACGCGTGGAACGCATCAGCTACTGCGCGACGGCGCGGCGCTGGTCGAGGGGCCGGAAGACGTGCTGCGCGAGATCGCGCCCCACCTCCGCACCGCGGCGCGGCCGGCGGCGCCGGTGGTGGCGGGTGTCGAGGCGACGGTGCTGGCGGAGCTCGATGAGACGCCGCGCGGCATCGACGAGCTGATCGGACGCACGCGGCTGAGCGCCGGGGCGTTGCTCGAGAGCCTCCTGCTGTTGGAGCTGCGCGGTTTGGTGCGCCAGCTCCCCGGCCAGCAGTTCGCGCGCGGCGGCGCGCCGACGGCGCACTGAGGCGACATGGCCAAGCACCTCGTCATCGTCGAGTCGCCGGCCAAGGCGCGGACGCTCACCAAGTACCTGGGGCGCGATTACCAGGTGAAAGCGTCGGTCGGCCACCTCGTCGACCTGCCGAAGAGCAAGCTCGGGGTCGACATCGAGCGCGACTTCGCCCCCGAGTACACGGTCATCCACGGCAAGTCGAAGATCATCACCGAGCTGCGGCAGGCGGCGAAGGGCAAGGAGACGGTGTTTCTGGCGCCCGACCCGGATCGCGAGGGCGAGGCGATCGCCTGGCACATCGCGCACCGCCTCGACGGCAAGAAGACCAAGGTGCGCCGGGTGTTGTTCAACGAAATCACCAAGAAGGCGGTGCAGGAGGCCCTCAAGCACCCCAAGGATCTCGACCAGAACCTCTTCGAGGCGCAGCAGACGCGGCGCATCCTCGATCGCCTGGTCGGCTACCAGATCAGCCCGCTGCTCTGGAACAAGGTGCGGCGCGGCCTCTCGGCGGGGCGCGTCCAGTCGGTCGCCGTGCGCGTGGTGTGCGAGCGCGAGCGCGAGATCCAGGCCTTCCAGAAGGTCGAGTACTGGTCGATCACCGCCCAGCTCGAAGCGGGCGCGCCGCCGGTGTTCCCGGCGCGTCTCATCCGCATCGGCGACAACCGGCTCGATCCGGAGAAGTTCCGGGTCGAGAACGAGGCGGCAGCGACGGATCTGGTCGCCCGCCTGCGCGAGGCGACGTGGACGGTCACCAAAGTCGAGCGCAAGGAGCGGCGCCGCTTCCCGACGCCGCCGTTCATCACCTCGCGGCTGCAGCAGGAAGCGTCGCGCAAGCTCGGTTACGCGCCGAACCGGACGATGCGCATTGCCCAGCGTCTCTACGAAGGCGTCGAGCTCGGTGACGCCGGGCCGGTCGGCTTGATCACCTACATGCGCACCGATTCGGTGCGCATCGCCGACGACGCGCTGGCCGAGGTGCGCAACCTGATCGGCGAACGCTACGGCAAGCCGTACCTGCCCGAGCAGGCGGTCTTCTACAAGACCAAGAAGGGCGCGCAGGACGCGCACGAGGCGATTCGCCCGACCTCGATGGAGCGGCCGCCGGACGCGGTGGCGGCGTTCCTCTCCAAGGAGGAGCTGGCGCTGTACACCCTGATCTGGAACCGCTTCGTCGCCAGTCAGATGATGCCGGCGGTGTTCGACCAGACGACGGTCGACATCCGCGCCGCCGACACCACCTTCCGCGCCACCGGCCAGGTCATGAAGTTCGACGGCTTCATTCGCGTGTACACCGAAGGGCGCGACGAGGAGCCGGCCGAAGGCGACGACGACGACGAGCACGCGCTGCCGGTGCTCAGCGAGGGGCAGTCGCTGACGCTGCGCGACCTGCTGCCGGAGCAGCACTTCACCCAGCCGCCGCCGCGCTTCAGCCAGGCGACCCTGATCAAGGAGCTCGAGGAGAAGGGGATCGGCCGGCCGTCCACCTACGCGGCGATCATCTCGACCATTCTCGCCAAGGAGTACGTGCAGGAGGACAAGCAGCGCCGCCTGCGACCGACCGAGCTCGGCTTCCTGGTCACCGACCTGCTGGTGCAGGCGTTTCCGGACATCCTCAACGTCGAGTTCACCGCTGGCATGGAGACCGTCCTCGACGACATCGAGGAGGGCAAGCAGAACTGGGTCGAGGCGATGCGCCGCTTCTACGAGCCGTTCGCGCGCGACCTCGCGCAGGCGGCGCAGAACATGCGCGACGTCAAGCGCAGTGGCCAGCCGACCGACATCACGTGCCCGAAGTGCGCCGCGCCGATGGTGGTGAAATGGGGCCGCGGCGGCGAGTTCCTCGCCTGCTCGAGCTACCCGGAGTGCAAGAGCACGGCGAACTTCGAACGCGACGCCGACGGGGTGATCAAGGTCGCGCAGGAGGAGACGACCAACGAGGTCTGCGAGCAGTGCGGCCGGCCGATGCAGATCCGCTTCGGGCGTTTCGGGAAGTTCCTCGGCTGCAGCGGCTACCCCGAATGCAAGACGACGCGCCAGATGGTGCGGCCGGTGCCGACGGGCATCACCTGTCCGGACTGCAAGGAAGGCGAGATCATGGAGAAGCGCTCGCGGGCGGGGAAGATCTTCTTCTCCTGCGGGCGCTATCCGCACTGCCGCTTCGCCACCTGGGATCGGCCGGTGCCGGAGCCGTGTCCGCTGTGCGAGGCGCCGTTCGTGGTCGAGAAGACGACCAAGCGCGCCGGCACGGTGCGCCGCTGCCTGAGCGAGGGCTGCGACTACAAGGAGCAGATCGCCGAGCCGGAGGAGGAGTGAGCCGCCGGCTCACCGTGGTTGGCGGCGGGCTCGCGGGCTGCGAAGCCGCCTGGGCCGCCGCGCATGCCGGCTGCGAGGTCGAGCTCTTCGAGATGCGACCGCTGCGCCGCACCGAGGCGCACGAGACCGACGCGCTCGCCGAGCTCGTCTGCTCGAACTCCTTCCGCAACAACTCGCGCGACACGGCGGTCGGCCTGCTCAAGGAGGAGATGCGCCAGCTCGGCTCGCTGGTCATGCAGTGCGCCGACGCGCACGCAGTGCCCGCGGGCTCGGCGCTGGCGGTCGATCGCGGCGGCTTCGCGGCGGCGATGACGGCGGCGATCGCATCGCATCCCCGCATCACGATGCGGCGCGAGGAGGTCAGCGAGATCCCCGGGGGCGTCGTGATCATCGCCACCGGACCGCTCACCTCGCCGGCGCTCTCGGCGGCATTGCAGGCGCTGCTCGGGACCCGCCACCTGTACTTCTACGACGCCATTGCGCCGATCGTCGCCGCGCACTCGATCGATCGTGAGGTCGCGTTCTCGCAGTCGCGCTACGGCAAGGGCGGCGACGACTATCTCAACTTCCCGTTCACGCGCGACGAGTACTACGCCTTCATCGATGCGGTGCTGGCGGCGGAGAAGGTTCCGACCCGCGACTTCGAGCGCTGCGTCTATTTCGAGGGCTGCATGCCGATCGAGGAGATGGCGCGGCGCGGCCGCGACACGCTCGCCTTCGGTCCGATGCGTCCGGTCGGACTCACCGATCCGCGCACCGGCCGCCGCCCGTTCGCGGTGGCGCAGGCGCGTCAGGACAACGCGGCGGCGACGCTCTACAACCTGGTCGGCTTCCAGACCAAGATGACCTATCCCGAGCAGCGCCGCGTGCTGCGCATGATCCCGGGCCTGGCGCGGGCGGAGTTCGTGCGCCTCGGCAGCCTGCACCGCAACACCTTCATCGACTCGCCGCGCGCCCTGGAGCCCACCCTGCAACTGCGGCGCCGGTCGGACGCCTTCCTCGCCGGACAACTGATCGGCGTCGAGGGCTACGTCGAATCGGCGGCCAGCGGTATCCTCGCCGGGCTGAATGCCGTGCGGCTCATGGACGAGCGGCCGCTGCTGCTGCCGCCGCCGACCACCGCGCTCGGCTCGCTGCTTGCGTACGTCACCGACCGCGCCCGGCGCGATTTCCAGCCGATGAACGCCAACTACGGCCTCTTCCCCGCCGAGGGGATCGCCGGCCGCGGGCGGGACCGCCGCGCCGCCTTGGCGGATCGCGCCGTTCGCGACGCGGCGCAGTGGCTCGCCAGCAGCGCCATGCGCTCGGCGGAGTCGACGGCTTCCTCGGGGCTGAGTCGCTGACAGGCGCCAGACGCGGAGGCCGGCAGGAGCCTCTGCGCACCTTCCGCTCAGCATCTCGGCTTCGAAGCGTCGGCTGGCCCGTCCTCCGGTCTGGGCCCGCGGCCCATTTCAAGGGCATGGAGGGGCGGTCATCTCGGCCCTTCGCGTTGACTTGCCGGCAGCGCTTCGTTAGCTCTGCCGCTTCGCCGCGATGGAGCGCACGGAGCACATCTGGCTGGACGGAAGGTTCGTCCCCTGGGAGGCCGCGACGGTGCACGTGTTGACGCACACGCTGCACTACGGCCTCGGTGTCTTCGAGGGCATCCGCTGCTACGGCGGCGCCGGCGGGTCGGGCATCTTTCGCCTGACCGAGCACACGGAGCGGCTGTTCGCCTCCGCCCACATCATCGGCATCGAGATCCCGTTCACCCGCCAGCAGATCAACGACGCCTGCATCGAAACCGTGCGCCGCAATCGGATGCAGTCCTGCTACATCCGCCCGCTGGTGTTCCTCGGCGATGGCGAGATGGGTCTGGCAGCGGTGAACAACCCGGTGCGGGTGGCGATCGTCGTCTGGCCGTGGGGTTCGTACCTCGGCGACGCCGGCGTGCGCGACGGCATTCGGGTGAAAACGTCGTCATTTCAGCGATTTCCGGTCAACTCGCTGATGAGCAAGGCCAAGGTGGTGGGGCACTACGTGAACTCCATCCTGGCCAGCGTCGAGGTGCGGCGGTCGGGCTACGACGAGGCGCTGATGCTCGACACCGACGGCTTCGTCGCCGAGTGCAGCGGCGAGAACATCTTCATCGTCAAGGGCGGGCGGGTGAAGACCTCGCCGCTGACCTCGGTTCTGCCTGGCATCACCCGCGACACGGTCATGACCCAGCTCGAGGAGCAGGGCATCGTGTGCCGCGAAGACCGATTCAGCCGCGACGAGGTCTACATCGCCGACGAGGCCTTTCTCACCGGCACGGCGGCTGAGATCACGCCCATCCGCGAGCTCGACGATCGCCGCATCGGCGACGGCACCCCCGGTCCGGTGACTCGGCAACTGCAAGCCGCATACGCCAAAATCGTGCGCGGCGAAGAGCCCCGATACCGCAACTGGTTCACACCGGTATGAGTCCGAGCCCATCGCGCTTGCCAAACCTGGACAAAGACGCTGTCGCCGCGGGCTTTTTCCTTGACACTTTTGGGGCAACTCTCTATACGGGGGCATCCTGCGGAGCAGCTGGTTCGGCCGATTGCCGACAGACGTGATGGGGGAGGCGGTGTTCTCGACGACAGCCCGGCGATGCGCTGATGGCGCGCAGGGAATGCGTATGACGCGCATGGCATCGATCGCATGGTGGGCGGTGAGCGCCCTGATGCTCGTCGCCGCCGTCGCTCGTCCCGCGTCGGCCGAGTCGACCACCGAGCGCTCGAGCTCGATTCTCATCTTCCCCAAGATCGTCTACGACAGCAGCCGCGACACCATCATTCAGATCAGCAACACCTCGAATTCCATGGTGCACGCGCATTGCTTCTACGTCGACGCGACGCCGATCTGCCTGGGCAGTGGCGACTGTCTGGCCGGCACCTGCTCGGGCGTCTGCCAGCCGCAGTGGCAGGAGGTCGACTTCAACATCTGGTTGACCAAGCAGCAGCCGACGCACTGGGCGGCCGGTGTCGGTCGCTTCACCAACCCGTCCGACGAGCCGTGCGACCGCACCACCGGCAAGTACGACTGCGACGGCGCGGGTCTCGATCCGGGGCGCGTCCCGCCGGTCGCGAGCTTCCCCTTCCAGGGCGAGTTGCGCTGCATCGAGGTCGACCAGTCCGGCGCGCCGATCAGCGGCAATCACCTGAAGGGCGAGGGGACCATCGTCTACAACGACGGCCAGGCGACCAAGTACAACGCGGTCGGGCTGCTCGGCGAGCCCTTCAGTAACAACGGCGACAACGTCCTCTGCCTCGGCGGCGGCGTCAGCGACGACTGCCCGAGCGGTGCGGAGTACGAGGGGTGCGGCCAGAAGGCGATCCTGAGCCAATTCGCCGGCGGGGCTGACAACCCGATCTTTGCCGATCTGTCGAGCGTGCAGACCCAGGTGACGTTGGTTCCATGTCGCGCCGACTACGAGCGGCAGGAAGCGACGCGCATCGTCGTCCAGTTCATCGGCGTCAACGAGTACGAGCAGCGCTTCTCCGCCAGCACGACGGTCGATTGCTGGCGCAGCTTTCTGCTGAGCGACATCAGCAACATCTTCGGCGTGCTGGTCTCGCAGACGCGGTTCGTGGAGACGCAGATGCGGCCGTCGGACGCTGCCAACTCGGGCTTCGTCGGCATCAGTGAAGAGTATCACACGATCGTGCCGATCGACGGGCTCACGGCGCGGGTGGCGTTCAACCTCCACGAACAGGGCACGCGCGACAAGACCGACCTGATCTTCATTCCGGAGGGCCCGTGAGGATGATGGGGCGGGGCGCGAAGATGGGCGTGCGATTGGTGCTGACGATGGCGCTCGCGCTCGGCCTCGGCTTGGCGGCCGGGGGGCGGGCCCGGGCGGATATCGGCTCCGACCATCCGGCGGCCATCCTGGTTTTCCCCAAGCTGCTCGTCGACACGGCCAACGGTCTCGACACGCTGATCCGCATGAGCAACGTCTCCGACACGCCGATCAACGTCTACTGCTTCTACGTCAACGCGACCCCGATCTGCTCCATTCCGGGCGGCAGTTGCTTCCCGAACCAGCTCTCCTGCCAGGCGAACATCGGCGGCCAGATCTTCATCGGAAGCTGCATCGACAACTGGCAGCCGAACGACTTCACCTTCCGTCTGACGCGCGAACAGCCGACCGGCTGGGCGGTGTCCAAGGGACAGAGCACCAACTGCCCGTTCCTCGACGGCTTCTGCTCGAACAGCCCGGCGACGAAGTGTCAACGCGACACCCAGTGCGGCGCCGGCAATCGCTGCGTCATCCAGCCGTGCCTGCCGCTTGACGGCAGTCCGCTCGGCCGCGTCGGGCCGGGTGGGCAGACCAACGAAGGCGCGATCCCGCTGTCGCCGGACGATCCCTTCATCGGCGAGCTCAAGTGCATCGCGGTCGACGAGAACGGGCAGCCGGTGGCGCGCAATGACCTCATCGGCACGGCGTTGATCGGCCGTTCGATGGGGCCGCAGTCGCGCATGCAACTCCTCGGCTACAACGCGGTGGGCATTCCCGCCATACCGGGCACCGGCAACCGCAATCGCACCTTGGTTCTCGGCGGCGATGCCAGCGCTGCCGAATACGAGGGCTGCCCCAACATCCTCATCCTCGACCACTTCTTCGACGGCGCGGTCGATCCGGTGTTGCAGAATGTGTGCGTGGATTCGGTCTGCAGCCTGAGCCGCACTCCGTGCGACACCGACGCCGAGTGCACCAAGAACACCTGCCTGGGGGCCACCTGCAGCGTTACCGACACCGCCTGCGCGACGGACGCGGACTGCCAGAACACCTGCAACCTCGGCAACAACACCTGCACCCTCACCGGGAACCGCTGCTCGTCGGACGCCGACTGCGTGGCGGCCGACTATCAGGTCCGTTTGGCGACTGATCTGACGCTGATCCCCTGCACGGAGGATTTCGAGGAGCGCCGCTTGGACCTGTCGCGGACGGTGGCGCAGTTCCTGGTCTTCAACGAGTTCGAGCAGCGCTTCTCGACCAGCCGCACGGTCGACTGCTTCAAGGAGATCCAGCTCTCCAACATGGAGACCAGCGACAACACGCGTTCGATCTTCAGCGCGGGTGTCGCCGGCACCTTGACCGGCCAGTCGCGCATCCGCGGCGTGGTCAACGACGACAACGTCGGGCGCGGCGGCAACACGCTCCTCGGCATCGCCGAGGAGTTCCGCTGCCAGGGGCCAAAGTATCAGTTCCCGACCTGCGACCTGGTCGATGCGCAGCGGACCCTGAGCGGGACGGGCAAGAATCTGCACTTCCAGGGGCGTCGCCCCCAGAGTGATTTCATCTATTTGCCGTAGCCACCCACGGGGCAACGCGGTACGGCATGGTGGCGCGGCGAATGGGCCGTGACCGAAAGGAGGAGGCTAATGCGTAGGCAGCGAGGACGAGTCGGGCTCATGGCCGCGGCTCTGGTGGGACTGGTGGTCGGGGGTGCGCAAGCCCAGGTGACCACCGAGAAGAGCGCGTCGATCCTGGTCTTTCCGAAGGTGATCGCCGATGGCACGCGTGACACGGTCATCCAGATCACCAACACCTCGAATTCGATGGTGCACGCGCATTGCTTCTATGTGAATGGCGCGCTCACCCGTCCGAACGAGCCGCGCAGCGTGTTCAATCCGCCGCTGTGGATCGAGACGGATTTCGACATCTGGCTGACCAAGCAGCAGCCGACGCACTGGGTGGTGTCGCAGGGCCGTCTGGTCAATGCGGCCGATCCGCCGTGCAGCAACACGGCGCTGCCGGTCGGGCAGAGTGGCGGCCTGCCGAGCGGCGGCTTCTACGGCTGCAACGACGCCGGCATCGATCCCGGCCGGGTGCCACCGGTGGTGGAGTACTTCACCGGCGAGTTGAAGTGCATCGAGGTCGATCCGTCGGGGGCGCCGCTGTCCGGCAACCATCTGAAGGGCGAGGCGACGACCACGACCTTCAACGTGTGCAATCCCGGCAGCCCGCTCGACCCGAATGACGGCCGCTGCGTGCTCGAGACCCTCGATACGCCCTGCTACAGCGACTCCGACTGCAACGGGGACGTGCAGGACGTCGCGAAGTACAACGCGATCGGCGTCATCGGTAACGAGAACAACGACGGCGACAACGTCCTCTGTCTCGGCGGGGAGCCGAGCGAGGAGTGCCCGAACGGCGCCGAGTACGACGCCTGCCCGCAGTTCTGGATCGCCAACCACTTCGCGCAGGGGGCGCCGAACCCGACGGTGGCCAACGGGTCGGTCGAGACGGCGTGGACGATCGTGCCGTGCACGCAGAACTTCGAGACCCAGGCGCCGCAGACGGTGACGATCGCGATCAACACCTGGAACGAGTTCGAGACGGCCTTCTCGTCGTCGACGCAGGTGACCTGCTGGGACGAGCTGAGCTTGGACGAGGTCAACCCGGTCACCTTCAGCTACGCGGCGCTGGGCACGTCGTTCGCGCAGACGCGGCTGCGGCCGTCGGCGCAGACCAACTCGGGCTTCATGATGGTGCAGACCGAGGCGTATTCGAGCGACGACGACGACGGCTACATCGCGACGGCGGACGTGAACCTGCACGTCGAAGGCGAGCGGCCGCAGCACGACCTGATCACGATCCCGCCGGACCAGGTTCGCTGATCCGAGGCCGGTACAAGCGTGCGCCAAAGGGGAAAGGAGACGACAATCATGCGACAGGTGCGTTGGGCGAGCTGGACGGTGGGACTCGCCGCGGCTCTTGCGATCGGTGGGGTGGGAACCGCGAGAGCGGATGTGACGTCCGATCGCGCGGCGGCGATCCTCGAGTGGCCGAGCATCATCTACGCCGATTCGAGCTTCGTCGGCGGGGCGATCGACACGATCGTGCAACTGAGCAACACGTCGACCGATCCGGTCAACGTGCACTGCTTCTACGAGAACGCGAACGCGCACTGCACCAACACCGGACAGGTGTGCGAGGCGGCGCAGGAGTGCTGCATCCCGGGCGCCGGCTGCGGCGTCTGCCTGCCGGGGTGGAACGAGACGGACTTCCGCATCCGACTGACGCCGCGCCAGCCGATGGGCTGGCTGGCTTCGTCGGGGGTGGCTGGGTTCTCCACCTTCCCGCCCAAGGCATTCGGGAAGTTCGCCATCGACGGGGTGACCAACTTCGGCATCGGCGGCAGCAGCAACGCCGGCAGCCGGATCCCGCCGGTGCCGGAATCGCCGTTCCTCGGCAGCCTGCGCTGCATCGTCGTCGATCAGGACGGCGTGCCCATCGACCGCAACGTCATCAAGGGCGAGGCGACGCTGCAAGTGAATGACGGCCTCGATCTCACGGTGGCCAAGCACAATGCGATCGGCATCCAGGCGATCGAAGGTGCGGTCAACGACGACAACGTGTTGGTGCTCGGTGGGCCGGATGCGGAGTACAACGGCTGCCCGAACTTCCTCATCCTCAACCACTTCTTCGATGGCGCCGAGGACCCGGTGAGCAACGACGGCTCGCAGATCGGGACGGTGCTCGAACTGGTGCCGTGCAGCGAGGACTACCTGCGCCAGAAGCCGGGCGCGGCCGTGGTCCAGTACCTGGTCTACAACGAGTTCGAGCAGCGCTTCTCCACCAGCCGGCCGATGCAGTGCAAGCAGTTCTCGCTGATCTCGAACATCGACACGACGCAGAACGAGCGTTCGATCTTCAGCGCTGGCGTGTCGGGGACGCTGACCGGCCAGACGCGCATCAACCCGATCGGCAGCGGCCTGCTGGCGGTGGCGCACGAGGTCCACGAAAGCAGCGGGCTGGCGGACTTCAACGTCCACTTCCAGGGCGATCGCGCCAACCCCGACTTCATCGTCCTGCCGTAACCGAAATCGATCAGCTCCGTACGGAAGGGCGGGGGCGAAAGCTCCCGCCCTTTCTTTTTGGGCTGGGTCGAGCGGCCGTGCCTCCGGACAACGGGGTGGCGCCTCGAGTGTCGGCATCGCACCGGGCTAGTTGGAGGCGACCATACCGGCCGTCAGGGCGATCGTAGCCGCGCCTGGGGCCTTGTCCGTGGCCACACTGAGCGGCCTCCGAGCCCGGATCGCGAGGAGGAGCCTTCACCGCCTCCCCGTGCTCGTGGGCGTTGGGACCTGGCACGGTCAGCGTGTGCCGAGTGAGCTCAAAGGGCGGATCCGCGCGCCGGACCGAGCGGGGGATCCTGCACTTGGTCCCTGCGTAGGCTCCGAGCTGCGAGAGGGCGCGCCCGGTGACGAGACCGAGATGCGAAGCAGGATGGGAGGTAGAAAGGCCGCGCCGGTCTCCCAGCGCAGCCTTTGGAGTGCGAGGAGGGGGATTTGAACCCCCACGGGTTTTACCCCACTAGGCCCTCAACCTAGCGCGTCTGCCAATTCCGCCATCCTCGCGTGGCAGGGAGGGATTACGGATTCCCGGCCGGCACCGCAGGTGCCTGGTCGGCGGCCGGTGCATCTGGCGCCGGGGCGACCGGCGGCGCGGCATCCGGCGCCGGCGCCGAGGCCGGAGCTGCCGGAGCGGCATCGAAAACCGTGGCACTGTTGCGGCGGGCCGAGAAGTAGGTCAGGCCGAGCGAGGTCAGCATGAAGACGATAGCCGTCCCGGCGGTCAGCTTGGTGAGCAGGTTGCCGGCGCCGGAGCTGCCGAAGACCGTCGAGCTGGAGCCGCCGAAGACGGCGCCCATGTCGGCACCCTTGCCGGTCTGGAGCAGGACGACCAGCACCAGGAAGATGCAGGCGAGAATGTGGATGATCGTAATGACGGTGAACATTGGAACCTTTCGTGGCGGGGTCAGGCGTTGAAGCGGACGATGCGCGCGAAGTCGGCGGCCTGCAGACTGGCACCGCCCACAAGGGCGCCGTCGAGGTCTGGCTGCGCCATCAGCGCATCGATGTTGTCCGGTTTCACGCTGCCTCCATAAAGGATTCTCACCGCAGCGGCAATCTCGGGTCCCCCTTGGGCCGCAAGCATCTCGCGGAGGGCGCGATGGACCTCCTGCGCCTGCTCCGGAGTCGCCACCTTGCCCGTGCCGATGGCCCACACGGGTTCGTAGGCGATGACGACGCGTCGTAGTGCCGCCGGGTCGAGATCGCTGACCGCCGCGCTCACCTGGCGCCCGACCACCGCCAGCGTGGTGCCGGATTCGCGCTCGGCCAACGTCTCGCCGACACAGATGATCGGCGTCAGATCAGCGCGCAGCGCCGCTGCCGTCTTGCGCCCGACCCATTGGTCCGAGTCGCCGAAGAACTGACGCCGCTCGGAGTGCCCGACGATGACGTGGCTGCAGCCGGCGCTCGCCAGCATCGGTCCGGACACCTCCCCGGTATAGGCGCCCTGGTCCTCCCAGTAGAGATCCTGGCCGGCCACGTGGACGCGCGTGCCCCGCAGGCGCGCGGCGACCGCCGCGATGGCGGTGAAGGGTGGGGCGACCAGTACGTCGCGATCTGCCGCCGTGTCGATCAACGGCAGCAGGGCATCGATCAACGACAAGGCTTCGTCGATCCGGCAGTGCAGCTTCCAGTTGCCTGCCAGGAGCGGCGTCCGAGCGGTCATCAGCTCGCTGCCAGCGCGGCCAGGCCGGGCAGGGGATCGCCTTCGACGAACTCGAGCGACGCGCCGCCACCGGTGGAGATGTGGGAGATATCATCGGCGCGCCCGGAGCGGATTACCGCCGCGACGGAATCGCCACCGCCGATGATACTGGTCGCCTCGGAGTCGGCGACCGCGGCGGCGATCGCCACGGTGCCGCGATCGAACGGCGGTACCTCGAACATCCCCAGCGGGCCGTTCCAGAAGATGGTGCGCGCTTGCGCCAGGGCAGCCCGGAAGCGCTCGACCGTCTCCGGACCGATGTCGAGGGCGACCTGATCCGCTGCGATCTCGCGCACGGTCACGGCGGCGTCGGGGCGCTTCGCATCCGGCGTGACGACATGGTCCACCGGCAACAGCATCATCACGCCGCGCTTCGCCGCGTCCTCCAGCAGGCTGCTGGCGAGCGGGATCTGGTCCTCCTCGACCAGCGACCTGCCGGTCGCCACGCCCTGGGCGCGCAGGAACGTGTAGGCCATCGCGCCGCCGATCAGCAGCGAGTCGACCCGCGACAGCAGCGAGCGAATGACCTTGATCTTGTCCGAGACCTTCGCGCCGCCGAGGATGGCGACCAGCGGCCGCGCCGGCGACTGCAGGACCTTGCCGAGGTATTCGCATTCGCGCTGCAGGAGAAAGCCCGCGGCGCGCTCCGCGACGAAGGGCACCATGCCGGCGGTCGAAGCGTGCGCCCGGTGCGCGGTGCCGAAGGCGTCGTTGACGTAGACATCGGCCAGCCGCGCGAGCGCGCGCGCGAAAGCCTCGTCGTTCTTTTCCTCTTCGGCGTGGAAGCGCAGGTTCTCGAGCAACAGCACCTCGCCCGGCGCGAGCGCCGTCGCCATCGCCTCCGCCTCGGGACCGACGCAATCGGGCGCCAGCGGTACCGGCTGGTTGAGAATCGTGGCCAGCACCTTGCGCACAGGTTCGAGGCTGAAAGCGGGATCGACTTTGCCCTTCGGCCGGCCGAGGTGGGAGGCGAGGATCACCCGGGCCCCCTGCTTCAGCGCATAGCGTATCGTCGGCAGCGCCGCCTCGATTCGCGTCGCATCGCTGACCGCGCCGTTCTTCAGCGGCACGTTGAAGTCGACGCGGATGAAGACCCGCTTGCCGTTCAGGTCGAGATCGTTGAGCAGTCGCATCGGCCCCGCTCTCGGTTCAGAGCTTGGCTCCGATCAGCGTGGCGACGTCGACCATCCGGTTCGAGAATCCCCACTCGTTGTCATACCAGGACAGGACCTTGCAGAAATTGCCGGCCATCACCTTGGTGAGCGGCAGATCGACGGTCGACGAGGCCGACGAGCCGTTGAAATCGATCGACACCAGTTCCTGCTCGGCGCAGGCGAGGATGTTCTTGAGCGGGCCGGCGGCCGCCGCGCGCATGGCGTCGTTGATCTGCTGCTCGGTGGCCGCGCCCTTGAGCTCCGCTGTCAGGTCGACCACCGAGACGTTCGGCGTCGGCACCCGGATCGCCATGCCGTCCAACTTGCCCTTCAGGTCGGGCAGCACCTCGCCGACCGCGCGGGCCGCGCCGGTGGTGGTTGGAATCATCGACATCGCCGCGGCCCGGGCGCGCCGGAGGTCCTTGTGCGGCAGGTCGAGGATCTGCTGGTCGTTGGTGTAGGCGTGCACCGTCGTCATGAGGCCGCGCGTGATGCCGAACTGCTCGTGCAGGACCTTGGCGACCGGCGCCAGGCAATTGGTCGTGCACGAGGCGTTCGAGACCACGTGATGCTTCGCCGCCTCGTAGGCGAGGTGGTTGACCCCGAAGCAGATCGTCAGGTCGGCGCCCTTCGCCGGAGCGGAGATGATGACCTTCTTGGCGCCGGCGGCCAGGTGGGCCGCCGCCTTGTCGCGGTCGGTGAACAGGCCCGTGCACTCGAGCACGACGTCGACCCCGAGATCCTTCCAGGGCAATTTGGCCGGGTCCCGTTCGCTGAATACGCGGATCGGCTTGCCGTCTACGAGGAGCGCCTTGTCGCTCGGCTCGACCGCGCAGGACAGGGTGCCGTGGACGGAGTCGTACTTGAGCAGATGTGCCAGGGTCTTGGGGTCGGTGAGGTCGTTGACCGCGACGAACTCGAGAGAGCTGCCGTGCTTGAGCGCGGCGCGCAGGATGTTGCGACCGATCCGGCCAAAACCGTTGATACCGACCTTGGTTGCCATCGTCAGAGCTCTCCTGCTGGAAGAGGGAAAAACCGAGTCGTTCCCAGTTTAGCGTTGCGAAGTCAAGAAACTAGGGCGCAGCTTCGTTGACTCGCGTGGGTGGCCCATAATAGCGTTCGATTCGCAGGGGTGGTGGTGAGGTAGCTGATGGCAGCGGCAATGGTGCCGTCCCTTCTGGCGGCGCTGACAGTCGGCGCGGGTCCGAGCAATGACGACCTGCTGACGATGGTGACGGGTTCCGGACCCGTCGTGCAGGCCGTGCTCTACCTCTTGGTCTTCTTTTCGATCGCCAGTTGGGGGGTGATCCTCTACAAAGCACGCCAGATCCGCACCGCGCGGCGCGCTTCCGATCGCTTCATCGAGACCTTCTGGGAGACGAAGAATCTCACCACCGTTCATGCCGCGAGCCAGGAGATGGCCGACAGTCCGGTGGCGCAGGTGTTCCGCGCCGGCTACCAGGAGTTGGTCCGCCTGACCCGCGCCAAACGGCAGGCGGAAGAGGCGCAGCTCAGCACCGATCTGGGCGGCGTCGCCAACGTCGAGCGTGCCATGCGGCGCGCCGCCACGCAGCAGTTGACGTCGCTCGAGCGTGCGCTGACGTTCCTCGCCACGACGGCGAGTGCGACGCCGTTCATCGGGCTCTTCGGCACCGTGTGGGGCATCATGCACGCCTTCCTCGGCCTGAGCGCCACCCAGTCGTCGACCATCCAGGCGGTGGCGCCGGGCATCGCCGAGGCGCTGATCGCCACCGCGACCGGCCTGTTCGCTGCCATCCCGGCCGTCGTCGCGTACAACTCCTTCTCACGACAGATTCGCGTCCTGTCGGCTGAGATGGACAATTTCGGCTTCGAGTTCCTCAACATCGCCGAACGGCACTTTCTCAACTGAGACCCAATGGCGTTCACCAGCGAGCGCAACAACGAAGCGTTGTCGCAGATCAACGTGACGCCGCTCGTCGACGTCATGCTGGTGCTGCTCGTCATCTTCATGGTGACCGCACCGATCCTGCACCAGGGCGTCGACGTGAACCTGCCGAAGGTGAAGGCCGGGCCGGTCAGCGGCGACGAGGTGCAACTGGTCGTGACCGTCACGCGCGCTGGCGAGATCTACCTCAATGACACGGCGATGAGCGCCCCCGACCTGTTGAGCAGGATGCAGGGCGTCCTGCGCGAGGCGCCCGATCGCAGCGTGTTCGTTCGTGCCGACGCCGCGGTGCCCTATGGAGAGGTGATGCGGGTCATCGGCTCGCTGCGCGAGGCCGGCGTCCAGCGACTCGGCATGATTACGGAGGCACCGCAGTCCTGATGCACTCGGCGGCGCCGGAGCTCGCGCCGCGCGGTGTCGAGCGCGGCCTCATCGGCACCATCGTCATCTCGGCGCTGGTCCACGTCGGCGCCATCGGCCTGCTGGTCGCCATGCCGGGCCGCTTCCTCAGCGCCCCACCGCGCGTGCAATCGTACACCGTCGATCTCGTCGCGCCGGATGTGATCGGCGGCACCAATTTGCTCCCCGGTGGCGGACCGAAGAAGCCCGTCGCCGCCAAGCTCGAGCCTCAGGCTGCCGAGCCCGCGCCCGCGGCGGTGCCGCCGCCGCAGGCCGTGGCTCCGCCACCCGCCGCGGAACCGGTCGTCCCGCCTCCGCCGCTCGCCGAGGCGCCGGAGGCGATCGAGCCGGCGAAGCCGGTGGAGGCGCCGCAACCGCAACCACAGCCGCCGGTCGCCGCCGAGCCGCCCAAGCCACCGCCAAAGCCGGTCGACGCGAAGCCGGCGGACGCAAAGCCGGAGCCGAAGGCGCCCGAACCGAAGCCGAAATCCGAGGTGAAGCCGCCGCAGCCCGCAAAGCCTGCCGAAGCGCTGAAGGGGAAGCCTGCTGCCGAAGCGCCGAAGCCGAAGGCGGTCGCGGAGAACAAGCCGGCAGCGCCGGCTCCACCGTCCGCTGCCCCGGCGAAGGCGAAGCCGGCGGAGAAGCCGCCGGCGCCGGCGGCGCAGAAGCCGGCGCCGGAGAAGGACGCCGCGAAGCCGGCGGAGGCGGCCAAGTCGGTCGCGAAGGTGCCGCCCAAGACCGCGCCGAGCAAGGCCGTCGCGGTGGCGCCGACGCCGGCGGCGAAGCAACCGGTGGACGAGGCGCAGCGGCGCGATCAGGCGATTCGCGCCGCGGTGCAGAAGCGCGCCGCGGAAGAGGGGCAACGCGCAGCGACGGGCAAGGCCGTGGACGATCGCATCGCCGCTGCGGTGCAGAAGCGCGCGCAGCAGCTCGAGAAGGGTGGTTCCGGCGCGCCGAGCGCCGGCGGCCCCATCTCGGCCGGCCCCGGGAGCGGCGTCGGCGGCACCCCGACCGACCTGCAGTACGTCCTCTACGAAGGGCGGATGCGCGAGCGCATCAAGAACGCCTGGGCCTGGAGTGGTGCCGACCGCTCGCTCACCGTCATCATCCAATTCAACGTCGCGCCCGACGGACAGATCCGCAACGTCCACACCATTCAATCGAGCGGCGACACCTCCTATGATGCCTCGGCCGAGCGCGCCGTACGCGCCGTAAATCCACTCGAACCGGTTCCCGAGAAGTACCGGGACGCCTTTGCCACCGTCGAGCTGACCTTCCGGGCCAGCGATCTGGAGTCGTGATGCGCATCAGCCCACTCGTCCTGGCCGGAGTCGTCGCCGCGGTGGTGGCGCATCCGGCCGTCGGCCAGGTCCGTTCGACGATCGTCGGTCCCGGGGTCACCCGCTATCCGATTGCCGTCGCCCCCCTCAAGCAGATCACCGGCGGCGCCGGTGATCGCTTCACCGAGGTGCTGGGACGCGACCTCGAGCTCTCGGGACTGTTCCGCGTCCTGCCGCGCGACGCGTACATCGAGAACGCACAGACCGCCGGCGTCACCGCCGAGGCGATCAACTTCGAGAACTGGTCGGTGATCGGCGCCCTGGCGCTGGTGAAGGGGACCGCGGAGCGGCAGGGCAACGATCTGACGATCGAAGCGCGGCTCTTCGACGTCGGTCAGCGGCGTCAATTGGCGGGGCGTCGCTTCCGCGGCGTCGTCGGTGACGAACGACGGATGGCCAATCGCTTCGCCGACGAGGTCATCCAGACTTTCACCGGCGAGCGCGGACCGTTTGATTCGCAGATCGCCTTCCTGTCGACCCGCAGCGGCCGCTTCAAGGATGTGTACGTCATGGGCGCCGATGGCGAGGACGTGCGCCGCATCACCAGCGAGAACACGATCAACCTGTCGCCGTCGTGGGCGCCGGACAACCGGTCGCTGATCCTGACCTCGTTCCGCAGCGGCAACCCGGATCTCTACGCGATCGGGCTCGGGCGCGGCGCCTGGTCGCGGTTGTCGGCGCTGCGCGGCCTCAATCTCGGTGGGCGCTGGTCGCCGGACGGCAGGCAGATTGCGGTCACGCTCGAGTTCGATGGCAACCCGGAGATCGCCATCCTCAATCCGGACGGTTCGTTGGCGCGCCGACTGACCGAACACTGGGCCGTCGACGTGTCCGCCAATTGGTCGCCCGACGGCACGCAGCTCGTCTTCTGTTCCGATCGATCGGGGTCGCCGCAGATTTACGTGATGAACGCCGACGGCAGCGGCGTGCGTCGGGTGAGCAGCGCGGGGCGCTACAATACCTCGCCGAGTTGGGCGCCGAAGGGCGATCGCATCGCGTATGCGACGCGCGCCGATGGGCGTTTTCAGATCATGACCGTCAAGACCGACGGCTCCGACGCGCGTCAGGTGACATCGGTCGGCAGCAACGAGGATCCGAGTTGGTCGCCCGACGGTCGCTATCTCGTCTTCAGCTCCAAACGCGGCGGCGCAGCAAAAATCTATCTCTCGGATCTGTCTGGAGCGAACCAAGCAGAATTGACCACGGGGGGGGGCGGTGATACCTCTCCAGCGTGGTCGGGTTGGTTGGAGTAGCGCGATCCGCGCGGCTCCACTGGATGAGGGTACACGCGATGAACAGGTCGTTCGTTGGGTTGGCGGTGGTGTTGGCCATGCTCGTCTCGCTTGGGTGCTCGTCCAAAAAGAAGGGCAGCGCGGGCCTCGAGGGGCAGGAAGGTGAGGCAGGCTACGGCGAGGAATCGCTCGGTGCTGGTGGCGCGCCGGGCGGTAGCCTGGCGCTGGCGCAGCAGGGCAAGTACGGCGCCGGCGGCGCTGGCAGCGATTCCGGCCCCCTGCACGACATCCATTTCAACTACGACTCGTTCGAGCTCGACGAATCGGCGCGGCAGACCCTGCAGGAAGATGCCGAGTGGCTCAAGGATCACCCCGAGGTGCGGGTCGAGATCGAAGGGCACTGTGACAACCGTGGCACCGTGGAGTACAATCTCGCGCTGGGAGCCAAACGGGCCGCCGCGGCGAAGAGCTATCTCATCGCTCTCGGGATTGGCCGCGACCGCCTGACCACGATCAGTTACGGCGAGGAGTTGCCGCTGTGCCAGGAGGAAACCGAGTCGTGCTGGAGCCGGAACCGGCGCGCCCATCTCGTGCCCGTCGGCAACTGACCGCGATTGCCTGTCTCGCGTCGCTGACGGTCGCCGGCTGCGTCACCCGCGCTGACTTCGAGCGCGTGCGCCGCGATCAGCAGGAGATGCGAGCGTCGCTGGCGGATCTGCAGGTGTCGGTCGACGCGCTCTCGCGCCGTGTCGACACCATGCGCTCGTCGCAGTCGGATTCGAAGACGCGCGCGGCACAGGATCGGGTCAAGGAGCTGGAGCGGCGTCTCGCCGACATCGAGGCGTCGCGGACCGCCGAGCCTACGTCGACTCCGGGCGCCGGGGCGGAGGCCAGCCCGACAGCGACGCCGATCGCCCGCGTTGCCGGCAGCGACGCGGCGCAGATCGCGATGCGTCGCGACGCGCAGACGGCGAGCAGCGCACCGCTGTCGTACCAGCGGGCGCTGCAGCTCTATCGCGACAACCAGCACGAGCAGGCGATCAACGGTTTCCGGGATTTCCTGCGCGGCAACCCGAAATCGCCGCTGGCCGACAACGCCCAGTACTGGATCGGCGAGGCGTACTACGCGCAGGGCGACTACAATCGCTCGATCATCGAGTTCAACGAGGTGCTGCTCAAGTTTCCGCAGGGGGACCAGGTGCCCGGAGCGCTGCTGGCCCTGGCGAGTGCCTTCTCGACCTCGGGGGACAAGATCGACGCCAAGCTGGTGCTGCAGAAACTCATCAGCGACCACCCGAGCTCGGAGGAAGCGCAGATCGGGCGGCAGCAGCTCCAGTCCCTCGCCGACTGACGCGCCCGCGCGGCGCCCTGCGCTCCATGCTGCTGGTTCGTCATCTGGCGCGCACAGAGCCGGTCACTCGGCCGCGAGTGGTCGCCGTCGGGCGTTTCGATGGAGTGCACCGCGGCCACCAGCGGGTGCTCGGCCGCCTCGCCGCGCTGGCCCGCGCGCGTCGCGCCGAAGCGGTGGTGGCCCTCCGCTATGCGCCCGAGCGCGGCCGGGCGTTGACCACCCTGCGGCAACGAGTAGCACTGCTGCGCGAGTGGGGGGTCGACTGGGGGGTGCTGCTCGGCCGGGACGACCCGGCTGACGACGCGGCCGTGGCGGCGCGTCTCGGTGCGGCGGCGCTGGTTACCGGCGGCGAGCTGACGGGGCCAGGCGTGGACGTCGAGCGGGTAGAGCTGGCGCTGAACGGCGCCTTGCCGCTGACGGCGGCGAACATTCGCGAATGGCTCATCGGCGGTGACCTCCCGGCGGTGGAGCGTGCGCTCGGGCGGCCGCACGCCGTCGAGGGTCCGGTGATCCACGGGTTTCATCGCGGCGCCCGGCTTGGCATTCCGACCGCCAACTTGCGCGTGCAGCATCTCGTGCTGCCGCCGGACGGCGTGTACGCGGTGCGCGCCGTCCACCGGGGCGTCCGGCGCGATGGCGTCGCGAACATCGGCTTGAATCCGACCTTCGGCAATGTTGCGCGCTCGGTCGAGACCCATCTCTTCGAGTTCAGTGGCGACCTGTACGGAGAGCGTCTCGAGGTGTCGTTCGTGGCGCGGTTGCGGGGCGAGCAGAAGTTCGCAGGCATCGAAGCGCTGGTGGCGCAGATCCGTGCCGACATGGCGGCGGCGCGCGACCTGCTCGCGACGCACGGCAATGGCCACTGATGAGCCGCGCCACATGTGGACGGTGGGCGCAGCGGAGGCAGGTGCGCGCCTCGATCACTTCCTCACCGAGCGCCAGGTGCTGGGGACGCGATCGCAGGTGCGACGTCTGATCGCGGCCGGCCGGGTACGCGTCGGTGATCGCGCGGTGAAGCCCGGCACCACGTTGCGCGCCGGTGACGAGATCGTCGCCGACCCACTGCCGCTGCCCGAGATTCGCGCCGTCGCGGCGCCAATCGACCTCGACGTCCTCTTCGAGGATGCGTCGCTGCTGGCGATCAACAAACCGCCCGGTCTGGTGGTGCACCCGGCGCCGGGACACTGGCAGGGCACGTTGGTGAGTGCCCTGCTGCATCGCTGGCAGGCGGTGCCAACGGATCTCGATCCGGATCGCCTCGGCATCGTCCATCGCCTCGACAAGGACACCTCGGGGATTCTCCTCATCGCACGGACGTCCGCGGCACTCGCCAACCTTGGCGATCAGTTCCGGCGCCGCGAGATCAAGAAGGACTACCTGGCCCTGGTCTGGGGCGCGCCGCGACCGTCGCGCGGGGTCATCGACCGGCCGATCGGTCGTCATCCGGTCGAGCGCAAGAAGATGGCGGTGCGGGCGCGCGGCCGCGTGGCAACCACCCGGTACGAGGTGCTCGAGCAATCGGGTCGCGTCGCGCTGGTGCGGGCGAATCCGGAAACCGGCCGGACCCACCAGATTCGCGTTCACCTCGCCTCGATCGGCCACCCGGTGGTCTCTGACCTCCTGTACGCGCGCGGACACCCGGGCCAGAGCGATCTGATCCCACGCCAGGCGCTGCACGCCGAGGCGATCGACTTCCGCCACCCGACGAGCGGGGAGCGGATGAGGCTCGCCGCCCCCCTGCCGACGGACTTCGCCGCGGCGCTGGCGGCCCTGCGCGGCACAAGCTTGACATCCCAGATGCCGTCCCATAGCGTCCCGCCCGATTCCACGACCCGGCGCCGCTCTGGATCAACCTCCAGGCCCTCGCGCCGGCGTTCCCCTGCCTGACAATTCCACCACCACACGCCCCACGGAGAGGATCCAACATGGCCGACGAGAGCGTCGGGAGGAATCGGACACCGTCTGCGGCGGCGGTCGCAGGCCGTGTCGAGCGCCGCCGTCGCGATGGCGACGGCGGCGCCGTCGCCGCCGAGGTCGCCGTGGCGCCGCCCGCCGAACCGACCGACGACGCCGTGGAGGAGGAGGCGGTCAACGGTGACCATGGCCTCAATCTCAAGTCGCTGAAATCGAAGAAGATCAGCGAGCTGGCGCAGATCGCCAAGGGTTTCAACGTCGATGGCGCGTCGGCGATGCGCAAGCAGGAGCTGATCTTCGCGATTCTCGGCGCGCAGACCGAGCAGAGCGGTCTGGTGTACGGGGAGGGCGTGCTGGAGATCCTGCCCGACGGCTTCGGCTTCCTGCGGGCGCCCGACTACAACTACCTCCCCGGTCCCGACGACATCTACGTCTCGCCCAGCCAGATCCGCCGCTTCAACCTGCGCACCGGTGATGTCGTGTCCGGCCAGATCCGCCCCCCCAAGGAGGGCGAGCGCTACTTCGCGCTGCTCAAGGTCGAGGCCATCAACTACGAGGAGCCGGAGCGGGCGCGCGACATCATCCTCTTCGACAACCTGACGCCGCTCTACCCCAACGAACAGCTCCGCCTCGAGCACGATCCCGAAGAGCACACGACTCGCCTCATCGACCTCTTCACGCCGATCGGCAAGGGCACACGCGGCCTCATCGTCGCCCCGCCACGCACCGGCAAGACGGTGATGCTGCAGAACATCGCGCACGGCATCACCCGCAACCACAAGGAGGTCGTCCTCATCGTGCTGCTCATCGACGAGCGGCCAGAGGAAGTGACCGACATGCAGCGCTCGGTCGAGGGCGAAGTCATCAGCTCGACGTTCGACGAGCCGGCCACGCGCCATGTCCAGGTCGCCGAGATGGTGATCGAGAAGGCGAAGCGCCTGGTCGAGCACGGGCGCGACGTCGTGATTCTGCTCGACAGCATCACCCGCCTGGCGCGCGCCTACAACACCGTCGTACCGCCAAGCGGCAAGATCCTCTCCGGCGGCGTCGATTCGAACGCGCTGCACAAGCCGAAGAAGTTCCTCGGCGCGGCGCGCAACATCGAGGATGGCGGCAGCCTGACGATCCTCGGCACCGCCCTGATCGACACCGGAAGCCGCATGGACGAAGTGATCTTCGAGGAGTTCAAGGCGACCGGCAACATGGAGGTCCACCTCGACCGCCGTCTGGTCGACAAGCGGACCTTCCCGGCCATCGACATCAATCGTTCAGGCACCCGCAAGGAAGAGCTGCTGCTCGGCAAGGACGTCACCAAGCGAATCTGGGTCCTGCGCAAGCTGCTGTCCCAGCTCAACCCCGTCGAGGCCATGGAATTCCTCATCGACAAGATCGAGGGCACGAAGAACAACGCGGAATTTCTGGAGAATATGAACCAGTAGTGGACGAGATCCCTGCGCCGCGGAGGGCGCTGCGGGCACGGGGGACGGCGGCCACGGCAGGAATTCGCCGTGCCCGCAGCGCCCTCCGCGGCGCAGAGCCTGTTCCCGCCGCACGGTGGTTGCCCGAGGTGGAAAACATCTGCTAGGCGTACGGATCACCCAAAGCAGAACGAGGAGCGCGGAATGCCGGAAGTGAGTATGAAGCAGCTCCTGGAGGCCGGCGTGCACTTCGGCCACCAGACGAGCCGCTGGAACCCGAAGATGAAGCCGTACATTTTCGGGGCCCGCAACGGGATCTACATCATCGACCTGCAGCAGACGGTGAAGATGCTGCAGGACGCCACGGCGTACGTGCGCGATCTCGCTGCCAGCGGCGGCTCGCTCCTCTGTGTCGGAACCAAGAAGCAGGCGCAGGACGCCGTCATGGAAGAGGCGGAGCGCTGCGGCGCTTTCTACGTCAGCAATCGCTGGCTCGGTGGAACGCTCACCAACTTCCAGACCGTCAAGCAGAGCGTCGAGCGACTGCGCAAGCTCGAGGAGATGCTCGAGGATCCGAACCAGACCGAGGGCCTGAAGAAGCGCGAGCTCCTCGAGCTCAGCCGCGAGCGCGACCGCCTGGTGCATACGCTCGGCGGCATCAAGACCATGCGCAAGCTGCCGGACGCCCTGTTCATCATCGATACCATCAAGGAAGACATCGCGGTCAAGGAAGCCAACAAGCTCGGCATTCCGGTGGTCGCGGTGGTCGATTCGAACTGCGATCCGGACATGATCGACTACCGCATTCCGGGCAACGACGATGCGATCCGCGCCATCCGCCTGTTCTGCGGCGCGATCGCCGACTCGGTGCTCGAGGGACGCGCGGTGTACGAGGAGCGTGCCCGCGGCGTCGACGCGCCGGCGGAGCCCTCGGCGCGGCCGGCACCGACCGCAGCGGTGGAGCGTGAATTCGCGCCCGAGACGGCGTCGGAAGGGGCGATCGAATGAGCGAGGTGAGCGCCTCGTCGGTGCGCGATCTGCGCGAGCGCACGGGCGCCGGCATGATGGATTGCAAGAAGGCGCTGGCCGAGGTCGACGGCGACATCGAGAAGGCCATTGTCTACCTGCGCGAGAAGGGCCTGGCGGCCGCCGCCAAACGGGCCGGCCGCACGGCGGCCGACGGTCTGGTGGAGGCCTACATCCACGCTGGCGGCAAGATCGGAGTGCTGATCGAGGTCAACTGCGAGACCGACTTCGTCGCTCGCACGGACGACTTCCGCGGCCTGGTGCGCGATCTGGCGATGCAGGTTGCCGCCGCCAACCCGCGCTACGTGAGCCGCGAGGACGTGCCCGCGGAGGTGCTGGAACAGGAGCGCCAGATCTACGCCGCGCAGGCGGCGAGCAGCGGTAAGCCGGCGCCGGTGATCGAGAAGATGGTCGCCGGCAAGATCGAGAAGTTCTACGCCGACGTCTGCCTGCTCGAGCAGGCCTTCATCAAGGACGCCGACAAGCCGGTCTCCCGGTTGGTGTCGGACGCGGTGGCGAAGATGGGCGAGAACATCGTCGTCCGCCGCTTCGCGCGGTTCCAACTCGGCGAGCAGTCCGGCGAACACTGAGGCGTCCATGGGCGCGCGCGACGAGGTGGATGCCACGGACCGCACGCCGGTCCGCGGTCTGCGCTACCGGCGCGTCCTGCTCAAGCTGAGCGGCGAGGCCCTGATGGGCAACGCCGCCTTCGGCATCGACACCGCGGTGCTGGCGGCGATCGGCGAGGAGATCCGCGCCGCCAGCGAGCACGGCGTCGAGGTGGCGCTGGTCATCGGCGGCGGCAACATCTTCCGCGGCGTGCACGTCGCGGACCAGGGGACCGACCGAGCCACCGGCGACTACATGGGCATGCTGGCAACGGTGATCAACGCCTTGGCCCTGCAGGACGCGCTCGAGCGGCACGGCCTGCCCACCCGCGTCATGTCGGCCATCGAGATCCGCCAGATCGCCGAGCCCTACATCCGGCGCCGAGCCATGCGGCACCTGGAGAAGGGGCGTATCGTCATCTTCGCCGCCGGCACCGGCAATCCCTTCTTCAGCACCGACACGGCCGCGAGCCTGCGCGCCGCCGAGATCGGCGCCGGGATCATCCTGAAGGCCACGAAGGTGGACGGCGTCTACAACGCCGACCCCAAGCTCGACGCCAACGCCACCCGGTTCTCGGAGCTGGCGTACAACGATTTTCTCCGCCAACAGCTCAAGGTCATGGATGCGACCGCGGTCACCCTGTGCCGCGAGAATTCGTTGCCGATCATGGTCTTCAACATGACGGTGCAGGGAAACATCCAGCGGGCGCTGCGCGGCGAGATGATCGGCACTCTGGTGCACTGATGGGCGCGACCGAAGACGTTCTCGCCGACGTCAAGAAGGAAATGGAGGACACCGTCACGGCGATGCGCCGGGAGCTCTCCCGCACGCGCACCGGCCGCGCGTCGACGGCGCTTCTCGAGGGCATCGTCGTCGAATACTACGGCGCGCGGACGCCGCTGAACCAACTGGCGACGCTGTCCGCTCCCGAACCCCGTCTGCTGGTGATCCAGCCCTACGACCGCAGCGCGATCAACGAGATCGAGCGGGCCATCCTGCAGTCCGACCTCGGCCTGATGCCGCAGAACGACGGCAAGTTGGTGCGCGTGCCGATCCCGGAGTTGACCGAGCAGCGGCGCAAAGATCTGGTGAAGCACGTCCGCAAGGTGGCGGAGGACTTTCGCGTTTCGATCCGCAACCACCGCCGCGACGCGAACGACATGCTCAAAGAGCTGCAGAAGGATGGCGACATCACCGAGGACGACCTGCGCCGCGGTCACGACAAGACGCAGGAGCTCACCAAGGACTACACCGAGCGGCTCGACAAGATTCTCAAGGCCAAAGAAGACGAGATCATGGAGGTGTGAGCGGTGCGCGGGCTCGACACCTCCGCGCTCGACCCGACGCGACTGCCGCGTCACGTCGCCGTCATCATGGACGGCAACGGCCGCTGGGCTCAGCGCCGCGGCCTCTCCCGCATCGAGGGCCACCGCCGTGGCAAGGAGTCGGTGCGCGCCGTGGTCGAGACGGCCCGCCGCCTCGGTATTCCGTACCTCAGCCTGTTCGCGTTCTCGACCGAGAACTGGCAGCGGCCGCACCGTGAGGTGAATGCCCTGATGGCGCTGCTCCGGCGCTACCTGCGCACCGAAGTCAAGCGCCTGATGAAGAACGAGGTGCAGGTTCGCGCCATCGGCGACATGGAGCGCTTGCCGGAAGCGGTACGCCGCGAGCTCGAGGACGTCGTCGCGCTCACTCGCGAAAATTCCCGCCTCGTCGTCGGACTGTGCGTCAGCTACGGCGGCCGGGAGGACATTCTGGCCGCCGCCAGACGGCTCGCGAGGCAGGTGCAGGCAGGTAGCCTCGACCCATCGGCGATCGACTCCCAGCGCTTCGCCGACGCGCTCGGCACCGCCGGCATGCCTGATCCCGATCTGCTCATCCGCACCAGCGGCGAGATGCGGATCTCCAACTTCTTCCTCTGGCAGCTCGCCTACACTGAGCTGTACGTCACCGACACGTTGTGGCCGGACTTCCGCGAGCAGGCGTTCGTCGACGCGCTCGTGCACTTCCAGCAGCGGGAGCGCCGCTTCGGGCTGACGGGCAAGCAACAGGAACAGGGGCGCGCCGGTGCTGCGCGCTAGGCTCGCGACCGCCGCGGTCGCGATCCCGCTGTTGTTGGCGATCATCTTCCTCGCCCCGATGTGGGGCTGGGGGGCCCTGGTCGTCGTCGTCGCCATGCTGGCGATCGTCGAGTACCTGCGTCTCGCATTCGCCGACCGGCCCGGACCGCGCGTGCTCGGCACCGCGCTCGGCGCCGCCGTGGTGCTCGCGGCGGTGAGCGCGCGGAGTCCCGGCGTCTGGGTGGTCGCCAGCCTCGCTGCCGTGCTGCCGGTGGCGATGAGCTACGTCGTCCTGGCGCGCCGCGATCTCGCCGCCGCCTTGGCCGATGTCGGCGCGATCGCCGTCGGCGTCCTGTACGGCGGTCTGTTGCTGCCGCATTTCTTCTGGCTGCGGGCGCTGCCCGATGGGGCGGCATGGGTGACCTTCGTCATCGCCATCGGCATGGCTGGTGACACCGGCGGCTACTTCGTCGGTCACGCCCTCGGCCGCCGCAAGCTGATTCCGCATCTCAGCCCAGGGAAGACGGTCGAAGGCGCGCTCGGCATCGTCGCCGCCAGCCTGCTGTGCGCGGCGCTCGCCAAGCTGGTCCTGTTTCCGCAGCGCGGGTTCGCGGAGATCCTGCTACTCGGCGCGTTGATGTCGGTGATCGGCCAGCTCGGTGACCTCAGCGAATCGGTCATGAAACGTGTCTTCGGCGCCAAGGAGTCGGGGGCGCTCTTCCCCGGCCATGGCGGCGTGCTCGATCGCATCGATAGCCTGCTTTTCCCATTGGTGCTCGTGTACTACTATCTGTTGGCGACCGGACTCGCGGTCGCGTCCCGCGCATGCTGACTGCCATCATCTCGTTCATCGTCGTGCTCGGCTCGCTGATCATCGTCCACGAGTTCGGGCATTTCCTGGTCGCCAAGTGGTCGGGGGTCGGGGTGCTGAAGTTCTCGGTCGGCTTCGGGCCAACGCTCTTCGGCCGCACGGTGAACGGCACCGAGTACGTGCTCAGCGCGATTCCGCTCGGCGGGTTCGTGAAGATGGTCGGCGAGGACCCCGACGCCACGGAACCGGTGGACCCGCGGATCTCCTTCTCGCACCAGAGCGTGTGGAAGCGGATCGCCATTGTCATTGCCGGCCCGGTGTTCAATTTGGTGTTCGCGTTCCTCATCTTCACCGTGGTGCTGGCGACTTACGGGCAGCGCGTCCCGTTGGACCAGGCGCGCATCGGCGTCGTGACCAAGGACATGCCGGCGGCGCGCGCGGGCTTGCAGGCCGATGATCTGGTGACCGCGATCGACGGCCAGGCGGTACGAACCTGGGAGGAGCTGTCGAAGGCGATTCGCGGCAGCGGCGGCGCGGCGGTGACCCTCGACGTGCAGCGTGGCGATCAGGCGCTGACGGTGGTGGTCACGCCCGAGTCTCGGCCAGAAAAGAGCATCTTCGGCGAAGCGATCGGCACGACGTACCTGATCGGCATCGAGCGCGGCTTCGCGCTGGTGTCGGTCGGCCCGTTGGAAGCGATCGCGGGCGGCGCCGACCAGACGCTGTGGTGGTGCCGCACGCTCATCATGAGCGTGGTGAAGATCGTGCAGGGGCGGATTCCGGCGCAGGAGATCGGCGGGCCGATCCTCATCGCCCAAGCAGCGGGGCAGCAGGCCCAGGTCGGCCTCGAGTCGCTCCTGCTGTTCGTCGCTGTCATCTCGATCAATCTGGGGGTCCTGAACCTGCTGCCGATCCCGATCCTCGACGGTGGTCATCTGCTGTTCTTCGTTCTGGAGATCGTGATGCGCCGCCCCCTCGACATGCGCCACCGCGAGATCGCGCAGCAGGTCGGGCTCGTGATCCTGATCAGCCTGATGGCGTTCGCCTTCTACAACGACATCCTGCGCGTCATCCGCGGGTGGGGCTGACGCGGGCGTGCGCGCCCTCGGCATCGACACCGCCACGGTCATCGCCAGCGTCGGGCTGGCCACCGACGACGCCGCAGTCGTCCGGCAGCGCCCGATGTCGAGCAGCCATGCCCGCACCTTGCTTCCGCTGATCGACGAGGTGCTCGAGACCGCAGCGGTACGGCTCTCGACGATCGACGTCCTTGCCGTCTCGATCGGACCCGGATCGTTCACCGGTCTGCGGATCGGGCTCGCAGTGGTGAAGGGGCTGGCCTTGGGGTCTGGTCTTCCCGTCGTCGCTGTGCCGACCCTTGAGGCCTACGCCCGTGCCCTCGGCCCCCGCCCGGGGACGGTGTGGCCGGTGCTCGACGCCCGCAAAGGGGAAGTCTACGCCGCCGGCTTCCGGTGGAGCGGGGCGGCGCTGACGGAGGTGGCCGCAGCGGCGGCCCTGTCGCCGGTAGCGCTCGCCAGCCTTCTGCGGCCGCCCTGTACGCTGGTCGGCGATGGTGTCGACGCATACCCGGATTGCTGGTCCACCATTCCCGGCGTCGTTGCCGTCCGCCTCGCCGAGACGCCGCCCGACGGCGCCGTCGTGGCGCGTCTGGGAGCGGCCATCCTGGGGCGCGCCGGGGCGGCGGATCTGGCGACCCTGGAGCCGCACTATTGCCGTCGCTCAGAGGCCGAATTGCACCGCGATGCAAGCCGCGCAGCGGCTGTATCCATTGAATAAGCGAAGGAAAATTGACAGGTCGAGGGGCCTGGGCTAGATGCCAGGGACCCTCCGCGGAGGCTCGAGAAATGGAGAGACACGACGAAGAACTGATCCGGTCGCTGATCGATCGGGACTTGGAGTTGCGCCGGGCCTACGAGGAGCACCTGAACCTCGAGAAACAACTCGCCGCCCTGCAGCACAAGCACTATCTGACGCCGGAGGAAGAGCTGGAGTGCAAGCGGATCCAGAAGATCAAACTGGCCGGCAAGGACCGCATCATGGAGATCCTCGGACGTTACCGCGGCGCCTGAGCATCCACCTTTCGTCGAATCGTCGCCCCGGTCGGGCGCCGGCCGCCTACTAGCATCGCCGCGCTCGGTGCGGCAGAGTGACCCGTTCATGCGTCACACCATATCGATCCTCGTCGAGAACGAGTTCGGCGTTCTTTCCCGTATCTCGGGGCTCTTCAGCGGCCGCGGGTTCAACATCGAGAGCCTGACCGTGGCGGAGACGCTCGATCCGCAGGTGTCCCGCATCACGCTGGTGACGCGCGGCGATGACCAGGTGGTGGCGCAGATCAACAAGCAATTGAACAAACTGGTGAGCGTGATCGAGGTACACGACTTCAACGAAGTCAGCCACGTCGAGCGCGAGCTGGCGCTGATCAAGGTCACCGCCGACGCGCAGACGCGGGCGGAGGTGATGCACATCGTCGACATCTTCCGCGGCAACGTCATCGACGTCAGCCCGCAGTCGTACCTCATCGAAGTGACCGGAACCGAAGACAAGATTGCCGCCCTGTTGGAGCTCCTCAAGCCACTCGGCATCAAGGAGATCGCCCGCACGGGAAAGGTCGCCATGCATCGCGGCATGCAGTTGATGCGGGGGGCGCGCGGCACGAAGGAGCGAGTGGCATGAGTCTGAAGATCTATTACGACCGCGACGCCGACCTGGCGCCGCTCAAGGGCAAGACGGTCGCCGTCATCGGCTATGGCAGCCAGGGGCACGCCCATGCCAACAACCTGCGCGACAGCGGCATCAACGTCATCATCGGCCTGCGCAAGGGCGGCGGTTCGTGGCCCAAGGCCGAAGCCGCGGGCTTCAAGGTCCTGGAACCGAGCGCCGCGGCCAAGGCGGCCGACGTCGTGATGATGCTGGTGCCCGACGAGCTCGGCGCCGAGCTGTATCAGAACGAGATCGCCGACGGGATGACCGACGGCAAGTATCTGGCGTTCGCGCACGGGTTCAACATCCACTTCAAGGGCATCGTGCCTTCGCCGACGCTGAACGTGTTCATGGTGGCGCCGAAGGGTCCCGGCCACCTGGTACGGAGCGAGTTCCAGAAGGGTCGCGGCGTGCCGTGCCTGCTCGCGATCCACCAGGATCCGAGCGGCAACACGCGCGAGATCGGTCTCGCCTATGCCAAGGCGATCGGCGGTACCCGCGCCGCCGTGCTCGAGACGACCTTCAAGGAGGAAACGGAGACCGATCTCTTCGGCGAGCAGTCGGTGCTCTGTGGCGGCCTGACCGAGCTGATCCGCGCCGGCTTCGAGACGCTGACCGAGGCGGGCTACAGCCCGGAGATGGCGTACTTCGAGTGCCTCCACGAGGTGAAGCTGATCGTCGACCTGATCTACGAGGGCGGCATCGCCAACATGCGCTACTCGATCAGCAACACCGCCGAGTATGGCGACATGACCCGCGGCAAGCGGATCATCGGGCCGGAAGCGCGTCAGGCGATGAAGGAGATCCTCGCCGAGATCCAGAGCGGCAAGTTCGCCCAGGAGTGGATGACCGAATATCGCGTCGGGATGCCGCACTTCCGCGAGCTGCGGAAGGAAGCCGAGCACCATCCGGTCGAAGAGGTGGGAGCGAAGTTGCGCGGCATGATGCCGTGGCTGGCCTCGGATCGATTGGTCGACCGTTCGAAGAACTGAGCCGTGGCGACGACTCCGGCCAGCCCGCAGCGGGATCCCGGCGCCGACGGCGGATCGACGCCGTCGCTCGAACGCCAACCGGCGCGCCTGGTCGACGTGCCGCTGCGCAAGGGCGTCTACATCCTGCCCAACCTCATTACCACGGCGGGACTGTTCAGCGGCTTCTACTCGGTGATCGCGAGCCTGCGCGGCGATTTCCTGATCGCCGCCATCGCCATCATGGCGGCGAACGTGTTCGACGCGCTCGACGGCCGCATCGCGCGTCTGACCAAGACGACGTCGCGCTTCGGCATCGAGTACGACTCGCTCTGCGATCTGGTCGCCTTCGGCGTCGCCCCGGGCATCCTCGTCTACCGCTGGGGGCTCGAGCCCTGGGGCACCTTCGGCTGGCTCGCCGCTTCGCTCTACGTGACCGCCGGCGCGCTGCGCCTGGCGCGCTTCAATGTTCTCGTCGACACCGGCCAGAAGCGCTACTTCACCGGCCTGCCGATCCCCGCCGCCGCGGAGGTCATCGCCTCGACGGTGATGCTGTACTACTTCTTCGGCGCCGAAGGCGCGACCTACCGGCACCTCATCGTCCTCCTCATGGTCTATGGCCTGGCGGGCCTGATGGTGAGCAACGTCCGCTATTTCAGCTTCAAGGAGATCGACCTCTACCACCGGCAGCCGTTCTGGGTGTTGATCGCCGGGATCCTGATCCTGAAGCTGCTGATCGCCGAGCCCCAGGTCTGCCTCTTCGCCGGGTTCTTCCTCTACGCCATCTCCGGCCCGGCGCGTTCGCTGTTCATCTCGGTCCGCCGCCTGCTGCGCCGCGCCGCGAAACGCCACCTTGACAGCGCGGCAGCGCTGCTCTAGCGTCAGCGCGCCATGATCGTCGGTTCGCCCTCCCGGATGCTAGCGCTGGCGCTACGACTACGCCCCGGGCTCGGTGCGCCTGCGATTCGCTGACGCGAGAAGACGAACGGCGCCACGGGTAGGGGAACCGCCTGTGGTTCATTGACGGGAGCACTGTGGGCCATGGGCGGGACGCCCGTGGCCCTTTTTGTTGCTCCGCCGCACCGGCGGAGCATCGGTCCGATCCCCAGGACCCTGTACGGTGAAGAAGGGGACGACGATGTCGACGCAACGAGTACAGATTTTCGATACGACCCTGCGCGATGGCGAACAGTCGCCGGGCGCGACGATGAACGTGGAGGAGAAGATCGTCATCGCGCGCCAGCTCGAGAAGCTGGGGGTCGACGTCATCGAGGCCGGGTTCGCCGCCGCGTCGAGCGGCGACGCCGACGCGGTCGCGCGCGTGGCGGAGGCGGTGAGCACGCCGGTGGTGCTGAGTCTGGCGCGCACCAAGCGGGCCGACATCGAGGCGGCGCTGCGCAGCGTCGAGAAGGCGAGGCATCCCGGCATTCACATCTTCATCGCCACCTCGGAGCTCCACCTCGCCCGCAAGTTGATGATGAGCCACCAGGAGGTGATCGACGCCGCGTGCTGGGCGCTGTCCATGGCCAAGGAGCACGTCGGCCACGTCGAGTTCTCGGCCGAGGACGCCTCGCGTAGCGATCCCGACTACCTCGTCCAGGTGTTCGGCGAAGCGATCAAGGCCGGCGCCATCGTGCTGAACGTCCCGGACACCACTGGTTACGCGGTGCCGCAGGAGTTCGGACAGCTCTTCGCCGACCTCATCGCGCGCACGCCAGGCGGCGATCGCGTCACCTGGAGCGCGCACTGCCACAATGATCTCGGCATGGCGGTCGCCAACTCGCTCGCGGCCGTGCGCAACGGCGCGCGCCAGATCGAGTGCACGATCAACGGCATCGGCGAGCGCGCCGGCAACACCTCGCTGGAAGAGGTGGTGATGGCGATCCGGACCCGCCGCGACGTCTTCGGCGCCGTCGACGTCGGCGTCCGCACCGAGCAGATCTACCCCTCCAGCCGGTTGCTCTCGCAGATCACCGGCATCCCGGTGCCGATCAACAAGCCGATCGTCGGCGACAACGCCTTCGCCCACGAAGCCGGCATACACCAGGACGGGGTGCTCAAGGACAAGCAGACCTACGAAATCATGCGGCCGGAGACGGTCGGCCTCACGAGCAACAAGCTGGTGCTCGGCAAGCACTCCGGTCGACACGCCTTCGCGCAGCGGCTGCAGGAGCTCGGAGTGGATTTCGGCGGCGTCGACATGAACGCGGCCTTCACCCGCTTCAAGGCGCTCGCTGATCGCAAGAAGCACGTCTATGACGAGGACCTGATCGCGCTGGTCGCCGAGACCGGGGTGCGCGTCGCCGATCGCTACGAGCTGCTCGATCTGAGCGTTACCTCATCGACCAGTGCCGCGCCGACCGCACGCGTCCAGATGCGCGTCGATGGCGTCACGCGGGAGGAGTCGGCAACCGGCGACGGCATGGTCGATGCGTGCTTCCAGGCGATCAGCCGCCTCGTCGGCCGCCATCCGCTGTTGGAGCGCTATCAGGTGAGCGCGATCACCGCCGATACCGACGCGCAAGGCGAGGCGTCGTGCTCGGTCCGCGACGACCAGTTCACCGCCAGCGGGCAGGGCGTCCACACCGACATCATCATGGCCAGCGCGCTCGCGTACGTGAACGCATTGAACAAGCTCGACTACCGGCACCGCCACCACCAGCGGGCGCAGGCGACCGTCGGGCCGTGAGGAGCACGATCCATGGCGGCAGCCACCATCGTCGTATGTCCCGGTGACGGCATCGGACCCGAGGTGACGCGCGAGGCGCGCGCCGTCCTCGAGCTCTGCGCGCAGCGCTTCGACCTCCAGCTCCGCTTCGAGGAGGCGGTGATCGGCGGCGCCGCCATCGACCGCGATGGCACTGCGCTTCCCGCGGTCAGCTTCGAGCGAGCGCAGCGCAGCGATGCGGTGCTGCTCGGCGCCGTCGGCGGACCGAAGTGGGACAATCCGCAGAGCACGGTGCGGCCCGAGCAGGCGCTGCTCGGGCTGCGCCGCGGCCTGGAGCTGTTCGCCAACCTGCGGCCGATCGTCGCCCACCCGGCGCTGCTCGCGGCCGCGCCGCTCAAACGCGAGCTGGTCGAGGGGGTCGACATCATGTTCGTCCGCGAGCTGACCGGCGGCGTCTACTTCGGCCGGCCGAGCGAGCGCCGGACCGGACCCAAGGGGCGGCACGCGGTCGACACGGTGGTGTACGACGAGGTCGAAGTCGCGCGGGTCGCCCGCCTCGCGTTCCAGCTCGCCGCGCCGCGGCGCAAGAAGGTGACGCAGGTGGACAAGGCCAATATCCTCGCCACCTCGCGCCTGTGGCGGGAGGTGACGCACGAGATCGCCAGGGAGTACCCCGACGTCGCCTGCGACGACGTGTTGGTCGATGCCATGTCGATGCACCTGCTGCGCCGGCCGCGCGACTTCGACGTCGTCGTCACCGAGAACATGTTTGGCGACATTCTCACCGACGAGGCTTCGGTGCTGACCGGCTCGCTCGGCATGCTGCCGTCCGCGTCGTTGGGCGACGCCCGCAACAGCCTCGGCCACCGCCGGGGACTGTACGAGCCAATTCACGGCAGCGCCCCGGATATCGCGGGGAAGGACCTCGCCAATCCGCTTGGCGCCATCCTCTCGGCGGCGATGCTGTGCGAGCACTCGCTGGGGCAACCGGCGCCCGCCCGCGCCATCGAGGCGGCGGTCTCCGCAGTCATCGACCGCGGCCTGCGCACCGCCGATGTCCGTCAGGACGGCTGCGAGGTCGTGGGCTGCCGCGCCATGGGCGACGCCGTGCGTGCGGCGTTGGCGCGCGCGGCATGAGCGGAATCGTCGTCGCCATCGTCGGCGCCGCCAGCGAGGTCGGGCGCGAGATTCCGATCGTCCTCGGCGAGCGCGGTCTGGAGCTCGCCGACCTGCGCCTCTACGACACGACCAACGAGGCCGAGGAGGCGGACGAGGGAGTCTTCTCCGTCCCGCCGCAGTCGCCGGACAGCATCGACTTCGAAGGCGTGGACCTCGCCTTCCTCTGTGGACCGCCGACCGAGGCGCGCGCTCTGGCCGAATGCGCCGTCGAGGGGGGCGCGCTGGTCGTCGACCTCACCGCGGCGCTGGCGGATGGCGACGTGCCGCTGGTCGTGCCCGAGGTGAACGCCGACGTCGTCGCCGACGGCATCGGTCGGGGCGTCTACGCTTGCCCGACGCCCGGCGCGACGGCGCTGGCGGTGGTGCTCAAGCCGTTCGACGAGGCCGCCGAGCTGCGCCGGGTCGCGGTGACCGGCTTCGAGCCGGCGTCGATGGCGGGGACGCCCGGCGTCGACGAACTGGCGCGACAGTCGCGGGAGCTGCTCACCGGCGCGTCAACCGAAGCCGTCGTATTCTCGCACCGCGCCGCCTTCAACCTGATCCCGCATGTCGGCGATGCGACCATCGGTGGTCGCACCCAGGCCGAGTGGGACATCGAGCGCCAGGCACGTCAGGTGCTCGGCCATGCCGACCTGCCGCTCGTCGTCACCTGCGTCCAGGTGCCGACATTCTACGGGCAGGCGTACTCCGTGCAGGTGGAGACCGAGCGCCGGCTCGATCTGGACGCCGCCCGCGCCCTGCTCCGTCGTGCGCCAGGCGTGCTGCTGGCGGATGACCCCAGCGCGCCGACGCTCGCCGACGTCGTCGGCTCCGACGCGACCCATGTCGGCCGTCTGCGCGAGGATCCCACCGTCCCGCACGGCTTCGTCCTCTGGGTGGTCATCGACGGCCTGCGCAAGGGCGGGGCGACGAACGCGGTGCAGATCGCCGAGCTGGCGCTGCGGGCGCGGGGGTGAGGCGCGGCCGGCAGCCGTTGCCGCCATGCAGTACCGCCTGATCGTCGAGTACGACGGCACCGATTTCCACGGCTGGCAGCTCCAGCCCGGGGCGCGCACCGTGCAAGGCGAGCTGGAGGCGGCGGTCGAGCGCCTGTTCGGCGTGCCGCGTCGCATCAGCGCGGCCGGTCGGACCGATGCCGGCGTGCACGCCGCCGGGCAGGTGGTCTGCGTGCCGGCGGCCCGCACGATGCCAGCCGAGGTGGTGCGGCGTGCCCTGAACGCGCTGACCGGTCCCGACCTGGCGGTTCGCGAGGTCGAGTGCGTCGGCGATGACTTCGACCCACGCCGGCACGCGGCCAGCCGTCGCTACCTCTATCGCATCTGGAATCGGCGCGCCGCGTCGCCCTTCTGGCGCCGCTATAGCTGGCACGTGCCGCGCGGCCTCGATGGCGGCGCGATGCGCGCCGCGGCCGAGCAGTTGATCGGCGAGCACGACTTCACGTCGTTCCAGGGCGCGGGATGCGATGCAGAGCACGCCCGGCGCCGGGTGATGCGCAGCGCGCTCACCGCCGACGGCGCGCTACTGGTCTACGAAATCGAAGCGACCGCGTTTCTGCGCCACATGGTGCGCAACATCATCGGCACGTTGGTCGAGATCGGTCTCGGCCAGCGCGCCGCCGAGCTGCGGCCGTTGCTCGCCGCCCGCGATCGCACCCAAGCCGGCGTGACCGCGCCGGCGGCCGGACTGTGTCTGGTCGAGGTGCGCTACGGCCGCGAACCGCTCACATCGTGAAGACGAGGCCGATGCCGATGCCCCACGCGATGGCGTCGGTGGTTAGGTGCGCGAGTCCCTCGGGGCGGATGATCACGTTGTCGAACAAGTTGATGTCGAGCCCGGGGTAGACGGCGATGTCGTTGAAGGTCGACCCGATGTCGTTGAACAGCCGGCCCGTGATCTCGGTGCGGATCGCGAAGTACTGGTTGCCGCGCAGGATGTTCTGCAGGCTCCAATTGAACACCTGCGGCTGGTCCCCGGTGTTCAGGAGGAATCCGAGGTGGCCGCCGAGGGCGACGCGCCCGGAGGTGTAGCGGGTGGAAACGAAGGGATTGAGGCCGAGATCGCCCGAGCCGAGGAGCTCGCTCGACGGGCCGCTCGGAATGCTCATCTCCACGCCCAGACCACCCGCCCAGTGATCGGCCAGCGCCATCTTGTACTTGCCGTAGAGCACCAGGTCGCCGACGTTGGCGTCTTCCTGCGGGCGCTTGCTCGCGAACGAGATCTGCTGCTGCATCACGAAGGGCAGGTTGCCGCCGACCTCCCATGACTCGATGCCGTAGGCGCCGATCAGGTTGAAGGTGCCGCCGTCGATGCTGGTGACGTTCGAGCCCTGTTTCTGGGCGAACGGTCGCACCGGGTAGCCGTTCAGACCGAGCGTTGGGCCCTCGACGTTCTTGGTCGGGTCGGTGACGTCGGGCTGCTTGATCGCCTGGTCGTTGTTGAGCTTCATGGCCTGCAACTCGATCCAGAAGTGTCCATCGCCGACCACCGCCGCCTCGCGGTTGAAGTTCGACCACATGCGGTCGTTGTCGGTGACCTCGTTACTCCTCTGGGCCAGCGCCGTGGCCGCACTGATCGCGAGTCCGACAGCGACCAGCGCCGCGCTGCGAAATGCACCCTTCATCGCCCCCTCCTTCCGAACCAGGTCCCCCCCTGGCCCAAACCACTGGATGGAATGCCCCAAGCCGGCTGGGCGCGGGTTTAGGCAGCGCTCCGCCGGCCTGTCAAGGTTCGGAGCCTGCCGTCGCGCGCCGCGCCTCGGCGAGCAAGCGCTTGGCGTAGCGCTCGGCCTCCGCGGGGGCGGCGGTGCCGCCCAGCATGCGCGACACCTCGGCGATACGCTGCGTTGCATCGAGCGCGCGGGCGTGGGTGAAGACGCGTCCCGCCCGCTGCTGCTTTTCGACCGCCACGTGCTGGTCGGCGTACGCGGCGATCTGCGCCAGGTGGGTGATGCACAGGAGCTGGCGGGACTGGGCCAGGGCCTTGAGGCGCCGCGCCACCGCCAACGCCACGCTGCCACCGATGCCCGCGTCGACCTCGTCGAAGATCAGGATCGGCATCTCGCCGGCGGTCGCGGCCAACGCCTTCAACGCCAGCATGATGCGCGACAGCTCGCCTCCAGAGGCGACCCGCGCGAGCGGTTTCGGCGGCTCTCCAGGGTTGGCGCCGAGGAGAAACTCGATGCGATCGATGCCCTCGGCGGTGAGCACGCCGTCGTCCGCGTCCTGCGCGACGCCGAACCGCGCGCCATTCATGCCGAGGGCGGCCAGCTCGCTGCCCATTCGCGCTTCGAGCTGGCGCGCCGCCGTCCGCCGCGCGTCGCTCAGCCGGCGCGCGACGGCCAGCGCCTCGGTCCGCCGCTCGGCTTGGCGCGCCGTCGCGGCGGCGCTGTCCGCGGCCACCGACTCCAGCGATGCCAGATCGCGTTCGACCGCGGTCAGCGCCTCGGCCAGCGCATCGGCGGGCACGCCGTACTTGCGCGACAGCCGCTGCAGGAGCACCAGCCGCTCCTCGATCGCCTCCAAGCGAGCGGGATCGCGGTCGAGCCGTTCGGCGACGCCGCGCATCTGCAGCGCCGCTTCCTCGAGCTGAACACGAGCGTTGTCGACCAGGGCGGCGACCTCGCCGAGCGCTGGCACCACGCCGCACAAGTCCGCCATCTGCTGCTGGAGGCGGGTGAGGGTGCCGACCATCGCACCCTTGCCCGCATAGAGCAGGGCCTCGCCCTCGCGGCAGGTCGTCTCGATCCGTTCCGCGTGGCGCAGGAGCTCGCGCTCCTGCCGCAGCGCCCCCTCCTCCCCGGCGCGGGGCGCCGCGGCCGACAGCTCGCGTTGTTGGTACTCGAGCAGGTCGCGGCGTTGCGCGACCTCGGTGGCGCGGCGGGCGTGGTCGTCGCACTCGCGTCGCGCCTCGGCATAGCGCGCGAAGGCGGCCGCGACCTCGGCGCGCGGTGCGCCGAGATCGGCAAAGCGATCGAGCAGCTCCAAATGGCTGGCGGGTCGCAGCAGCACCGCCTGCTCGTGCTGGCCGTAGATATGCACCAGATGCTCCCCCAGTTGCGTGAGCAGGCCGAGGGTGGCGGGCGCGCCGTTGACGTAGACGCGGCCCTTGCCGGTGCGCGTCAGGTGCCGACGGACCAGGACCTCGCCGTCATCGCCGAGGTTCAATGCCTCGCGGAGCGTATCCGGGAGCTCGCACTCGAACAGACCCTCCACCACCGCCTCGTCCGCGTCGGCCCGGATGAGATCAGCGGAGCCGCGGGTGCCGCACAGCAGGGCAAGCGACTGCAGCAGGATGCTCTTGCCGGCGCCGGTCTCGCCGCTGATGACGTTCAGCCCCGGGCCGAAGGTGAGGGCGACCTCGTCGATGATCGCCACTTCGCGGATGCGCAGCTCGCGCAGCATCGATCGTCAGGCCTGCGACCGCGGCGCCGCGGTCACCGCTCGCCCCAGCGGAGCTTGTTGCGCAGGACGCTGAAGTAGCTCCGTTGGGCCGGGCGGACCAGCGACACGACGGTGGCGCTCTTGCGGATCTCGACCGTCTCCCGATCGGCGAGCGAGAATCCAGCCTGGCCGTCCAGCGTCACCTCGACGGGGTGGTCGGGGGAGCGGACCGTCACCGTCACCCGCGCCGAGCCCGGCAGCACCATGGGCCGATTGGTCAACGTGTGTGGGCAGATGGGCGATAGCACGACGACATCGAGCGACGGGTAGATGATCGGTCCTCCGGCGGAGAGCGAGTAGGCGGTCGAGCCGGTCGGCGTGGCGACGATCAGTCCGTCGGCCTTGTAGGTGCAGACGGCCTCGCCGTCGACGGCGGTCTCGAGGTCGACGATCCGCGCCAGGGCTCCTCCCTTGCTCAGCACCACGTCGTTGAGCGCGCGGTGGACGCATGCGTCGTGCGGCGTACGGACCTCGAGCATCATGCGTGCATCCATGGGTACGCGCCCGGCGAGGGCGTCGGCGAGGACCGGGAAGACCTCCTCGGTCGTCACGGCGGTGAGAAAGCCGAGGCCCCCGAGATTGACGCCCAGGATCGGCACCGGTCGGTCGTGCACGTGGCGGGCGACGCTGAGCAGGGTACCGTCGCCGCCCAGCACCACGACGAGATCGGCGGCGGCGACGAGATCGGCCGCCGGCAGGCCGGGCGGGCATCCGAGCCCGTCCGCGGCCTCGGTTTCGGCGAGCGGCGTGATGCCCTGCTCGCGCAACCAGACCGCCAGATGTCGCCCGAGCTCGAGAGCCTGCGCGCGGCCCCGCTTGACGACGATGCCGACCTGGCGCACGTGGGCGTTCTACCACAGGGTCGCGCGTGCCAGCTAGCCGCGCGTCGGCGTGCTAGGCTGTTTCCAATGCCTCGGGCCACCGACACCCAGCCGTCACTGTTCGGCACACCGTCGGCGGCGTCTGGCGCGCCCGTCGCCGACGCCCCGTTGGCGGAGCGCATGCGGCCGACCACGCTGGCGGAGTTCGTCGGGCAGACGCATCTGGTGGGCGATCAGCGCCTGCTGCGCGACATGATCGAAGGCCAGCGGTTGCATTCCCTCATCCTCTGGGGACCGCCGGGCACGGGGAAGACCTCGCTGGCGCGGTTGATCGCCCGCAGCACGGATGCGCACTTCATCGCCTTCTCGGCGGTGCTGTCAGGCGTCAAGGAGCTGCGGGCCGTCGTGGAGGAGGCGCGGCGCATCCGCCAGCATCAGGGGCGCCGGGCGATCCTCTTCGTCGACGAGATCCACCGCTTCAACAAAGCGCAGCAGGACGCCTTTCTTCCCCATGTCGAGGACGGCACGATCGTGCTCATCGGGGCGACCACCGAGAACCCATCGTTCGAGATCATCGCGCCACTGCTGTCGCGCGCCTCGGTCCTCGTGCTGCAGCCGCTCGCCGCCGATGACCTGCGCATCATCCTCCGCCGCGCCACTACCGACACCGAGCGCGGGCTGGGCGGGCGCGGCCTGCAGGTCGAGGACGACGCCATCGAGGCGCTGGTGCAGTTGGCGCAGGGCGATGCGCGGGCGGCGCTCAATATCCTGGAGACGGCGGCGGATCTGTTGGGCCTGCGACATCGCTCGACGATGACCGCGGCGGACATCGAGGAGGCCGCCCAACGGCGCGCGCTGCGCTACGACAAGGGAGGCGACGAGCACTACAACGTCGCGTCAGCGTTCATCAAAAGCCTGCGCGGCAGCGATCCTGACGCGGCACTCTACTGGATGCTGCGCATGCTCGAGGCAGGGGACGACCCCCTGTTCGTGGCTCGCCGCATGGTGATCTTCGCCGCCGAGGACATCGGCCTGGCCGACCCCTGGGCCCTGGCGCTGGCCACCGCGGCCAAGGAAGCGGTCGAATTCGTCGGCCTTCCCGAAGGCAGGATTCCGCTCGCCGAGGCGGTGGTCTATCTCGCCACCGCCCCGAAATCGAACACCGCGTACGCCGCTATGTTGGCGGCGGCGGACGACGTCCGAGACCGCGGTCCGCTACCGGTACCGCTGCACCTGCGCAACGCCCCGACCCGACTGATGCGCGACCTCGGCTATGGGAAGGGCTACGAGTACGCGCACGCCCAGCCCGACCATGCGGTCGGTCACCACCACCTCCCGGATGAGCTCCGCGACCGCCGCTACTACGAACCGGGCGACAATGCCGTCGAGCGGGCGATCGCCGAGCGCCTCGCCGCCATCGGGCGGCGTCGCCACGGCGGCTGAGCGCGCGAGGCTTCCTTGCGGGAGGCCGAGAATTTCGGTACACGCAGGCGATCCGCGTTCGCGACAGGCGGGGCTGTAGCTCAGTTGGGAGAGCGCCTGAATGGCATTCAGGAGGTCGGCGGTTCGACTCCGCTCAGCTCCACTTGCTCCTTTCCATCGTCCGTAGGGAACTCTCCCGCAGTCCGCAGGCGCAATCGCCAAGTGCCTGCATTGCAACAATCTTCATCGCCTTGGCTGCATTCGTGGCCGGCGCGCGCAAAATCTTGACTTTGTGGTTGAACCTTCTATCCTGCCTCCTGCGTTGATGTCACCTCGACGAACCTGGAACAGGAGCGCGTGAGCGACCCAGCCAAGAGATCGCTTCGCCGGTGTTGCCGGCGAAAGCCAAGATTGCACCTCTCTTCGTCGCCCCCGGCGACTCGGAGAAGAAGCGAATAATTCGGCGGACCAACTGGGCGTCGCACGGTAGGGGACCTAGCGTTGACCGGCGGCGATGGACCTTGGGGAGGAACGAATGAACGCCCGATTCAAACTGGTCACTCTGGCGCTGGGCGGAACCGTGGCGACCATTGCCCTGTTGGCTCTGACGGAGCGATCGGCGAAGACCCAGACCACGAATCCCTATCCCCCAGTCGAGCTCGTCAGCCAGAAACCCGATGGCGGCGCGGCCAATGGCAACAGCAATGGCGCGATCGCCAATGCTGACGGTCGGTGTGTGGCGTTCTACTCCGACGCGACCAATCTCGTTCCGCTCGACAACAACGGTTACCAGGACGTCTTCGTCTACGATCGTGACACGCACCGAACCACGTTGGTCAGCGTCGGCGCCAATGGCGAGCCAGCCAACGGACCGAGCCAGTTGCAGAAGTTCCGCCCGGCGATCGATGGCGGCTGTACGACCGTCGCGTTCAGCTCGGACGCCACGAACCTGGTTCCCGGTGATACCAACCGCAAGACCGACATCTATGCGCGGGACCTGGGCGCCGGAACGAACCGCCTGGTGAGTATCGGGCTGGGCGGTGTGCCGGCCGATGGCGCGAGCTCATTCCCCAGCATGGCGGGCGACAACGGGCTGATCGCATTCCAGTCGGTGGCGACCAATCTGGTGGAAAACGATACCAATCGCGCCTCGGACATCTTCGTGGCCGAGCCGAGCGGCGCGATAACGCGGGTCAGTGTCGGACCGGGCGGCGCGCAGGCCAACGGATCCAGCATCACGCCGTCGATCAGCGCCGACGGTCGCTGCGTCGCGTTCGCGTCGACGGCGACCAACCTGCTGCCAGGAAAGCCGGACACCAACGGGGTGCCCGACATCTACGTGGAATGCGATGGCGTGGTCACCTGCCGCGCCAGTGTCAGCAGCACGGGCGTGGAGCCCGACCAGATGAGCTTTCTCCCGGCGTTGAACGCCGACGGCACGATCGTCGCCTTCAAGTCCAACGCCACGAATCTCGTGGCGGGGGACCTGAACCAATCGGCGGACGTGTTCGTGCACAATTGCCTGACCGGAGAGACGCAGCGCGTCAGCATCGGCGACCAGGGTCAGGAGGGCAACGATATCGCGATCCCACCGTCGATCAGCGGTGACGGTCGCTTCGTCGCCTTTGGGTCGTTCGCCAGCAACCTGCTGCAGGGCCAGTCGACTGGCGGCTACTCACAGGTCTACGTTCGCGACCTGCTGCGGCAGACGACGGTGCTGGTCAGCTCCAGCCTCGACGGGCAGCCGGCAAATGGCAGCGTGCCCGACCTACCGCCCAGCATCACCCAGGACGGCGGCTTCGTCGCCTTCGACTCGCTGGCGACAGACTTGGTCGCCCGGAGGACGCAGGGCTATCTGAACGCCTACATCCGCGCCAACGTGACGGTGGCGCCGTCGGCGACGAAGACGAACACGCCACGGCCGACGCCTACCCCGACCAAGCCCGTGCCCTGCACGCGCGACACCGACTGTCCCGTGGGACAGGTGTGTGGTCCGGACGATATCTGCGTCACCGCGCCGACGCCGACGCCGACCATCCGCTGCGACAACGACGACCAGTGCCCGCCGGGCCTGTTCTGCGTCAACAATGTCTGCCGCGATCTGTCGACGCCGACGGTGACGCCCACGCCGCTGCCAACCTGCGTCACCGACGACGACTGCCCGGAGGGGACGGAGTGCAAGGCCTTCGTCTGCGTTCCACCGCGCCCGTGCGAGAGCCAACTCGAATGCCGCGGCATCCGCGAAGCATGCCTCAACGGATTTTGCGAGTGCGGCGGCGACTGCAACACCGACGGGATCGTCTTCGGCAGCGAGATCACGAAGATGGTCTGCATCATCGGCGGCCAGTGCAACATCAGCATCTGTCCGGCCGGTGACATCAACCAAGACGGTGCGGTCACCGCCGGCGACGTGACGCTGGCGGTCGACAACCTCGGCCTCGGCTGTCCGGGCGAGGGCTCGCCGCTGATCTACGCCCTCGACCGCACGACCGAGACCCGGACCCTGCGGGTCGGCAACATCCAGGGTATTCCGGGTCAGTACATCAACATCGCGATCGCGATGGAGGGTGGCGATGATGTGACCACGGCGCAGGTCGACATCCTCTTCGACAAATCCCAGCTCGACGTGCCGATCAACGAGCCGGCCTGCACGCTCGATCCGCGCATGCTCGACGAAGGTTCGTTCGAAGCGGAGGTGAGGTTGCCGCAGGTGCCGGCCAACCCGCCGGGCATGGGCCGTCTGCGCGTCGCGGTGATCGACAAGATGCCGCCCATCGACAGCTTCGGTCCCGGGCCGGTGTTCCAATGCCGATTCCGCATTCAGCCTGGCGCCGCGCCGGGGAGCGGGCAGTTGACGTACGACACGCAGCGCCTCGAGATCGCCGATCCGGGCGCCAATCCGTTCAACGCCCAGGTCGCTGGCGGAACGATCGAGATCAATGAGCGTCCGCGCTGCGTCAGCGACGACATGTGCCCCGACGGGACTGAGTGCAAGGGCAACGAATGTCGACCGATCATCGTCTGCGACGGCCCGATGGCCGGTCCCGGTCAGTGCCTGGATGATCGGCAGGCGTGCGTGAACGATCGGTGCGAGTGCGTGGGGGACTGCAACCTCGATGGCCGCGTCCGCGCCAATGAGGTCACCATCATGGTGAACATCATCAACGGTGAGGCGCCGCTGTCTGCGTGCCCGGCCGCCGATTTCGCCGGCGACGGGGTACGAGCCAACGACATCACGATCGCCATCAACAACATCAACCTCGGCTGTCCGTGAGGGCAGTCGAGGTGCGTTGGCGGAGCGTCGCGACGGGGAAGGAGACAGAGATGCGCAGGAGCAAGAGCGCCCAGGCGCTTGGATTGATGGTGGCTGCTGCAACTGTGGTGGCGATGGCCGGACCGCCCGCCCGCGCCGGCATCATCGAGCCGGAGCTGTCGATCGATGGGGGCACTGGGGTTCCAGGCGGCACGGTGGCCGTCACGCTGTCGCTGGCGGACGACGTCGCTGATGTCGGCGTCAGTGCCGGCATCGACCTGCGCTTCGGCGCTGAGTCGTTGGAATTCTTCGAGCCGGTGGCGGAGAACTGCGCCGTCGCCGAGCGTATCAGCGAGACGCACGGCGTGGCCGGACGACTTCTGGATGTCGATGTGCTGAACATCGAGGTCTTCGTGGCCGGGGCTCCGAACCCTCCGCCGCCGCTTGGCAACGGCGAGATCGTGACCTGTGAGTTCCGCGTCAAGGACGGGGTGCCGGCGGGCACCGTCGCGCTCGAGATCGAGTCGCCGTTCCTGGGTGACGCCGACGGCGCGCAGATTCCGGTGCGCATCCGCAACGGCAGCGTGCGGATCATTTCCGAGCCGCCCACCCGGACGCCGACCGCCACCGCAACGCCGGTATCGACGAACACGCCGACGGCCAGCGCGACGCTGACGCGCACCACGGGGGCGACGGCGACCGCGACGGCCACAGTCACCGGCACTTCGGGGGCCACCAACACCGCGACCGCGACCCCGACGGTGACGAATACGCGTTCCCCCGTGACCTCGACCGCCACCGCAACCGCGACGCAGACGTCGGTGACGCCGCACACGCCGACGGCGACCGCCACCGCGACCCGCACCGGGGCGACGCCGACGGCGACGAAGAAGAAGAGCAGCGGCGGCGGCGGCTGCAACGTCGTGCCGACGGATCCGGCTGCGTCACCGGAGGCTGCCGCACTGCTGCTGCTGCCGGCCCTGCTGCTGTGGGTGCGGCGGCGCGGTCACTAGACACTCCGCACGCCGGTAGGATCCGGCGAACAGCGCGCTTCTCGGGGGCGGTCCGGATACGGGCCGCCCCCGCGTGCTTTTCGGCGTTGCGAATTGTCGCTGGCCTTGCTCCCGAGGCGACGCTAAGAACAGCGCTCCGCCTGGGCCGCGCCGCGGCGCCGAGGCGTGTGGCAAGCGGATGAGGATCGCGAGAACATGTCGGATCTGATCGAGCTGTTTCACTCACGACGCGCCGTCGTCGGTGTGCTCGGATTGGGGTACGTCGGGCTGCCGCTCGTCGCAACGATCGCCGAGGCGGGTTTCGCGACCATCGGGTTCGATACGCGCCTGGACAAGATCGAGTCTTTGCGGCGCGGCGAGTCGTACATCCGTCACGTTCCGTCGGCGCGGCTGACGCCCATCGTTCGCGATTCCGTCGCCGCCGGCGCGGCCGGGTTCTTCCCGAGCGCCGACTACGCCGACCTCGCACGCTGCGACGGCATCCTGATCTGCGTCCCGACGCCACTGACCGAGAACCGCGAGCCGGATCTCTCGTACGTCGTCGCGACGGCGGAGACGGTTGCCGCACACCTGCGACGCGGTCAACTCGTGGTGCTCGAGAGCACCACCTATCCGGGAACCACCGATGAAGTCGTGCGGCCCATTCTCGAACGCGGCGGACTCGTCGTCGGCCGCGACTTCCATCTCGCCTTCTCGCCCGAGCGCGAGGATCCGAACAATGTCGACTTCACCACGCGCACCATTCCGAAACTGGTCGGCGGCATCACGCCGGGATGCGGTCGGATCGCTGCCGCGCTCTACGGCGCGGTCATCGAGCGCGTCGTGCCGGTCTCCAACGCCGCGGTAGCGGAGGCGGCGAAGCTGCTCGAGAACATCTATCGCAGCGTCAACATCGCACTGGTGAACGAGCTGAAAGTGCTGTTCGACCGGATGGGCTTGAACATCTGGGAGGTGATCGACGCCGCGGCGACGAAGCCGTTCGGTTTCACCCCGTTCTACCCGGGGCCGGGACTGGGTGGGCACTGCATTCCCATCGACCCGTTCTACCTGACGTGGCGAGCACGGCAGTTCGAGATGTCGACCCGCTTCATCGAACTGGCGGGCGAGGTCAATCTCGCCATGCCGGCCTACGTCATCGAACGTCTCGCGGACGCGCTCAACGACCGCGGTCAGAGCCTCAAGGACGCCAACGTTCTGGTCCTCGGCGTCGCCTACAAGCGCAACCTCGATGATGATCGCGAGTCACCGGCGTTCAAGTTGATCGAGCTCCTGCAGCGCAAGCAGGCGCGGATCAGCTACCACGATCCCTTCGTTCCGGTTCTCCGTCCCGGACGCCGCCACGCCTTTGGCCTGCAGTCGGTGGATCTGACGCCCGAGACGCTCAGCGCCGCGGACGCGGTCTTGATCGCGACCGATCACACGACGGTCGACTACCAGGCCGTGGTCGACCACGCGCGCCTAGTGGTGGACTCTCGCAACGCAACTCGCAACGTGCGCGAGGGGCGGGAAAAGATCGTCCTCGCTTGACCTGGGGCGTCGCATGGTGGACAAGGCTGGCGGGAGACGTCGGTTTTGCATTTGACCTGCGGCACCAAAAGTGCTCTAAGGGCGCGGTTACGTGAGATCGAAAGTGGTGACGGCAAAAGCTTCGGCTCGGGAGGAAGGCGGTCCCATTCGATCGCGAATGCAGTGGAATCAAGGGGATCAGCGCAACCGAGGACGCGGCCAACTGCCTGATATTCCCTTGACAATGTGTTTGAATTTTGAGTATGTAACGCGCCACTTCTGCAGCCGCGTCCGTAATACCGCGCGCGGAAGTCTGCTGGCGTCGAACGCGAGGGAGTGAGGTATGAGTCTCGGCCGACTGGAAAGGAGGAGGGCAATGCGAACGGAGAAGCGGAGTGCTTTTCTCTCAGGGCTCTGCGGGGTCGCGGTGGCGCTGGGGATGATGGCCACTAGCGCCGGCGCGCTCGTCACGACGGAGAGGGGAGCATCGATCCTGGCCTTCCCGAAGGTCCTCGCCGACGGCGACGCCGACACGATCATTCAGATCACCAACATCTCGAACAATATGGTGCACGCGCACTGTTTCTACGTGAACGCGGCGCCGGACTTTTTCGGGAATCCGCTGTGGCAGGTGACCGATTTCAACATCTGGCTCACCAAGCAGCAGCCGACGCACTGGCAGGTGAGTAAGGGCCGCTTCGTCAGCCCGGTCGACAACACGGCCTGCATCAGCAACGGCCAGTACTACCCGAGCTCGATGTGCGACGGTGCTGGTATCGACCCCGGTGCCATTCCGCCGACGCCGCAGGGCTTTACCGGCGAGTTGAAGTGCGTGGAAGTCGACGTCGCGGGAAACCCGATCGGTGGCAACCATCTGAAGGGCGAGGCCACGCTGATCACCTCCGACGATGACGTTTCGAAGTACAACGCCATCGGCATTCAGGGCACCGACCTGGCCGGCGAGACCGGCAACGAACTCCTGCTGAATCAGCCGAACGACGCCGATGGTGGTGCGCCGGTCGGGCAGTACAACGCCTGCCCCAACGTGCTGCTGCTGAACCACCTGGCTGATGGGGTCACCGACCCGATCCTCTACGCCAACGGTTTCGGTGGCACCTGTTCGGTTGGGCAGACGCCCTGCTACAGCGATTCCGACTGCCTTGCTGGTGTCTGCAACAACCCGCCGCAGGTGCTCGACGCGCAGAAGCAGGTTGACCTGCGCAGCGCCACCCTCACGGATCTGACGCTGATCCCGTGCACGCAGGACTTCGAGAACAACGTCCCCGAGCGCGTCACGGTCCAGTTCGCGATCTACAATGAGTTCGAAGAGCGGTTCTCGGCAAGCACCTCTGTGACCTGTTGGGCCAACTTCTACCTCTACCAAGTGGACAGCCCGAACGATCCTGCCCGCTCTGTCTTCTCCTTCGCCACCCTCGGCACGGTTGCCGCGCACACGCGTATCACCCCGGTTGCGGACGGTGGCGCGGTGCTCGGTGTGGCGGGTGTGACGCGTGCCGACAGCTCTGGGAACCTGGCCCGGGCCGCGTACAACATCCACATGGAGGGTGACCGGTTCTCTGCCTCCGGCGGTGAGATCACGGATGTGATCACGATCCCCGCGGGCTTCTGAGCACCGGTGACGAGGCAGAGGCTGTGGCTGGGTTCTCCCTGACGGTTGAAAGGAGAAGGGCAATGCGTACGGTGAAGCGGAATCCTTTTCTCTCAAGCGCCTGTGCGGTGCTGGGAGGGATGATCCTGACGGCGGGGGCGGCGTACGGACGTGCGGACGTCACCTCGGACCGGCCTGCGGGTCTGATCGTCGTCCCGAAGCTGGTCTACGACTCGCGTGGCGATCTCGGCGTCCTCACGGGAAATGGCGAACCGGTCGACACCGAGATTCAGATGACGAACACGTCGAACCAGGACGTGAAGCTGCGCTGCTTCTATGTCAACGCCAACTCGCACTGCACGAACAATCCCCAAGCGGTGTGCAATGTAACCGCCGACTGCCAGCAGTTCGGGCTCGGCGGAATCTGCTTCGAGGGCTGGATCGAGACCGACTTCGAAGTCACGCTGACCCCTCGCCAGCCGCTCATCTGGCGCGTGAGCGAGGGCCTTTTCTCGCTGCCGCTGGCGGCGCAGGGCCAATTGGGCAGCATCCCGGGCGCAAGCGAGGATCCGTTCCAGGGCGAGCTCAAGTGCGTCCAGGTGGGTCCTGATGATTCGCCGATCGACCGCAACGATATGAAGGTGGAGGCGACCATCGTCACCTACACTCCATCTGGCATCGATGCCCGCGGCTACAACGGCATTGGTCTCCAGGCGGTTGAAGGCGCTAACGATGGGAACAATACCCTCGTTCTAGGCGGCGAAGATCCAGAGTACGCTGGCTGCCCGAATGTTCTCATCCTCAACCACTTCTTCGACGACGCTCAGGAGCCGGTGAACGGCAACTATCTGAAGACGCATCTGACGCTGGTGCCGTGCTCGGAGAATTTCCTGCTGCAGGACGCGGCACTCTTCAACACCACGGTGCAGTTCCTGGTCTTCAACGAGTTCGAGCAGCGGTTCTCCGCCAGCCGATCGATTCGCTGCTTCAAGGAGTTCGAGCTCTGCGCCCTCGGAACTGGCGTGGATCGAGCGATCAGCGACACTTCGGCCAGCTCGAACAGCTGCCAGCGATCGGTCTTCAGCGCCTATGTCGCCGGCACGCTCAGCGGTCAGACCCGTATTCGTGGTGTCGACGATGGTTCGAGCGCCCACGGCAATGGCCTGCTCGGGATCGCGGAGGAGTTCTACCGCAGCTCATCGAGCTCGCTGGATACGGTACAGGCAACTGACGCCTTCAACCTGCACTTCGCAGGGGAGCGGGCGAAGCCCGATTTCATCACGATGCCGTAATCGACGACAGCATCCGTTCAGGAGCCGGGAGGAATCTCCTCCCGGCTCTTTTTTTTGGCGCGATGGTGGCGGCTGGCAATGGCTCTGCCGATCCTGCAATCTTGCCCGCCAGGAGCGGTTGGGATAGGACTCGTCCAGGATAAGTCTAGCTCTCTCGCGCAGGGGCTCTGTTCATGGGAATGCTAATATTTGCAATTGTCCTTGCAGTGGCCGCAGGGTTCCTCGGGCGGACGCTCTATCGGCGCTTCGCCGTCCTCATCAAAGTTGCGCCGGTGGCGCGTTTCGACCGGATTCCGGAGCGCGTCAACGCCGTCGTTCAGTATGTTCTCGGTCAAAAAAAATTCGTTGTGGGCGAACAGCCGCTGAAGGGCGATCGGGCCGCCGGATGGATGCACTTCTTCATCTTCTGGGGCTTCACGATCCTGGCGGTCCAGGTGGTTCACATGTTCGTGCGCGGCTTCGTCCCCGGGTTCCACCTGCCGCTCCTCTCGGTGGACCTCCTCGGCGGACCGTATCTGCTGCTGAAGGACATCATCCAACTGGTGGTTCTGGGGGCGATCTCCATGGCGCTGGCGCGCTGGCTGATCACTCACCCGGCGCGTCTGTACGGCTTCGCTCCGGCGGAGAATCGCCTTCGTGGCCAGTCGCATGGAGAGGCCATCCTGATCCTGTGTTTCATCGGCACGATCATGATCGGCGGGTTCTTGTACGACGGTGGACACCTGTTCGCCGGCGCTGAAACGCCGGAGATCGCCAGGGAGCGCGCCTGGCAGCCGCTCAGCACACTGATCGGATTGGCGCTGTTCAGCGCCGGCGGGGCGGGGCTGGCGGAGTTGGCGAGCAACGTCGGCTGGTGGCTGCACAACTGCGTCATTCTGGTGTTCATGAATCTGCTGCCGCTGTCCAAGCACTTCCATATCCTCACGTCGGTGCCGAACGTGTTCTTCAAGAAGCTCGAGCCGACGGGGCAGCTCAGCAAGCAGGATCTTTCGGAGAATGCGACCACTTTTGGGACCTCGTACATAAACCAGTTCACCTGGAAGCAGGTGCTGGACATGTATTCATGCACCGAATGCGGTCGGTGTTCCTCTCACTGTCCGGCCACGATCAGCGGCAAGGAGCTGGCGCCGCGCCAACTGATGCTGAACCTGCGCGACTATCTCTACGAGAATGAGGGGGCGGTGCTGGCTGCGCCTGCGGCGGCAGCACAGGCAGGGGCCGCCGATGGCGCGATGACGACGATCGGCGAGAACATCGTCGGCGAGCGTCTGATCCACGATGAGGTTCTGTGGGCCTGTACGACCTGCCGAGCCTGCGAGGAGGCCTGCCCGGTTCTGATCGAGTATGTCGATAAGATCGTCGACATGCGGCGGCATCTCGTTCAGGAGGAGTCGCGCTTCCCGCCCGAGCTCACGCGGACCTTCAAGTCGATGGAGACGCAGGGGAACCCGTGGGGCATCGACGCCGGCTCCCGCGCTGACTGGGCCGAGGGGCTCGCGATACCGACCCTCGCGGACAAGCCGGACGCCGAGTACCTGTACTTCGTCGGCTGCGCCGGGTCATTCGACGATCGCCACAAGCGGACGACACAAGCGCTGGTCAGAGTGCTGCGCGCCGCCGACGTTGACTTCGCCATCCTCGGGGTCGAGGAGCCCTGCAATGGCGAGACCGCGCGCCGCATCGGCAACGAGTACCTCTTCCAGGCGATGGCGCAGATGGCGGTCGAAGTCTTGAACGGCTACCAGGTGCGCAAAATCATCACCAACTGTCCGCACTGCTTCAACACGTTCAAGAACGATTACCCGCAGTTCGGGGGCAACTTCGAGGTGATCCACGCCACGGAGCTGGTGGATCGGCTGATCAGTGAGGGCAGGCTCGAGCTCAACGGCGCCGGCCAACCGCGCGCCATAACCTACCACGACTCCTGCTACCTCGGCCGCTACAATGGCGTCTTCGATGCTCCACGCAGCATCCTCGGCAAGATTCCCGGGGTGCGCCTCAAGGAGATGGAGCGGAGCCGGCGCTTCGGCATGTGCTGCGGCGCGGGTGGCGGCCGCATGTGGATGGAGGAGGAGCCGACGCAGCGCGTCAACTTCCGCCGCGTCGAGCAGGCCCTGGAGACGAAACCCGATGCCGTCGCGGTCGCCTGTCCGTTCTGTATGACGATGGTGGACGACGGGCTGAAGTCGAAGGGGCTGGAGGACAAGGTCCCGGCCATCGACGTCATGGAGTTGGTGGCCAACTCGTTGAAGTCTTGAGCCGTCCCGCCCGTTCCGGGCGGCGGCGCGCTGCAGGAGACGAGGGGCAGCGGCGCGATGCGCGCCGCTGCCCCTCGTCGTTTCCGGCGCCCGCATAGGCGCCGGCGGGCTCAGTGCTTGAGCTTCTCGACCTCGGCCTTCATCTCCGGCACGGCCGTGAAGAGGTCGGCGACCAGGCCGTAGTCGGCGACCTGGAATATCGGCGCCTCCTCGTCCTTGTTGATCGCGACGATCACCTTCGAGTCCTTCATGCCGGCGAGGTGCTGGATCGCGCCCGAGATGCCGACCGCCACGTAGAGCTCGGGCGCCACCACCTTGCCCGTCTGGCCGACCTGCAGATCGTTGGGCACGAACCCCGCGTCCACCGCGGCGCGACTGGCGCCCATCGCGGCACCCAGCGCATCGACCAGCGGCTCGAGCACCGTGGTGAAGTTCTCGCCGTTCTTGAGGCCGCGGCCGCCCGAGACCACGATGCGCGCTTCGCTGAGCACCGGCCGGTCCGACTTCGTCTCGTTGAAGGCGATGAACTTCATGCGCAGCGCGGCGGTGTCGATACTGGCCTGCACGGTCTCGACGCTTCCCGCGCCGCCCTTGGCGGCGGCGTCGAACGCCGTCGTTCGGGTAGTCACGACCTTCTTCGGGGTCTCGATCGACACCGTCGCGATGGCGTTGCCCGCGTACATCGGGCGGACGAAGGTGCCATCCGCATTGATCCCGGTGATGTCGCAGGCGATTCCGGCATCCAGCCGCACCGCGACGCGCGGCAGCAGGTCCTTGCCGACCGTGCTGGCCGTTGCCACGACCACGTCATATCCCTTGTCCTTGGCCAGGTTGGCGAGCGCCTGCGCGTAGGCGTCGGCGACGTAGTGCTCCAGGGCCGCATGCTCGACGGCGTACACGGTCTTCACCCCGTACGCCGCCAATTCCTGGGCCAGCCCCCCGACGCCGGTGCCCAGCACCGCGGCGCTGCAGGTGCCGCCACTCTGTTGCGCCAACTGCAGGCCGGCGCGCACGGCGCCCAGCGCCGCCTTCGAGAACTTGTTGTGCTGGTGCTCGGCGAATACAAGCACGTTCATATCGCTGCTCCTCGCATGACTGGGCGGAGACCGCCCTCAGATGACTTTGGCCTCGGCGTGCAGCATCTGCACCAGTTCCTGCACGCTGCCCACCTTCTTGCCCGCCTGGCGCTTCGGCGGTGGCTCGAGCTTGTGGACCTTGATCGTCGGCGTGACGTCGACGCCGACTTCAGCGAGCGCGATCTCCTTCAATTCCTTCTTGCGCGCCTTCATGATGCCGGGCAGCGACGCATAGCGCGGCTCGTTCAGCCGCAAATCCGTCGTCACCACCGCCGGCAGTTGGATCTCGACGTCCTCGAGACCGCCGTCCACCTCGCGCGTCACCACCGCCGACTTCTTGTCGTCGGCCAGCTTCACCTGCGAGGCGTTGGTCGCCTGCGCCCAGCCGAGCATTTCCGCGACCATCTGGCCCACGACGTTCGAGTCGTCATCGATGGCCTGCTTGCCCATCAGAACCAGTTGCGGCTGCTCGTTCTCGATCAGCTTCTTCAGAACCCGCGCCACCACCGTCGGCTCGACCGGGTCCTCGCTGAGCACCAGGACCGCCCGGTCCGCCCCCATCGCCAGTCCGGTGCGAAGCTGCTCCTGGGCGACCTTGCCGCCGACGCTCGCCAGCACCACCTCGGCGCCTCCCTGCTTTTCCTTGATCCGCAGCGCCTCTTCGATGGCGATCTCACAGAACGGATTGACGACGTACTTGACGTTGTCGGTGACGATTCCGGCCCCATCCGGACGCACTTTGATCGTGGCGTTCGGGTCCGGGACCCGCTTCGCCGCTACCAGGATTTTCACGGCAATCCTCCTCGACGAGAATGGAAAAGGTGAGGCCTAGCACGCACCCCCAGGGGCGACAAGCAATCCTCGACCGCCGCGGATCGCGGTTTCGCCGCGATGCTGCCCGGGCCGTCGCCAGGCTCTCGCTCAGGCCGCGCGGCCCGCTTCTCAGGACTTGTAGCCGAGGCGACTCGAGAGCTCGCGACCGGATTTGATGAGCTGCGGGGCGATGTCCTTCTCGAGCCGATCCGCCGTCATCCGGTATGCCGGCCCGGACACCGCCAGGCTGGCGACCACATTGCGCGTGTAATCGCGGATCGGCACCGCGACCGAGTGTACGTCGCCAATGTGCTCGCCGAGCTCGATCGCATGCCCCGCTTCGGCGATCTGCTTCAGATGCTGCTGTAACCGCTGCTGATCGGTGATTGTCTTGTCCGTGAACTTCGGCAGGCCGGCGGTCAGGGCCTCGCGCAGATCGGCGTCTGAGATGAACGCCAACTGCACCTTGCCAGCAGCCGTGCAGTGCAGCGGCAGCGCCTCGCCGATGCGCGATGACATGCGGACCGGATGCCGCGCCTCGACGGCATCGACCGCGACCACGCACGCCTTTCTCGGGACGGCGACGAACGCCGTCTCACTGGCGTCCTCCGCCAGGGACTCGATGATCGGATGCGCCTGTTGCAACAGCCCCATATGGGCGACGAAGGTCTGTCCGAGTTGCAGGCAGCCGATCCCAAGACGGTAGTTCTCTGTCGCCTTGTTCTGCTCGATGTAGCTCCGCGACTCCAGCGTCGCCAGCAGCCGGAACACATTATTCTTGTGCAGTTTCAGGCGCTTGCTGAGCTCGGTCACGCCAAGCTCATCATGCTCGCCAGAGAACTGCTCGAGCACATCGAGCGCGTGGGATACCGATTGGATGATGTAGTTGGTCTTCTCGCGGCGCACCCTTGCCTCCCGAGGCGACGGAAAAAGGCGTTTTAGTTACTCAGCCGGCCGGTCTGCTGTCAACCGCGCCGGGGACGGTCTTGCCAGAGCGGAGCGCGGTCCGTTACTGATGGCAGCCGTTCAACCACGGCGGAGGATGACAGCGATGGCAACCACTTCGAGCACGATTCAGATCGCCACCCCGGACGGCGCCATGTCGGGCTTTCTGGCCCGACCGTCGGACGACGGTAAGTACCCGGCGGTATTGGTGATCATGGAGGCCTTCGGCCTCAACCAGCACATCAAGGACGTCGCCACCCGGATCGCCGGCGAGGGCTATGTCGCCCTGGCGCCGGACGTCTACTACCGGCAGCCGAACGCGGTCGTCGGCTACGATCAGCTACCCGATGCCATCCGCCTGATGACCAGCCTCCGCGATGACGCGATCGTCAGCGACCTCTCGGCCGCCGTGTCCCATCTACAGGCGCAGCCGTTCGTCCGCGCCGATCGCATCGGCATCACCGGCTTCTGCATGGGCGGCCGCATCAGCTTCCTCAGCGCCTGCACGATGCCGACGATCAAGGCCGCCGCGCCCTTCTACGGCGGCGGCATCGGCAGCCTGCTCGACCGCGCCGGCGGCATCGCCTGCCCGATGCTGCTCTTCTTCGGCGACCAGGACCCGTTCATCCCCAACGAGGAAGTGGCCACCATCACCGCGACGCTACGCGACCTGAAGAAGAACGCCGAGGTGAAGGTCTATGCGGGCGCGCCACACGGCTTCTTCTGCAACGAGCGCGACTCCTATCGCGCCGACGCGGCCGCCGACGCCTGGACGCGCCTGACCACCTTCCTCGCTCGCCACCTGAAGTCGTGAGCTTCACGCCGGTCACGCTGGCGCCGGCGCGCCCGGGCGCCGGCCTGGTGCTGACCTGCGAGCATGCCTCGCCGGCGGTGCCGCCGGAGTACGCCAATCTCGGCCTCGCCCCGGCGCAGTTGCGCGATCACATCGGCTGGGACGTCGGCGCCGCCACCGTCACCGAGGAGCTGAGCCGTCAACTCGGTGCTCCCGCCGTGCTCAGCGCCGCCTCCCGGCTGCTGGTCGACTGCAACCGCGATCTCACCGACGCGGATCTGATGCCGCACCAGAGCCACGGTGTCGCCATTCCCGGCAACGCCCGGATCGAAAGCGGTGAACGCCGCGAGCGCCTGCAGCGTTTCTACGACCCGTACCACGCCGCCGTGGACGCGACCGTGCGCGCCTGCCAGGACGCTCTGCTGCTGAGCGTCCACACCTTCACCCCGGAGCTCAATGGACACCAGCGGCCCTTCGACGTCGGGGTCCTCTTCGATGACTTCGTCGACCTCGCCAACGCGCTGGCGGCCGACATTGCCTCCGCCGGCTTCGCGGTGCGCATGAACGAGCCGTATTCGGCTCTCGACGGCCTCATCTTCAGCGCCCGCTGCCACGGCCGGCGGCACCGCACGCGATACCTCGAGCTCGAGATCAACAATCGCCTGCTGCGCCACGACCACGAGGCGCGGGCGGTCGCCCGTCGTCTCGTCGACGCGGTCGGCCGGCTGGTCGAGCGTTCCCTGGATGGCGCGTCCTAGCGCCGCGGAGCAACTCATGCGCATCGTCTTGTTCGGTCAGGCCGCGTTCGCGGAACGGGTCCTCGACGGCCTCCAGGCCGCCGGCCACGCGGTGGTCGCGACCTACGTGCCGCCCGACCAGCCCGGCGCCAAGCCGGATCCGTTTGCCGCGCGAGCCGTCGCGCTCGGGATCGCCACCCATCGGCATCGATCGCTCAAGGGCGCCGATGTCGCCCGCGAGGTGACCGCCTATCGGGCCGACCTGGGCGTGCTCGCCTACGTCACCCAGATCGTCCCGCCGCCGGTGTTCGAGGCGCCGCGCCTGGGCAGCATCTGCTTCCACCCGTCGCCGCTACCTCGCTACCGCGGCGGCAGCGCGATTCCCTGGCAGATCATCAGGGGCGAGACGCGAACCGGTGTCAGCGTGTTCTGGGTCGATGCGGGTATCGACACCGGTCCGATCCTGCTGCAGCGCGAGGCGGCGATCGATCCCGACGACACAGCCGCCACGCTCTACTACAACACCCTCTTCCCACTCGGCGTCGACACCGTCGTCGACGCCGTCGGCCTGATCGCCGGCGGGGCGCCGCCGCGCCTGCCGCAGGACGAATCGCAGGCGACGTACGACCCGCTGTGCCGCGACGAGCACGCGGCGATCGATTGGCATCGTCCCGTGGCGGATGTCTACAACCTCATCCGCGGCTGCGATCCCCAACCCGGCGCGTTCGTGCGTTGCAACGGCGAGCCGCTGCGCTGCCACGACGCGCGGCGCGCCGCGGCGCCGGGCGCGCCGCCGGGAACCATCACCGCGGTCGCCTCCGATGGCGTGACCATCGCCGCCGCGGGCGGCGCCATCCGCGTCGGCCGGCTCCGCATCGGCGCCAAGAAGCTCCCCGCCGGCGAGGCCGCGACCCAACTCGGGCTGCGCGCCGGCGACCGCTTCGGCGACTGAGGCCCGGCCGGCGCGGGGTTGCGTCAGGCGTAGTCCAACTCGATCAGGACGGCGCCGCCGTCGACCATCTGGCCGGCGGTGGCGTGCACGGCGCGCACCACGGCGTCGCCCTCGGCGACGATGCGGTGCTCCATCTTCATCGCCTCGACGATGATCAAACCATCGCCGAGCGCGACCGTCTGGCCGACCTCGACGAGCACCTGCAGCACCTTCCCGGGCATCGGCGCGGCCACCTGCGGCTGCAGGCACACGGCGTGCGCCGCTGTCGTTCCGGCCGCTTCCGGGTGCAGGTGGTAGACCTCGCCGCCGATCCAGACATGTGCCACATCGCCGGCGCGCACGACGTGCGCGACCTGCGAGACGCCGCCGATGACCATCTGGATCGTCGCCGCGTCGAGCAGCGCCGCCTCGACGGCGTGCGGCGTGTCGTCGACGCTGACCGTGAAGCGCCCCGGCGCCTCGCGGTGCACCGTGACGCCGACGTGGCGGCCGCCGCTGCGATAGCCGATCTGCATCAGCGCTCCCCGTGACCGAGACGCCAGGCGCCCAGCGACTGCCAGGGCGATACGCGCCGCCGGCGCCCGCCGGCGACCGCCGGCGTCGCCGGCGCCAGCGCCGCGTGCAGCGCCGCCGCGATCGCCGCGTGCTCGAGCTGCCCTGCCGGCGGCTGCCATCCCGCCATGTGATCGTCGATGAAGTGCGTCTGGGTGGCGCCGCGCGCGAACGCCGGGTGCGCCAGCACGTCGCCGAGGAAGGTGATGTTGGTGGTGACGCCGACCACCACGTACTCGCGCAGGGCGGCGAGCAGACGGTGGCGCGCCCCCTCGCGATCGGCGGCCCAGGTCGAGAGCTTGGCCAGCATCGGGTCGTAGTGGATCGTGACCTCGCCGCCGGCGCAGATTCCCGAGTCGACCCGCACGCCCGGACCCTGCGGTTCGCGCAGGAGCGCGATCCGCCCCGGCGAGGGCAGGTACTGCTGCGCCGGATCCTCGGCGTACACGCGGCACTCGATGGCATGGCCGCGGGGCTGGACCGCGTCCTGATCGAACCACAGGCGCTCGCCAGCGGCGATGCGGAGCTGCGCGTGCACCAGATCGATGCCGGTCACCCACTCGGTGATCGGATGCTCGACCTGCAGCCGCGTGTTCATCTCGAGGAAGTAGAAGTCGCCGTCGTCGGTGACCAGAAACTCCACCGTGCCGGCATTGGCGTAGGCGACGCTGCGCGCGGCCGCGATCGCCGCCGCGGCGAGGCGCGCCCGCAGCGCCGGCGTCACCACCGGCGAGGGCGACTCCTCGATGATCTTCTGGTGCCGGCGCTGGATCGAGCATTCGCGCTCGCCGAGATGCACCGTGGCGCCGTGCTGGTCGGCGAGGATCTGCACCTCGACGTGGTGCGGGCGCTCGAAGTAGCGCTCGAGGAAGATGCGTCCGTCGCCGAATGCCCCCAGCGCCTCGCGCGCCGCGGCCTCGCGCGCGGCGCCGAGCTCGCCGCTGGCGCGGACGATGCGCATTCCCTTGCCGCCGCCGCCCGCCGCCGCCTTGATCAGCAGCGGATAACCGAGCGCGTCGGCGGCGCGCTGCGCCGCGGCGGGGTCGGCCGGCAGATCCTCGACCGCGGGGACCACCGGCACGCCGGCCGCAGCCACCAGGGCGCGGGCCCGCGTCTTGTCGCCCATGGCGGCGATCGCCGCCGGTGCCGGGCCGATGAAGGTCAACCCGGCGTCGCCGACCGCCTGGGCGAAGGCGGCGTTCTCCGCCAGGAAGCCGTAGCCGGGATGTACCGCGTCGGCGCCGAGCGCCCGCGCCGCCTCGAGGATCGCCGCGACGTCGAGATAGCTCTCCCGGCTGGGCGCCGGGCCGACGCACGCCGCCGCCTCGGCGGCGCGCACGTGCGGGCTCGCACGGTCGGCCTCCGAGTAGATGGCCAGCGGCAGCAGACCGCGCTCGCGGCAGGCGCGCGCGATGCGCACCGCGATCTCGCCGCGGTTGGCGATCAGCACCCGGCGCAGGCCCACGCTCACATCCGGTAGACGCCGACCCGGGTGGCGGGAATCGGCGCGTTGGCGGTGGCGGCGAGCGCCAGGCCGAGCACGTCGCGGGTCTCGGCGGGATCGATGATGCCGTCGTCCCAGAGGCGCGCCGTCGCATAGTAGGGATTGCCCTCGTCCTCGTACTTGGCGCGGATCGGCGCCGTGAAACGCGCCTGCTCCTCTGGCGGCATGGAGTCTCCCTTGGCCGCCAACTGCTGCAGCTTCACCGTCAGCAGCGTGCTCGCCGCCTGCTCGCCGCCCATCACCGAGATGCGGGAGTTGGGCCACGTGAACAGGAAGCGGGGACTGTAGGCGCGCCCGCACATGCCGTAGTTGCCGGCGCCGTTGGAGGCGCCGACCAGCACCGTGAGCTTGGGCACCGCCGCCGTGGCCACCGCGTGCACCATCTTGGCGCCATCCTTGGCGATGCCGCCGTGCTCGTAGCGCTTGCCGACCATGAAGCCGGTGATGTTCTGCAGGAACAGCAGCGGGATGCGGCGCTGGCAACAGAGCTCGATGAAGTGCGTGCCCTTCAGCGCCGACTCCGAGAAGAGGACGCCGTTGTTGGCGACGACGCCGACCGGGTACCCGTGAATGCGGGCGAAGCCGGTGATGAGCGTCTGGCCGTACAGCGGCTTGAATTCGTGCAACCGGCTGCCGTCGACGATGCGGGCGATGATCTCGCGAATGTCGTACGGCACCCGGGGATCGGCGGAGACGACGCCGTAGATCTCGGCCGGGTCATAGGCGGGATCCTCCGCCGCCTCCGCCTCCAGCGAGGGCGGCGGCGTGCCGCCGAGGTTGGCCATGATGCGGCGGGTGATGGCGATGGCGTCGCGGTCGTCAGCCGCCAGATGGTCGGCGACGCCAGAGATCCGCGTGTGCACGTCGCCGCCGCCCAGGTCCTCGGCGGTCACCTCCTCGCCGGTCGCCGCCTTCACCAGCGGCGGTCCGCCGAGGAAGATCGTCCCGGTGCCGCGCACGATCACCGTCTCGTCCGACATCGCCGGGACGTACGCGCCGCCGGCGGTGCACGATCCCATCACGACCGCGATCTGCGCCGCGCCCAGCGCCGACAACCGCGCCTGGTTGTAGAAGATGCGGCCGAAGTGCTCGCGGTCGGGAAAGATCTCGGCCTGCAGCGGCAGGAACGCGCCGCCGGAGTCGACGAGGTAGATGCAGGGCAGGTGGTTCTCCAGCGCCACTTCCTGCGCCCGCAGGTGTTTCTTGACCGTCAGCGGGTAGTAGGTGCCGCCCTTCACCGTGGCGTCGTTGGCGACGATCACCACCTGACGGCCCTGGACGACGCCGATGCCGGTGATGAGGCTCGCCGCCGGCGCGTCCCCGCCGTACATGCCGTAGGCGGCGAGCGGCGACAGCTCGAGGAATGGCGTGCCCGGATCGAGCAGCGCCTCGACCCGTTGCCGCGGCAGCAGCTTGCCGCGCTCGGTGTGGCGCCGGCGCGCCTCTTCCGGTCCACCGGCCTGCGCCGCCGCCAAGCGCTCGCGCAGCTCGGCCGCCAGTGCCGCGTTGCGGTGTCGGTTGGCCTGGAAGGTGGGATCGTTCGGACGGAGCTTGGTTTCGATGCGCGCCATGGTGACGAGTGGCGCCTATACGATCGCGCCCGCTCGCCGCAAGGTGTCCCGCAAGGTCGGCACGTCCACCTCGCGAGGGAGGATGCCCGCTCGCGCCGCCATCGCGGCGGCGGTGCCGGCGGCCTCGCCGGTCATCATGCAGGCCGGGATCTCCTTGGTCGCATGGTGGACGCGGTGGTCGACCGAGATGCAGCGGCCGGCGGCGAGGAGATTGTCGATCTCGCGTGCGAGCAGGCAGCGGTAGGGGATCCAGTAGCGCGTGCCGTAGCGCGTCCAGTGACCGGTCAGTCCGATGGCATCGTCGAACCGCCGGTCCATGTCGTCGCGCGCCAGCACATAGGCGCCGACCAGCCGCCGGCTCTCGGTGATGCCGAGCTGGGTCGCGATGCCGCACAGGTGGGCGTCGCGAAACTGCGGCACCTCGCGCCGCAGGCGGTCGACCTCGCGCATGACCATCTTCCGGCACTCGACCTCGGCGAGCGTCAGGTCGGCGGGGTCGGTCGCGTCGATCTTGCGGACGATGCGGTCGGTCGCCCCCCATGGCATCAGCATCTGGCCCTCGCCCAGGGTACGGAAGAACCAGCCGCCCGCCTCCAGCGCCGCGCCCGGATCGCTGACGCCGCCCATGCGGAACCACAACCACGGCAGGACCTTCTCCAACTCGAAGGCCGCGCCCGCGGCGGCGAAGACGTCGCCGTCGCCGGTGGCGTCGATGACGACGTCGGCGAGAATCGCGAAGCGGCCCGACTTGCCCTGCATGGCGACGCCGATCAGCCGCGCGCCGTCGCGCAGCGGTTCGCAGCCCCAGGCGTGCAGCAGCAGCCGGGCGCCGCTCTCCTCGACCATCTCGTTGAGCGCGAAGCGCATCTCCTCGGGATCGTACGCGACTGAGTAGCGGACGCGGTGTGGGCCCGATCCCCAGACCAGGCCCCAGCGCCGGTAGGCCTCGATCATCTGCGGATCCGGGGAGCCCCACTCGTTGCGCGGTGGCGCGAAGGCGCCTCCGCGGCGGGTGATGCGTTCCACCATTTCCTGGCAGAGGCCGGCGATCACCTGTTCGCCGGCGCCGTCGTCGAGGGTCAGCAGCAGGACGATGAGACCGCCGGTGGCGAGTCCGCCGAGCGCGCCGTAGCGTTCGACGAGCAGGGTGTCGGCGCCCTGGCGGGCCGCCGCGATCGCCGCCGCCGCGCCGGCGCTGCCACCGCCGACCACCAGCACCTGGGTGCGCGCCGCGATTCGCGTGCGCCGCGCCGGCTCGTCGACGAAGTCCGTCATCGGCCGCGCGCGCCGCGTCCGGCCCCGGCGCGGCGCGCCGGACGCCGGAAGTGCGGCATCACCTGTCGGGCGAACAGGTGCGCGCTGCGCATGGCCCGATCGTGCGACATGTCGCCGATCCGCCCACTGGCGATGAAGATGCCGATGCCGAGGTCGCGCTGCATGTCCCGCAGGCGGTCGCGCACCGTGGCCGCGCTGCCGACCAGGATGTAGCCGTCGCGTTCGAGCTCCTCGAACGAGAGCTCGCTCGGCGGCGTCATGCCGGCGAGCAGAAAACGGCGCAGCGTGTCCTCGCTCAGGTAGCCGGGCGGGGCGAGGAAGTGGGGCGGGATCTTCAGGCCGCGGCGGAACAGCCAGAGGATGTGCGGCTTCGCCTCGCGGCGCGCGGCCGCGTCGCTGCTGCCGACGTACACCGGCATGGCGAGGCCGAGCTGGTCGGGCCGAGCGCGATAGCCGAGCCGCTGTGCCTCCTCCTGGTACTCGTGCAGGAGGCGTCGGGCGTTGGCGTACGGCGTGAACACGGTGACGAAGGGATAGCGCCGCTCGGCGGCGAAACGGATGGTTTCCGGGCTGCCCTGCGACGGCAGCCACACCGGCGGATGCGGTCGCTGCAGCGGCCGCGGCCAGATGTTGGCGTAGCGGACCCGGAAGTGACGGCCCTCGAAGGCGAAGGGCCCCGGTTCGGTCCAGGCGCGCAGGATCAGATCGTGCGCCTCGTAGAAGCGCTCGCGGGAATGGCTGGGATCCACGCCCAGCGACAGGTGCTCGCAGCCGATGCCGCGCACGAAGCCGGAGACGATGCGGCCACCCGACAGGACGTCGAGCATCGCGATCTCCTCGGCGACGCGCAGCGGCTGGTCGCGCAGGCCGATGGCATTGCCGAGGATGGCGAGCGTCGCGCGCGAGGTGCGGCGCGCCAACGCCGCGGCCATGAGGTTCGGGGACGGCATGGTGCCGTAGGCGGTCTGGTGATGCTCGTTGACGCACAGCCCGTCGAAGCCGAGGCGCTCGGCCTGCTCCAGCTCGTCCAGGTATTCGTTGTACAGGCGATGGCCGCGCTTGGGATCGTACGCCCGGTTCGGCAGCGTCACCCATGCCGAATCGTGGCCGCGGTCGAAGTCGCGCGGCAGATGCGGCCACGGCATGAGGTGGAAGTAGTAGAAGCGCATCAGGCGGTCAGGAATTCGATCGCCAGGGCGGCGAAGGCGTCGGCGCGCTCGAGCGGCGGGAAGTGTCCGCAGGCGGGAATCTCGCGCAGCGTCGCCGCCGGCAGCAGCGCCGCCAACGCCGTTCCATGGGCTGGCGGCAGCACGGTGTCGTCGGCGCCCCAGACGAGCAGGGTCGGGATGCGCAGCCGCGGCAGCCGCTGCTGGAGCTTGCGGTCGTAGAGGTAGGGATTCCACGACAGCCGCGCCAGCGTCGTGAGCTCGCGGTAGCCGCGCACCACGACCTCGGCGCCGTATTCGGTCGGCAGCAGTTGCGCGGCGCGCGCGGGATCGTGGAACAGGCGGCGCAGCGTCTCCTCGATCGGATTGGCGAAGTAGTCGTAGCGCGCGACGCCCTCGACCCGGATGCCAGCCGGCGCCGCCAATACGAGACGCTCGACGCGGGCGGGGTGCCAGAGCGCCAGCGCCAACGCGAGCCAGCCGCCGACCGACGTGCCGACGATCGACACCCGCTCGAGCCCGAGCGCGTCCAGCAGGTCGATGTAGTGGAAGACCAGATCGTCGATTCCGTCCACCCACTCGGGGCGCTCGCTGTCGCCGAATCCCGGATGGTCGGGCGCGACGACGAGGAACTGTGCCGCCAGCGCGTCGTGGTACGGCGCCCACATGCGCGCGGCGAGCTCCGGGTGCAGCACCAGGAGCGGACGGCCACGGCCGCCGCGCAGCACGTGGGTGCGCGCGCCGCGGACGTCGACGATCTCGCTCCGGTACGCCACCGCGTCTGCCTAGCGCAGACGGAGGAGGCTGTCAGCCGTCAGCGTGCCGCCCCTGCCGTCGATGGCGACGGATCGCGAGGGGCCGTGCCGAGGTGTCGGCCGAGAAAGGCCGAGAGAACCGCCGCGAGCGCCGCCGGCTGATCGAGCATCAGGTGATGGTGTGCGCCGGCGATCTCGGCCAGCTCGGCGGACGGAACGGCGGCGCGGAACGCGGCGAGGGCGGCGGCGTCGACGATCTCGCTGTCGGCGGCGCGCACGGCGAGGATCGGGCAGCGGGCGGCGCGCAGGTGTGGGGTCAGATCCTGGGCGCCGGCGCCGGCGAGGGCGCGGCGGTCGAAGCGCGGCAGGTAGGTGCCGTCGCGGTCGCGGACGATGCCGTGCTGGGCGATGTGGGCGATGACGGCGGCGTCGGCCCGGGTCGCCGCCGGCAGGAGGCGGAAGCGGTCGATCGCCTCGTCGCGGGTCGCGTAGCGGGTGTGCGGCAGTTTGCGCAGCGCTGCCAGCATGCGCGCGCTGCGGACGCCGATCGTCGGCCGGCTGTCGAGGACGGCGAGCGCGCCGACCGCATCGCCGGCGCGGCCGGCGTAGAGCATCGCCACCCAGCCGCCGAAGGAATGCCCGACCAGACCGCCGCCCGCGAGCCCCAGCGCCGCGACGGCCGCGGCGACGTCGCGGGCGTGGGCGGCGAGGCCGTAGTCGCCGTCGTCGGGGCGGCTGCTCTCGCCATGACCGCGCAGGTCGAGGGCGAGGCAGCGGAACCGGTCGGCCAGCAGCGGAATGACGAAATCCCACCAGTGGGCGTGCGCCGAGCCGCCGTGCAGGAACAGCACCGGAGGACGGTCGGCGGCCCCCCACTCGAGATAGTGCAGGCGGAGGCCGTTGACCTCCACCCAGCCATCGGTCGGCGTGCGCTCCGCCACGGCGTTGCCGCTCAGCGCCGCGGTGTCGGCCCGCCCCCGGCGGACTCGGCCTCCCACTCCTCCGGGGTGAGCGTCCGCAGGGCCAGGGCGTGGATGTTCGAGCGCATCGCGTCGCCCAGCAGGGCGTATACCGCGCGCTGGCGGGCGACGTGGTTCTGGCCGCGGAAGGCGGTCGAGACGATGAGCGCGCGGAAGTGGCCGCCGCCGCTCGCTGCGCCGGCATGGCCGGCGTGCAGGTGGCTCTCGTCCTCGACCACGAGCCGCACGGGGGCGAGCCCGCGTTGCAGGGTGTCGCGCAGCCAGGCCACGCGCTCGTCGGCTGGGATCGCGGTCATTGCGCTCCGGCGGTGGCGGCGCCGGCGGTGGCGACCTGGTAGGCGTAGCGCGCCGGCGCATAGTCGCCGACGCGGCGCGCGATGACCTCGAACGAAGCGCCGTCGAGCGACAGCATCGGCTGGCCGGTGTCGATGACGATGTAGCCCTGCAGGGGTTGGCCGGGGGCGACGGTGCCCTCGGCGAGGAGGTTGGAGCCGACCATCTGCGCCAGCGCGTCGGACGAGTACGTGGCGATGCCGCCGGGGACGTGGTTGGCGCGCAGCAGGTACGACATGTCCGCCTCCGCCAGGTGGGTGCGCCGCAGCAGTTGGTCGGCGCGGGCGGTGTCGAAGATGCGCGCGTGCGTGCCGTCTGGCAGGGCGACGGTCAGGTCGCCCGGGGTGACCGTGTAGCTGTGATCGCCGGTACTCGTGATGCGGAGCTGCACCACGAGCAGGCGCGACGGCGCATCGAGCAGCGGCGGGTTGGCGACCAGTCGGTACACCGGCAGGGCCACGGCGTTGAAGTCCTCGGGGCTGGCGGTCGGAATCGCCCCCGGTCGGGCCGACGTCACCTCGCGCGCGAGACATCCGGGGATGGCCAGCGCCGCCGCGAGGCCCACCGCCACCAACCACGTCCGCATCCCCCACCCCTCCCGCTGCATGCGCACCACTAGATACTCCGCGCGTGCCGCGGTGCAACTCACCCGCTCGCGGCAGCGGCGCGCCAGAGGTGCCAACGCCGTGGGACGAGCCGGACCATGGGATGCGTGGCACGCGCCAGGGGCATGGTGCGGTAGTGCGGGTAGCGGGCGCGCAGCGCCGCGAGCGCCTCGGCGTACTCGGCGCCGTCGACGACCTCCGAGGCCGCGAGCTCCAGCAGCAGATAGGCGAGGCGGCTCCAATCGTCGTCGTAGTCGTCCACGACCAGGGCGGCGCGCGGATTGGCGGCGATGTTCGCCAGGCGCCGCAGCGCCCGGGGGCCGTCGCGTTTCGGCTTGTCGTCGGCGACGAAGTAGAGGCGGTCGGCGAGGCGGACGAAGCAGAGCGGGATGACGTGCGGGGCGCCGTCGGCGTCGGCGGTCGCCAGGTGCGCGACGTGATGGCGATCGAGGAAGTCGCGCGCCTCGTCGTTCAGCGGCGCGCGCGTCACGTCGGCTCGTCGACCGGCGCCTCGCCGCGAAAGACCGCCTGCGCCTCGGCGCGCAGCGGCGCCGGGTTGCGGTCGTAGCGCGACGAGAAGTGAAACGTCTCCAGGCGCGCCGCGCCGGCGGCGCGCGCCAGGGAGCCGGCCTGGCGGGCGGTGAGGTGGTAGCGCCTCGACGCCTGGTCGCGATCGGCGTCGAGGAAGAGCGACTCGCAGAAGAACACGTCGGCATCGCGTGCCAGGCGGCTGATGCGTTCGAGGTTGGAGCGGCTGAAGAGGGTGTCCACCACGTAGGCGATCTTCTGGCCGCGCGTCTCGACCAGCAGTGCGTCGCGCAGCGCGCCGAGCGTGAAGCGCCGCGTCTGCGGGCCGTCGGGGCCGCGCCATTCCGCGTCGATCGGCGTCTCGTCCGGTAGGCCCCGGCGCACGCCCTCCTTCAACGCGTTCAACCACCGCCCCGGCGGCACGCCGAGCGCCGTCAGCCGCTCCGGCCGCACGTTGAGGCGGGTCTTCTCGGCGACGGCGAAGCCGAGGCAGGGGATGCGATGATCCAGGTGGGTGGTGGCGACCGTGAATTGCGGCGTGTCCACCAAGGCGCCGGTGAAGGGCCGCGTCGGCAACGGCTCGGGCGCGAATGCGGTCCGCGCCGGCAGGTGCACGGCCTCGATGCGTTCGGTGCCGACCTCGTGCACGGTCAGCGTGAAGGGGTAGCTCTCGATGAGGTTCCACGTGTAGCCGGCGAGCTTGCCGCGCACGTTGGCGATGATGCCGGGCGGCCCGAACAGCTCCAGGTGGAGCTCGCGCGCGAGAAAGACGCGCAGCAGGTGGTCGAAGCCGATGAAGTGATCCATGTGCGTGTGCGACACGAACACGTGGGTGATCTTCAGCAGCGCCGCCGCCGGCTGGCGGTCGATGCGGCCGAGATCGAACAGCAGCGCCCGGCCCTGGTGTTTGAGCGCGACGTACAGACCGGGGTCGCCGAACGGCGGATTGAGCAGGCGGGGGGCGAAGGCGGTGGCCATGGCGGATCGGCGCGCGCCGGCGAGGCTACCGCGGATCTCGTGCTCGAACCAGCCGGTCCCCGGCGTCGCAATTGGACCCTGGATTGGGCATCGGGTAGCGTGACCAGATGCAGGATCGCCCGACCGCTCTGCAGGCGGCGCTGGCCGAGGAGGCGATCGACGCCTGGCTCTTCTACGATTTCCGCGGCAGCGACCCGGTCGGACGCCGCATCCTCGGGCTCGGCGAGCGCATGGCGACCCGGCGCTGGTTCTACTGCGTACCGGCGGTCGGCGAGCCGCGCGGCCTGGTGTCGGCGGTCGAAGCCAACGCGCTGCAGGGCCTGCCGGGGACGATGCGCGTCTATCGCACCTGGGCGGAGCTCCGGAGTGGCCTGGCGACCATGCTGGCCGGCCTCGGCCGGGTTGCGATGCAATACTCGCCGCGCGCCGAGGTGCCGTACGTGTCGCTGGTCGATGCGGGAACCGTCGAGCTGGTGCGCGAGGCGGGCGTCGCGGTGTGCACCTCCGCCGATCTGGTGCAGCGCGTGGAGGCGGTGTGGAGCACCGCGCAGTATGCCAGTCACCTGCGCGCCGCGCAGGCCGTACGGGCGCTGGTGGACAGTGCCTTCGCCGAGATCGCGGCCCGCTGCCGCGCCGGCCGTCCCGCCAGCGAGGGCGAGATCCAGCGCTTTCTGCTCGACGGGTTCGCGGCCCGGGGGTTGGTGACGCATCACCCGCCGATCGTCGCCGCCGACGCGCACAGCGCCGACCCGCACTACGAGACGCCGGCGGGCGGCGCGCCGCTGGACGCGGGGACCTTCGTCCTCATCGACCTGTGGGCCAAGGAGCCCGACGGAATGTACGCCGACATCACCTGGACGGGATTCGTCGGTGACCAGGTGCCGCCGCGCCACGCCGCGGTGTTCGAGGTCGTGCGCCGGGCGCGCGACGCCGGCGTCGCGGCGGTGCGCGCGGGCGTCGGTGACGGCGGGCCGCTACGCGGCTGCGACGTCGATCGGGCCGTTCGTGCCGTCATCGACGGCGCCGGCTACGGGGCCCGATTCGTGCACCGAACCGGACACTCGATCGGCGTCGAGGTGCACGGCACCGGCGCCAACATCGACGGGTTCGAGACCCCGGACACGCGCCGGCTCCTGCCGGGGACGTGCTTCTCGATCGAGCCCGGGATCTACCTCGCGGGCGAGTTCGGCGTCCGCAGCGAGCTCAACGTCTTCATCGACGGGCGCACCGCTGTGGTGACCGGGGAGCCCGTTCAAACCGCCGTCGTTGCCATTCTTGGCGAGCGACGGGCGCTGTGATTGGAAGGCGACATGACCCTCACCCCCCGCGGCCGCTTGTCCGACTGGATCGCGTTGTGCGGCGCCCTCGCCCTGTTGGCCCTGGTCCTCGCCGTCGGCGCCTGCGGCAGCGACGACCTGATCTTTCCCGGCGACATCCCGGTGACCAGCACGTCGCAACCGACGTCGACCGCGACGCCGTGAGGGCAGGCGGTCGCGTCAGCGGGCGCTCATCTCTTCCATGAGGTGTCGGCTGGCCTCCGCCATCATCTCGACCAGCACCTCGCGCATCGACTTCTCGCGCGCTTCCAGCTTGCCGACGAGCAGCGTGAGGACGGCGAAGTAGCGCTCCTTGGACGTCATCTCGAGGTCCGGCAGGCGCGCCTCCATGGCCTCGACGAAGCGTTGGTGGGCGAAGGCGATGTCCTTGTCGAGCGCCTGGCTCAACAGATCGGGGCTGCTCATGGAAGACCTCCTCGTCGAGGCGACCGCCTCAGGCGCAGTCCTAATTGCGCCGCGCCTCGCGTTCAAGTTATGAGCGGCGCCGGGAGGGAGTGGTGTACCGCCGCTGGGCCGTCCGGTTGGGCGGTGCGCTGGTTGTCCTGATGCTCGCCTGTGCGCGGGGAGCAGGGCTCGAGCTCACGCTCGCCGGCAAGCCCTTCGACGTCAGCGGCTGGTTGATGGACCGGCAGGGCGTGCCGGTGAATCAGTCGACCCCCGACGACCGCAACCTCCAGCAACTCTGGCTGCGCAGCAAGTACGCCCCGCTGCCGTCGCTCACCTTCGACGCGACGTTCAACTTCCAGAACGGCGGCCCGACGACGGAGCGCACCAAGGCGGGCATCTACAGCTACCGGTCCGTGTTCCAGAGCGTCTCGCCGTCGGTCACCTTCGAGGAAGCGTTCGCCGAGCTGGCGCTCGACGCGCTGGAGCTGCGGGCCGGCATCCAGAAATTCGCCTGGGGCAAGCTCGACCGCGTGCAGCCGGTCGACGTGCTGAACACCGAGCGCTACAGCGACCCGTTCCTCCTCGACGAGGACGAGCGCAAGATCGGCGTCCCGGCGGTCGAGGGCTCCTACTACCTGCCGCGCAATCGCTGGACGCCGGAGGAGGCGCGGCTGACCCTGGTGTGGATTCCGCAGTACTTTCCATACTGGTTCCCGCTGCCCGGCGAGCGCTGGTATCCACCAGCGGGCACGCCGCCCTCGCAGTTTCCCGTCGCGCCGCTGATGCGGTCGGTGCCCGTCGGCTTCCACGTCGTGAACAGTCCGCCGCCCAGCTTCCAGCTCGACAACTGCGGCTACGCGGCACGCGCTTCCGCGTTCACCGCTGGCGTCGACTACGCCGCCTACTACTACCACGGCTTCGACAATCGCCCGGCTTTCCTGCTGACCGCCGAGGCGACGGGTGAGCCGCTGTCGATGCCGCCCTACGTGCAGAACGTCGCCGCGACGACGCGCCTCTATCCGGTCTTCCATCACATCGACCTCTGGGGAGGCGACGCGGCGTACGCCTGGGACCGCTTCACCTTCCGCGCCGAAGCGGCGTTCGTCAGCGGCCGGCCCTTCAGTCGCGACCTGCGAACCCTGGTCAGCAATCCATCCCAGCTCACCCCGGCGATCGTGGACGCCCTGCGGCAGCTCGCCGCCGGGCACTCGCCTGCCGAGGTGCGTTTGCCCCAGTCGTACGAGGTGCGCAGCGCCTTCGACTGGGGCGTGGGCGCCGATTACACCTGGTCGGACTATGTCTTCCTGCTGCAGATCAATCAGACCGACATTCTCAACAACGACGTCGATCTGCTGATCCGCAACGTCGACACCGTGCTCAGCGCCAACCTGCGCGGCAACTTCCTGCACGACGACCTGACCGTGCAGCTCATCGGCATCCAGGGGTTCGAGAGCGGCTACACGCTGCTGATGCCGCGCGTCGACTACCGTTTCTGGGGGCGCTTCGATGCTCGGGTCGGCTATCTGTTCATCGCCGGCAGCCAGAACACCGTCATCGGCCAGTACAAGGACAACGACGAGGCGTTCGTCTGGCTCCGCTACCTGCTGTGAGGCGCGCTACGATCGCCGACGGAGCGACAGCGCGCGGTCGATCTCGCGCCGCTGCTCGCGATCGCGGATCGCTTCGCGCTTGTCGTGCTGTTTCTTGCCGCGCCCCAGCGCCAGCTCGACCTTGGCGCGCCCGTTCTTGAAGTAGAGGCGCAGCGGCACCAGCGTCAGTCCGCGTTCCTTGACCTTGCCGTGCAGGCGTTCGATCTCGCCGCGGTGCAGCAGCAGCTTGCGGGTCCGCGTCGGCTCGTGTCCGAACTGCGATGCCGGTCCGTACGGGCTGATGTGGGCGTTCCACAACCATACCTCGCCGTTCTCGACGCGGGCGAAGCTGTCCTTCAGATTGGCCTTTCCCTCGCGCAGCGCCTTCACCTCGCTGCCCATCAGTGCGACGCCGGCCTCGACCGTCTCCTCGATCAGGAACTCGTGCCGGGCGCGGCGGTTGACCGCGATGTCGCGGTCGCGATTCTTGTCCGAGCTCACGATCCGCCGACGCTATCAGTCGCGATTGGCGGCCGCCATGGCGCGGACCTCGTCCGCCAGCGCCTGATGGGCCGGCGCCGGCAGGGCGAGGCGGCGAATCCGTCGCCGACGCGGTGCCGGCAGCGCGGCCACCCGCTTCGCCGCTTCCCCCAGGCGCGCGAGTGGGATCTCGCCGACCAGTCGTTCCGCCGCACGCAGCGCCTGGTCGAGGTCGTGACAGATCAGGACCCCGTCGACGCCGGCGGCGATCGCGGCGACGGCGGCATCCGCCGCCGCCCGCTCGTTGGTCACCGCGCGCATGGTGAGATCGTCGCTCCACAACACGCCGCGAAATCCCAGCTCGCGGCGCAGCAGCTCGCCGGCGATGCGCGGCGAGAGGCTCGCGATGCGATCGGGATCGAGCGCCGGATAGAGGACGTGCGCCGCCATCAACATCGGCAGCCCGGCGCGCACGGCGGCGCGAAATGGCAACAGGTCGACGGCCGACAGCTCGTCGCACCCTCGCCGCACCACCGGCCGGGTGCGGTGCGCGTCCTCGCCGGTCGCGCCCTGCCCGGGGAAGTGCTTGCCGCAGGGCAGGACGCCCGCGTCCTGCATCCCGGCGGCGAAGGCGAGACCAGTCGCTGCCACCCGCGCCGGATCGCTGCCAAAGGCGCGGTCGCCGACGACGGATCCCTCGCTCGCCGCGACGTCGAGCACCGGCGCGAAGTCGATGTCGACGCCGGCGCTGGCGAGCTCGCGTCCGATCGCCTCGCCGACGGCGCGCGCGGCCGCCACCCCGGCGCGGCCCACCTCCGCCGCCGACGGAAACGCGGTGAACGGCGGCGCGAGGCGCGTCACCCGGCCGCCCTCCTGGTCGATCGCCACCAGCGGTCGCGAGGGCAGGCGTTGCAGTGCCGCGGCCAATGTCCGCATCTGTTCGGGATCGGCAATGTTGCGGCGGAAGAGGATCACGACGCCGGGCCGGAGCCGTTCGAGCACGCGGCGCGTCTCACGGTCGAGCGTCACGCCATCGATGCCGACCGCGATCACCCGCCCGGCCATCTCGCCCGCCTCCTGCACCGGAAGCGTGTAGCAGATCCGCCGGCGCGGCGAATCAACGCCCGATTCGCCGCGCTCCGAAGGCTGCGGCGCGACACCGGCGCCGCGCCAGCTAGACTCGCCGGAAGGGCCGTGATACTCGCGCGCCGTCAAGCGGGGAGGCGGTGAGCAAGACCCGGTACATCGTCGTCGAGGGCCCGATCGGAGTAGGCAAGACGACGCTGGCCCGCCTGCTCGCCGAGGAGTGGCAGGCGCGCGCCGTCCTTGAGCAGGTCGATGACAACCCCTTCCTGCGCCGCTTCTACGACGAGCCCGACAAGTACGCCTTCCAGGCCCAGATGTTCTTCCTGCTGACGCGCTTCCGACAGCAGCAGGAGCTGGCGCAGCAGGAGCTCTTCCACCAGAGCCTGGTGGCCGATTACCTCTTCGCCAAGGACCACCTGTTCGCCCAGATCAACCTCGACTCCGACGAGCTCGCCCTGTATCGGCAGCTCTACCATCTCCTCGGGGCTCGCATTCCGAAGCCCGATCTGGTGGTGTACTTGCAAGCCAGGCCGGATGTGCTTATGGCTCGGCTCAAGAAGCGGTCGCGCGATTACGAACGGCAGGTGACGCCGGAATACGTCCGGCGCATCGCGGAGGCGTACAAGGACTTTTTCTTTCACTATGAGGACACGCCCCTTCTGGTGGTGAACTGCTCCGAGATCGACTTCGTCGCGCACTCGGAGGAGACCGCGGACCTGATCCGCGAGATCCGCGAGATGGGACAAGGCGTACAGCACTACATACCGCTTGGATCCAGATGACTGGACCGAGACGGACGGCACTTCGGGCCCTGATCGTCGTCACGCCCCGAATCGAGCCGAGCGGGAACAGGAACCCGACTCACCGGTGCTCGAGACGGACCAGCGGCGCGTCGATCGCCGACCACGCTCCCGACAGCCCTCCGGCACTCGGTCTCGGAGGGCTTTCGCATGGAGCAGAAAGTAACCGTTCCCGAGATCGTCAAGGCCAAGGCCACTGGCCGGCCGATCGTCGCCCTCACGGCGTACGATCATCCCTTTGCCCGCATCGCCGATGAGGCGGGCGTCGACCTGATCCTGGTCGGCGACTCGCTCGGCATGGTGGTGCAGGGCTTCGACACCACCCTGCCGGTGACCATGGACGAGATGGTCTACCACACCCGCATGGTGGCGCGGGCTCGTCGTCGCGCCCTGGTGGTCGCCGACCTGCCGTTCCTCTCCTATCAGGTCAGCCCGTTCGACGCGGTCGCCAACGCCGGCCGTCTCATCAAGGAGGGGGGCGCCGAGGCGGTGAAGCTCGAGGGCGGCTCGGCGGTCGCCGACACCATCGCCCGCATCGCCGCGGTGGACATCCCGGTGATGGGGCACATCGGCCTGACGCCGCAATCGGTGCACCGCATGGGCGGCCACAAGGTCCAGGGCCGCCGCCGCGGCTCGGCGCCAGGGCAGCGCGAGCGTCTGATCGAGGACGCGCTGGCGGTGGAGGCCGCCGGGGCGTTCGCGGTGGTGCTCGAGGGGATCCCGATGGACCTGGCCGGCGAGCTCACCGAGCGACTGTCGATCCCCACCATCGGCATCGGCGCCGGCGCCGAATGCGATGGACAGATCCTGGTCCTGCACGACGTACTGGGGCTCAGCGACCGGCCGTCACCGCGCTTCGCCCAGCGCTACGCCGATCTGTGGTCGGCGGCGCGCGACGCCGTCAGCGCCTACGCCGCGGACGTGCGCGAGCGCGCCTTCCCGGGCGTCGAGCACAGCTTCCGCTCGCTGGCGACGGTCCCGGCCAAGGAAGTGGCCGGGAAGAGCTGAGGCATGCGGGAGATCACCACCGCCGCCGCGATGCGCGCCTGGTCCGATGGCACGCGCAGCGCGGGGCGCCGCATCGGTCTGGTGCCGACGATGGGCTACCTGCACGCCGGCCATCTCAGCCTGGTGGCGGAGGCGCGACGGCGGGCCGAGACCTGCGTGGCATCCATCTTCGTCAATCCGCTGCAGTTCGGCGCCAACGAAGACCTCGACCGCTACCCGCGCGACCTGCCGCGCGACCGCGAGGCGGTGCGGGCCGCTGGCGTCGACGTCCTCTACCTGCCGACGGCGGCCGAGATGTATCCGGCCGGCTTCCAGACCGAGGTGGCGGTGACCCGGGTGAGCGCCGGGCTCTGCGGCGCGTCGCGCCCCGGGCACTTCCGCGGCGTCACCACCGTCGTCAGCAAGCTGTTCAACGCCGTCAAGCCGCACGTCGCGGTGTTCGGCGAGAAGGATTTCCAGCAGCTCGCGGTGATCCGCCGCATGGCGAGTGATCTCGACACCGGCATCGAGGTCGTCGGCGCGCCGATCGTGCGCGAGCCGGACGGCGTCGCCATGAGCTCGCGCAACGCCTATCTGTCGCAGAGCGAGCGGCTGGCGGCGCGCTGTCTCCCGCGCGCACTTGCCGCGGCGCGCCAGGTCGTCGCGGACGGGGCGCGCGACGCCGCGGCCGTCGTCGCGGCCGCCCGCGCGGTGCTCGACGCCGAGCCGGCGGCGCGGGTCGACTACGTCGCGCTGGTCGACAGCGACAGCCTCGAGCCGATCACCCGCATCGCCGACCGGGCCCTGCTGGCGCTGGCCGTGTTCATCGGCCGGACGCGGCTCATCGACAACGCCATCCTCACCGCATCCAACGCCTGACGCCGTGGAAGGGAGCCCCATGTATCGCAACATGCTGCGCAGCAAGATCCACCGCGCCACCGTCACTGGCGCCGATCTGCACTACGAGGGCAGCGTCACGATCGATCCCCTGCTGCTGGAGCTGGCTGACATCCTGCCGCACCAGGAGGTCGAGATCTGGAACGTCACCAACGGGGAGCGCTTCCGCACCTATGCGCTGCGCGGCCAACCCGGCTCGGGCGTCGTCTGCATCAACGGCGCCGCCGCCCACAAGGCGCGCAAGGGCGACCTGGTCATCATCGCCACCTTCGGCTGGATGAGCGAGGAGGACGCGCGGGCGTGGGAGCCGAAGGTGGTCTTCGTCGATGAGCGCAACCGCCCCAGGGAGCGCCACGGCGCCGAGCGGCCGGGGCAGGGCGACCTGCGCCAGGTCGTCTGGCAGTAGGCGCCGTCTCGCGGCGCGTCAGGAACGGCTGGCGCGTCGCCGGACGTCGCGCGGCTCGCCGCCCGCCAGACGAGCCAGCGACTTGGTGAATGGCGCCCGTGCCACCCCGCGTTCGGTGATGATCGCGGTGATCAGGGTGTGCGGGGTGACGTCGAAGGCGGGATTCATCACCTTGACGCCGTTCGGCGCGACCTGCCTGTCGAGCAGATGCGTGACCTCGCGCGCGGCGCGCTCCTCGATCGGAATCGCCTCGCCGTTGGCGCAGGCCAGGTCGACCGTCGAGATCGGCGCCGCGACGTAGAACGGGATGCGGTGTCGCGCTGCCAGCACGGCGACGGTATAGGTGCCGATCTTGTTGGCGACGTCCCCGTTCGCCGCCGTGCGGTCGGCGCCGACGATCACCGCCCCGATCGCGCCGCGCTGCATGAAGTGGCCGACCATGTTGTCGGTGATGAGCGTCACCGGGATCCGTTCCTTCTTCAGCTCCCACGCGGTCAGCCGCGCGCCCTGGAGAAACGGCCGCGTCTCCGTGGCGATGACCGCGATCGACTTGTGCGTCTCGTGCGCGGCGCGGATCACGCCCAGCGCGGTCCCGTAGCCCGCGGTGGCGAGCGCGCCGGCGTTGCAGTGGGTCAGCACCGTCGTGCGCGGTTTGAGCAGCGCCGCCCCGTGCCGGCCCATGGCGCGATTGCCGGCGATGTCCTCGTGGTAGATGGTCAGCGCCTCCTGGCGGAGCACCTCGCGCACCACTTCCGGGCTGCGCCCGCGCACCCGCTGGAAGGTGCGGCGCATGCGATCGATGGCCCAGAAGAGGTTCACCGCCGTCGGACGCGTGGCGGCGAAGCGGCGGCAGATGCGATCGAGGGCGCGCGCCAGGTCGCCGTCGGAGGTTTGCGACATCCCGAGCGCGACGCCCATCGCGGCGGCGACGCCGATCGCCGGCGCGCCGCGCACCACCATGTCCTTGATCGCGCGTGCCACCTCACGGTGGTCGCGGTAGACGCGATAGACCTCCTGCAGCGGCAACAGCCGCTGGTCGAGGAGGACGACGGCGCCATTGCGCCACTCGACCGGTCGAATCATGTGCGAAGCCCGCCTGTTCATAGATGTCGCTCACCGACCGGTCAAGGTGAGAAGCTACGCGCCGCGCAGCACGCGACCGCTGCGCGCCTCGGTCTGCGCGCCGCGGTCGATCAGCGGCTCGCCGTTCACCAGCACGTGTTCGATGCCGACCGGGCGCTGGATGAGGCGCGCCGCGCCGCCGGGGAGATCGTGCGCCAGCTCGGTGCGTTGCAGGTCGAGGCGCGCGGGATCGAAGAGCGTCACGTCGGCGGCCCAGCCCGGGCGCAGCTCGCCGCGTTCGCGCAGCCCGTACAGCGCGGCCGGCACCGCGGTGATGCGCCGCACCGCGTCCGCCAGCGAGAGCACGCCGAGGTCGCGCACCCAGCGCGCGAGCAGCGTGGTCGTGAAGCCCTGGTCGGCGAGCGTGTCGACGTGGGCGCCGGCATCCGACAACGCGATCACGCCCGCCGGGTGGCGGAGCAGCGCGCCGACCGTCGCGTCGTCGGTGTTCATGATCGGGATGCCGAACTGGATGTCGAGATCGGCCTCGAGGGCGAGGTCGAGTAGCGTATCCACGGGATCGGCGCCGCGCGCCGCCGCGATGTCGGCGATGCTGCGATCGATCCACGGCGCGTGCTCAGGCCGCGCCGAGAGGCGGGGAAGGATGTGCTCCCAGCTCGGGCCCAGCGCGGCGACGAAACCGCCTTCCGACATGGCGCGCAGCTCGTCACGGAGCTCGCGGCTGCGCAGGCGCGCCACCCGCGCGGCGCGCGGCAGCTCGAGGATCGGCCGCCAGAACGGGTTGTTGGCGATGGCGATGCCGGCGCTCTCGAACGAGATCCGGATCTCGAGCGGACGGCAGCCGACCTGCGGCACCACCTGCGCCCCGGCGCGCTGCATCGCCGCTGCCTCCTCGATGATGCGGGCCGCGCCGCTCGGGTCGAACGGGTTGGCGAGCAGGGGCGCCCAGGTGACCGGGCGCCGCGCGGCGCGGGCGACCTCGGCATAGAAGCGCTGATCCTCGAGCTTGTCGTCGGTGGCGCCGAGCAGATTCAGGGGCGCGACCTCGACGATGCCGCGGCCGAGCTCGGCGAGCACGGCCGCCAGGGCGAGGATCTCGTCGCGCGGCGCCACCCGGCTCGGGACCGGCACCCCGGAGCCGAAGAAGTGGGTCGGCGACTCCGATGTCGAGAAGCCGATCGCGCCGGCGCGCATCGCCTGGCGCACGACGTCCTGCATGCGCGCCAGCTCGGCGGCGGTCGCGGCGCGCTCGACGGCGGCGTCGCCCATGACGAAATAGCGCACCGCGGAGTGGCCGACGAAGACCGCGGTGTTGACCGAGGGGCGGGCGCGCTCGACGGCGTCGAGATAGTCGGGGAACGACTCCCACTCCCAGCGAATGCCGGCGCGCAGCGCCTCCGTCGGCATGCCCTCGACGTAGAGCAGCATCTCCATCAGCCGCTCGCGATGCGCGGCGCGGCACGGCGCGATGGTGAAGCCGCAGTTGCCCATCACCACCGAGGTGACGCCGTGCCACGACGACGGCGTCAGCGCGGGGTCCCAGGACACCTGGCAGTCGTAGTGGGTGTGGACGTCGATGAACCCCGGTGCCGCCACCAGGCCGTCGGCGTCGATGGTGCGCCGGGCGCCGCCGCTCACCGCGCCGAGCTCGGCGATGCGGCCGCCGGCGATCGCGATGTCGCCGCGCCGCGGTGGCGCGCCGCTGCCGTCACAGATCTCCGCGCCGCGTATGATGACGTCGTGCATGTGCGCTCCTGGCCGCGGGCGTCGAGCGGAGCTGCCTTCCCCCCGGACGCCGCCGTTCGGCCAGGACCTACGCTCCGCCCCCACCGATCGCAACCGGCGCGGCGGCCCGCGACGTCACGCGAGCGCGGCCAGCACCCTCGCGATCGGCAGTCGGTGGATGCAGAACTGTCCGCGGCCGCAGCGATCGCAGGTCGGCGCGGCGTGCAGCAGGGTGACGCATGGTCCGGACGGCGCCCACACCGCGCTCTCCGAATCGGCGAACAACACCAGCGCGCGAGCCCCCACGAGTCCGGCGAGATGGCTGATCCCGGAATCGTTGCCGACGTAGCGCGCCGCCCGCCGCACCACCGCCGCGACGCGCGGCAGCGATTCGCCGGCGAGCACGGCGTCGGCGGCGATGGTCGCCCCCCGCTCGATCTCCGCCGGGCCGAGCAGGGCGACCACGGCGCCACCGTGGCGTCGCCACGCATCCGCCAGCCCGGCCATGCCGTGCCAGTTCTTGGCGACGCTGCCGCTGCCGGGATGGAGCGCGAGGACGCGGTCGCCGAGGTGATGGGCGCGCCACAGCCCGTCGGCCCACGCCGCGGCGCCGGGGTCGATGGGCAGGGTCTGGAGGAGGGGCGCGACGCCGAGGCAGCGTGCGTAATAGGCGACGGCGGACTCGCCGGCGCGCATGCCGCGGAAGGCGTGCACCGCGACCGCGCCGCCGGCGGCGCTCGTCAGCCGGGCGGTGAACGCCGGCTCGGCGGCGCCGGTGAAGCTGTCGATGCGAGCGAACGCCGCGAAGTAGGCGCGCGTGGCGCTGCCGATCGGCGAGGCGGCGAAGAGGTCGGTGATCTCGCGTCGCTCGATGGAGTCGAGGGACAGGCCGTCTCCGGGCAGCAGGCCCGCGAGGTCGACGCGCGTCGCGAGGGTCACCGCGGATCCGGATGCGCGCAGCGCGGCGGCCGCTGGCCAGCAGCACAACACGTCGCCGAGGGCGCCGGGGAAGAGGATCAGGGCGGCGGGACGATGGGTCGTCATCGACACGGAATTGACTTGCCGGGCGCGGCGCCGGTACTGGATCGACAGGCCATGACGACTGCGCCTTCACGTCCGGCGGTCGCGCGCACGATCCTCGACCTGATCGGCAACACCCCGGTGGCGCGCCTGGCGCGGCTGCCCGGTGCCGACGACGCCGAAGTGTGGGGCAAGCTGGAATCGTACAACCCGGGCGGCAGCGTCAAGGATCGCATCTGCCTCGGCATGGTCGAGGCCGCGGAGCGGGACGGACGGCTGCGTCCCGGCGACACCATCATCGAACCGACCAGTGGCAATACCGGCATTGGCCTCGCCCTCGTCGCCGCGGTGAAGGGGTACCGGCTGGTGCTGACGATGCCCGACACCATGAGCGTCGAGCGCCGCAGCGTGCTCGAGGCGTACGGGGCGGAGTTGGTGCTGACCGAGGACTCGAAGGGCATGCACGAAGCGGTGCGCATGGCGGAGCGCCTGCTCACCGAGCATCCCGACTACTACATGCCGCAACAGTTCAGGAATCCCGCCAATCCGGAGGCGCATCGGCGGACGACGGCGCAGGAGCTGCTGGGCCAGTTCGAGCGCATCGACGCCTTCGTCGCCGGCGTGGGCACCGGCGGGACCATCACCGGCGTGGCGGCGGTGTTGCGCGCCGCCATGCCCGGCATCCGCATCTACGCCGTCGAACCGGCGGCCTCGCCGGTGCTCGCGCGCGGCGAACCGGGATTCCACGCCATCCAGGGCATCGGGGCGGGCTTCGTCCCCGAGGTGCTGGACGAGACCGCCTACGACGAGATCATTGCCGTCAGCGACGCCGACGCCGCGGAGTGCGCGCGGCGGCTGGCGCGCGACGAGGGCATTCTGGTCGGCATTTCGGCCGGCGCCAACTGCCATGCGGCGCTGCGCGTCGCGCGCGAGCTCGGGCCTGGCCACGTGGTGGTGACGGTCTTCTGCGACACCGGCGAGCGCTACCTGACGACCGGCCTGTTCCACGGCGAGGGCATCTGACGTGGATACCGACGCCAAGCTCGCGGCCCTGCAGTCGTCGCTGCGCGCCATGGGGCGGGTGCTGGTGGCGTTCTCCGGCGGGGTGGACTCGAGCTTTCTCCTCCAGGTCGCCGCCGAAGCGCTCGGCGACGGCGTGATTGCGGTGACCACCCGCTCGCCGACCGCCCCGGAGGAGGACGAGGCGATGGCGTGCGCGCTGGCCGCCGCGCTCGGGGTGCGGCACCGTCTGATCGACGCCAACGAGCTCGACATTCCGGGCTACGCCGCCAACCCGGTCGACCGCTGCTACTTCTGCAAGGACAGCCTGTACGAGATCTGCGCCGCCGAGGCGCAGCGGCTCGGGGTGAGCGCGATCGTCGACGGCGTCAACCTCGACGACCTCGGCGACTACCGACCGGGCCTGCGCGCTGCGCAGGAGCACGGGATTCGCCATCCGCTTGCCGAGGTCGGCCTGTCGAAGGCCGAGATCCGCACCCTGAGCCGCCGCGCCGGACTGCCGACCGCGGACCGCCCGTCGAGCCCGTGTCTGTCGTCGCGCTTTCCCTACGGCACCCGCATCACGCTCGACGGGTTGCGCCGGGTCGCGGCGGCGGAACGCGTCCTGCGCGCCCTCGGGTTTCGCGAGTGCCGGGTGCGAGCGCACGAGCCGATTGCGCGCATCGAGGTGCCGGCGTCCGAGCTGGCGCGGCTCGCGGCGCCCGAGGTGCGCGACGTCGTGGTGCGCGAGCTGCGGGCGATCGGCTTCGGCTACGTGACCGTCGACCTGCAGGGCTTCCGCTCCGGCAGCCTCAACGAGGTGTTGCCGGTCGCGCCAGGTACCACTCCGCCCACGCCCGATCCTCGGGCGTCGTGATCTTGCGGTTGTCCGGGCTGCCGGCGACCACGCGGACCCGGTGGCCGAGGCGCTCGACCAGCGCCGCGTCGTCGGTCGCCGGCCCGCCGTCGGACGGCTGCCGATGGGCGGCACGGATCAGGTCGGTGCGGAAGACCTGTGGGGTCTGCGCCAACCAGGTGCGGCCGCGCGGGGGCGTCGACTCGATGAAGCCCCGCGCGTCGACGATCTTCACCGTGTCGACGGCGGGCAGGGCGACGATCGCCGCGCCGTCGGCATGCGCGGCCGCGATCGCCGCGGCGACCGTTGCCGGGGCGACGAATGGCCGCGCCGCGTCGTGGATGGCGACCAATTCCGCCCGCGTGACCGCCGCCAGGCCGTGGCGTACCGAGTCCTGCCGTTCAACGCCGCCCGCGACCACCTCGATGCGTCGGCGGAAGGGGCCGTGCGCGTTCAGCAGCGCGTGCGTCTCGGGCAGGTCATCCGGCGGGGCGACCACGATGGCCTCGTCGACCGCCGGCACCGCGAGCAACGCCCGCAGCGAGCGGACGACCAGCGGTACGCCGCCAACGGTCACGAAGGCCTTCGGCAGCCCGGCGCCGAGCCGGCTGCCGGACCCGGCGGCGACGACGATGGCGGCAACCGATGGCAGCGGGCGACTGCGCTGGTCCACGCGCCCCTCGAGGCGGGCGCCGCGGTCAGTGGGCGAAGATGTTCTTGAGCTCTTCCATGATCTTCTCTTCCGGGTGGGAACGAGCGATGGAGAGCTCCTTGACGAGGAGGTTGCGGGCCGTGTCGAGCATCTTGCGCTCGCCGAACGACAATTCCTTGTCGCCCTTGAGCACGAACAGGTCGCGCAGCACCTTGGCGATTTCCAACACCGAGCCGGTCTTGATCTTCTCGGTGTACTCCCGATAGCGCCGGTTCCAGGTCTGCTGGTCGATCTCGACCCGCTTCTCGCGCAGGATCTTGTAGACCTTGGTCACCATCTCGCGCCCGATGACGCGGCGCAGACCGACCGAGTCCACGTTTTCCGTCGGGATCATGATGGTCATGTCGCTGTCGAGAATCCGCAGCATGTAAAACGTCTTCTCGGTTCCAGAGACGACCTTGCTCTGGATGCTCTGGATGACGCCGACCCCATGCGCAGGGTAGACGACCTTCTCACCAACCTTGAACAACGATTCAGCCTTCCCTGAGCGCGGCATAGAAACGAAGTATCGCAATTTGAAGGGGAATGGTCAAACAAGTTCGGAACTTTCCGGGCCAATAATTCCAAACTGGGTGAGCCGCGTTTCCATTCCTCGCGCCGCGCCAAAACGCAGCTTGTTTCAATGGGTTGGCCGGGTGACCTCGAGTGTATCAAAAGCTTGCAAAGGGGTTGGAGACGCTTCCTCGGACCCCGCCAGCGAGACGCGCTTGCAAGGTCGAGGGAGGTCGCAGTACAAGCCGATCATCCAACTCACGGTAGCGCGGCAGCACATCTCGGGGGATGCGGCGCGTCATGGTACGAGATCGGCAAGGCCAGGGTTCGGGCGCGGGGACGAACCAGGGGGAGGCTCAGCCCTCCCGGTTCGAGCGCTATGCGCGGTCGGTGGTTGCCCACCGGGTGATGATCGTTGCCGCCATCCTGGCAATCACCGCCGGGTTGGCGACCCAGTTGGGTTCGCTCCATCTCGAGATCCGCCGCCGCGCCAACCTGCCCGACAGCCATCCGTTCGTGCAGATTCAGAACCGGATCTCGGACCTCTTCGGCGGCGAGGCGATCGTCATCATCGGAGTCATCGCCAAGCAAGGCGACGTCTTCACCCCGGCCATGCTGGGGAAGATCCAGCGCATCACGGATCGACTGCGCGCCTCGCCGAGCGTCATCGAGCCCAGCCTGTTCAGCCTGGCGGCGCGGTACGTGCGCACCGTGGACGCCAGCGAGGGTGGGATGCGGGTCGAGCCGTTGATGGGTGGAACGCCGCCGACCGCGGAGGCGGCGGCGCGGGTGCGGGCGCGCGTCGAGTCGGATCCGCTGTTTCGCGAGTCGCTGGTCTCGGCGGACCGGCGGGCGGCGGTGATCGTGGTGGATTTCGACGACCGCATGAAGGACGTCGAGCTGGCCCAGTTCGTCGAGCAGGTGATCGCGCCGGAGCGCGACGACACGGTGACCATCGCGCTTGCCGGGGCGCCGATCCTGCGCAAGGAGCTGGCGCGCTACACGGCGATGATGGCGGTGTTGTTCCCGCTCGCGGTGCTGATCATCGGCCTCGTCCACTACGAGGCGTTCCGCACCGTCCAGGCGATGCTGCTGCCGCTGGTGACGGCGCTGCTGAGCGTCGTCTGGGCGCTCGGCATCATGGCGCTGATCGGCCTGCCGATGGACACCTGGAGCGTGATGACGCCCGTGCTCATCCTCGCCATCGCCGCCGGCCACGCGGTGCAGATCCTCAAGCGCTACTACGAGGAGCTCGCGCGCTGCGCCGACAGCCGGGAGGCGGTGGTGCGCTCGCTCGTCGCCGTCGGCCCGGTGATGCTCACCGCCGGCCTGATCGCCGCCGCCGGTTTCGGCTCGCTCACGACCTTCGGCATCACCAGCGTGCGCGCCTTCGGCGCGCTGCTGGCGGGCGGCATCGTCAGCGCGCTGATCATCGAGATGACGTTCACGCCCGCCTGTCGCAGCCTGCTGCCGCCGCCGAAGCGCCGCGAGGTGGCGCGCGAGGGGGGCGCGCGAGCGGTGGACCGGCTGCTGGATCTGCTGGCGGAGCGCGCGATTCGACAGCCGCGCATCGTCATCGCCACCACCCTCGCGATCGCGGCGATCGCCGGCGCGGGCATCTTCCGCCTGCAGGTCGACAACAGCTTTCGCCTGTGGTTCGCGCCGACGACGCAGGTGCGCATCGACGACGCGCTGATGAACGAGGTCCTGCCGGGCACCGCGACGCTCCGGATCCTCGTCGAGGGCACGCGCGACGATGCCCTGCTCGATCCCGAGGTGCTGCGGGCGATGGTCGATCTGCAGACCGAGCTGCAACGCACGCCGGAGATCGGCGGCGTCACCTCGATCGCCGATCACGTGCGGCGCATGCATCAGGCGATGCACGACGGCGACCCGGCGTTCTACGCCATCCCCGACGATCCGAAGGTCATCGGCGAGTACCTCTTCCTCTACGGCGCCTCCGCCGGGCCGGACGGGTTGAGCGCCTTCGTCGACAACGCCAACCGCAACGCCGTCATCCGCGCCCTGAGCAAGACCGACAGCGCGTCGTTCTCCCGCCTGCTGCTGCAGCGGCTGCAGGCCTACGCCGCGAACCGCTTTGCCGGCCTGCCGGTGCGGGTCGGCATCGCCGGCGGCACCCTGGGCGTGCAGACGGCGATGAACGACATGGTCGTGCACGAGAAGATCGTGAACATCATCCAGGTGGGGGCGATCATCTTCGTGCTCTGCGCGGCCGTCCTCTGGTCGGCGGTGGGGGCGCTGTTCGTGCTGGTGCCGTTGGCCCTGGCCGTGGTCGTCATCCTCGGAGCGATGGGGTGGACGGGGGTCTGGCTCGACATGAGCACCGCCGCGATCACCGCGATGGGCGTCAGCATCGGCGCCGATTTCGCCATCTACCTGCTGTTCCGGGTGCGCGAGGAACTGGCGAACGGATGCGAGGTCGAGGACGCCCTGCGCCGCGGCCTGCGGACTTCCGGCAAGGCGGCGCTCTACGTCTCGAGCGCCGTGGTCGCCGGCTATCTGACCCTGGCGCTGTCGGGGTTCAGCGTCTGGCTGCGGCTCGCGTTCCTGACCTCGACGATGGTGGCCCTCAGCGCCCTCGCCGCCTGCGCGGTGCTGCCGGCGCTGATCGCGTTGCTGCAGCCGCGCTTCCTGACGCGAACCCGCGCGCTGCCGTCGGTCGGGTCGCCGGCGGTGGTCGCGCCGGTCTCGGCCCAGTAGGGGCGCGGCTCAGCCGTCGACGGCGCCCAGCAGCAGGTAGCCGTTCACGCCGCCGTACCCGTAGCTGGTGATCAGGGCCCGTCGCAGCGCGCCGCGCAGCGGCGCGCCGACCACGTGCCGGGCGCGGCATGCCGGCGCCGGCGTCTCCAGGTTCGCCGTCGGCGGGATGATGCCGTCGCGCATCGCCAGCACGGCGATCGCGGCCTGCAGCGCGCCGGAGGCACCGAAGGGATGGCCGAGCACGCCCTTGATCGAGCTGATCGGGATGGCCGGCAGGCACTCGCCGAGCGCAGCCGAGAGCACGGCGATCTCCTTGCCGTCGAACAGCGGCGAGGCGTTGGCGTGCGCGCAGATGTAGTCGATCTGGTCCGCGCCGGTGGCGGTCGCCGCCAGCAGACGGCGGAGCGCCTGCGCGCCCGCGGCGCCGGTGGGGTCGGCGCCATACATGCCCTGCGCGTCGCAGGAGAAGCTGCCGCCGAGGATCGTCGCGTACACGCGGGCGCCGCGAGCGCGCGCCCGTTCCAAGGGTTCGAGGACCAGAAACGCGCTCGCTTCGCTGAGCACCATGCCGTCGTGGGCGACGTCGAAGGGGCGGCAGGCGGTAGCCGCATCCTCGCCCGTGGCGAGCTCGTTGGTGCGACAGAGGGCGGCGAACACCATCGGTGACAGCGGCGCCTCGGCGCCGCCGACCAGGCACGTCTCGGCGATGCCCGATTCGATCAGCGCCGCCCCATGCGCCAGCGCCTGCAGGCTCGACGGGCAGCCACTGGAGAACGTGTACTGCGGTCCCTGGGCGCCGACCGCCGCCGCGACCTCGACGCCAGGCCCGTGGTTGGGCGCGCCCGCGGCAACGAACGGATTGACCCGCCGGGCGCCGCGCTCGAGCATGATGGCGCCCTGCTGCTCGCCGTCGGACCAGCCCCCGAGGGCCGTCCCCACCAGCACCGCGAGACCGTCCGGCGTGACCGCTCCGTTCGCCAGCCGCGCGTCCGTCATCGCCAGCTCGGCGGCGATCACCGCCATCTGCGCCGCCCGCGTCGTCGTGCGCCGCCTGCGCGGGTCGCCGTGCTCGACGAGCAGCGCGTCGTCGACCTCGCCGGCGACCCGGCAGTTGGTGAGGGTCGCGTCGAACCGCCGCAGCGGCCCGACCGCCGGCCGTCCGTCGCGCACCGCTTCCCACAGGCGCTCGCAGCCCATCCCGGTGGGCGCGAGGACCCCGATGCCCGTTATCGACGCTGTTCGGACCGCCATTTCGCCGCTCGAGAGAACCCTCGCCCGGGCCAGTCGCCCTTCCTGGCGCAACCCCCACGGTCTGCCGCCCGGTGGATCTTCGACGATCGTCGTCCCATCGGCAACGCCCCCAACCCTATCTCAGGGGGAGCGTGAAGGAGAAGGTGGCGCCGCCACCGGGGTTCGACTCCGCCCACAAGCGGCCGCCGTGGCCCTCGACGATGGTGCGGCTGATCGACAACCCCATGCCCAGGCCGCTGGGTTTGGTGGTGAAGAACGGGGCGAAGATCTGGTCGAGCAGCGGCGGCGGCACGCCGGCGCCGGAGTCGGCGACCGACACCTTCACGCGTCCCGCCTGCGCCGCGATGCGCAGCTCCACGATCCCCGGCAGTTGCGCGATGGCGTCGATCGCATTGCGCAGCAGGTTGAGGACCACCTGCTGGAGTTGGATGCGGTCTCCCCAGACGCGATACGGCCCGCCCGCCGCCTCGGTGCGCAGCGCGATGCCGCGGTCGGTGGCGTCCGAGCGCACCAGCTCCACCGCCTCGAGCGCCAGCGCGGCGAGGTCGAGCAGGGCCTCGCGCGGCGGCTCCTTGCGGACGACGCGCGTCAGGGAGTGGACCACGTCGCCGGCCCGCAGCGCCTCGCTGGCGATGCGCTCCAACGCCTCCCGCAGGTCGGGCGCCGCCGCGGTCTGTTCCAGGCGCCGGGCGCTGCCGCGCGCGTAGTTCACGATCGCGGCCAATGGCTGGTTGAGCTCGTGCGCGAGGCTGGCCGCCATCTCGTTCATGAGCGCGAGGCGCAGCACGTGCGCGAGCTCGGCCTGCCGCTGCCGCGCGGCCTCCTCGGCCGCCTTGCGCGCGCTGCTGTCGGTCAGCGAGCCGACCATGCGCAGCGGCGCGCCGGTGGCGTCGCGCACGGTGCGGGCGCGCGCCAGCAGCCAGCGGTAGGTCCCGTCGGGCCGCCGGTAGCGATACTCCGCCTCGTAGTGGGTGGCGCCGCTGGCGACGTGGGCGCGCCAGCCCTCCTCCAGGGACGCGAAGTCGTCGGGGTGGATCCGCTGCGCGAAGAGGGCGGCGACGCTGACCGGATCGTCGGGCCCGACGGCGAGCATCTCGCGCAGCCGCGGCGACGCGAAGAACGCGTCGCTGTGCAGGTCCCAATCCCAGATGCCGTCGCGCGCGCCGTCGATGGCGAGCGCGAAGCGGGCCTCGCTGGCGCTGAGTTGGGCTTCCGCGGCGCGCCACGCGGTGACGTCGCGCGCGTTCACAACCACGCCGGCGATCGCCGGCTCGTGCAGCAGGTTGGCGCCGATGCCTTCCATCCATCGCCAGCCGCCGGCGGCGTCGCGCACCCGATACTGGATGCGCACCGTGTTGCCGGCGGCGGCGAGGAGCTGGTCGACGGCGCCGCGGCACACCGCGAGATCGTCGGGATGGACCAGCTCGTAGAGGTCGCGGCCTTCCATCGTATGCGGCGGATGGCCGAGGATGCGCTCGAGCGAGGGGCCGACGTAGGAGACGCGCCGGTCGCGGTCGAAGACCAACACCACGTCGGACGCGTGCTCGACCAGGGCGCGGAAGCGGCGCTCGCCGCGCCGCCGCTGCCGCTCGGCGTCGCGCCGATCGGTGACGTCGAGGGCGGTGCCGAGCAACGCCGGCCCGCCATCCCAGTCGATCCGGCCGATGCTGACGTCGATCCAGCGGACCGCGCCGCTCTTGGTGAGCAGCCGCTGCTCACGCCGCGACGGGACGTCGACCGGATCGCCGACCAGCCGCGCGGCGTTGACCGCCCGGGCCCGCGCGCGCTCCTCCGCCGGCAGCAACTGCCACACCTCCATCGCCAGCAGCTCGTCGCGCGCGTAGCCGGTGATGCGCTCGGCGGCGGGATTGACGTAGAGGAGGCGGCTCTCCCGCTGGACGAAGATCGCCGCCGGCGTGGTCTCGGCGAGGACGTGGAACAGCGGCTGCTCCACGCCGGCCGCCGTTCCCCGCGGCTCGGCGGCGGGAACCGACAACGCACGGCGCGGAAACCGGTTCGACACGTCCGCCTAATGGCCCCAGCCGCCGCGCTTTGCAATGGTCGCGCTGCCGCGCCAGCGCGAACACGGGCGGGTGGGGCGGCGTGCCTCGACCGGGCGGCGGTGGTACGCTCGACCCGGGCGAGCGAGGGCGACATGGTCAGACGCGGGCGATCGCGATGGGCGTGGCTGGGCTTCGGGATGCTGGCGTTGGCGGCGCCGGCCCCGGGTTGGGACGTCGGCGTGACCAGCCAGAGCGGCCAGTGGACGATCTACAACCGCACCGCCAACGCGGCGCGTCTCGGCTTTCCGCTCGCCGCCGGTGATCTCAACGGTGACGGCCGGGCCGACCTCGTGCTGACGCCGATGAACGCCGACAGCGGTCCGCAGCGCGAGCGCCAGAGCGCCGGCGAGGCGACGATCCTCCTGGGCAACGACGTCATCGCCGGCGAGCGCGATCTCGCGCTGCTGACGCCGCCGGCGCTGCCCGCGGACACGACGCTCATCTACGGCGCCGACCTGGTCGACAACTTCGGCACCGAGCTCGCCATCGCCGACCTCGACGGCGACGGCTACGACGACGCGATCATCGGCGCGCAGTACGGCGACGGGCCGGACAACAGCCGGCCGAACTGCGGCGAGGTCGTCATCGTCTGGGGTAGCCCGACGATCGGCGGTCAGGTCATCGATCTCGCCGCCCCCCCGCCCGGCGCGGTCACGTTCGTCTACGGCGCCGAAGCGGGGGCGGGCAGCGATGCGGGCGACCGCCTCGGTGTCTGGGTCAGCAGCACGGATTTCGACGGCGACGGCCGGCCGGATGCCATTCTCGGCGCCGACCTCGCCGACGGCCCGGGTGACACGCGGACCAACGCCGGCCAGACCTACGTGCTGTACGGCGGCCCCGAGCTGCGGCGCCGCGCCGCGATCGACCTGGCGGCGCCCGACGTGCCGCTGACGGTGATCTACGGCATCGACCGCGGCGATCAGAGCGGCGCCACGGTCCGCGGCGGCGACGTCGACGGCGACGGGGTCGGCGACGTGCTCATCGGCGCCGGCCTCAACCGGCTGTCGGCGCAGAGCGATGCCGTGGGCGGCCTCAACGGGCACGGCTTCGGCGGCGGCGACGGCCCCGGCAACGCCTGCGATCCGGTCCGGCTGGCCTGCGAGATCGGCGAGGCCTACATCCTGTTCGGGCATCGCGGCGAACGGCCGGCGAGCATCGACCTGGCGACGCCGCCGGCCGATTTTACCGTCATCTACGGCGTCGATGCCGGCGATGCCTGGGGCGAGGAGATCTTCGTCGGCGACTTCGACGGCGACGGCCGCGGCGATGTCGTTCTCGGCGCGCTGGTCGCCGACGGGCCGAACAACTCGCGCCCCTCCAGCGGCGAGGCGGCGCTCATCCGCGGCGACGACAAGCGCCTGCGCGGCGAGGTCATCGAGCTCGCCAAGGCGCCGCCGAACGTCACCATGATCTACGGCGCCGCGGCGTCCGCGATCGCCGGCGACACGGCGTTGTTCGTCGACCTCGACGGCGATGGCCGCGACGAGCTGGTGGTCGCCAGTCCGCAGGACCGGGTGGTGACGACCCGCGGCACCCGGGTCAGCGCCGGGCGCGTCATCGTGCTCTTCGGCAACGAGGCGCCGCCGCCGGTCATCGACCTGGCCAACGTGCCCGACGACGTGCCGCACCTGTGGATCAACGGCGCCCAGGGCGGCGACCTCCTCGCCTACAGCATGTCGCTCGGCGACGTGAACGGCGACGGCCTGCGCGATCTGATCCTCAACGCCATGGGCGCCGACGGCTTCAACGACCTGCTGCCGCTGGCGGGCGATTGCTACGTGCTCGATGCCGTCGCGCTCAGCATCGCCGCCGGTCGCGAGATCGTGCCGACGCGCACGCCGACGCCGTCGCCGACGGTGACGCCCAGCGCGACGCCGACACGGCCACCCGCCTGCGCCGGCGACTGCGACGGCGACGGCGCGGTGGCGGTCAACGAGCTGGTCGCCGCCGTCGGCATCGCGCTCGGCAACCTCCCGCTGGCGACCTGCGCCGCCGCCGATGGCGACGGCGACGGCGCCGTCGCCATCAACGAGCTCATCGCCGCCGTCAACACCGCGCTCGCCGGCTGCTCCTGAGGGACACCGGCGGCGCTGCCGCGGCGCCCCGCCACGGTTCAGGCCAGCGCCTGGCCGACGGCGGCGATCAGTTCGGCGATGGCGACGGCGCCATCGCCGTCACCATCGGCGGCGGGACAGATGGCCGGCGTCGCCTCGCCGAGCGCGATGCGAACGCCCAGGACGAGCTCGTCGATGGTGACGCGGCCGTCGCCGTCGCAGTCGCCGGGCCGCGGGCTGGCGAGCCGTTCGATCGCGGCGCGCGGGTCGACCAGGCCGGCGCCGGCGAGCGGGTCTGGCCCGGGTAGGGCGATGTCGCGCGCGGATCGCCGCAAGGCGTCGGCGATGCCGGCGGCGCTGGTCCGCGGCGCGCGCTGCATGAGCAGGGCGGCGACCGCCGCGGCGGCCGGCGCGGCGGCCGAGGTGCCGTGGAAGTTCGGATGGCCATTGTGGTCGGAGTCGACGCCGAAGTACGCCGTGTCGCCGCCGTCCGGCGCGGCGAGGTCGGGCTTGGCGCGGAGCTGCGGCGCGTTCGGCAGCGGCGTGCCGGTGGGGCCGAAGTAGAACGGGAGGTCGCCGCCGCGGGCGCTGAACGGCTCGACGTCGAGGACGCCGCTGGGAGGCGTGAAGGCGCCCTCGCTCGCCACTTCCTGCTGGTCGATGGCCGCCATCGCCACCGCGCCGCCCGCCGCCGGATGTCCGTACAGCGCGGCGGCGCCGAACGGCGGTCGCGCCAGGCCGAACGGATCGAGACCGAGCACGCAGGCGCTAGAGGAGAGGACGATGCGCAGTCGGACCCCCTTGTCGCCGCAGACGTGGTTCACGGCGAGATAGACGGTCCGCGCGGTGCTGCCAGTGTTGCGGAACGCCACGATCTCCAGCGGATCGCCGAGCGCGCCGCCGCCGGCGGAGCAGCCCTGGGTGTTGGTGCTGCTGGCGAGAATGCGCCCGGTCGGCGGGGGGCCGCCGAAGACGTAGAGATCGAGATCGGTGCGCGCGCCGGGGCCGAGCGTTCCGGAGAACGGCTCGTTCCACTGCAGCACGGCGCGAACGTCGCAGCGCGCCGGGATGGTGATCGCGGCGCCCGTGTCGCCGCCGCCGAAGTCGTGCAGGTCGACGCCGGTGAGCGGACCGGACATCTCGTCGCGCGGGTCGCTGTCGCGGTAGAGCTGATCGATGCCGCCGTCGCCGGCGTTGGCGGCGGCGGAGAAGAAGAGCGCGCCGTCGGCCGCCGCGTCGTTCACCGCCTGCGCGATGATGCCGTCCTGGAACATCGGCTCGGCGAAGAAGAGGACGTCGTCGGCGATGACGTCCGCCCCGCAGGCGCGCAGCGCGGCGATGTTCTCGGCGAATGTCGCCTCGTCCGGAAACGCGGCGGCGAACAGCAGGTCGGCGCCGGGCGCGAGGTCGTGGACGATCTCCGCCATGCCGGCGCCCTCGTCGCGACCGCCGCGCGGGCCGGGGTCGAGCACGACCAGTGTCGGTGGCAGATCGCCCGACTGCTGCGGGGCCGACTCGGTGAGCGTGCGCGTGCAGCCGTCGCCTTCGAGTCGCCCGCCGAGGGTGTTGCTGATCGAGTCGGAGAGCAGGCCGACGCGGATGCCGCGGCCGTCGACGCCGAAGTCCCGCTGCAGGGCGTCGATCCCGAGCACGCCGCGGACCTGGCTCTCAACGGCGCCGACGGCGGTCTGGGCGCCGTAGAGCGGGTGGATGACGGCGAGGTCGGGCAGGGCCGCCAGATCGGCGAGCGCGGCGAGCGGCACCGCGGCGACCAGCCGCGCGTAGCGGAGCGACACGTGTTCGACGCGGGCGCCGAGCGCGACGGCGCGCGCCACCCCGTCCGGCGTCAGCGAGGTGAACCGCAACTCGACCAGCGCCTCGCCCGTGCCGAGTCGCAGCGCCGGCAGGGTCGGGCCGAGGGGCGGCGCCGTGGCCTGCACCAGGGCGTCGCGCAGGCTGCTGGCGACCCGCGCCAGGGTCGGGTCGGCGGACGGCGTCGCCGCGGCGATCGCCGCGTGTCCGAGCACGGCCGCCAGAACGATCCGGCATCCGCGTCGCCGCGGCGTGCGCCGTGTCCGCTGCATCCGCCTCATTCCCTCACGCTTTACAGGTGGCGCGCGGTTGAGCCAACGCCGCCGTCGCGCCAACGCTGCCGTCGCGCGTCGCTTTTCGCGGCGCGCATCGCTACACAGGGCGCCCATGTGGGAGATGGTCCACAGCCAACTGCGCGAGCTCCATCTCGCCGACCTGCTCGACATCGGTCTGGTCACGACCTTCGTCTATTCGGCGATCGCGCTCCTGCGCCGCACCCAGGCGCGCCTGGTCGCCGGCGGCATCGTGCTGCTGATGACGTTGTTCATCGTCGCCCAGGCGCTCGATCTGCGGCTCACGACCTGGCTCTTGCAGGGCTTCTTCGCCGTCTTCCTGATCATTCTCGTGGTCATCTTCCAGGAAGAGCTGCGACAGCTCTTCGAACGCCTGGCGCTGTGGGGGCTGCGGCGTTCGGTGCCGGCGCCGCCGTCGTTCGGGACGGCCGACGTCATCACCGGGACCCTGGCCGACCTGGCGCGGGCGCGGACCGGCGCCCTGGTGGTCCTGGTCGGCGCGCAGCCGGTCGACCGTCATCTGCACGGCGGGGTGGAGCTGGGCGGCCATCTCAGCGAACCGCTGCTCAGGAGCATCTTCGACAAGGGCTCGCCGGGACACGACGGCGCCGTCGTGGTGCGGCAGGACAGTGTCACGCGCTTCGCTGCCCAGTTGCCCCTGTCGACCGACTTCAAGCAACTGCCGGGCACGGGGACGCGGCACAGCGCGGCGCTCGGGCTCGCGGAGCGCACCGACGCCCTGTGCATCGTCGTCTCGGAGGAGCGCGGCACCATTTCGGTGGCGCACAACGGGGCGCTGCGCGAGCTTGGCGGCCCGGCGGAGCTGGAGGGCGAGATCCAGCGATTCCTCCACGAGTTGTCGCCGCCGACGAGCCGGCGGCGCGTGCTGTCCGACCTGGTGCGCGAGAACTGGGTGGAGAAGATCGCCTCGTTGATCTTCGTGCTCGGGCTGTGGTTCCTCTACGTGCCCGGCTCGCGCCCGTCGACCCAGGCCTTTCCGGTTGCCGTCAAGGTGGTGAACGTCCCGCCGGGCGCGACGGTCGAGAGCATCGAGCCGACGGAGGTGACGGCGCTCCTCACCGGCCAGCGGCGGGCGTTCTACCTGTTCGACGCCAGCCGCCTGGACGTGACCATCGACGCGACCCTGGCGAAGTACGGCCGGCGGACCTTCGCGGTGACCCCGGATCAGATCCGCCACCCGCCGCAGCTCAGCGTCGAGAATGTCCAACCGGACCAGGTGCGGCTGTCCCTGCGGCTCGACGCAGCGATTCCGACGCCGACCACGGCGCCGTCGGAGACCCCGCCGCCGCGCCCCAAGTCGTCCCGCTAATGGGCGTTCCCGCCACACGATGATGCGCGTCCGCGGCCGGCTCGCCAGGATTGTCTTGCAGGGACCGGCGACACGGCATAGGCGTTGGGGCCCTGCCTGTCGGAGGATGATGCGATGTCGACCGCCTTTCCGCTTCCCGCGCCGCTCAGCGACGTCGACGGCCGCGCCAATCTCGAACGCGCGATCGGCGAGTTGGCCGAGCGCCTGCCGGAGGCGATCCGCGCCCTGGCGTCCGTCGCCTACAACTACCGCTGGGCGTGGATGCTCGACGGGCCAGACGTATTTCGCGAGATCGATCCCCAGGCGTGGCGGCGCAGCGGGGGCAATCCGCGCTACGTGATGGAGATCGCGCCGCCGCGTCGGCTGCAGGAGTTGGCGCGGTCCGAGGCCTACGTGCAGCGGGTGCGCGCCCTGGCGGACGGCGTCGCCGCCGATCTGGCGCGTCCGTCGCGGCCGGTGGTCGGACAGACGGCGCGGCCGGTGGCCTACTTCTGCTCCGAATTCGGTGCCCACGGGTCGCTGGCGCTGTACGGCGGCGGCCTCGGCGTGCTGGCGGGGGACACGCTGAAGGCCGCGTCGGACCTGGCGCTGCCGATGGTCGGCATCGGCCTCTTCTATCGCCAGGGATACTTCCACCAGCGCCTGGACATCGGCGGTTGGCAGCACGAGTACTGGCTCAACGCCGATTTCGAACGCCTGCCGGTGGTGCGGGTCACCAACGGCGATCAGCGACCGCTGCTGGTCGAGGTGCAGGTGCGCGATCGCATCGTGCGCTGCGACATCTGGCGTGTCGACTTCGGCCGCGTTCCGCTCTACCTCCTCAACACCGATCGCGAAGACAACCATCCCATCGACCGCTGGATCACCGCCCGCCTGTACATCGGCGATCGCCACGTGCGGCTGGCGCAGTACGCGGTGCTCGGCATCGGCGGCGTGCGCGCCCTGCACGCGCTGGGCATCGATCCGATGCTCGTCCACCTCAACGAGGGGCACGCGGCGCTGAGCGGGTTCGAGCGGGCGCGGCTGCGCGCGAACGGCGGCTCGTTCGAGGCGGCGCTCGCGGACGTCAAACAACACACCGTCTTCACCACCCACACGCCCGTGCCGGCGGGCAACGAGGGGTACAGCGTCGGCGAGATCGATCCGGTGCTCGGCGCGTTCGCCGACTCGCTCGGCATCGAGCGGACGGCATTCTACGACTACGGCCGCGTCAGCCCCGGCAACGCCGCCGACCCCGTGAGCATCACGCCCCTGGCGCTGCGCACCAGCGGCGCCGCCAACGGCGTGTCGGCGCGACACGGCGACGTGGCGCGCCACATGTGGCGACCGTTGTGGCCCGACCTGCCGGCCGAGCAGGTGCCGATCACGCACGTGACCAACGGCGTGCACACGACGACCTGGATGGCGCCGGCGATGCAGCGCCTCCTCGATCGCTACCTGCCGGCCGACTGGCGGGCGCGGGTTGAGGATCCGGCGGTGTGGGCGGCGGTCGACGGCATCCCCGACAGTGAGCTGTGGGCGGTGCGCTGCGGGCTGCGCCGCGAGCTGGTGGACCTGGTGCGGGATCAGTCGGTGCGCGACCGTCTGTCGCGCGGCGAACCGCCGGAATACGTCGAGGCGGCGGCGCGCGAGTTCGATCCCAACGTGATCACCATCGGCTTCGCGCGTCGCGTCGCCGCCTACAAGCGGCTCTACCTGCTGGTGCGGTTTCCCGAGCGCGGCGGCCACATGCTCGGCGACGGGCCGACCCCCATCCAGCTCATCGTGTCCGGCAAGGCGCACCCACAGGACAACGAGGGCAAGGAGACGCTGCACCGCCTGTTTCAGAACCGCACCAACGTGATCGGCGGGCGGGTGGTCTTCCTCGAGGACTACGATCTGCAGATCGCGCCGCCGCTCGTCGCCGGCGTCGACCTGTGGCTCAACCTGCCGCGGCCGCCGCTCGAGGCCAGCGGGACCAGCGGCATGAAGGTGGTGCTCAACGGCGGGCTGAACCTGAGCGTCGCCGACGGCTGGTGGGAGGAGGCGTACGACGGGCGCAATGGTTGGAACATCGTCTCGCCGGCCGCCGATGCGCATGCGCAGGACGAGCATGACGCCAACGCGCTCATCGAGCTGATGCAGAACGACGTCGTGCCGCTCTTCTACGCCCGCGGGCCGGACGGCATCCCGCACGCCTGGGTGGAGCGCATGAAGGCCTCGATGCGCGGCCTGATCCCGCGCTTCAGCGCCCAGCGCATGCTGCTCGACTACGCCAGCCAGCTCTACCAGCGCGGCGGCGGCGACGCGGCGCGGACGGCGCCGCCGGACGCGGCGGCGGCTGGCGCGCCGGCGGTCTAGCGGGCGCCGGGGGCGCGGCCGCGCCCGCCCCCGTCAACGGCTGCCCTTGAAGAGAACGGCGCCGAGGGGCGGCAGGGTGGCGTCGAGGCGGTAGGGGCGGCCGTGATGCGGCTCGGCGAGGGCCGCGAGGCCGCCGAAGTTGCCCTGACCGCTGCCGCCATAGTCGTGCGCGTCGCTGTTGAGCAGCTCCTGCCAGTGGCCCGCGAAGGGGACGCCGACGCGGTAGCCGTGGCGGGGCACCGGGGTGAAGTTGAGCACCACGACGACGGCGTTGTCCGGGTCGCGGCCGCGGCGCAGGTAGCTCACGACGCTCTCGTCGGCGTCGTTGCAGTCGATCCACTCGAAGCCCGACCAGTCCGCGTCGCACTCGTGCAGGCAGGGCTCGGCCGCATAGAGGCGGTTGAGGTCGCGCACCCAGCGCTGGATGCCCTGGTGCGGCGCGTAGGCGAGCAGGTGCCAGTCGAGGCTGTGATCGTGCCGCCACTCGCCGCGCTGTGCGAGCTCGCCGCCCATGAACAGCAGCTTCTTGCCGGGCTGGGTCCACTGATGCGCGAACAGCAGGCGCAGATTGGCGAAGCGCTGCCAGTCGTCGCCGGCCATCTTGCCGATCAACGAGCCCTTCATGTGCACGACCTCGTCGTGGGAGAGCGGCAGCACGAAGTTCTCGCTGAAGGCGTAGAGCATGCGGAAGGTGAGGGCGGTGTGATGGAAACGCCGGTGGACCGGATCGCGCGCCAGGTAGGCGAGCATGTCGTGCATCCAGCCCATGTCCCACTTGAAGCCGAATCCGAGGCCGCCGACGTACGGAGGACGCGACACCATCGGCCACGACGTGGATTCCTCGGCGGTGGTCTGGACGCCCGGGATCTCGGTGTACGCCATGCTGTTGAGCTGGCGCAGGAAGTCGATGGCGTCGATGTTCTCGCGCCCGCCGTAGCGATTGGGGATCCACTCGCCGGGCCGCCGCGAGTAGTCGAGATAGAGCATCGAGGCGACGGCGTCGACCCGTAGCCCGTCGATGTGGAAGTGATCGAGCCAGTAGTGCGCGCTGCTGAGGAGGAACGATCGCACTTCGTTGCGGCCGTAGTTGAAGATCGAGCTGCCCCAATCGGGATGGAAGCCCTGGCGTGGGTCGGCGTGCTCGTAGAGGTGGGTGCCGTCGAAGTAGGCCAGCCCGTGCTCGTCGGTGGGGAAGTGCGACGGCACCCAGTCGAGGATCACGCCGAGCTCGTGCTGGTGCAGCACGTCGACGAAGGCCATGAAGTCCTCGGGGCGGCCGTAGCGTGCCGTCGGGGCGAAGTAGCCGGTCGTCTGGTATCCCCACGAGGCGTAGAAGGGGTGCTCCATCACCGGCAGCAGCTCGACGTGCGTGAAGCCCATGTCGCGCGCGTAGGCGGCCAGGCGTGGCGCGATCTCGGCGTAGGTGAGCAGGCGGCCCGGATCCTCGGGCGCGCGCTGCCAGGAGCCGAGATGGACCTCGTAGATCGACTGCGGGCGGTCGAGGCGCTGGCGCTCGGCGCGCTGCGCCATCCAGGCGGCGTCGTTCCACGCGTGTCGCGGGTCGGCGACGACCGAGCCGGTGCGCGGCGGCAGCTCGGTGCGGCGCGCCAGGGGATCGGCCTTGTCGACCCTGTACCCGGCGAGGCCGGAGGCGACGTGGTACTTGTAGACGGCGCCCACGCCGACCCCGGGGATGAAACCCTCCCAGATGCCGGAGCGGCCGCGGACGCTCAGCGGATGGGCGCCGCGCGTCCAGTGGTTGAAATCGCCGATGACCGACACGTGGTCGGCGTTGGGCGCCCAGACGGCGAAGTGGGTGCCGGCGCGGCCGTCGACGGCGCCCGGATGCGCGCCCAGCACATCGTAGATGCGATGGTGGGTGCCCTCGTTGAACAGGTAGAGGTCCTGGTCGGTCAGCGGTGACATGCGCGGATTGGCTTGCGGGCAGCGGGCCGCTAAGCGTCAGCGGAGCACGGGCAGGGCCGGAGAGGAGGACCGGGGGAACGCATCGCGCCGCGGACGTTAGCAGAGTCCGCCCGCGCCGCCACCATGGCGCGCGCGATCGCCCTGGCTCGGTGTCCACCGCCTCCCGCCACTCCTCCATGCTCGCCTCGCGCGTGCGCCGCAGCCTGCGCGCCAGCATCGTCGACGGCGCCGCCTGCGCGGCGATGACCGGCTTTGGCGAGACCTACTTCTCGGCGTTCGGCCTGCTGCTCGGCGCCAGCCCATTTCAGGTCGGCCTGCTCACCACCGTGCCGATGCTCTGTGGCGCCGGCGCCCAGGTCCTGGCGCCGCGCATCGCGCATCGCATCGGCGACCGTCGCTTCGTGATCGGCGCGGCGCTGCTGCAGGCGAGCTGCTTTCTGCCGATCGGCGCCCTGGCGCTGGTGCCCGCGGCGGGCGGGTACGAGCAGTTGCTCGCCTGGGTGGCGCTCTACTGGATCCTCGCCCTCGGCATCCACCCGGTATGGAACAACTGGATCGGTCGCATGGTGCCAAGCGCGGTGCGCAGCCGGTTCTTCGCTGGCCGTGGCGCGGCAGTGAACGCGGCGCTCCTCGGCTCGACGCTGCTCGCCGGCGGCATCCTGCACGCGACCGAGGGAAGCCGCTGGGGGGCGACCGGCGGTTTTCTGGTGCTGTTCGGGTTGGCGGCCGGCAGTCGCCTCGTCAGCGCGAGCTTCCTCGCCCGGCAACACGATCCGCAGGAGAGCCGCCCGCCGCGCCGGCCGCGCCTGCGCGCCGTCGTGCGCGGCATGGCACGCCGCCCGTACGGCCGCCTGGTCGCGCTGCTGGTGCTGATGATGGGCGCCGTCCATCTCTCGGCGGCGTACTTCACGCCGTACATGCTGCGGCACCTGGGCCTGTCGTACGCCGCGTACACGGCGGTGAACGGCGCCGTGCTGCTGGCGCGGATCGTCTCCTCCTCGTACTGGGGCGAGGTCGCGCGTCGCTTCGGCAACCGACGGGCGCTGCAGGTCTCGGGCACGCTGCTGGTGCCGCTCTCCAGTCTGTGGGTGGTGTCGGACCACGTCGTCTACCTGCTGGCGCTGCAGGTGTTCGCCGGCTTCGCGTGGGCGGGGTTCGAGCTGGCGATCGTGCTCAATCTGCTCGACGCCACCGACGACGCCGACCGCGCCGCGGTGCTGTCGCTGTACACGCTGCTCAACGGCGTGGCGATCGTCGTCGGATCGCTGATCGGCGGCACGGTCCTGCGGGCGCTCGGCGACGGCGGGTATCACGTCCTCTTCCTCGTGTCGTCGGCGCTGCGAGCGTTGATCATGCTGCGCCTGGCGCGCGGCATCGGCGTCCGGCGGGCGCGCGAGCACTCGTTCCCGTCGGTGTTCGTGCGCGTGCTCTCGCTGCGTCCAGGGCGCGGGCCGGAGTGGCGGCCGATGCTGCTCGAGGAGCGGCCACGACGGCGGCGTCTACGACGCCGGTGACGGAGTCGGCTGGTCGGTGGGGTCGGCGCCGTCGGCGCCGGTGGCGAGGGCATCGCCCCCCGGTGCCGACTCGATGATCAACAGCGGTGGCGCCACCGGCGGCGGCCCGCCGGCGCCAAACGCGCGCGTGACCCCCAGGGTCAGCGCGTGCGTCGCGGCCTCGCTGCCAGGCAGGAAGCGGGCGAGGCCCTCATCGCCACCGCCGCCGCGCGCCGACTGCAACTGGTAGGCAAAGCCGACCTGGTTGCCGGCCAGGCTCCAGGACATGCCGAGGGCGAGCACGTCGGTGTCGAGCCGGCGCGAGAAGCCGGTCGCGGGATCGGTGCGTAGGGCAGTGGAGGAGAGATCGCTCAACTGGGCGTGTCGGTAGTCGAGTTTAAACCGTACCCCATTCTCGGCTGCGGCGCCGTTGGTGGGCGGCGGCACCGGGTTGTCCGACGTCCGCGGCATGAGGGAAAGGTCGGGGGCCAGCATCGCAAGCGGCGGCAATGCCAGCGTCGGATCGAGGAGCGTGTAGTCACGGCCGACGCGCGGCTGGATGCCCGGTGCCAGGATGCCGGTGGGGGCGGGCGCCGGGGCGGGCGTCGGCGCCCCCGCTCCGAGCATCACCAGGGCGCCGGCGGCAATCGCCAGTAGGTGCGGGTGCCGAACCGTTCCCGAGCCCGTCGCGCGCCGTACCAGCCTTGTCGCCATGTCGACCGCGCCGGCGGCGACCGTCGGCCGCGAGCGCCCTGCCTTCCGTTCCATTGCTAGCACGGGGCCGGCACGATCGCACCGACCGGGACACCGTCGCGCAGGGGGCATCGACGAGCGGGTGGGGCGTCTGCGTCGCCGACGCTGTGCGCTCGCTCACGGAGCCGGACATGGCAGCGCGCTACGTTCGGCGCCGTCGCGCAGAGGCGGACAGGCGAATTTCCAACGTCGCGGACAAAACTGGCCGCCGTCGCGGGGCATCTCCACCGGCGGTCGCCCCCGTGACGGCGGCACTGGTCTGGCAGAGGAGTTGCAAGATCGAGCGAGCGGTGAATCGAGACGCCGATGCAGATTTCATTTGCAGAACAGGTTGAGATGCGATGCTGTCGAGGCGGCGGCGAGCCAGGCGACACCGCGCCGGGGGATGCTGAGCGGGCGGGCGGCGGGCGGTGCCGACACGGCGCGCCGGGGTCTGGGGGATTCCGATGGCGATGAGTCAGGTCCTGTCGTTCGCCGGCATGTGCGTGCTGGCGGCCGTCACCTATCAACTGGCCTGCTGGGTCGGCTGCCAGTTCTGAACCCCTCACGGGCCGCCGCCGCGCCGCCCGGTCGCCGCGTGCGCGCCGCGCGCGGCAATGGCCGCGCGCCGGTGATCCGTCGTCAGTCTCGGATCTGCTGCGACAGATAGTTCTGCTCGCCGACCTGGCGGATCAACGTGAGCTGGGCCTCGAGCCAGTCGACGTGCTCCTCCTCGGAAACGAGAATCGTCTCCAGCAGCTCGCGGGTGGTGTTGTCGCCGATCTCGACCGCCTGCGCGATCGCCTTGTTGAGTCGCGGCACCGCCACTTCCTCCAGCTTGAGGTCGAGCTTCAACTGCTCGAGCACGGTCTCGCCGACCCGCACCTTCTCCAGGCGCTGCATGTTCGGCACGCCTTCGAGGAACAGGATGCGTTCGATCACCTCGTCGGCGTGCTTCATTTCCCCGATCGATTCCTCGCGGATCTTGTGCGCCAGGCGCGCGTAGCCCCAGTTCGCGCACATCTTGGCGTGGATGAAGTACTGATTGATGGCGGTCAGCTCGCCGGTGAGGATCTCGTTCAGCGTCTCGATCAGCTTCGCGTTGCCCTTCATGCCCCAACCCTCCCACTGCAGATGGACGTGGACGCCGACCGGCGTGTGGTCGTCACGATAACCGAACCGGGGGAGGGGAAAAAGGGCACGCGTTGCCAGCGCGACGCGTCGCCAGCGCGCCTCGCCGCGCTACTCGGCGGCAGCGGCGAGCGATTCGTGCTGCGACAGCAGCGTCGCGATCTCGGAACGGCACGGCGCGCAGCAACGGCCGGCGCCCGAGGCGCGGACGATATCCTTCACCGTCTGCGCGCCCTCGCGAGCGAGCTGCAGGATGGCCTGGTCGGTGACGCCGGCGCAGTGACAGACGATCATGGCTCGCGATCCTCCCCGGAAAGGCTATCCACCGCCATTTCTACTGATTCTGAAAACTATTTTCAAGATCAAAGTGAGGCCGGAACGCCGCTCACTGGAGCGGCAGCGGTGGGGACGCGGCGTGCTCGAGCCGCGCCATCGCGGTGCGCAGCGCGTCGCCGAGGGCGCGGGCGACCGGTTGCGCCAGACGGACCGTGGTCGGGCCGATGGAGACGTGGACCTGGCCGCATCCGCAGACATCGATGCGGATGGGGCCGTGCGCGGCGAGGCGCTGCGGCCGGCAGGGGGCGGGATTGGGCATGGGAGACTCCTCTCGCGGCGCCGGGCGCCGTGGCTGATCAGAAGACGAAGCCGCCACCGAGGCGCAGCTCGCTCGGCAGCGGTCCAGCATCGGACTCCTGGATGTGGTAGTCGGCCTTGAGCGCGATCTGCGGAATGGGCTTGTACTGGAGGCCGAATTCGTAGAACCAGCGCCGCGCCAGGGGATCGCGGGTGAAGCCCTTGGCGACACTGTTGGTCGTGTCGAGCCAGGAATAACGGAACCAGGGCGCCAGGTACTGGGTGCTCTCGGGCCACACCAGCGGTAGGACGTTGTACGCCGCCTCGGTGTAGATGCCGAGCATCACCTTGCCGATCGGCTGGCCGCCGGTGGCGAGCTCGATCTCCTGGTCCTGGCTGAGAATGCCGGCGTCGTCGATCAGCGCCGTCGTGCCGAGGAGGCGGAACCAGGCGCCACGCCAGATCGCCTCGGTGTGCGCCTCGTAGATCTGGGTGAACACGCCGACCCGGCGGAAGCCGATGTCCTCGTTGCCGTATTGCTCGTTCTGTCCCTGGTCGCCCATGTACATCGACCCGCCGAACGACCACTCGTCGAACGGGGCGTAGTCGAGGCGACCGACGAACGACCAGTCCTCGGCGAGCTCGTTGACGCCGCTCTGGCGCGCATCGCGCAGATCGAGGCTGCGGTAGCCCTTGGCGTTGAAGCTGGTGATGCCGTACGCCTTGTACTCCAGCCCGTCGATGATCTGGCCGAAGAAGCCGGCGCCGTTGGCCCGCCAGGTCGAGGGCAGGATGATCGTCTCCACCGGCGGCCGCGTGTTGCCGAAGTAGAAGGGCGGTTCGTGGACCTCGTTGATGAAGCCCATGGGGACCAGCATCAGGCCGCCGCGCGCGTTGACCGCCGGATGGAACAGGAAGTCGAGGGTCGCGAACTCCAGGGCCACCTCGCCGCCGTCGGAGGAGATCGTGTCCTCGCCGGAGACCGCGTGCTCGACCTCGAGCTCGGAGTTGAAGACGATCCAGTCGTTGAACTTGTACCCGGTGTAGAGGACGAAGCGCAGGAAATCGAAGGTATCCTTGGCGCCGTTCCCGTTCTCGGTGACGATCTTGTAGTTCGCTTCGCCATAGCCGCCGATGGACAGACCGCGTCCCGGCAGACCGTAGACCTTCGATGCCGAGGGGCCGAGGCCGTAGCGTCCCTTCAGTTCCTGCGTCTCCGGCAGCACCAGGAAGTCGCGGATCTTGCGGATCTCCTCGGTCAGGATCCCCTGGCGCCGCTCGACCTCGGCGACGCGCGCGGTTTCGCCCGTGGCCGGAGAGGGCGGCGGCGCGGCGGCCTGCTCGGTCGCGGGCGCCGCAGCCGCGGGCGCGGCGACGGCCGGGGCGGCCGCGGCAGGGGCTGCCGGCGCGACCGGGACGGGGGCTGCGACCGGTGCCGGCGCGGCGGCGGGCGCGCCATGCCGCGCGGCATCGAGCTCGCGCTTCATCTCTTTCATCTGTTCGAGGATCTGGCGCTGCTGCGCTTCCAGCTCCTCGATCCGTCGCTGCAGCGCCTCCTCGTCGGCCCGCACCGCCGGCGCCGCGGCCAGCAGCAGCATCGCCGCGCCGGCTGCCAAGACTCGCGCTCGCATCATTGCCTCGCCCCCCGCGCCCAGAAATTGAAAACGACTTTCAGTCTCGTTTGTCGGTCCCGGGTCATGAAGTCAAGGGTTCGTGCAGTAGGGGGGTGGATCATTTCTGGTATTGAAAATCACTTTCAGTATCAGTTAGGACGGTCTGAGCGATGGGCGCGGAGGGAGACGCATGAGACGAATGCTGCTGGTGGTGGCGGTGGCACTGGCGCTGTCGGCGGGCACGGCGTTGGGGCAGCCGACGCGCAGCCAGGTGATTGCTCGCTATGCCGAGGTGGTCCTGGCGACCTACACCGACGCGCTGGCCGGCGCGCAGGCGCTGCGAACGGCGATCGACGACTTCGTCGCCCAGCCGAGCGCGGACGGGCTGACGGCGGCCCGCGCCGCGTGGCTCGCCGCGCGCCCGGCATACCTGCAGAGCGAGATGGCCCGCTTCTACGACGGGCCGATCGACAACGCGGACACCGGACCCGAGCCGTTCATCAACGCCTGGCCGCTCGACGAGGCGTACATCGACTACGTTGCCGCCGCGGGCGGCGTCTGCGGCGGCGACTGCAACAGCTCCGGCGCGGTGACGATCGAGGAGCTGATCCTGGCCGTCGGCATCGCGCTGGGGACCACCCCGGTCAGCACCTGCGGCGCCATCGACACCGACAGCGACGGGCAGGCCTCGATCGCCGAGCTGGTGGCCGCGGTGGGGCACGCGCTCGACGGCTGCCCGGCGACCCGGCTCGATACCGGCATCATCAACGATCCCGTGCGCTACCCGACGATCGATGCCGACCTTCTGATGGCGCTCAACGAGGCCGAGAGCGAGACCACGATCTCATCCGGCTACCACGCCATCGAGTTCCTCCTCTGGGGCCAGGATCACAGCGCCACCGGTCCCGGCGACCGTCCCTACACCGACTACGTGACCGGCGGCACCGGGACCGCCGCCAACCCGGAGCGACGCGGTCAATACCTGCGCGCGGCGGCGGCGCTCCTCGTCGCCCACCTGAGCGCCGTGCGTGACGCCTGGCTCCCCGGCGTCGCCGGCAACTATCGGGCGCAGTTCCTCGCCCTCAACCCCAACGAGGCGTTGCGCCGCATGTTGACCGGCATCGGCACCCTGAGCGGTGGCGAGCTCACCGGCGAGCGCATGGCGGTGGCCTACGAGACCAAGGACCAGGAGGACGAACACTCCTGCTTCTCCGACAACACGCACGCCGATCACGTCTACGACGAGCTCGGCATCGAGAACGCGTTTCTCGGCCGCTACGGCGCGACCGACGGGCCGGGGATCGACGATCTCGTGCAGCAGGTGAACCCGACGCTGGCGACGCAGGCGCGGGCGGCGATGACCGCCGCCCGCGCCAGGATCGACGCCATCCCGACGCCATTCGATCAGGCGATCCTCGGGCCGGACTCGTCCCCAGGGCGGATGGCGATTGCCGCCGCGATCGACGCGCTCAACCACCAGACCGACCTCCTCGCCCAGTGCGCCGAGGCTCTGGGCATCTCGATCAGCACGACCCCTTGACCCGCTCCCGTTCCCGATCACGCGTCGCCGCCGCCGCGGTGCTCGCGGCGCTTGCTGCCGGTTGCGGCAGCGACGACCAGCGTGGCGGCGCGGCGCCGGTCACCCCGACGGCCACGGCGGTGCCGACCGCGACCGCCACGCCGTCGGTGGTCGTCGGCGACGCGCTCTCCGGCGGTGCCGGTACCGTTTTCGACTCCACCACCAGCGCCTTCGGCCAGCCGTCCCGCAATCTGCCGCTGGCGCAGCGCACCGCGTTCTTCGTCGGCAACGCGCTCTTCAATCGCGACTGGGTCACGGCCCCATCGTCGACCGTCGGGTCCGACGGCCTCGGCCCCCTGTTCAACGCCCGCTCCTGCTCCTCCTGCCACTTCCGCGACGGCCGCGGCCGGCCGCCGGTTCCACCGGAGGAGGACTCGGTCGGCATCCTCTTCCGCCTGTCCATCCCGGGCGTCGGCGACGACGGCGGGCCGCTGCCCGATCCGACGTACGGCGGCCAACTGAATCAGGCCGGGATCCTCGGCGTGCCCGGCGAGGGCCGGGTCGCCATCAGCTACGAGGAAGTGCCCGGTCGGTACGCCGACGGCGAGCCGTACAGTCTGCGGCGGCCGCGCTACGATCTGGTCGATCTCGCCTACGGTCCGCCCGATCCCGCCCTCCTCCTGTCGCCGCGCACCGCGCCGTTTCTCATCGGCCTCGGTCTCCTCGAGGCCGTGGACGAGAGCACCCTGCTGGCCGCCGCCGATCCCGACGATCGCGACGGCGACGGCATTTCCGGGCGCGCCAACCTGGCGTGGGACGTCCGCCGCGGTCAGCTCGCGCTCGGGCGCTTCGGTTGGAAGGCGAACGTGCCGACCCTCGAACAGCAGAATGCCGGCGCCTTCGTCGGCGATATCGGCATCACGTCGCCCCTGTTCCCGGAACAGAATTGCACCGCGGTCCAGACCGCCTGCCTGGCGGCGCCGAACGGCGGCGATCCCGAGATCGATCAGGACAAGCTCGACGCGGTGACGTTCTACAGCCGGCATCTCGCCGTCCCGGCGCGCCGCGAGGTGGCGGATCCCGCCGTGCAACGCGGCGAGGCCCTGTTCGCCGAGATCGGCTGCGCGGCCTGCCACACGCCGACGTTGACCACCGGCGCGGACGCCGCGCCGGCGCTCGCCGGCCAGCGCATCCATCCCTACACCGACCTACTGTTGCACGACCTGGGCGACGGCCTCGCCGACGGGCGACCGGATTTCCTCGCCGACGGCCGCGAGTGGCGCACGCCGCCGCTGTGGGGGCTCGGGCTCATCGCGACCGTCAACCGCCACACGCTGCTGCTGCACGACGGACGGGCCCGCGACGCCGCCGAGGCGATTCTCTGGCACGATGGCGAGGCCGTGGCCGCGCGCGAGGGCTTCCGAACCCTGCCGAGCGACGACCGCGCGGCGCTGTTGCGCTTCCTGGATTCGCTATGAACCCGACCGCGCTTCGCCGAACGGCGTGGGCGATGACCCTGCTCGCCGTCTGCGCCTGCGGCGGCGGCGGCACTCCCGCCCCGCATGCCGGGCCGCGGCGCCTCATGCTGCGCGACCTCGGCGTCACGGTGATCGTGCCGACCTACGAGGCGTTGACGCAGGCCGCCGACGCCCAGGTCGAGGCGCTCCGCACCCTGGAGGCGCAGCCCGACGCGACAGGGCTGGTCGCCGCGCAGAACGCCTGGCGCCGCGCCAGGGCGGCGTGGAAACGCAGCGAGGTCTTCGCGTTCGGCCCGGCCGCGGCCCTGCGCTCGGCGGCCAAGATCGACTGGTCGCCGATCCGTGGCGACCGCATCGAGAGCGCCATTGCCGGCAGCGCGACCTTCGACGCCGCCGCCATCGAGGATCTCGGCGCCAACGTGAAGGGGCTGCTCGCGCTCGAGTACCTGCTCTTCGATCCCACCGGCGGCGACGCCGCCGTGCTCTCCCGTCTGCGCGCCAGCCCGGCGCGCCGCGCCTACGCGCGGGCGTTGGGCGAGAATCTGCGCCATCAGAGCGCCCTGCTGCGCGATGCCTGGTCGCCGGCGGCGGGCAACTTCGCCGCCGAGCTCGCCGCCGCCGGGCAGGGCAGTCAGAGCTATCCGACGGTCAAGTCGGCGGTCGACGCGCTGGTGAACCAGCTCATCTTCGTCAGCGACGACGTCGCGCAACGCCAGCTCCAGGCGCCGCTCGGGGCGAACGGCACGCCGCGACCCGACCTCATCGTCGCCGCCCGCAGCCGCAGCGGGCTCGCCGACGTGCTCGACGACGTCACGGGCATCCAGAACGCCTACTTCGGCAGCTATGACGGCAGCAGCGGCGCCAGTCTGCACGGCATCATCGAGAGTCTGAGCCCGCGCACCGACACCGCGATCCGCCTGTCGCTGCGCCGCGTGTTCGATGCCGCCGCCGACCTGGCCGTGCCGCTGGAAGAGGCGATCGTGGACGAGCGGGCCGCGGTGGCGCGCGCCCAGCAGCGCGCGGCGGATCTGATGCGCCATCTCGAGATCGACATGACCAGCGTCCTCGGCTCCACGCTGCGCTTCAACCCCAGCGATGGCGACTGAGCGACTCCTCGGCCGCGCCCGCCGGGTCCTCGACGACGCGCGGCGTCCGGTCGACGCCAGCTCGCTGGCGGTGTTCCGCGTCGCCTTTGGCGCGCTGCTGCTGATCGCCGTCGCGCGCCACGTCGCCTACGGCTGGGTGGCCGCCTACTATCTCGAGCCGCGCGTCTTCTTTCCGTACCCGGGACTCGAGTGGATCGAACCGCTTCCGGCGGCGGGCATGTACGCCCTGTACGGCGGGCTCGCCGCCTGCGCCGTGCTCCTCGCCGCTGGCGCCTGGACGCGCTGGGCGGCGACCCTGTTCTGCCTCGGCTTCACCTACGTCCACCTCATCGACCGCACCAACTACCTCAACCATTACTACCTGGTGAGCCTGCTGAGCGCGCTGTTGGTCGCCGTGCCCGCCGGCGCCGCGTGGTCGGTGGATGCGTGGCGACGCGGGCGTGCGATCGCGGTTCCCGCATGGGCGGTGTGGCTGCTGCGCGCCCAGCTCGGCGTCGTGTACGCCTTCGGCGCCATCGCGAAGTGCAATCCCGACTGGCTGCTGCGCGCCGAGCCTCTGCGGCTCTGGCTCGGCGCCAACGCCGACCTGCCCGTGCTCGGACCATGGCTGGAGCAGGTCGGAACGGCGTATGCGTTCAGCTACGCCGGGCTGCTGTTCGACGCCGCGATCGCGCCGCTGCTGTCGTGGCGGCGCACCACCGCGCTCGCCTACCTCGGGGTGCTGGCGTTCCATCTGCTCACCGCGGCGCTCTTTCCGATCGGCATGTTCCCGTGGTTGATGATCGCCCTGACGCCGATCTTCTTCGCGCCCGACTGGCCGCGCCGCCTGCTCCGCCTGGCGCCGGCGATCGCGCCGCCGAGCGCCGCGCGCGGCTGGCGGTGGGCGCCGGTGGCCGCGGCGCTGTGGATCGGCGTGCAGATGCTCGTCCCACTGCGCCACTTCGCCTACGACGGCGATCTCTACTGGCACGAGAGCGGTTTCCGCTGGTCGTGGCAGATCATGGTGATGGAGAAGTACGGGCGCGCCGTGTTCGACCTGCGCGACCCCGTCGGCGGCACCGCGTGGCAGGTGCACCCGCAGGCGGAGCTCACCCTGCTGCAGGAGCGGATGATGGCGACGCAGCCCGACATGATCCTCTCCTACGCGCACCATCTCGCGGCGCAGGCCGCGGCACGTCTCGGGCATCCCGTCGAGGTGCGCGCGGACGTGCTCGTCACCTTCAATGGCCGCCCGCATGGCCGGTTGGTGGATCCGGACGTCGACCTCGCGGCGCTGCCGGACGGCGCGCCGGCGAGCCGCTGGCTCCTGCCGCATCCCGATCGACAGCAGATCCTGATCACCGGCACTGACGGCGAGCCGCCGACCTGAGCGGCCAACCCCGGAACGGAGGAGCGATGATCGCGAACTGGACGCCCGCCGTCTTTCTCGGCCTCTTCCTCGCGCTCGGCTTCGGCTGGAGGAGCTGGCTGCAGTGGCGCCGCTTCGGTCACACCGGTCTGGTGCTCTTCCGCTCCGGACGGTGGAGCCAGCATCTGCGGGAAGCCGCGCTGTTCGCGCTGCCCGTGCTGCTCGGCATCGAGGTCACGCGCGCCGGGCTGGCGCCGGGCGAGATCGCCCGCATCGAGGCCCTGGCCGCCCTCGGCGGCATCGGCTTCGCGCTCGGCTGCGTGCTCGCCTTCGGCGGGCTGTGGTTGATGGTGCGCGCTCAGCTCGAGATGGGCGCCTCCTGGCGGGTCGGCGTCGACGACACCAGCCGGCCCGGTCTGGTGACCCACGGGCTCTACCGCTGGACCCGCAATCCCATCTACCTGGCGATGTTCCTGGCGCTCGCCGGGCTGGTGTTGCTGCTGCCCACCTGGCTCACGCTCCTGACGCTGGTCGGAGCGATCGTCGCGGTGCGCAGTCAGGTGCGCGAGGAAGAGGCGTATCTCCTGCGCGCCTATGGCGATGCGTACCGCGCCTACACGGCGCGCGTCGGGCGCTTCCTGCCGCGCCTGGTGTCCTGATTCGTCAGCGCGCGCTCACGTCCGCCACGGGTTGTAGGTGCCGAAGCTCCACAGGTGCCCTTCGGGGTCGCGACAGGAATACCCGCGCCCGCCGTAGTCCTCGTCGGTGAGCGGGTAGACGACCTCGGCGCCGGCGGCGACAGCGCGGGCGTGATGCGCGTCGGCGTCGGCGACGATGATGTACGGGCTCTGCGTCGTCACGCCGCCAGCGGGCGGTCGCTGCAGCCTGCCGAAGGCATCGTCGCGCGCCGAGCCGAGCATGATCATGCCGCGGCCGAAGGTGAGCTGGGCATGCGCGATGGTCCCATGCTCGCCCGGGACGACGAGATGCCGCTCGAAGCCGAAGGCCCGGCACAGCCAGTCGATGGCCGCGGCCGCGTCCCGGTAGCGCAGGGTGGGGATGATCGACGCGGTGGTGTCGGTGGTGAGATCGGTCATGGGGCGCTCCTCTTCCCGCGAAGCCTATCGCGCTCCGAGTCTCCCGTCTTGGAGAAAAGTCTCGGCGCCGGATGGCACGGAGCCCTCGCCTGCGATCCAGTCGATCGGCGGAATCCGCGTCATCGGCGGTCGCTGCCGGCGTTCGACTCGCCGGCGCGATTCGCGCTAACGATCACCGCTCAGGAGGCGTGCGGACGGAATGGCTGACGAGCCGGTCGACGTATTGATCATCGGCGCTGGGGCTTCGGGCGCGGCGCTGGCGTGGAGCCTCGCCGAGACGCGGATGAACATCCTCTGCATGGAGCAGGGCGACTGGATGGATCCGAGCCAGTACCCGGGAACCCGCACCGACTGGGAGGCCCGACAGCTCGGCGACTTCAGCTTCAGCCCCAATACCCGCGGCCGCCGCGAGGACTATCCGGTCAACGATGCCAGCTCGCCGATCCAGGTCTCGATGTTCAACGCCGTCGGCGGCAGCACCATCATGTACGCGGCCCACTTCCCGCGCTTCCATCCCTCCGACTTCCGCGTCCGCACGCTCGACGGCGTCGCCGACGACTGGCCGCTCGAGTACGCGACGCTGGCGCCGTTCTACGATCTCAACGCGCGCATGATGGGCGTCGCGGGACTGGCGGGCGATCCCGCGTATCCGCCCAAGGAGGTGCCGCTGCCGCCGGTGGCGCTGGGCAAGCTGGGGACGACCCTGGCGCGCGGCTTCAACCGACTGGGCTGGCACTGGTGGCCGTCGGACAGCGCCATCACCACCCGCGACTACGAAGGCCGCGCCGCCTGCGTGAACGCCGGCACCTGCCTGGCCGGCTGCGCGCAAGGCGCCAAGGCCAGCACCGACATCACCTACTGGCCGCCGGCGCTGCGCCAGGGGGTGACGCTGCGCACCCACTGCCGGGTGCGCGAGATCACCGTCGACGCCAACGGCATGGCCGACGGTGTCATCTACTACGACGCCGAGGGCGTCGAGCGGCGGCAGAAGGCCCACGTCGTCGTGCTCGCCTGCAACGGCATCGGCACGCCGCGCCTGCTGCTCAACTCGACCTCCAAGCACTTCCCCGACGGGCTCGCCAACCGCAGCGGCCTGGTCGGCAGGAACCTGATGTTCCATCCCTACGCCATGGTGACCGGCATCTTCGACGAGCCGCTGGAGGGCTACAAGGGCCCGACCGGCTGCTGCATCATGAGCCAGGAGTTCTACGAGACCGATGCGGCGCGCGGCTTCGTGCGCGGCTACTCCTTCGAGATCCTGCGCGGCTTCGGCGCCGTGACCACCGCGCTGTGGGGCATGCAGGTCGGGCGCATGAGCTGGGGCGCCGATCATCGCCGCGCCTACGAGGACCTCTTCGATCGCACGGCCGGGATGGCGGTGATCTGCGAGGATCTGCCCGAGGCGTGCAACACGGTGACGCTGGACTCCGCTCTCGTCGACTCGAACGGGATCCCGGCGCCGAAGGTCACCTATCGCCTGAGCGACAACAGCACCGCGATGCTCGCCCACGGCGTCGAACGCGCGCGCGAGGTGCTCACCGCGTCGGGCGCGCGCGAGTGCATCGTCGCGTCGCCGCTGCCCTTCGCCGGCTGGCACCTGATGGGTACGGCGCGCATGGGCCGCGATCCCGAGACCTCGGTGGTCAACGAGTGGGGCCGCAGCCACGACGTGCGCAACCTGTTCATCGTCGACGGCAGCATCTTCGTCACCGCCGCCGCGGTGAACCCGACCAACACCATCCAGGCCCTGGCGCTCTACATCGCCGACGCGATGAAGAGGAATCTGGCCACCCTGTTCGACTGAGGCGGGCGATGACCGATACCACCCCGTTCACCGAGTCGCAGACGCGGGCCCTCGCCCATGTCCTCGACGACATCATCCCCGCGAGTCCGGATCGCGGACTCCCGGCCGCCGGCGCCCTCGGCGCCGCGGCCTACGTCGAGCGGTCGCTGGCGGCGATGCCGGGGTTGAAGGCGATGGTCGCCGACAGCCTCACCCAACTCGATGCGCTGGCGCGGACGCGCCACCCGGGCGGCCTCGACGCCATGCGGCCCGAGGAGCGCGCCGCCGTGCTGCTCGAGCACGCCGGCTCGGAGCACTCGTTCCCGCCGATCCTCATCCTGCACGCCTTCGCCGGTTACTATCAGGACCCGCGGGTCCTCGAGCTGCTGGGCCTGCCGCCCCGGCCGCCGCATCCGGAGGGCTACGCCATGGAGCCCGACGACCTCTCGCTGCTCGATCCGGTGCGCCAGCGCGGCCGCAAGTATCGCCAGTGCTGAGCCGCGCGCCCGCCGCCCGCGGTCACGCCGCCTGACGCGAGATCGCCAGCACGCCCGACCGCCGTGGGCCCTGGTTCAGGGGCTCGAAGGTCTCGACCGCCTCGCCGCCGGCGGCAAGGGCGCGGCGGAAGTCCGCCTCGTAGGTGACGCGGCCGAAGTCGATGGTGGTCAGCAGGCGGAGCAGCGGCTTCAGCGTCTCGACGGCGCGCGACGGCGCGTGCTCGAAGGTCTGCGTGAAGTAGATGCGCGCGCCCGGGGCGAGCCGGGAGCGGACGTGGCGCAGCGCCGCCGGGGGATCGGGCAGCAGCATGAAGCTGGCGCTGAAGTAGGCGGCGTCGTAGGGGCCTCCGCGGTGGTCGTACACCGACTCCAGCCGCGGCTCGATGCTCGCCAGCAGTCCCCGCTGGGCCACGGCTCGGCGACAGCGCTCGATGTAGTCGCCGTCGATGTCGAGCCCGGTGACGTGGATGCGCTTCCCTGTCAGCAGGGCCGCATTCGCCAGCAGGGCGCTGCCGGTGCCGATGCCGATGTCGAGCAGCCGGCAACCGACCGGTAGCCGCTCCAGCACGGCGCGGTACCAGCCGGCGGTCAGTCCGACGATGGCGGTGTCGTAGATCAGCGCTCGAGCGTGGCGGACGGCGCGCATGCGCTCCTCACCGCGCAGACTCGGCGGCGCGATTCAAGCGCAGCCGGTGAGCAGGCGCTGCACGGCGAGGATCAGCTCGTTCACCGCCACCTGGCCGTCGCCGTCGGCGTCCAGCACGGCGCAGGCGTCGACGGGCGCGCTGCCGAGCGCGATCGTCACGCCGGTGATGATCTCGTTCACCGTCACCGTGCCGTCGCCATTGCAGTCGCCGGCGCAGGTCGTGGGTGCCTGCGTCGGGGTCGGCGTCGGCGCCGCCAGGTCGAGATTCACCGCCGCCATCTGGGCGCCGATGTAGTTGCCGAGCTCGCCCGGGGAGGGGTTGGAGTCGTCGATCACCAGCGCCTCGTGTGACTCGGCGTCGTACTCGCCCGTGTATTCGTAGAATTCGTAGCGCCGGGTGACCGATTCGTTGCCCTCGCCGATCTGCGCCTCCTGCTCGAGCTGTGCTGGCCGACCCCGCCGCGCCTGCAGCAGCGTCCATTCGATCTCCGTCTCGCCGGCCTCCTGCGGGACCGCCGGATCGTCGGTCACCAGGTGATGCAGCTCGGCCGGCTCCGGCGCCTCGGTCTTGAACACCTTGACCCACACCGCGTCGCCGAACTCGTAGGCGCCCGGCGGTGGCGGCTCGATGGCCGCGGCGACCACTGGCTGTTGGTTGGGCGCCTGCGGCGGTGCCGGCGAGACGTTCCACACCGGCGCCGGGATCCGCACCGTCGAGCCGGCGGGGCGCAGCGCGCCCGGGCTCTGCGGATCGGCGAGCAGCCAGCGGTAGACGGTCGCGGTCGGATTGCGGTTGAGGCCGATGCCGAAATGCTCGCAGCCGCTGGTCGGATAGTTGGCGGCGCCGCCGGTCCAGCAGGCATGACCATCGGTGGGCGAGATCACCGCCGGCGCCAGCGGCGTGGCGGCGGTGAACGTCTGGCTCTGCGGGTCGTAGGGACTCTCGTAGCGGACGTAGACGCCGCCGGCGAAGTCCTCGACCCGCGGGTTGCCGTACCGCTGGTAGGGCTCGCCGAAGGTGAAGCTGACGTCGCCGCTGCTGATGCCGTCGAGCTCGATCTCGAAGCCGTGCGTCTCCTCGCCCGTGTCGTTGAACACGTCGAAGTTGCTGAGCGTGCCGAACGTGATCGCCGTCGGCGTCGGGGAGGGCGGAGCCTCCGTCGGGTTGGCGGCGGGAGCGCCCGAGGGCGCGAACGAGAGAACCAAGACGAGGGCGGACAGCGACGGCACCAGTCTGCGCATGCCCGATTCATAGGGCTCCCTGGACATCGCGCAATGTCGCGATGAGACCGGCATGAGACGGGGGCGCCGGCGCCGTGGGGCGCGGCGCGCGCTTGATCACGCCGGCGATTCCCCCTAGCAGCAGGGCCGACAGCCCGGAGGAGACGATGATCACACTGTATGGCGTTCCCGCGTCGCGCACCTTTCGCCCCTTGTGGATGCTGCGCGAGCTGCAGCTCGCGTTCGAGCACGTGCCGGTGAACTATGCCGATGGCGGAACCCGCACGGCGGAGTTCATGAAGCTCAACCCCAACGGGCACATCCCGGTGCTGGTGGACGGCAGCACCGTGCTCTGGGAGTCGATGGCCATCAACCTCTACCTGGCGCGCCAGTACGGCGCTGGCACGCTGTGGCCGGCGTCGGTCGCCGACGAGGGGCGCGCCTTCCAGTGGAGCTTCTGGGTCATGACCGAGGTCGAGGCCAACCTGCTCCAGGTTCTGATGCACCGCCGCATCCTGCCGAAGGATCAGCGCGATGCGGCGGTGGCGGCGGCCGGCGAGAGCAAGCTGGCGGCGCCGTTTGGCGTGCTCGAAGGCGCGCTGCGCGGCCGCGACTACCTGCTCGGCGCCGCCTTCACGGTCGCCGATCTCAACGTCGCGTCGGTGTTGAGTTGGGCCGCGCTCGCCGGGATCGACCTCGGCCGCTGGCCACAACTCGCGGCGTGGCTGGCGCGCTGCACCGACCGCCCCGCCTGCCGGGCCGCGCGCGCCTGAGCGACGCCGAACGACGCACCCGGTGTCTCCGCTGGCCGCCGTGCGCGCCGTGCGCCGATGATCGTTCATCGCAGCAACCGCGCCGAGGCGTTGGTCGACGCCCTGGCGGAGCTGGTGGCGACGCCGCCTGCCGATCCGTTCGCGCCGGAGGTGGTCGTCGTCCAGGGCCGCGGCATGGCGCGCTGGCTCGGGCTCGAGCTGGCGCGGCGCCTCGGCATCTGGGCCAACCCCGCCTTTCCGTTCCCGCGCGCCTTCATCGAGCAGGTGGCGGCCGCGATGCTCGGCACGCCGCCCGAGGCGTCGATGGTGTACGCCCCCGAGGGACTCGCGTGGGCGATCGCGGCCGAGTTGCCGCGCCAGCTCGCGATCCCGCGCTTCGCGCCGGTGGGGCGCTTTCTCGCCGCCGACCGCGACGGCAGTCGCCTGCTGCCCCTGGCCCGGCGCATCGCCGATCTGTTCGACCAGTACGCCGTCTTCCGGCCCGACCTGGTGCTGCGCTGGGAGGAGGGCGGCGGCGATCCCGGCGACTGGCAGCCGGCTTTGTGGCGCGCGCTCGTCGCTCGCATCGGGTCGCTGCACCCGGCGGCGCGGGCGCGCGATCTCCTCGCCGCGCTGGGCCGCGGCGCCGCGCCGGCGATGCCGCTGCCGGCGCGCGCCAGCATCTTCGGGCTGGCGACGCTGCCGCCCCTCTACGTCGATCTGCTCGCCGCGCTCGCCGAGCGCGTCGAGCTGCACCTCTTCGCGCTGACGCCGTCGCGCGACTACTGGGGCGATCTGCCGTCGGCGCGTGAACGCCGTCGTGCGCTCGCCGCCGCCGGCGCCGACGCGGAGGCGCTCCATCTCGACGCGCCGCCGCTGCTGGTCTCGCTGGGGCGCGTCGGCCGCGACTTCCAACGGCTCTTCGAGGCTCGCGTCGACTACCAGGACGACCCCGTCGACCGCTATCGCGATCCGGGCACGGGGTCGCTGCTCGCGGCGCTGCAGTCGGATCTCCTCGACTTGCGGCGGCGCGGCGACGAGGTGCCGCCGCTGGCGCAGGCGGTCGACGATGCCTCGATCGCCATCCACGCCTGCCATTCGCCGATGCGCGAGGTCGAGGTGCTGCACGATCGACTGAGCGCGCTCTTCGCTGCCGACCCGACGCTGCGGCCGCACGACGTGATCGTGATGACGCCGGCGATCGACACCTATGCGCCGCTGATCGACGCGGTGTTCACCAGCCCGGACCGACCGCGCATTCCCTATGCCATCGCCGACCGCCGCGCTCGGGCGACGCGCGACGTGGTCGACGCGTTCCTGCGCGCGCTCGACCTGCTCGCCGGCCGCCTGCCGGCGTCGGGCGTTCTCGACCTGCTGGCGCTCGAGGCGGTGCACGAGCGCTTCGGGATCGCCGCCGAGGCGCTCGACACCGTGCGCGGGTGGAGCGAGGCGGCGGGCGTCCGCTGGGGGGCCGACGCGGCTCACCGCGCCGCCGAAGGGTTGCCGGCGTGCGACGAGAACACCTGGCGCTTCGGTCTCGACCGACTGCTGCTGGGAACCGCGCTGCCGAGCGGCGGCGAGCCGCTGTGGGCCGGTGTCCTGCCGTACGGCGACGTCGAGGGCAGCGAGGCCGAGCTGCTCGGTCAGTTCGCGGTCTATGTCGAAACCCTGAGCGGATTCCGCCGCCGCGTGGCGACCGCGCACACGCCCGACGAATGGCGGGACCTGCTGGGCGAGCTGCTCGCCGCGATCGCGCTGCAGAAGCCCGCCTATGCCGATCAGCACGCGACCGTCCTCGGCGTGCTGGCGGCGATCGCCGAGCGCGCCGCCCGCGCCGGATTCACGGCGCCGCTCGGCCTCGCGGCGCTGCGCCGCCTGCTCGAGGACGAGCTGGCGGTGGAATCGGCGCCGCTCGGCTTCCTGACCGGCGCGGTCACGCTGTGCGAGCTGGTGCCCATGCGCACGGTGCCCTTCCGCGTCGTCGCCCTGGTGGGTCTGAGCGATGGCGTCTTTCCGCGCGTCGCGCGCCCGCTCGCCTTCGACCACATGGCGCAGGCGCCGCGCGCCGGCGACCGCACCCCGCGCGACGACGACCGCTACCTGTTCCTCGAGGCAGTGCTCGCGGCGCGCGAGCGGCTCCTCATCACCTACGTCGGCCGCAGCATCACCGACAACAGCGAGCTGCCGCCGTCGGTCGTGGTGAGCGAGTTGCTCGACGCCATCGACGCCACCGTGACGCGGCCGCCGAGGCCGGACGGCAGCGTGCCGCGGGCGCGCGACGGGGTCGTGCACCATCACCCGTTGCAGCCGTTCAGCCCCAGCGCGTTCCGCGGCGACGGCCTGCACCTGAGCGTTGCGCGCTCCCAGTTCAAAGGCGCGCGCGCCCTGTGCGGACCGCGCCGTGAGGCGCCGCCGTTCCTGGTCGCAGCCCTGCCGGCAGCGGCCAGCGCGGTGCTCACCCTCGAGGCCCTGGTCGATTTCTTCGCCAACCCGTCGCGCTGGTTCTTGCGCGAGCGGTTGCAGCTCGTCCTGCCGCGCGAGGATGAGGCGGTGGACGACCGCGAGCCGATCGAGCTGTTGCCACTGGAGCAATGGGAGGTCGGCCAGAAGCTGCTGACGGGCTGCCTGGCCGGTGGCGAGGCGACGGCGATGTATCCCCGCCTGCGCGCCAGCGGCCTGTTGCCGCACGGAACCCCCGGACGGACGGAGGTCGACCAGCACTGGGAGATGGCCGCGGCGATCGCCCGCGAGGCTCGGGCGCAAGGCATCGCCGAGCTGGGCGATCCCATCGACGTATCGCTGTCGATCGATGGGACGACACTGAGCGGCGTGCTGCCGGGGCGCGGCCGGCGCGGGTTCGTGCAGGCCCAATACTCGCGCGTCGGCGGCGGTCGCGAGCTCGAGTTGTGGATCCGCCATCTCATGCTGAACGCCACCCTCGATCCTGGCGCGGTGTCGGTCCTGGTCGGGCGCGCGGAGAAGGGCGCTGACATGGCCACCGTGCGCTTCGCGCCGGTGGCGAGCGCGGCCGCGCACCTGGCGACCCTGGTGGGACTCTTCCGACTCGGCCAGTCGCGACCGCTGCCGTTCTTTCCCAAGACGTCGCGCGAGTACGTGGCGGCCTCGCGTCGCCGTAGGGCGACCTTCGAGTCCGCCCGCAAAGCCGCCGGCAAGGCGTTCGTCGGCCGCGAGAAGATGCCGGGCGACGGCGCCGACGCCAGCGTCCGCCTGCTCTATCCCGAGATCCCCCCGCCGCTGCGCGAGGACGCGCCGGCGGACGAGACGGCGGAGCTGTTCACCGTCGCCCGGGCGGTCTTCCAGCCGCTGCTCGACCACCGGGAGACAACGCCGTGACGCCGCTCGACCCGCTGTCGGTGCCGCTCGCCGGGCTCCAGCTCATCGAAGCGAGCGCCGGCACCGGCAAGACCTTCGCGATCACCACGCTGGCGGTGCGGGCCGTGCTCGAACGCATCGACATCGGCCGCATCCTCATCGTCACCTTCACCAACGCCGCCACCGCCGAATTGCGCCGGCGGCTGCGCGAACGCCTGCACCTGGCGCATCGGCTCTATGAGAATCCGGCGACCCCGGCGGACGACGATCTGCGCGCGCTGGTCGAGCAACGAAGCGCCGCCGGCCACGCCGACGGCGATCGCCGGCGGCTGCGCGCCGCGCTCGACGGCTTCGACGAGGCGGCGATCTTCACCATCCACGGATTCTGCCAGCGGGCGCTGCGCGAATTCGCTTTCGAGAGCGGGGCGCCCTTCGATGCCGAGCTGATCGGCGACCCACGCCCGCTGCTGGCCGACGCGGTGCGCGACGTGTGGGCGGCACGCCTGTACGACGCGCCACCGCCGATGGTGGCGCGGCTCGGCGACCACAAGGTGTCGCCGAGCAGCCTGGCCCACGTGGCCGGCCTCTTCGCGCAGCACCGCGACCTCGCCGTGCGTGAGGCGCCGGCGGACGATGACGCGGATCCGGCGCTGCGCTGGGCGCGCCAGCTCATGCGCGAGGCGGGACCGGCGGTGTTGGAGACCCTGGCGCGGCGCAAGGCGCGGGCGAACGTGCAGGACTTCGACGACCTGTTGCAGCAACTCGACGGCGCCCTGCGGGGGCCCAACGCGGCGGCGCTCGCCGAGGGCATCGGACGCCGCTACGGCCTGGCGCTGATCGACGAGTTCCAGGACACCGATCCGGTCCAGTATCGCATCTTCCACGCGCTCCACAGCCGCATCGGCCTGCCGCTGTTCCTGATCGGCGATCCCAAGCAGGCGATCTACGCCTTTCGCGGCGCCGACGTCTTTGCCTACCTCGCGGCGCAGCGGGCCGCGACCGAGCAGCACACCCTGCTCACCAACTGGCGGTCGTCGCCGCGCCTGGTGCGGGCGGTGAACGCGGTGTTCGACGGCGTCGAGGAGCCGTTCGTCATTCCCGAGATTCCCTTCCGTCCGGCGACGGCCGCGGCCCGCAACCGCGACGAGCTGGGCGGCGCGGCGGCGAACGCGGCGCCCCTGCGCATTCTCGTTCCCACGCGGGGCGAGCTCGGGAGGCCGGACCGCGAGCCGTTGACCAAGCCCACGGGCAGCGGGCACTGGTTCTACCGCGCCCTCGCCGATCAGGTCGTGACGCTGCTCGACGGGCGCACGACGCTCGGCGGGCGCGCGGTGCGCGCCGGCGACGTCGCCGTGCTGTGTCGCAAGAATGTCCAGCTCGCCGCGGTCAGCGACGCGTTGCGCCTTGCCGGCGTGCCCAGCGTGGCGCTCGGCGACGCCAGCGTCTTCGAATCGCCCGAGGCGCAGATGCTGGAGCACATCCTGCGAGCGCTCGCCGAGCCGGGCGATGCCGTCGCCCTGCGCCTGGCGCTGGTGACGCCGCTGGTCGGCCTGAACAGCGAGCAGGTCGCGGCGCTCAACGCCGACAGTGCGCGCTGGGACGACTGGGGCGAGCGATTCCAGCACTGGAACGAGCGCTGGCGCGGCAGCGGCGTCACCGCCGCGCTGCGCGGCCTGTTCGATGAGCTCGAGGTGGCGGAGCGCGTGCTCGCGCAACCCGGCGGCGAGCGGCGGATGACCAATCTGCTCCATCTCGGCGAGCTGCTGCAGCAGGCGGCGAGCGAGAGCCGCCGCGGTCCGCGCGGCCTGGTCGACTGGCTGCACCGCATGCGTACCGATCCGACCCTACGCTGGGACCTGGGCAGCGAGGCGGCGCAGATTCGGCTGGAGAGCGACGCGCACGCGGTTGCGCTGATCACCGCCCACAAGAGCAAGGGGCTGCAGTATCCGGTGGTCTGTTGTCCGTTTCTCTGGGACGTGGTCGAGCCGCGCCTGGAACGCGACTGGCCGTGTTTCCACGACGACGCGCGCCGCCTGACGATCGATCTGGGCATCCCGGCGGCGGAGGACAGCCGCGCCCGCCGTCGTCAGGAGCAGCTCGCCGAGGAGACGCGGCTGCTGTACGTCGCCCTGACCCGCGCCGAGCAGCTCTGCCTCCTGCTGTGGGCGCCGTTCAACGGCTACGAGGATTCGCCGCTGGCGCGGCTGCTGCATCGCCTTCCGCGACACGGCGCTCCCCGCGAGCGCGATGCCGCGGCGCTACGGGGACTCACCGACGACGAGATCGTCGCCGACCTGCAGACGCTGGCGGCCGCGGCGCCGGACGCGATCGCCGTCGAGCGGCTGCCACCGCCGCGCGATCTGCGGCACGCACCGCCGATCGACGACGCCGCGGCGCTCATCGAGCCCCCGGCGCTGCCGCCGGTGACGCAGGCGTGGCGGATCGCCAGCTTCACCAGCCTGAGCGCCGGCGCCGAGGCGCTGGGCGTGGCGGCCGAGGAGGGGATCGACCGCGACGAGGTGGCGGGCGGCGAGGCGTCGAGCGCGTCCGGCGCGAGCGCGCTGCGGGGATTTCCGCGCGGCCGCGGTCCGGGCACGCTGGTGCATCGCATTCTCGAGCTGGCCGATTTCGCGAACGACGACCCCGCGGCGCTGCGGGCGCTGGTGGCGCGCCAGCTCGGCGCGGCGCGCCTCGGCGCCGAGTGGATCGAGCCGCTGTGTGCGGCGCTGCGCGACGTCCTCGACACGCCGCTCGTCGGCGGGGTCGACGGCTTTCGCCTGCGCGACGTGCCGCGGCGGCGGCGGTTGACGGAGATGGAGTTCGCGTTCCCGGTTCACCGGGCGGATGGCGGTGCGCTGACGCCGGCCGCGCTGGCCGACGTGTTCGCGCGCCATGGTGGCACGGAGGCGGTCCGCGCCTACGGCGAGCGCCTGCGGCGGCTGCCGTTCCGGCCGTTCGCCGGCTATCTGCGCGGCTACATCGACTGCGTCTTCGCCCACGAGGAGCGGTGGTACGTCGTCGACTACAAATCGAACGACCTCGGCGCGGCGCCGGCGTGCTACGCCCCGACCGCGCTCGCCGTCGAGATGGTGCGGCACGATTACGTCCTCCAGTACCACCTGTACCTGGTGGCCGTGCACCGCTACCTGCAGCGTCGGTTGCCCGGCTACGACTATGTCCGCCACGTCGGCGGCGCGCTGTACCTGTTCGTGCGTGGGATGGCGCCGGCGTGTGGCCCGGCGACCGGCATCGTCCACGACACGCCGCCCCTGGCGCTCATCGAGGGGCTGTTGGAGGTCCTGGGTGGCGGGGCATGACGGCGTGCGGGAGGCGAAACGCGTGATGCCGCTGCTCGACGGGCTGCGGACGGCCGGCGTGCTTTCGGGGCTGGACGTGGCGATCGCCGAGAGTCTCGGTCGCCTGGCGGGCGAGACCCGAGGGGAGGTGTTGCTCGCGACGGCGCTCGCCAGCCGCGCGGTGCGGCAGGGGCACGTCTGTCTCGATCTGGCGCGGACGGTCGCCGAGGGACCTCCGCGCGACGATGGCGGCGAGCCGGCGGCCGGCGCGACGCTGCCAGCGCTGGCGCCCTGGGCGTCGGCGCTGCGCGCCAGCCCGCTGGTCGCCGACGCGACCGCCGACGCGGGGATCGCGCCGCTGGTGCTCGACGCCGCGCACCGCCTCTATCTGCGCCGCTACTGGCTGTACCAGGAGTCGCTGGCGACGGCGATCTGTCGGCGCGCCGCGGCGCTGGCGGACGGCGTCGACGAGGCCGTGCTGGCGGACGGGCTGACGCGCCTCTTCGGCCCGGCTGACGACGCGACGCCGGACCGGCAGCGGGCGGCGGCGTACACCGCCGTCACCCGCCGCTTCTGCGTCGTCTCCGGGGGACCCGGGACCGGCAAGACGCACACCGTCGTGCGCATCCTGGCGCTGGCGATCGAGCAGGCGCTGGCCTCCAGGGCGCCGGCGCCGCGCATCGCGTTGATGGCGCCGACCGGCAAAGCCGCGGCGCGACTGCAGGAAGCGGTACGGTCGGGAACCGGGTCGCTCGCCTGCGCGCCGGAGGTGCGCGAGGCGATTCCGGACGAGGCGACGACCATCCATCGCGCCCTCGGCGCGGCGCGCCGCGGGGCCACCACGTTCCGTCGCCATCGCGGCGATCCGCTGCGCGCCGATCTGGTGGTGGTGGACGAGGCCTCGATGGTCGACCTGGCGCTGATGGCGCGCCTGTTCGACGCCCTGCCGGCGGCGGCGCGAGTGGTGCTGCTCGGCGACCAGGACCAGCTCGCGTCGGTCGAGGCCGGCGCGGTCCTGGGTGACATCTGCAACAGCGGCGCGCCGTGCGGAGGCGGCGCCGCCGGGGCCCCGGGGGTGTCCGAGGCCATCGTGCGACTCGACCGGAGCTACCGCTTCGCCGGCGGTATCGGCGCCCTGGCGCGGGCGATCAATGCCGGCGCGGTCGAGGCCACGTGGAACGTGCTCGATGCCGGCGGGGACGTGGGCTGGCACGCCGCTGGGCCTGACGGCGGCCTCGGCGCCGACGGCGAGGCGCTGGTGCGGCGCGGTCTGGAGGACTTCTGTCGGGCGCGGGCGGCGAGCGAGCGGATGCGCGCGCTGGAGCGCTTCCGCGTCCTCTGCGCCCATCGCCGCGGCCCGGGCGGCGTCGAGGCGGTGAATGCGCGGATCGAGCAGCTCCTCGCCGACCTGGGGGCCATCCGGCTCGACGGCGAGTGGTACGTCGGCCGGCCGATTCTGGTGACCCGCAACGACTACCACCTGCGGTTGTTCAACGGCGACGTCGGCATCATCGCCGCGGCCGAGGACGGCTCATCGCGGCGACAGGCGGTGTTCCTCACCGCCGACGGCGGTGAGCGGCGTCTCTCGCCGGCTCGTCTGCCGCCGCACGAGACCGTGTTCGCGATGAGCGTCCACAAGAGCCAGGGATCCGAGTTCGACGCCGTCGCCGTGCTGCTACCGCCGGAACCATCGCCCGTGGTGTCGCGCGAGCTCCTCTACACCGCCGTCACCCGCGCCCGCCGGCACGCCACCATCATCGCGCCGCGCGCCGTCGTCGACCATGCCGTCAGCCACGCGATCGCCCGCGCCTCGGGCCTGCGCGATCGACTGTGGGGGGCCGGGGAGAACGGAGCGGAGCGCTCGGGCGGCGGCCAGCTCCCGCTGTTCAGCGGCGACTGACCGCGACCACCTCAGCGCCCGCGTTCGAGGCCGAAGGCGCGGATCAGGTTGTAGACATGGGCGCGGGACAGATCGAGGCGGTGTGCCGTCTCGACCACGTTCCACTGCGTCTCGTCGAGCACCGACCTGAGCAGGTCTCTCTGGAAGCGACGGGTCGCCTCCTGGAAAGTCTCGGGGCCCGGCGCCTGCTCGGCGAGCGTGGCGTCTGGAAAGAGGTGGGCGCGCTCGACGTATGGCACCCCCTCGCCGGCGGCGCGGATGACGGCGGCCAACACGATGTTGCCCAACTGGCGGACGTTGCCGGGCCACTCGACGGCTTCGAGCGCGCGCCGGGCGCCCGGCGACAGCTCGAGGCGCGGCAAGCCGTGACTGGCGCAGTGCTCGCGGCAGAAATAGGCGGCCAGCTCGGTGAGATCGTCACGGCGCTCGCCGAGCGACGGCATGCGGATCGGCAGCACCTGCAGGCGGAAGAGGAGATCCTCGCGGAAGCGCTTCTCGGCCACTGCCTGCTGCAGGTCGGCGTTGGTGGCGGCGATCACCCGCACGTCCGCGGTCGACGGCGTGGTGGCGCCGAGCGGGTAGTACGTTTTCGCGTGCAGGAACTGGAGGAGTTTGGCCTGCGCGGCCGGGGTGAGCTCGCCGACCTCGTCGAGCATCAGCGTGCCGCCCTGCGCGGCGCGAATCTTTCCGTCGCGCGCCCCGTCGGCGCCGGTGAAGGCGCCCTTCACGTGACCGAACAGCTCGCTCTCCAGCAGGGAGTCCGGGATCGCGGCGCAGTTGAGCTCGACGAACGGCTGCAGGGCGCGTGGACTGTTGTCGTGAATCAGGCGCGCGAGCTGCGTCTTGCCCGTTCCGGGCTGGCCGGTGATCAGGACATCGACGTTGAGCGGGGCGACGAGGGCCGCCTGGCGGAGGACCGCGGCGAGCGCCGGCGAGCGGCCGATGACGCCATCGAGCCGCAGGGTGGCGCGGAGCGCGCTGGTGGGATCGCTCTGCTGCTGGCGGCGGTGCTCGTCGAGCATGCGGTCGGCCAGCGGCGCCAGGTGGCGGGCGAACGTCTCGGCGCGCCGCCGTTCCTCCTCGGAGAACGTCGCCGGTTGCGTGCCCCCCTGCAGGTAGAGGACGCCGCGCGGCGGATCGCCGATCGGCGCGCAGAGCACGGCCTCGATGCGGCTGCGCCGGACGCTGTCGCGCACGCCGAAGCGCGGATCGAGCATGGCCGAGGGCGTCACGATCGTCTGCCCGGTGGCGAGCGCCTCGGCGATGATGCCACGTGAGATCGCCCCGCGGACGGTGGCCAGCTCCGCGTCGGTGAAGCCGTGGCCGATCCACCAACCCTCGTCGCCGGCTCGCTCGTCGTGGAGTTGGAGGTAGCCCTGGCGAGCGTCGACCGCCTCGACCACGAGCGCCAGAGCCTCACGCAAAAAAGGCTCGAGGTCCCGTTGTTGGCCGAGCTCCAGCAGCCGTAGGGACAGCGCGTAATCGCGCTGCAACTGTCGCAGATCGAGGGATTGTTCTCGCGCAGGGTCCATGGGTTTGCACCGAACGGGCGGAGTTACACCAGCGACCGGCAACGTTGTCCAGCCCAAAATACGAGTGACTCACATGCTGTCCACTACATCGGACAGCCGCGAGCACGACAGATGGGCGCGCCAGCCCCATCGGGTTGGCACGATCCGTGGTGTGTCCATGGGGAATCAATCGCTCAGGGGGTTCCGAGATGAAGGCACACCAGTCGCCCACCGTATTCATCATCGACAACGACGCCCCCTTGCGGGCATCCTTGCGCTTCCTGCTCGAGTCGGCCGACCTGGCCAGCCAGGAGTTCGAAAGCGGGGAGGCCTTCCTGGCGGCGTACGATCCTGGGCGGGCCGGTTGCCTGATCCTCGACGTTCGCCTTCCCGGAATGAGCGGCATCGTCCTGCAGCAGACGCTGCGCGAGCGCGGCTGCCGCCTGCCGATCATCGTCACGACCGGCTTCGCCGACGTCGGCACCGCGGTGAGCATGCTGAAGCGAGGTGCCTTCGACTTCTTCGAGAAGCCGTTCACCGACCAGCAGATCCTCGAACGGGTCCGTCAGGCGATCGGCTTCGATGCCAGTCGCCGTCAGGTCAGCGCCCAGCGGGAGGCGCTGAGCGCCCGTATTGCCTGCCTGACCGCGCGCGAGCACGAGGTGTTCCAGGAGGTGGTGCACGGCAAGGCGAACAAGGTCGTGGCGCTGGAATTTGGGATCAGCGAGAAGACCGTCGAGGTCCACCGCGCCCGGGTGATGCAGAAGCTCGGCGCCACGTCGCTGGCCGAGTTGGTGCGGATGGATCTGCTGGCGCACGCGCCCACGGACTCGCTGCTGCTGCGCGTGGCGCGGTCCGCGCCGGCGCGGCCCACCGCCTGATGGCGCCATCGCCTCATCCCGCGCCATGCAGGGTGTCCAACCGCACCAACTCGGCCAGCGAGCCCACCGCCAGCTTCTCCATCACCCGGGCGCGGTGGGTCTCGACGGTCTTCTTGCTGATGCCCAGCTCCTGCGCCACGACCTTGTTCGCTTTGCCGGCAACGATCAGGGCCATGACCGCGCGCTCGCGTGGCGTCAGCCGGTTCAGGCGTCCGAGGAAGGCCGTCCGTTCGCGATGGCTGCCGCGGCGGCTGCGGTCGAACGCCAGCGCCTGCGCGACGGATGCCACCATCTGCGGCAGCGCGCAGGGCTTCTCGATCAGATCGAATGCGCCGCGCTGCAGCGCCCGCACCGCCACGGCCACCCCGCCGTAGCCGGTCAGCACGATCAGCGGATGCGCGAATCCGGCCCGCAGCAACAGTTCCTGGCCGGCCAGACCGGGGAGGCCCGGGCGGTCCACGTCGAGCACGACGCAGCCGGCATCGTCCGCCTGCCGCGCCCGCAACAGATCGGGAACGGTCCCGAATCCCTCGCTCTGCACCCCCGCGGCGGCGAGACCGCGCACCAGGTCGTGACGGTGCAGCGGCGCGACCGCGATGACGAAAGCGGTGGCGTCCGGCTCGCTATCCATCGCGTTCATCGCGATCCTCCTCGAGGGCGGAGGAACCAAGAGACGTGCCAGGATGGAGGATTCGATCTCGCCGCCCGATCGCAGCACCGTCGGTACCGATGCACATCCTCACCAAGCGCGGGATTGCTTCATGTGTCTGGCATAAGGCAGCGAACTGCCACGACTATCGTGGCTTGTAAGCCATTCGAAACAGTTGCCTGCGGTTGACGGTCGGCGCGGGCGCTCGGGAGGTTGGGTGTGACAGCGGATGGAGAACGGCTGAGTACGGAGGAGCGGGCGCTCCTCTACGACCTCGGCCGGGCGATCAACGAGTTCGTCGATCTCGATCGGTTGCTGCCCGAGATCGTGACCCGGCTGCGCTCGTTGTTCGGGATCGAGAGCAGCGCGGTCATGTTGCTCGACGCGGCCCGGAGCGAGTTCTACGTGCCATACGTGGCGGACATTGCTCCGGCGGTGGAGCGTCGCCTGGCGGCGGTGCGCTTCCCGGCCGATCGGGGCATCGCCGGCGCGGTGCTGCACAGCGGGGATGTGGCGCACGTGCCAGACGTCAGCCGCGATCCGCGCTGGTACGGTGCGGTCGACGGGCGCACCGGCATGACGACCCGCTCGCTGCTCTGCGCGCCGTTGCGCGGGCGCGCCGGCACCCTCGGCGTGCTCTCGCTGCGCAACAAGGTGCGCGGCACGTTCAGCGACGATGACCTGCGGCTGATCCGCGCCGTTGCCGACCACATCGGCCTCGCGATCGACACCGCGCGCCAGCTCGGCGAAGCGCGCGGTACCGCCGAGCGCCTGCGCGACGAGGTCGAGGTCTTGCAGCAGCAGGTGGCGCGCGACGCCGGCGTGCACGGGATCGTCGGCCACAGCACGGCGATGCAGCGCGTGTTCGAGCTCATCGCTAGTGCTGCGGCGCTGCCGGTGACGGTGCTCATCACCGGCGAGACCGGGGTGGGCAAGGAGCTCATCGCCCGCGCCATTCACGCTGGCGGGCCCCGCCGGGCGCGGCCGTTCGTCGCCATCAACTGTGGCGCGCTCAGTGACACGCTGCTCGAGAGCGAGCTGTTCGGCCATCGCAAGGGGGCGTTCACCGGCGCCCTGTCCGACAGGAAGGGCCTGTTCGAAGTGGCGGACGGCGGGACGGTGTTCCTCGACGAGGTCGGCGACATGCCGGCAGCCATGCAGGTGAAGCTGCTGCGCGCCCTGCAGGAGGGCGAAATCCTGCCGGTCGGCGACACGACCCCGCGTTCCGTCGATGTCCGCGTCCTCTCCGCCACCAACCGCGACCTCGCCGCCGGGGTGCGTGATGGTGGCTTCCGCGCCGACCTCTTCTATCGCTTGAGCGCCTTCCCGATCGTCGTCCCCCCCCTGCGCGAGCGCCGCGAGGACATCCCACTCCTCACGGCGCGTCTCCTCGAGCGAACCCTGAAGCGCTTCGAGCGTCCGGCAACCCAGTTTTCTCCTGCGGCGCTGGTGCGGCTCAGCAACCACGACTGGCCGGGCAACGTGCGCGAGCTGCAGAACGAGATCGAGCGGGCGATCGCGTTGGCAGCCCCGGGCGCTGTCATCGACGCCGCAGACCTCTCGGAGCACGTGCGGGGAGCCAGCGTGGTGGCGCCGCCAACGGTTGCCGCCGGGGGGATCACCCTGCGCCGGGCGCGCGACCTCTTCGAGCGCGATTTCATTGCCCGGGTGCTGAGCCAACAGGGCGGCAACGCGTCGCGGGCCGCCCGCGTGCTCGGCATCAGCCGAGTCATGCTGCACAAGAAACTGCGCGCCTACGGCATGCGGCGCATTGATCTGGTGCGCGTCTCGGCTTGAGGGCAGTCCAACTGATCGAAGAGGCGGGGCCTCTCTATGGCATCCATTCGACCGGACGTCTGTCTCCGCCGCTCGGCCGCGGACGCGTCGGCACGGCCCCTGTCCACGGAGGAATCACCATGGCGCTACTCGCGGATTCCGACTGCGTCGACCTGACGGTCGGCGCGCCAGATCCGGAGCGCGGCGCGGCTGCTTTCCGGGCCGCGGCGGTGGCCGTAGCCAGGGATCGCCAGCGGCGCGACGCCGGCGACGGCTTCCAGTGGCTGTTCAACGGCGACGGAGTCACCCACTGGGCGACCGTCGGCGCCGGGACGTTCGTCATGGTCGACGACCGGCTCGAGTCGGTCCCGGCGGACGACCTCGGCCTGTTCTGGTGCACCATCCCGGCGCCGGCGAACTTCCTCCTCCGCCTGCAGTGGCTACGCTGGCGGCAGGAGGACGCATCGGGAGTGTTTGTCCGCTTTCCCCATCCGGAACCCTGTTCGGAGGGCAATCCAGCATTCAGCGCCATCTATCGCGGCTTCGAGGTGCAGATCGACGAGCTCGGCCTGCCTGGCGCCAGCGCAATCCACCGTACCGGCGCGATTTTCGGTCAGCGCGATCAACGCCTGCGCCCGCCCAAGACGCGGCCGCCGGCGGAGTGGAATGACCTGGAGATTGCGGTCCGTGGACAGAGCTACGTCGTGCGTCTGAACGGCGAGGTCAGCACTGAGTTCGAGAACCGCGACCCTGCGCGCGGCCTGCCGACGACCCGCATGGCGCCGAGCTACATCGGCCTGCAGATCTCCCCCGGATCCCGCGTCGCCTTCCGCCGCATCGCAATAAAAGCGCTTCCGTAGCACATAGAATAGTCCTCCGAACCCGCCACGACCCGGTGGGTCCGTCTCCCGCCGCCCGAACCAAAGGCCACAGCCCAGCGTACTCAACGTCCGCGGCCGCCGGCCGTGGCGATAGCCCCCTCGCTCGCCGCCCACGCGCGCTCCGTTCCTCGTTCCCTTGCTATCGCATCCCCCCGGCACCCGCTCTCGCGAGCGGGCGCGAGCTGTGGTTACAACTTAGTCGATGTATGGCCTCTTTTCCCCCTTTCACCAATTGGCCGACGCTACCGGCACTGCGCCGGCGGCACAGTCGGTGGCGCCTCGCTTCCAACACTACTACAATCAACCGTTGGAGCCTGTGCAGTGAGCGAACGTGGTCAGATCAGCTACCAAATCATTTCTGGCGTCCACGCGGGCGCGGCGGTCAGAGTGCGAGAGGAGGTCTTCCTGAAGGACTTTGGTCAGATAGGGGATGACGGAAAGGACTCCGTTGGGTATCATCTTCTAGCACTAAACGAGTGTGGGGAAATCATCGCCGGCTTTCGCCTCCTTGGTCCCGAAGTGCGTCCGTTCGCCTTCGAGAAAGCCTACGATCTGTCCGCAGTTGTTCGGGCTGGCGCTCAACCGGCCCTTCTTGGCAGGCTCTTTGTGAGGCAAGACTTCCGAGGCGCCACCACAAGCATGCAACTCCTAATCGGCTTGCTAGAGCTTGGGCGATCATTTGCTGCCGGACACAGCATTACGGATTTCTACATCAGTGCATTCGGCCATCTCGTCCGCTTGTACGAGCGAGCTGGATTTAGCAATTTGGGCGTTGAAGTCACCGACGACCATTGGCAAACACTCCATCTGATGCACATGCGAGTGTGACGGTGGTGATAATATAATGCTTCGCTTACATGGACTAATTCCAGCCGTCGCTGCTGCGGCGAGTATCCTGCTGGCAATTGTAGTCTATGCATCTGCTCCGGACCGTCGCCTCGGTCGTGTCTTTGCCTTCCTTGCTCTTGCCCTGGCGTCATGGAACCTCATCTTTTTCGCTCTCTACGCCTTTGACAATTACCAACAAGCGTTGGACTATTCCCGCATCTTCAGGACTGGCGGACTATTTCTTCTTCCTGCCATTCTCCATCTCGCCCTTGTTCTCCCTGGCCGTGGCATTTCCACTTCTTGGAGAGCTGTGCTGCTGCTCGACTACGGAGTCACTGCAGCGATGGCATTCCTAAATGCGCTGGGGGTCCTAGTTACGCACCTCTCAACATTTTACTGGGGATATTATTCTGTCGGCGGGCCAGGTTACCTAGTCTTCTCATTATCTGTCGTATTCAATTTTGCCACATCAATTGTCCTACTCGTTCGGGAATACTATGTAACCCGTGAGCCCAGGATGCGTCTCCAGCTCAAGTTTTGGCTCTTCGGAATGGGCGTGGCCATACCGCTGGGGTTGACAAATCTTTTGCCGGCTTACGGAATACGTCTCTATCCTCTAGGTAATGTCGCTAGCGTTCTTTGGGCCGGAATTGTCGGCTATGCAATCGTCCGCCATCGGTTGATGGACATTGACGTAGTAGTCGCAAAGGGCCTCGCTTATATAAGTGTAAGTGTTATAGTTATAGGACCAATCTCCTGCATTTTCCTTATTATCCAGGACTGGGCATTTGGTGAAATTCACTATGATTTCTCTGCGACCGTTGTGATTCTGTTTCTTGCTGTTGGCATTCTCTTTCCATACGTTCGGGCCGCGACGGAACGCCGCCTGGGTAGGTCGCTCTTTCGGACAAAGTTCGCTGCACGTGCTGCTCTGGATGCTCTGGCATCTCAGGTCATCAGAATTCTGGACCGTCAGCGCCTTCTCGAGTTGCTGTGCGCCGAGATGGCCGAAGCGTTCTCGATCGATCACGTCGCAATTTACCTGTCGGAGGGTGCGGGGCCCTTTGCGTTTAAGCACTGTTGTGGGCCGATCCCGACGGCGCAGGCGATCGACCGCGACGATCGTTTTATCCGCCTTCTCTCGCAATCGAGCGATGGAGTGCTCCGCGAGGAAGTGGAGGGTGTGGGCACGGGGAGCGACCTGAGAACCGGAGTGATGACTGAGAATGGATGGGCGGTTGCAGTGCCGTTTCGAAGCGGAAGAGAGATCATCGGTATCTTGTGTCTCGGACCTAGGAGGGGACTGGAGGCGTTCACAACGGGAGACCTGTCCATACTGGCTAGGGTAACTGCAGAAGCTGCTATCGCACTGCAGAACGCCCGCCTGTTCGAAGAAGTACGTCAATCGCGTGCAATCATCAGCAGAGCAGGTCGTCTGTCCGCCATAGGGACCCTGGCTGCAGGAATTGCCCATGAGATCCGGAATCCGCTGGTCTCCATCCAAACATTCTTCCAACTTGCTCCAGAGAGGCTAAACGATGACGAATTTATGACGTCATTCCTTAAGCTCGCCGAAGCTGAGGTTCAGCGGATCAGCAATCTGATTTCCGAGCTGCTAACATTTGCAAAGTCGCCGACACCGACGTTGCGATTAATAGACGTGAGCGAGATTGTGGAGCGTGCGTCGATTCTACTCGAGCCACAAGCAAGGGCCCAGGGGGTGCGATTGTCGCACTCGATAGAGGGCGATCTTCCTAGGGTTCTTGTAGATGCCGATCAGATCATGCAGGTGGTGCTTAATATTGGACTTAATGGTATTCAGGCGACGCCGAGAGGTGGTGCGGTGACCCTGACCTGCAGAGAGGTGAGCACGGACGGGGTGCATTGTTGTCAGATCGAGATTGTCGACACGGGCCGCGGTATTCCGAGCGCGGTGCGCGAAGCGATTTTTGACCCGTTCTTCACCACCAAGGAGAAGGGCACCGGGCTCGGTTTGGCAATAGCCCAGCAGATAGTGTCGGAGAGCGGCGGATTTATCGGTGTCTCGAGCGCGGATGGGGAGGGGAGTCGGTTCGTCATCAGCCTGCCGGTTGAGAGCAGAGGGTCGTTGAATCCGCGCGCCGCGCTACAGGGGGTTTGCGAGAGGTGAGGATTCAGCAGCGTCGCGGGCGGGGGCATTCGGTGAGCTGCTGGCAGACACTCCAGGCAACAAGGCGCGGGTTCTATAGCTGCCAAGTGGTAGGTTCGATCGGATCATACTGGCAGAAAGATCCCGTCGTGATGGACAATTCAAGGAACCTGGCGCCGTTGGGGCTGACGCACTGAATTGTCCGGAAGGCGGATGTGATGCGGTTGCGAACGCTGATGCGGGCCTTCTCGGCAATTGATCCAGAGGGCCGGGGCGATCCTGACAGCGCAAAGGCGCGCGACAACTCGCGAAGAAGACTCTCGCGCTCAGCCGAGAGCAACTCGCGGCGCCCGACATCGTTGTTGGAATCTGCTTCGTCGATTTCGGCGGCGAGCTCTTGAAGCCGCCGGCGGTAGGAGGTCCTCGCTTCGATGTCGGACTCGGCACCCGCCGCTTCCCCTATGCGGACGACTCGCCCATGGGCGCCGGCGACCAAATCGAGCACATGTACGGGCGTTCTTGGTCTGGCGAGAAGAACGGCAATATACTGGAGGCCCAGGGTCGGGCGAAGAAGTCCAGATTCACCCTTGTACGAGAAAGTCCAGAAGTCTCCATTTCGACGAAGGGCATTTGGGGCTCCTGGGGCTGCTGGAACCTCGGAGGAGGGGCTACCCCCGCGAGCGATTGTGTCACAGAGCGACCGAGCCTTCATCGCATAGTGGTCGAGGTTCAACGAGGAGAACGTGCGAGCTGCTTGTGCCGCAAGGGAGAGGGCAGCCGATGGGTCTTCGTCGTGGGACAGGAGAAAATGCGCAAGATGAAGCGATGATCGAGCAGTAAACGGGGCGGCGCCGAGCTGTCTGTTGGCATCTATTGAGAATCGAAAGTGATCGCCGGCGCTATCCATCCCTAGTGACTGAGCGAGAAGTCCAAGATAGTGAGATACGCTTCCATCAACGAGTGATCCCCATGCGGTAACGATAAAGTCTGACGCATATGGTAAAAGAATATTGTAGAGAGTTGTAGCATGGGGGATGCTTGAGACTGTAACAGCTACATCGGCGAGGACTGCGAGAAGGTATAAGAATAGGTGATTGGGTGGAATGCACTGAAATGAATTGCCAGCAAGCTCATGCAGGAATTCCGTGGCCAGATCGAGATGAGAGGTGTGGGCCAGTATCCAGGCGTGAGCGACGCGAATAGCCGGTATATGGGGGAGTTGGGCAAGAGCATCCTGCGTAGTGTGTGCCCAGGCTGTTGCATCGCGTCGTAGTTGGGTGCGCTGAAAGCTTTGGAGCAAATGGTACTGCAAGGGGCTGTTGTCGTGCACGCGACTCCCGAGTTCGTACGCTACTCGCGAGAGTCGATCAGCATGGGCAAAGCTCCCGCGCATCGTTGCGCGCGCTACTCGCACGAGGGCGATCTGCCAGCGAAAGCGGGGATATGGAGAGGATTCGGAGATCTGGGCTGCCAACTCCAATTCGTGATCTGCATCGATCAGCCTGCCCGTGCTGAGAAGTCCAAACTGACGAAACATCCTGGCGTTGAAGCGCACTTGGGGGTCGCGTATGTCGTCTCCGAGCTCAAGGAGCGTTGACGCTGAGTCGAGAAGTTCGTGTGTTCGTCCAGGCCTCAGTAGCGTCAGGCTATGAGTCTCAATCGCGTGTGCGTGCAGGCGCGTGTCGGAAAGATGAGAGGCAAGGCCGAGGGCGCTTGCGCTGTACATATCTGCCCGCGCGTTGTTGGGAGAAAAATAGAGCGAGCGACTTAGTGCGCTTAGGATCTCGACGGTGAGGCTCGGAAACCGATCGCCGAGTCGCATCTGGGCCTCTTCGAGGAGGGTTATCGCCTCGCAGTCGACGGGGATGGTTCCCCACATGAGGCCTTTGAAGCCGAGGGCGGCGCGCGCAAGGCGCTCTGGGCTGCGGAGGCGACGAGCAAGGGCGGCAGCATCCTCGAAAGTACGACGAGATTGGGCCCACTCGCCCGCACCGGCCTCGGCGGCGCCCAATTTTAAGAGCAAGTCGCAGGAGTCGGGTTGTGAAAACACGGCGCCAGATAGCGCTTGTGCGCGGCGAAGCTGTGAGACTGCCTCTTCGTAAGCGAAGGCGGCATGTGCGGCGTCGCCGGCATCTATGCAATACTCGGCGGCTTGCCGGCGCTGGGTAAGTGGCAGTCCGCGGCAAAAGTGATGTGCGAGGGCAGCCGTGGAGACAGGCTCGCCGGCTGCAGCGCGTCGCTGCAACGTTAGCGCTGTAGCTTCATGGAGGCGCATCCGGTCCGAGGGGTGGAGTTGATCCAGGATCGCTTCGCGGACGAGGGCGTGGACGAACTGGTAGTGTGTCGTGTCGAGGTGGGTGATCACGCGGTGCGCGACGGCCTCGTCGAGGAGGGGCAGGGCATCGCGGATGGGCAGGCGAGCGGCGTCGGCGGCGACTTCGGCGTCGAATTCGCGGCCGACGACGGACGCGGCTTGCAGCAGGATCCTGCATTCGAGCGAGAGCCGATTGTAGGGCTGCAGCGTGATGGCGAGGACGTTCGCGGGCCACTGGATGGCTTCCTCGGCGTCGAATACCCTCTGGCCGTCGGCCAGGAGCTGCCCGAGCTCCTTGACGAAGTACGGGTTGCCCTCGGTGAGGTGCATGATCCGGTCGAACTCCGGGCGGCGCGGCGCGCGGGCCGCGCAGGCGGCGATGAGGGTCCGTGTCTCCGCGCGCGTGAGCCCCCGCAGCACGCGATGGCGGGCCCAGGGGTGACGCGTGGTGGAGGCCGCCAACTCGGAGAGCGGTTCCCGACTGGTGACGATGACCGCCAGCCGCATCCTCGCCAGACGCCCGGCGAGAAACTGCAGGAGCAGGAGCGAACCGGCATCCGCCCAGTGGGCATCGTCGATGATGAGGAGCAGCGGCTGCGCCGTCGTGGTGGCGGCCAGGAACTCGCAGAAGCGATCGAACAACATGAAACGCGCCTGCTGCGCTTCCTTGGTCGCGTCCACGATGCCGCGGATCGGCACGCCGGCTCGGGTGGCGGCTGCGTCCAGCAATTGGCTGAAGTCCGCACTGTTCCCCGGAGCGGGTTCGCTGCCGAGATGCTGTCGCAGCACCTCGGACCACGCCCAGTAGGCCGGCGCGCCTTCGCTCTCCCAGCATCCACCCCGCAGCACCTCGAAACCGCGGCCGCGGGCAACGGTCGCGACCTCGTAGGTGAGCCGCGTCTTGCCGATGCCCGCCGAGCCACTGACGATCTCCAATCGTCCGCTGCCCGCGCTGGCGGCGTCGAGACTGCCGAGGATCGCCTCCATCTCGCGCCGCCGACCGACAAAGGTGCCGTCGGCGGCAGCGACCTCCGCCGGCCGTGTCGCGCGCGTCGGTTCAATCGACATGAAGACCGAAGCCCCCCAGATCCCCTCCTAGAGCCCCGTCGCTGACTTCGTCAACGAACTTTCTGCCCAGCCGCACCCTTTTTTTGCGCCGCGCCGAACAACGTCACGCCGGATGTAACGCCTACGCGGGTGAACCGCTCACGCCCGAATGAGCCGGGCAGCGATCAACGAGGGATCGGAGGATGGGATGCAGCGACGTCAGAGAAAACAAACGAAGGCGGTGCGACGTTCCAACGGAAATCCCAAAAAGGCCGCGCCGCGGCAGGCGCGCGCGGGGGCGCGTAAGACGGGGGAGCCGTTGCCGTTCATCGACGACATCGAGAGCCGGCGCTGGCGCTGCACGGATCCGACCAGCATCTTCTCCGGTCCACGCCCGGAGTCGGTGCTCGGGGGCCTCGAGCCAGCGTTCGTCCTCTTCGACAGTTCCGTCATGCAGGCGCTGCGCACGCGCGCGGCGGAGCGCGGCATGGAGTACGACACGCTGGTGCGGATGATCGTCCGCGAGCACGTCGACGACTACTGACCGACTGCGGTTGGCTGGCGCCCCGCCGACGAATCGGTGGAGTCAGGGCGCGGGACTGAAGCGCAGCGGCATGGCGGCAAAGCCGCGGACGTTCGGGGAGTGGACGCGGACCAGGCCGGCAGGGTCGATCTCGAAGTCGGGCAGGCGTTCCTGGATCGCTTCGAGCGCGACGCGCGTCTCGAGCCGCGCCAGCGACGCGCCAAGGCAGAAGTGCGTGCCCTTGCCGAACGCCAGATGTTGGGTGGTGTCGCGGCCAATGTCGTAGCGGTCCGGCTCCGAGAAGACCCGTTCGTCGCGGTTGGCGGCGCCGATGAGCAGGAGCAGGCGGTCGCCGGCGCGGAGCTGCCGGTCGTGGAGCGTGACGTCGCGCGTGACCGCCCGGGCCAGCATCTGCGTCGAGCCGTCGAAGCGCAGCGTCTCCTCCACCCACGCCGGGACGAGGCTCGCGTCGCGGCGCACGCGCTCGCGCTGCTCGGGATGGCGCCACAGCCAGTATGCCGCGTTGCCGATCAGCTTGGTGGTGGTCTCGTTGCCGGCGATGACCATGAGGAAGAGAAAGGCCATCACCGCAGGCACGTCGAGGTGTGCGCCGTCGAGCTCGCTCGCGAGCAGCGCGCTCACCAGATCGCTGCCGGGAGTGCGGGAGCGTTCGACGACCAGGTCGCGAAAGTAGAGCATCATCTGCTGGCTGGCCTGCATGGCGGCCGGCGGGATCTCCGCCTTGCCGTCCTCGCGGTGGACGACGGTGTCCGCCAGCGTCCGCAAGCGGTCACGATCCTCCTCGCGGATGCCCAGCAGCTCGCTGACCACCGCCATCGGCAGCTTGCCCGCCAGGTCGGGAATGAGGTCGCACGCTCCGGCGGCCGCGAACTGGTCGATGTAGCCATGGGTCAGGGCCCGGATGCGCTCCTCGAGGTCCGCGACCCGGCGCGGCGTGAACCCGCGCGACACGAGAGCGCGCATGTGATCGTGCCGAGGCGGATCCATGGCCAGGAAGGATGCCGTCGCCGAGGCCTGCGCCTGGCTCGAGCGTTCGAGGGCCACGCCCTCGGCGTTGGAGAAGGTGAGGGGATCCTTGAACGCGGCGACGACGTCGGCGTGGCGCGACACCGCCCAGAAGCCGAGCGCGTCGTTGCGGTATACGGGCGCGTGATCGCGCAGGGACCGATACGTCGGATACGGATCCTCGTGCAGCTCCCACGAATAGGGATTGAATTCGATTGCCGGCATCGGCCTTCTCCTTCAGCGGGCAGCGGACGCGAGCTCGTTCACCAGCGTCGCGGCGAGCAGCGCGAGGTGGGGGCGCGGCTCGACCGCGTTCGGTCCCTGCAGCACGCGGTGCATCGCCAGACCGGTGAGGACACTCACGGTATATTGCGCCAGGACGGCGCGGCGGCGGCGAGGCAACGGATGGTCGGCGAAGATCCGTCCCCACAAGGCGTCCCAGGCATCGAGCATGTGGCCCTGCAGTCCCGGGGCGCCCTTCGACGTGTGGGTCGGGAGGGTGTGCAAGAGGATCTCCAGCGTCGTGCGGTAGTGCGGGCTGCCGAAGTGGGCCCACGCGCAGTCGACGAAACGGGCGGTCCGCTCGCGCAGCGGGAGTGCGGCGGGAAACCCGTCGAAGCGCTCGGCGAAGCGCGCGAACGTGTCGTCGAGCACCGCCACGAGGATGCCGTCCTTGCCGCCGTAGTGATGCTGCACCGCGCCCCAGGTGACGCCGGCCCGCCGCGCGATGGCGCCGGCGGTGGTGCGCTGGAAGCCGAGCTCGCCGACGCACTCGACCACGGCGCGCACGATGCGGGCACGCGTCGTCGCGCTGCGCTCGGCCTGCGTGCGGCGCGTGCGCGGCGCCCGCGGTCGTGCCAACGTCGCCGCCGTCACCGAGGCGTCCCGTCGGGCAGCCCGTAGACGCTCGCCATCAAGCCGCGGCAGGTCGTCGTGCCTGGCAGGGCGAGGCCCTCGTCGGCGGCGCACGCAAGCGCGACGCCGAGGTCCTTGTCCGCCAGCGCCGTGAAGTGGCGGGCGCGCGCCATCAGGTCCGGGTCGTCGGGCGCCGCGGCCAGCCGATCGGCAAACGCGATCACCCCGGCCATCGCGTCGGTCATGATGTGCCCCGACCGACTGACCTCGATCAGCGTCGCCACGTCGACGCCGACGCGGCGCGCCAGCGCCGCCGCCTCGCGCGCCGCGAGCAGCTCCAGATAGAGCATCAGGTTGTTGCACAGCTTGGTGGCGGCCCCGGTGCCGAGCGCGCCGGTGTGGACGATGCGGGCGGCGGCGGTGGCGAACACCGGCCGACAGCGCTCGAGCGCCGCCGCGTCGCCGCCGACCATGTAGGTGAGCGTCCCGTTCTCGGCGCCGGCGGCGCCGCCGGTGATCGGGGCATCGAGCAGCGTCAGCCCCCGCGCCGCCGCCGCCGCGCCGCAGACGCGCACCGTCCGCGGCGTGATGGTGCTGTGGATGGCGAGCACCGTCCCCGGCGCCGCAGTGGCCAGGAGGCCGTCGGGGCCGTGCAGGACGGCCTCGACGTCGGCGTCGTCGCGGACGCAGATGCCGATCACCTCCGCGTCGGTCGCCAGCACCGCCGGCGATGCCGCGACCCGCGCGCCGCGCGCCGCCAGCGCCACGCACGCCTCCGGCCGGCGGTCGTGGACCGTGGTCGCGAAGCCGCCGTCGACGATGCGAGCCGCCATCGGTTGGCCGATGTTGCCGAGACCGATGAACCCGACCCGCGCCACCATGGGCGTCGGGCTACCACGAATTACATTGCGATCGCAATGTAATCGTCTGACGGGCTATGCCGCCGACCCGAGGCGCGTCAGGGCGTCATGCGCCGCCGCTCGGTACGCCGGAGCGGGTCGGATGGCGTCCTCGCGCAGGCAGGCCTCGACGAGCTTGATCGCGTGCTCGTCGCCGCTGCCGACGGCGCCGTCGATGAGCGCCGCGCGCGACGGCTGCGCCGCGCTCGGGCGGCCGGGCTCCGGGTCGCTGCCGTACACGCAATAGAGCGCCGCGCCAGCCTGCCAGGCATGGGCGAGCAGCGTGCGGCGGGTCGCGTCGGCAACGTGCGGGAAGAGCAGGCGGACCGCGCTCGGACCGGTGACGAAGTGGATCAGGGCGATCAGCGTGGTGGGCTGGACGTTGGCCAGGTAGGCACCGGCGAGCGCGGCGGTGATGTCGGACAGCAGCGCGTCGGGATCGGCGGCGGCGACGTCGATGAGGCCGAGCGCGGCGTGGAACGGCGTGAAATCCCGCAGCGGCGCGAGGGCAGCGACGATCGACCCGTCGAGCCGTCGCGCCGCGGCGGGCAGGAAGGGGAGGGCGCGCAGGGCATCAGCCGGCGTCCGCGCGACCGCGGCCGGCGCTCCCGTCGGCAGCGCGTGATAGGTCGCCGCCCAGTAGGCCAGGCCCTGCGCGAGCTCACGCCGGCGCGGCGCGGTGTCGCGGTCGCCGAGGGCGCGGGTGGCGTGCGCGGCGCGCAAGACGCCATGCAGGGCGGCGCCGATCAGACCCGGAGCCAGGCGCGGCGCCCAGGCCTCGAGGACCGCGCGCCACGGCTGGGTCGCCAACTCGCGGTCGAAGAGCAGCCGCCAGTCCGCGAAGCGCGCTTCGTCGCCGAGCGCCGCCTCCCACGCCTGCGGTTCGATCGGCTGCCGCGGCGTCGGTTGTGGTGCGAGCTGCGCGGCATAGCGCCTGAGCCACGCGCTGGCCGCGTCGGCGCGGTCGAGGCGCACCATCGCCTCGACCGCCATCGGCGCGTGGTTGGAGAACGCGAACGGCCCGTACTCGGGGCCGTATTCGAGGAGCAGGGTGTAGGCGTCGTCGATTGGGTCGTTCATGCGCGGCCTCCGCGTCGCAGGTGCTTCGATGCAGAGCACCGCGGAAGCGCGTCACGCAAGCCTGCTCTCGAAACTGCCTGCGCCCGATCCCGCGCGGCCCGCGTCGAACCCGGCGCCCCGGGCGCGGGAGCAGGTTCTCTTGCACTTCGAGATCGGCGGGCCGGCGATCCCGCGGCGGTCGGCGAGGGGGCTCGGCGGCGCCGAGGTCGCGCGCCGCCAGCCCCCGCGCCGCCTCGAAGGCCTCGTCGCGGCGATCAGTCGCCCCGCCGCCGGGCGGCGCGGGCGGAACGCGCCGGGCGCAGCCCGGCGGTGAACACCTGCGCCAGGGCCGCCACGTGTGCCCGATACGCGTCGACCGTGATGCCGGGCCCCTTCAGCCCGGAGACGCTGCGGGTGAACAGCTCCGCCGCGGCGGCGGGGGTGAGGCCGGCCGATGCCAGATCGACCTCGCCGGCGGCGGCGGCGCGGCGGAATACGCGCGTCAGGGCGGCCCGGAAGCGTTGCTCCGCGCCGGCCGGGTGGTCGCCGCACAGGCGATTGCTCTCGTCGAGCAACTCGCTGCCGTGCGGCGAACCGTAGGCGATCTCGACGAAGCGCAGACTCTTGGCCTCGACCGCCGCGCACAGGCGCTCGGCGAGCGGCGCCGCGCCCGTGAGCGCGGTCTCCGCCGCCCCCGCCGCGGCGTCGTGCAGCTCCGCCGACAGCGCCCGGAAGATCGCCGCCTTGTTGCGGAACTGGAGGTACAGGGCGGCGCGCGAGATCCCCGCCGCTCCCGCGATGTCGGCCATCGACGTGCGGCGGAAACCATAGCGGGCGAAGCGGTCGAAGGCGGCGCTCAGGATGCGCTCGCGGGTGACGACGGCCGGACGCGGCATGCGGCGTTGTTGACAAAAGACGTCCACAACGTCAATTACCGCCGCGTCGTTCCACCCGTCGTTCGCTGGGCGCGTGCGCGCCAGCGGAAAGGAGCTTCGCATGCCAGGCTCTCCGTCGCTGGCCGGGAAGACCGCCGTGGTCACCGGCGCCTCGAGCGGCATCGGCCGTGCGATCGCCGAGACTCTCGGCGCCGCCGGCGCCCACGTCTACCTCGCCGGCCGCACCCGCGCCGACATGGATGCGGCCGCGCGGCAGATCGCCGCCAGCGGTGGCCGCGCCACCGTGGTCAGCCTCGACGTGCGCGAACCGGGCGCGGTCGCCCGGCTGGTCGCGGGCGCGCTGGCCGACACCGGGCGCGTCGACATCATGGTCAACAATGCCGGCGTCTCCCATCCGAGCCCGATCGTCGACGCCGATCCCGAGCACTGGCGCGCCATGTTCGAGACCAACGTCCTGGCGTTGCTCGCCGGCTGCCAGGCGGCAGTGCGGGCGATGCGCCAGTGCGGCGCCGCGGGGCACATCGTCAACATCTCCTCGATCGCGGCGCAGCGCAACGACTCCGGCGTCTACGGCGCCACCAAGCACGCGGTGAACTGCATCTCGAGCACCCTGCGGCGCGAGCTGGAGGACGACACGATCCGCGTCGTCAACATCATGCCGGGCGCGATCGTCACCAACTTCGCCCGCCACTTCGACCCCGCGGTGGTCGCGGGCTTCGTGCAGATGGCGGGCCTGTCGGTGGAGTTGCCGGCGGACGGCCGCCTGCCGGACGACGTGATCGCCACCCTGCAGCCGAAGATGAAGCAGCTCTTCGGCAGTGCCGAGGACGTCGCCGCGGCGGTGCTCTTCGCGGTGACCCAGCCGATCACGGTGAACATCGCCGAGATGGTCGTGCGCCCGCCGAAGCAGATCGCGATCTGACCGGACGACCGGCGTGCCCGGGGGCGATCAGGGCGCGTCGCCGGCGACGCGGACGCGGATGCGCAGGGCGACCGGGTCGCCGGCGCCGGCACGCTGCGGCTGCGCGGCGCCGGGGTCGTCGAGAAAGTCGGGCCCCTGCCAGTCGCCCAGCTCCGGGGTCGCCTCGGGATCGCGTCGCAGGCGGAGGCGGAACAGGCGCTTGGGTTGTCCGGGCAGTGACAGCACCAGCAGGCGCGAGGCGGTCTTGAAGTCCAGAGCGACGCGGCCGGCGAGCACCTGCGCGCCGCCGTCGCTGCGCCAGGCGTCGTCGAGCAGGGCGTCGGCGACGTTCCGGTCGGTGTGCAGCTCGACCGCGACGTCCGCCGGCGCCGTCGCCATCGCCGCCGGAATCCGCACCTCGAATTCGAGCTGCGGCGGCAGGCGGTTGCTGTAGGTGTCGAGCGACGCGAGCCGCAGCCAGATCCCGGCCGCGGTCAGCGCCGCGATCGCGGCCAGGACGGCAAGCAGTCGCAGCAGCAACCGGCCGCCCGGCAGCGGGCCGAGGCGCCGCCGCAACACCACCCAGGCGGCGGCGATCATGCCCAGCAGGCCGCCGACCGGCCCGACGGCGAGGAAGGCGAACATGCCGCGTCCGCCCTCGAAGTCGCTCATGCCGCACAGGCCGGCGATCCACAGCGTGACGACGCCGGTGAGGAACCAGCCGGCGACGGCGCCGGCGATGCCGGCCAGCACGGCGCCGAGATGGATCATCGCGCGTCCGGCGGGCGCCGGCCGGTTACGCCGGCGCGAAGGCGAGGCCGCCGTCGATCTTCAGCACCGCGCCGGTGGTGTAGCTTGAGGCGTCGCTGGCGAAGTAGAGCGCGGCACCCACCACTTCGTGCGGCTCGCCGCCGCGTTGCAGCGGAATCATCGTCCTGGCCGTGCGCGCGAAGGCCTCGAGATCCCAGGCCTTGGTGATGTCGGTCATGAATGGTCCGGGCATGATGCAGTTCACCCGCACGCGCGGGCCGAAGGCGCGCGCCAGGCCGACGGTCATCGCGTTCAGCCCGGCCTTGGCCATGGCGTAGGGCAGCTCGTGCGGCGTCGGCTGGACGGCGGCGATGCTGCTGACGTTGATGATGCTGCCGCCGTCGGCCGCCGCCATGCGCGAACCGATGCGCGTCGCCAGCCGGAAGGCGCCGCGCAGGTTGACGGCGAAGACCTTGTCGTAGAGCGCCTCGGTGACCTCGGTGAGCGCGCCGTAGAGCGGCGACATGCCGGCGTTGTTCACCAGGATGTCGACGCGGCCGAGGCGCTCGTACGCGAGATCGGCGAGGCGATCGCAGTCCTCCCACTGGCCGACGTGACAGCCGACGCCGAGGCACTCGCGGCCGCTCGCCGCCTGGATCGCGGCCGCCGCCGCGATGCACGCGTCGGCCTTGCGACTGGCGATCACCACGCGCGCCCCGGCCTCGGCATAGGCGCGGGCGATCGCGAGGCCGAGCCCGCGGCTGCCGCCGGTGATCACCGCCACCCTGCCGCTGAGATCGAAGGCCCTGCCCGTTGGCGCCGCGGTCATGAGCTGCCCATACGACGGCGCCCGGCCGCGGGTCCAGACGGTTGGCAGGAACGCCCGCGCCAGGGTACAAGCGCGGCCCGCGATGACGACCAACTCTGCCAGCCAGCTCCACCTGCTCGCCGACGTCAGCCGGTCGCTGGCGACCTTCACCGACCTCGACGAGCTGGTCCACTTCGCCACCCAGCGGACGTGCGAGCTGTTCGAGGCCGAGGGCTGCGCGCTGCTGCTGCTGGACGCGACGCGGCGCGAGTTCCGTTTCCCGGTCGCCAGCCAGCGCCCGTCCGGTGCCAGCGCGGCGGCGCTGGCCGAGATCCGCTTTCCCGCCGACCGCGGCATCGCCGGCTGGGTGCTGTCGCACGACGAGAGCGCGCTGGTGCCCGACACGGCGACCGATGCGCGTTTCTACGATGCCGTCGATCGCCAGACGGCCATGCGCACCCGGTCGCTGCTGTGCTCGCCGCTGCGCACCCGCCGCGGCAACATCGGCGTGCTCGAGGTGGTGAACCCGGGCGCCGGGCATCTCGAGCCGGCCGACCTGGAGTTTCTCGACATCCTCGCCAGCGAGATCGGCGTCGCCTACGAGAAGGCCGCGCTGTACCACGCGCTCGAGCGCGAGGTGCTCGATCTGCGCGGCTTCTGCCGCAGCGCCGGCGTCGCGCTGTCGGCGCTCGGGGTGGTGCTGGCCGCGGCCGCGACCCTCTACCACCGCGCGCGCGTGCTGCCGTGGGAGGAGCTGCCGACCCGCCGCGGGGTGCTGATCGGCGCGCTCTGCCTGGTCATCGGCGTGACGCTGATCGGCGTCGGCCGCGGCTGGCTGGTGGCGCGGCGAGCCGCATCGAACGCCCGCTGACGCGCAACGTCAGCGGGTGCCGCCGCGGATGAGCAGCACGGCCAGTCCGACGACGACGATCAGCGCCGCGCCGATCGAGAAGTACGGCAGGATGTTGTCGGGCGGCCCGCCCGTCTGCGCATAGCGCATGATCCAGTAGCCGGCGAAGCCGAGGGCGAGGAGGAGCAGCGCGGCGATGATCAGCGTGCCGCCTTCGGGCGTGCGGCTGGGCATGCCCGGCTTGTCGCAGGCCGACCGCGAAAGTCAATCGCCGCCGGCCGGACCGGTTGCGCCCGGCGAGGCGAACGTGGTTGCATCGGCGCCATGCCCGCACGCTCCGCCACCGGCAGCCGGCCGCGCACGGCGCTCGTCCTCTCCGGCGGCGGCGCGCGCGGCGCCTATCAGGCGGGCGTGCTGCAGGGGCTGGTCGACATCGGCATGATCGGCGCCGAGGGCTCGCCGTTCGACATCATCGTCGGCTCCAGCGCCGGCTCGATCAATGCCGGCATGCTGGCGGCGCACGCCGACGCGCTGGCGGCCGGCGTCGAGCGTCTGATCGAGGTGTGGAGCACGATCGTCGCCAGCGACGTCTTCCGCACCGACATCCGCTCGCTCGGACGGATCGGGGCGCGGTGGGCATGGGACCTCTCGTTCGGCGGCGCGCTCCGCCGCGTGCAGCCGAAATCGCTGCTCGACACCGCGCCGCTGCGCACGCTGCTGAAGCGCATTCCGTTGGCGCGCATCGACGAGCACGTGCAGAGCGGCGCGCTCTACGCCGCCGCGGTCGCGGCCACCGACCTCCACACGTCGAACGGCTACCTGTTCGTGCACGGCGATCCGGACATCCGCCTGTGGAAGCGGAGCCGCTGGCGCATCGAGCGCGCCCGCCTGACCATCGATCACCTGATGGCCTCGAGCGCGATTCCGATCTTCTTCCCCTCGGTGCGCATCGAGGGCCGGCACTTCGGCGACGGGTGCATCCGCAACACCGCGCCGCTGAGCCCGGCGATCAACCTCGGCGCAGAGCGCGTGGTGGCGGTCGGCGTCCAGGGACCCGGCGTCGAGGATGCGCGCAAGAAGCCGCCGCCGCCGACCATCGCGCAGATCGCCGGCGTGCTGCTCGACGCGGTGATGCTCGATGCCATCGAATCCGACGTCGAGCACAGCGGCCGCGTCAATCGCAGCGTGCTGAGCTGCCACAGCGGGCCCGACAGCGACAGTTTCCGCTGGGTCGACGTCCTCTGGCTGCGCCCGTCCGTCGACGTCGGCGAGGTGGCGGCGGAGCTGTCCGACCACGTGCCGCCGGCGGTGCGCTACCTGATGCGCGGTCTCGGGACCGATGAATCGATCACCGAGCTGCTGAGCTACCTGCTCTTCGACCCCGCCTTCACGGGGCGCCTGATCGCGGCGGGCCGCGCCGACGTCCGCGCGGCCCGCGCCGACATCCTGCGTTTCGCCGCCGGCCGCGGCGCCCCCGCGGCCGCCCGCGGCGCCCGCTGAGGCGCGTTCATGTCCCGCCCGCGCATCACCCTGCCCGAGCTGCTCGCCGATCCCTTCGCCACCCTGGCGGCGACGCGGCGCCGGCACTGGATCGCCGACACCGATCCCGACGACGCCGTCGTCGTGGTCAGCCACGATCGGGTCCGCGAGCTGCTCGCCGACCCGCGCCTGCGCGCCAGCTTCGTGGACTTCCTGCGCGCCGTCGGCATCGAGCGCGGCCCGTTCCACGATTGGATGGCGCTGTCGCCGCTGAACCGCGATGGCGCCGAGCACCAGCGCTGGCGGACGCTGCTGTCGCGCGCCTTCACGCCGCGCAGCGTCGAGCGCCTGCGCCCGTTTCTGCGCGCCGCGGCGCACACGCTGATCGACGGCTTCGCGGCGCGCGGCGGCTGCGACGTCATGGCCGAGCTCGCCGACGTCTTCCCGTCGCTCGGCCTGTGCGAGCTGATCGGCGTGCCGGTCGCGGATCGCGAGCGCTTTCGCGGCTGGGCGAACACGATCGGCCTCGGCTTCAATCCGATCCTGATCGTCGATCGCATCGGCGAGATCGACGCGGCGCTGACGGCGCTCCTCGCCTATACGCGCGAGCTGGCGGCGCGCCGGCGCGCCGAGCCGCGCGACGATCTGGTCACTCGACTGGCGCAGGCCGGCGACGAGGCGGGATGGAGCGATGAGGAGGTGCACGGCTCGATCGCCGGGCTGGTCTTCGCCGGGCACGAGACGACGAAGAACCAGCTCGGCTGGACGGTCGCGGTGCTGGCGGAGCGGCCAGCGCTGTGGGACGCGGTCGGCACCGGCGCGTTGGCGGCCCGCGACGTCATCGAGGAGGTGCTGCGGTACCGCTCGACGGTCACGTCGGTCGGTCGGGCCGCGGCGGAGTCGTTCACGCACGCCGGCGAGCGCATCCCGGCAGGCGCGACGGTGTTCCTGTCGCTGTGGGGCGCCGACCACGATGCCACGGTCTACCCGCGTCCGGACGAGGTCGCGCCGGCGGCGAACGCCGGCGTGCCGCACTTCGCCTTCGGCCACGGCGCCCACTTCTGCCTCGGCGCGGCGCTGGCGCGCGCCGAGCTGCAGGAGTGCCTGACGGCGCTCACCGAGCGGCTCGAGTGCCCGCGCCTCGAGCCCGGCGCCGTGTGGAAGCCGCCGCTCGGCATTACCGGCCCGGAGGTGCTGCCGATCACCTTCCGCCAGCGCTCCGCGGTCGCCTGACCGGCGGTGGCGCCGACGCGGCCGGTCGGGCGCGGCCGGCGCGGGCCGCGGCCAGGCGCAACGCCATGCCGGCCAGCAGCACGGCGATGAAGGCATGGTAGGCGAGGATCGGGTGCGCGCTCTGCTTGCGACCGACGCTGTCGACCAGACAGAGGAGGAAGATCGCCCACACCACCCAGATCCCGGTCACGTGGAGCCGCCGCCACGCCGCCGGCGAGAGCCGCCGCTTCAGCGCGTCGAGCGAGGTCAGGGTCAGCAGCCCGACCAGCAGCAGGCCGGGAATGCCGATCAGGACGTCGGCATCGGTGACCATCGGCGGCCGCTCCGGAGCGTAGAGCGCGAACAGGCGCAGGATGCACCACACGTGCACCGACATGCTGAGGCCGAAGGTGACGCCGAGGGCGCGGCGGCGGCGCAGCAGCCAGGCGCTCGGCGGCGACGGGGCGAGCCGGTGCAGCGGCGCCGCGATGAAGGCGAGCATGAACCACGCGCAGGACAGCCGCGCCGTCATCCGCAGCGCCAGCTCGGTGCCGTCGCTGCCGGTGCCGGCGACGGCGAGGATGACGATCGCCGCGCCCAGGCTGAGCGCCGTGCCGCCGGCGATCAGGCCGAGGTCGCCCGGTTGCGCGGTTCGCGGCGCGATGCGCGCCGCGCCGTTCGCCGATCGGCGCATCGCCTGCCCGGTCGACTCAGCGCCCCTTCCACACCGGCGGCCGCTTCGCCTTGAACGCGGCGATGCCCTCCTTGGCGTCCTCGCTCATGAAGACGGCGGCGGAGTGGCTCATCTCGTTCTCCAGGGCCTGGGTGAGGCCGAGGAACGTGCTCTCCTTCGCCGACTGCTTGCAGGCGCGCACCGCCAGCGGGCCGTTGAGGCAGATCGTCCTGGCGAGCTGGCGCGCCGTCGCCATCACCTGGTCGCGCGGCACCACGGCGTTCACCAGGCCCATCGCCAGCGCCCGCTGCGGGGTGATGCGATCGGCGAGCAGCAGCACCTCCATGGCATTGCACCACGAGAGCTGACGGGCGCTGTGCACCGTCGAGCCGCCGCCGGGGAAGAGGCCGCGCCGCGGCTCGGCGAGCTGGAACCAGGCGTCGTCGGCGACGACGCGCAGGTCGGTGTTCCACATCATCTCCATGCCGCCGGCGGCACAGATGCCGTTGATGGCCGCGATCACCGGCTTGTACAGCTTGAATTCGGTGCCGTCGGGCAGGGTGGCGCCGTCGCGCAGCACCGCCACCAGGCTGTGCGCCATGGTGTAGCGCGAGCCCGCGACCGTCTCCTTGGCACCGCCGGCCGCCAGCTCCTCGACGTGGTCGGTGACGAAGGTGATGAACTTCTTCAGGTCGGCGCCGACGCAGTAGACGTCGCCGACGCCGGTGAGGATGGCGACGAAGGCGTCATCATCGTCGCGAAAGCGGACCCAGCAGTCGGCCAGTTGCCCGAAGTGTTCGAGGTCGAGCGAATTCCGCGCTTCCGGGCGGTCGATGGTGATGGTGACGACGTGATCGTCCTTCTCGTAGTGAATGGCCATGGCGGCAGCCGATAGCATCCGGCGACCGAGGGGGCCAAGACGTCGTCGCCCGCCGATGGCAGCCCGCGCGCGGCGACGCATCCGGGTCGCCGCCGCCACGGGCGGCGCCGCCGCGCGCTCGTGACAGCGCCCGGTCGGCGGTGCTAGCTGGCGGCCCTATGGCGGACTACGGCGTCAAGCTCGGCAGCATGCTCCTCACGGTGGTCGATCCGAACCGCGGCCACGAGGTGGCCTACAATCGCTGGTACGAGCGCGACCACTTCTACGCCGGCTGCCTGGTCGGCCCGTGGCTCTTCGCCGGCCGCCGCTGGGTGGCGCCGCGCGCGCTCAAGCAGCTCCGCTTCCCGGCCGCGCCGCTGGTGGCCGGACCGGCGCCGGGCGCCGGATCCTACGTCGCCACCTACTGGATCCACGCCGAGAAGTTCGACGAGCACCGCGCCTGGGCCAACGCGCAGGTCTTCGAGCTCTACAAGGCCGGCCGCGGCTTCGCCGAGCGGACGCACGTCCACACGCTGATGTACCACTTCGATTGGGCGCACTACCGCGACGCCGATCCGGTGCCGGTCGAGCTGGCGCTCGACCACGGCTACCGCGGCCTGGTGACGCTGGCGCTGCTGCGCGAGCCCGGCGTGGCCCAGGCGCAGCTCGACGACTGGCTGCGCACCGAACGGTTGGCCGCCTTCATGGCCGGCACGCCGATCGCCACCTGCGCCACCTGGTCGCCGGTGCCGCAGAATCCGAACGCGCCGATGGACATCCCGCTGGTGCGGCACACCGATCGCCTCGATCTGCAGATGTGGTTTCTCGACCAGGATCCGCTGACCGTGTGGACGCGTTTCGAGGCCTTCGGACGGCAGGTGGAGGCGGCGGGCCTGGCACGGGTGGCGTGGGCCTCGCCCTGGCTGCCGACCGTGGTCGGGAGCGATCGCTACACGGACCAGCTCTGGTGACCGCGGCCGGCGCGGCGGCTGCCGCGCCGGCCGAACCGCGGTCACCCGCGACCCGCTCGGGCTAGGCGGCCTTGCCCGCGGCGAGGGCTTGCACGTCGGCCGCTCGCAGGCGCTTGCCGCCGATCGCCCAGTCGCCGCCCTCGAACTCCTGGATGCGGACCCAGGTCACCGGGCGCATGTTCTCGCCCTCGACCTCGATCATCGCGGCGGTCACCTTGGCGATGAGGTCCTGCTTCTGCTGCGGGGTGAAGACATCCTTGATCACGTCGATGGTCACGAGGGGCATGGCCCTTCCTCCTGTTGGTTGCATGTCGCTCCGGCGACATGGTCGTGGGAATCACGTGATCGCGCTTGTACGCATCCCCGGCGCGCGATGCTTGCAGATGCCATGGAGATTTCCTGGAGATGTCGTGGCGGTCGCGTCGAGGGTGCCCTATCGTGCCGGCCATGATCTATCGCTTCGGGTCCTTCGAGCTCGACCTGGAGAAGATCGAGCTGCGCCGCGGCGGCGCGGTCCGACCGGTGGAACCGCAGGTGTTCGCGCTGCTCGGACTGCTGGTGGAGAACCGGGAGCGCCTGGTCTCGAAGGATGAGATCGTCGAGAAGGTGTGGGGCGGGCGGGTGGTGTCCGACGCGGCCATCGCCAGCCGGATCAAGTCCGCCCGCCAGGCGCTGGGCGACGACGGCCGGGCGCAGCGCTTCATCAAGACCGTGCACGGGCACGGGTTCCGCTTCGTCGCCGAGGCGCGGGCGACGCGCGGCGGCAGCGCCACCGGCGCCGCCGCGGACGACCCCGGCGCGGAGCCGGCGACCGCGCCGGTCGAGCAGCAGCCGGTCGGCCAGATCGGGCGGCCGTCGATCGCGGTGCTGCCGTTCCGCCTCGCCGGCGACCCAGGACGCTACGCGGCGATCGCCGACGCGCTGCCGCACGAGCTGATCGCCGAGCTGTCGCGGCTGCGCTGGCTGTTCGTCACCGCCCGCGCCTCGTCCTTCCGTTTGCGCGCCGCCGACGTCGACGTCTGCGAGGTCGGCCGTTTGCTCGGCGTGCGTTACTGCCTGTCGGGCACGGCGGAGATCGCGGGGGCGACGTTGCTGGTCACGGTCGCGCTCGCCGACACCGGCGACGGGGGCGTGGTGTGGGCCGACCGCTTCGCCGCCGCGGTCGACGACGTGCACCAGATCCGCACCGAGATCCGGTCGCGGATTCTCGGCGAGCTGGAGATCCGCATTCCGCTCCACGAAGCGGCCCGGGCGCGCCTGGCGGTGACCGACAATCTCGATGCCTGGGCGACCTACCACCTCGGCCTGCAGCACATGTACCGCTTCAACCGCCGCGACAACGCCGCTGCCGCGAGCCTGTTCACGCGCGCCATCGCCCTCGCGCCCGACTTCGCCCGCGCCCACGCCGGGCTCTCGTTCACGCACTTCCAGACGGCGTTCCTGCGCTACACGGACGACCGGCGTCGCGAGCTCGCCGACGCCCGCCGCTGCGCCGAACGCGGCCTCGACCTCGATCCGATGGATCCCTTCGTCAACTTCACCATGGGGCGCAGCTACTGGCTCGAGGGCGATCTGGACAGCAGTCTGGGGTGGCTCGAGCGCGCGGTCGCCATCAGCCCCAACTACGCGCAGGGGATCTATGCCTGCGGTTGGTCGGAATCCCTGGCGGGGCGGGGCGAGGCAGGCCGCAGCCACGTCGATCTGGCGATGCGGCTCAGCCCCCTCGATCCCCTGTACTATGCCATGCTCGCCACCCGCGGGTTTGCCCACATGGCGCTGGGCGAAGACGGCGAGGCGGCGCAGTGGGCCGAGCGCGGGGCGCGCGCGCCGGGCGCCCACCCGCTGATCGCGATGATCGCCGCGGTGGCGCACGTCCTGGGCGGCGATCCGAGCCGCGCCGACTTCTGGACGGCGAACGTGCGGGCGCGCGATGCCGGCCTCACCGCCGCCGACTTCTTCCGCGCCTTTCCCATGCAATCGGAGGCGATGCGGGGGCGGGTGGCGAAGGCGCTGACCGACCTCGGCTTCTGAGCGGGGAGGCGGGCGAGGAGCCCGTCCGACGGATCCCGCATGTCAGCCGTGATGCGACAAAAGACTTTCACCACGGAGGCACGGAGACACGGAGAGTCCTGATCTCGAAGCGCTATGGCACCGAGCCCTCCGTGTCTCCGTGCCTCCGTGGTGAGGAGTTTCTTGTCTCATCAGGGTTAGCGGCGCCGGCGATTGACGATGACGCGCGCCGGCTGCTCGTCGACGATGGCGGCCGCGGCCCCGAGGTCGGCCATCGAGGCGCTGCCCGATCGGGCGGCGAAGAGCGCGACCATGCGCAGCGTGGAGAGCGTCGCGGCGCTGGCCGCGGCGATGCGGAGCCGGCCGGGTTGGCCGGCGTTGGCGCGGACCATGGCGCCGCCGGGCGCGCCGATCAGGCGCAGGCGGATGAAGCGCAGGCGCGCCGGGTCGTATCCCAGGACGACCTCCGCGGCGCGGGCGCCGGGATCGGCGATGGCGATGGGGAGGCGGAGCTCGCGCGGTCGCGCGGCAGCGGGCGGGCCGATGCGCACCGCTCCGCTCCCACGCGCGGCGCGCAGCGCGCCCACCGGCGGCTGCCAGTTGCCGGTGCAGTCGCCGAAGGCGATGGCGCGGAAGTCCTGGCCGACGGCCGGCGCCGCCAGCGGCGCGAAGGCGACGGCGCCCGGCTGGCAGGCGGCGTCGCTGCTCGCCGGCTGGGTCACCTGTTGATTCGGTGCCGCCGCCGGCACCGGCACGAAGGCGAAGTCGGAGCCGCAGCGCTGGGCGACCGGCAGGTGGGCGACCATGCCCACCACCTGCTGCAGGATGTGCGCGGCGTCGAGCGCGGTGACCGTGCCGTTGCCGCTGGCGTCGCAGGCGCGGCGCTGGTCCGCGTCGAGCGTCCGCAGGCCGGCGGCCGCCTGCAGCGCGTAGGCCGCGTCGAGGGCGCTGATCGCGCCGCCGAGGCCGCCGCTGCGCGCCGGCGCCAGGCTGAGGGTCGTGCCGACGGCGCCGATCAGCGAGAACGCTCCGGTGGCGTCGCTGGTCGCGCCGCCGATGGTCACGCCGGCCACCGGGTGGTCGCCGCGGTAGTAGCGGACCCGACCGCTGAGCGGCGCCGGCGTGGCGGCGGTGGCGGTCGGGGTCGGGGTCGCCGGCGTCCCGGTCGGCGTCGCGGTGGGCGCGCCGCCGTCGTAGGTGGCCTGCCACCAGCGCGCCAGCTCGCGCAGCGCCAGCGGCGGGTTGGTCGGCGGCGGTTGGCCGAGCACGGTGTCGGTGCGGTTGATGCCGTGGCAGTTGGTGCAGACGCGCATCTCGCCGGCGGCGAAGGTGACCCAGTAGCGCTCGCGCACGACCGGCGTGCCGTCGGCGCCGACCAGTTGCCAGGTGAGCGCCCGGCCGGCGGGCACCAGCGCGGCGACGCTGCCGTCGGCGGCCAGGCGGACGCTGCTCGCCGGCGCGGCGTCGAGCGGCGGCAGCAGGCCGTCGCGCAGCAGTTGCGCCAGCGGCCGGCGGCCGGCGTGGAACTGCGAGTAGCCGCGGATCAGGTCGCCCTGCAGCAGTTGCAGGAAGGCGATCTCGATCGGCGTCGCGTTGGGCAGCGCGGTCTGCGTCGCGCTGCCGGCGATCTTGAGGTTGAAGTCCTGCTGCCGGTCGGCGCGGCGGGTCACGTTGCGGGAGACGATGAGCGCCAGGTTGCGCTGCACCAGGAAGTCGCGCAGGCGGGCGATCGCGGCGTCGCCGCCGAGCTCGCCGCGCAGCAGCTCGCTCTCGATCGCCGGCAGCGGCGTGCCGTGGCGCGGCGGTCGCGGTCGGGCCCGCACCTCCACCGGATCGAGCTCCCACAGCGGACCGCTGTAGCTGAGCTGCCGGTAGCTCTGATTGTCCCAGTACGTGACCGACTTGCTGATGCCCGCCGGGATGAGACGGGCGCCGGGCGTCCAGTCGGGCGTGCCCGACACCAGGCGCACGAGGTGGAAGTCGTAGCGCGACGACAGCGGTCCGTTGTCGGCGCGGTCGGCATAGGGGGAGGTGGCGCGCACCGCGATCAGGGTGCCGTCGGAGAGCGGCAGGGGATTGCGGAAGTGTCCGGGGTGGTCGGCGGGCGGCGTCTGCCCGTCGGCGACGATGGTGTTGCTGAGCGGCGAGGTGACGTAGTCGATCTGGAAGTCGTCGGCGTTGAGGTCCTCGGGCGCGTCGAGGCCGATGATGCGGCCCGCGGCGTGGGTGGCGAACTCGGGCGCGGTGGTGGCGTAGAAGTAGCCGGGGCGGAGCGGGTCCTCCCGCATCTGCAGCACGATGTCGGCGGTGCGCCGGTTCTGCGGCGCGCTGAACGCCGGCAGGCCGTCGTGCGCCGAGTCGAAGTAGCGCGCCAGCTCGTGGCGCCCGACGTGGTTGAGCGTCTCGAGGCCGGAGCCATCCTCGTTGATCTGCCAGGGGAAGAAGACGTTCATGGTGTGGCCGTGCCAGTAGCCGCCGGCCGGCTGGCGGCGCAGCTCGGGGAAGATCTCGGCGCTGCTCGCCAGCGCCTGCGCGCTGGTCTCCGAGGCATAGTTGAAGGCGCCGTAGGACAGCGTGCCCTCGCTGTTCTGCTGGTCGCGCTGCAGGTGGTCCCAGCGGGTGAAGATGACGCGGCCGTCGGAGGCGACGATGGGGGTGAAGTCGCCGGAGACGGCGTGGTCGAGCAGGCGCAGGTCGCTGCCGTCGGCGTTCATCGACCACAGACCGGTGACGGTCGGCGTCGATTCGTACTCGTCGAGCTGCGGGTAGAGCAGGGCGTTGCCGTTGTGCGGGCGGTCGGAGGTGAAGAGGATGCGGTCGTCGGTGCCGTAGATCGGCGAGACGTTGTTGGCGTTCGCCGGTTGCGGCAGGCGGACGATGCGCACCGTCTCGCCGGCGCCGAGGCCGCTGACCTCGTAGATCTGCCAGAACACCTGCGCGTAGTTGTTCTGCGTCGTGCCGCCGATGACCATCGCGAACAGCGCCTTGCCGCCGCTCCAGTGCACGCAGGGCTCGCGCACCGCGATCTCCTGGCGGGCGGCGAGGCCGTAGCCGGCCTCGGCGGTGAGGTTGCGCAGGCTGCCGTCGCCGTAGCGGATCCACAGGTCGCCGCCGCGCGGCGTGCCGGTGGTCTCGGCGCGATGGTTGCCGAACACCGCGTTGGCGCTGGCGAAGTCGCCGCCGAACGGCGGTTGGGTGACGAACAGGATGGTCGGCTCGGCGACCGCCGGCGCGGCGCCGCGTAGCGCCATGAGCACCAGCCCGAGCACCCAACGTGGACTATGCCGCATCGCTCTCCCCTCCGCCGTGCGCATCGCCCGCAGCGGAGCAAGACGTGCGCCTCTCCCGTCGCCGGTGCCGCCCGGCGCTCCCCTGCCTCTGCGATGCGACGGCGCGTCGCATTGCTGCCGCGCGACGACACGGAGGGACACCGCGCGCCGGCGATGAGCGGCTCCCGCACCGCCCATCAGTGGCGGCGCGATCCCGCTCACGCCTCCTGCAGCAGGAAGTCGAGGTCGGCGCGGGTCAGGGCGCGGGCGAAGCCGGCTTCGCCGAGCAGGTCGCGGGCCATGTCGGCCTTGCGCTGCTGCAGCTCCCAGATCTTCTCTTCGATGGTGCCGCGCGCGATCAGGCGGTAGGCGATCACGGTGCGGTCCTGGCCGATGCGGTGCGTGCGGTCGATCGCCTGCGCCTCGACGGCGGGGTTCCACCAGGGGTCGAAGAGCACCACGTAGCTGGCGGCGGTGAGGTTGAGGCCGGTGCCGCCGGCCTTGAGCGAGACGAGGAAGACCGCCGGGCGTTCGTCCGTCTGGAAGGCCTGGACCACGGCGTCGCGCCGCTGCGTCTGCCCGGTGAGCATGTGATGGGCGATGTCGCGCGCCGCCAGCTCGCGCCCGAGCAGGTGCAGGCACTGCACGAACTGCGAGAACACCAGCACCTTGTGCCCCTCGGCCAGGAGCGGCTCGAGGAGCTCGAACAGGGCCTCGAACTTGCCCGAGCCGAGGCCCGCGCGGCCCTTGGCGAGCGCCGGGTGGCAGCAGATCTGGCGCAGGCGGGTGAGGGCGGCGAGGATGGTGATCTTGTGCTTGCGCAGCGCCGCGGCGTCGTTGCTCAGCTCGTCGACCAGGCGCCGGCTGCGCCGCAGCTCGGCCAGGTAGAGCTGGCGCTGGCCGTCGCTGAGCTCGCAGTCGCGGCGCTCCTCGATGCGCTCGGGGAGGTCGGCGGCGACTTCGCGCTTGAGGCGGCGCAGGAGGATGGGGCGCAGCTTGGCGGCGAGCACGGCGCGGGCGTGCGGCGGGGCATCGAGGCGGTCGAAGCGGGCGCTGAAGTCGGCGCGGCTGCCGAGGTAGCCGGGGTTGACGAAGCTGGCGATGCTCCACAGGTCGAGCGGCCGGTTCTCCAGCGGCGTGCCGGTGAGCGCCAGACGGTGGGTGGCGCGCAGGGCGCGCGCCGCCTGGCTGACGGCGGCGTCGGGGTTCTTGATGTGCTGCGCCTCGTCGAGGATCGCGGCGCGCAGCGGCACCTCGCTCCACTGCTCGAGGTCGCGGCGCAGCAGGGCATAGTTGGTGATCGCCAGGTCGTGCGCCGACAACGTCGAGCGCAGCGCGTGGCGCTGGGCGCCGCGCTCGAGGACGAGGACGCGCAGCGCCGGCGCGAACTGCGCCGCCTCGCGCGCCCAGTTGTGCATCACCGAGGTCGGACACACCACCAGGCTCGGCCCGCCGTTCGGGTCGCGGTCGACCAGGTGCTGCAGCCAGGCCAGCGCCTGCAGCGTCTTGCCGAGGCCCATGTCGTCGGCGAGGACGGCGCCGATGCCGAGCTGCGCGGCGTAGGCGAGGAAGTCGAGGCCGCGCCGCTGATAGGCGCGCAGGGTGGCGCGGATGCCCGTCGGCACCGCCACCTCCGGCACGCCGCGAAAGGCGCGCAGTCGCTCGCGCAGCGCCGCCAGCGCCTGCAGCGCGGCGCGGCCGTCGGCCATCGTCTCCAGGGCGGCGAGGCTCTCCGGGCGGGCGCCGGCGAGCTGCCACAGGGTGACGCGCTGCTCGCCGCCGCCGACCTCGATGCCGAGGTCGGCGAGGACCGCGGCGCTGGCGTCGTGCGCCTCGATCGCGTCGCGCCGTACCCAGCCGCCGGAGAGGCGCACGAAGTGGGTGGTGGCGGCGCGCAGCTTGGCGAGGTCGGCGTCGGCGAGCGACAGACCCTCGGCCGCCCACTCGGCGGACACCGCGAACCAATCGACGCCGCTGGCGGTGACGCGCACGCTCGGGCGCACCACGTGACCGCCGGCGAGCAGGCGGCGGATGCGCTCGCTGCCGAGGAAGCGGACGTGCGTCGGGCGCGCCTCCCATGCCGCGGCGAACCCCGCCATGCGCCGCGGCGATGCCTGCATCCACCAGCCGACGTCGCGGTCGGGGGCGCTCGGCGCGTTGCCGCCGGGCCGCCCCTTGTTGCCCGGCGCGGCCCCGGTGGCGGCGAGCCAGTCGACCAGCGGCGCGACCAGGGTCGGGTCGGGCTCCTCGATCCACGCCGCGCCGGCCGGCACCGCCTCGGCCGGCGCCGCGGGGGCGCCCGTGGCGCTGGGCGCGGCCGCCGGATCGATGGCCGCGAAGCCGTCCGCGCCGGCGTCTGCCGGGCGCTGCCAGGCGCGCCAGCGCTCGTCCGGGTGCATCTCGATCACCGGCGCGTCGCCGGCGGGCGCGCCGGGCGGCGCCCAGTCCGCATCGCCGGCGAGGAAGATCCGGATGTGCAGCCAGTCGTCGTCGCGCAGATCGAGGGCGACGACGGGGGTGCCGGTGAGATAGCGGGTGTGCGCCGCCAGCGTCTCGCGCACGTGCGGGAAGCGATGCGCGAGCGGCGCGAAGACCTCGGCGCAGCGTTCCCGCGGCACGTCCACGCCGCCGAAGGCGAGCAGGCGATCGCGCAGGTGCGGCGGCGGCTCCTCGGCGACGGCGAACCAGTGGCCGTCGCAGAGGACGGCGCCGCTGCCGCGGTCGTTCGCCGCGCTCGGCAGGTAGACGACGTCCGCCAGCCAGCGCTGCGTGCCGTCCGGCCAGAGGCAGACCAGCTCGAGTCGCCCGCCGTCCTGGCGCGGCCGCACCGCCGGCAGGATGCGCAGGGCGGCGCGGCCGAGGCGCACGGGATCGCCGGGCGCGATCGCGGCGCGGGCGGCGATGCCGGCGTCGAGGTCGTCGGCCCAACGGACCAGCGGTCCGGGCTCGTCGAGCGTGCGCAGCATCGCCAGCAGGACGCCCCCGTGCGAGACGCCGTCGTGCCAGAGGCCGCTGCGCGTGCTGGCATCGAGGTAGGTGGCCAACAGCCGCAGTTGATCGGGGGCGAGGAGGCCCGGCGTGCGCTGCGCCTCGCCGAGCAACTGGCGAAGCTGCTCCATGGACCGCGGCTCGTCGCGCAGTCGCGTCGTGGTGAGGCGGCCCGAGGCGGTCAACCAGAAGCGGCCGCCCGGCGCCGCCGTGAAGCCCCAGACGAAGCGCAGGGCGCGCGGCGCCGGCGCGTGTCGGTCGCGCGCCCAGGTGACCAGATCGTCGACCAGCGCCCGCTGCTCGCGGGCGGCGAACCGCTGCGCCAGGTCGCCGCGCTGGCGGTAGGGCTCGAGCGCCGGCGGCAGCGGGCCGCCGGTGCGCGCGGCGATGCGCGAGGCGAGGCGCCAGCAGAGCACCTCCGCATCCGGCTCGTCGAGGACCGCTTCGAGGTCCGCGTCATAGGCGCTGAGCGCGAGCTGGTGCGGCAGCGTCCCGAGCAGGCGGCGCAGGATGCCCCGCCGCCCCCAGGGGTCGGCGGTGGCGGCGAAGTCGCCCGCCAGATCGCGGCGCCGGCGCGCCAATGGAGGGGCGGCACGAGCGGGCGGAGCGGCGGCGTCATCGACGCGGATGGCGCCGGCCAGGAGCGCCCGCCCGGCGGCGTACGCGTGCTTGCACTCGAATCCGACCGGGCAGGTGCAGGCGCACGTCCACCCCGCGGGGGCCGTCTCCCACGTCCAGGAGACGTCGTACGCGTCGTTGCCGATGACGACGGCGGAGGCACTGCCATCGCTGTACAGCAACTCGACGACCCGTCGCTGCCGGTAGTACCGCTCGCCCCGTTCGCGCGTCACCCGATCGAAGCTGGCGATCGTCCGCGTCAGCAGGGCCGCCTGCCCGCTGCTGAGCACCATCCCGTTTGCGGCAGGGCGATGGATCGACACGGAGCCCCGCACCATCACGCGGAGCGGGCGCCGATGCAAGAGCGGCCGGTCGGTGTCACGCCGAGATGCGAGCGGACGCCTGGACGCGATGGGCCACCCATGGGCACCGAGGCATCCCGTTCACCGCCGGCTGGCGGCGTTCCGGTTGACTCAGACGAAGCCGTACAGGTGGGCGGCGTTGCCGCAGAAGAGGCGGTGCTTCTCGTCCTCGGGCACGCCGAGGCTCATCTCGTTGATGAGCCAGCGCGAGCTCGGCCAGTCGTTGATGTGGTGCGGGAAGTCGCTCGCCCACATCATGTTGTGCAGGCCGACGGCGTGGCGGTTCTGGACGCCGTAGGGGTCGCGGATGAAGCCGAGCACCCAGTTGCGGTGGAAGTACTCGCTCGGCAGGTGGCGGAGCTGCACGCCGGTCCAGAAGCGGTTGCGGCGGTAGCGGTCGTCCATCTCGCCGAGCAGGTAGGGGACCCAGCCGGCGCCGGCTTCGGCGCCGACGATGCGCAGGAGGGGGAAGCGCTCGCAGACGCCGTGGAAGATGGTGTCGGCGATCAGGCGCGGCATCGCCGACAGGGTCGTCGCCAGGCTCGCGAGCTGCGTCGGGCCGCCGCGCGCGACGCCGGCGCGGTCGCGCTTCTGGCCGGCGACGGCGAGCGAGATGTGGAGATGGACCGGCATCTGCAGCCGCTCGGCGGCGGCCCAGAAGGGATCGTCGTCGGGGCTCAGCGCCGCGCCGCCGCTCGGCCAGGTGCTGAGCGAGGCGCCGCGGGCGCCCAGGGTGCGGGTGCGCTCGAGCTCGGCGATCAGGCTGTCGACGCCCAGCGCCGGCATCTGCGCGATGGCGCCGAGGCGGTCGCCGTGGCCGCCGCAGAAGGAGGTGAGGACCCAGTCGTTGTAGGCCCGGATGCCGGCGAGGTGGAATTCGGGGTCGGTGTTGCTCATGAAGTAGCGCATCGTCCGCTGCGGCGGGTAGATGATCGCGGCGTCGACGCCGTCCTCGTCCATGAGCTGCAGGCGGCCCTCCGGCTCCCAGCAGCCGGGGTGGAGCTCGGCGTAGCGCACGCCGGTCCAGCGCAGCTTCTGCGGCGGCGTCGCCATCACCGTCACCAGGCCGAGCGGCTCGACGTGCTCGCCGAGCTGCCAGGCGTCGCCGCCATCCTCGTCGCGCACCAGTTTCGGCGCCATGGCGCGGAAGCGGGCCGGCAGCCAGCGCTCCCACAGGTCGGGGGGCTCGATGATGTGCTGGTCGGCGTCGATGATCTGGTAGCTGGTCATGGCGTCCTCGCGGGCGGCGATGCGTGGTGGGCGGCGCCGACACACGGCCCGCCGCCGCGTCCCCCGCGTCGCCCCAGGCGCCGCACTGAGTCAGAGCGCCCGCGGCGGCGCACTGGGCGAGATCAGGTCGCGAGGTGACAATTGTCATCCCGCCGCGCCGCGCTGCCGGCTAACGATCTGCCGATGCTCGCGCCCACCGACCCGCGCCTGATCCGCCTGCTGAGCTACTATCGCGACGCCGAGCTGCACGGCGCCGGGCTGCTGTTGCACATGGCGGCGATGGAGGAGGATCCGCGTTCGCTGGCGAGCCTCACCCGCCACATGGCCGACGAATCGCGGCACGCGGCGCTGATCACGCGTCGCATCGCCGACCTCGACGGCGCCCCGCAGCGGGTGCGCGACGGCTATCAGCGGCGCATGGCGCGCGCCGGCGGCGTGCCGCGCACGCTGCTCGAGCTCTATGCGGCGACCCGGGTCGCCGAGCAGCGGGCCCAGGCGCGCTACGCCGCGCACCTGTCGAGCCCGGCGGTCGATCCCGAGACGGCGGCGCTCCTGCGCACCATCAACGGCGACGAGGTGTGGCACCTCGCCTGGGTCGAGGGGCGCCTGCGCGAGCTCGCCGCCCGCGAGGGCGAGGCGCGGGTGGAGGCGGCGCTACGCCGCTTCCAGGACGCCGACGCCGTGGTCGCCGCCGAGCTCGCCGCGCTGGAGCGCGAGGTCTTCGGCTTCAGCTTCTCCGACGCGCCGCTGACGGCCGCCATCTGACGGCGGGCGCGCCGCGGCGCGGTCAGCGCACCACCGGCGCGCGCCAGCCGCCGTATTCGCCGCCCTCGCCTTGCGCCAGGGCGTCGAGCTCCCGGCGCAGGCGCAGCAGCTCGACCTGGTCGGGCACCATCATGCGGGTGCCCCGCGCCTGCCACTGGCCGCCGCCGACGCTCTCCTTCACCTCGACGGCGAAGCCGCGCTCGCGCAGGGTGCGCGCGACGCGCGCCGCCGACGCCTCGGAGGGCAGGAAGAGCAGGAAGGCGATGGCGTGCGGGCGCGACAGGTCGGAGCCGGCGTCGCGCAGCTCGAGCAGCGCCGCGGCATCCGGGGCCTCCACCAGGTCGGCTTCGCTGGGCATCGGCGCGGACGGCTCGGCGGCGCGCTGGCGCAGGGCGTAGAGCAGAATGGCGGAGTTGGCGGCGAGCAGTGCGAGGACGGCGGCGCCGCCCGCCACCCACATCCAGGTCGGCCGCGGCGCCGGGTTCCCGCGCCGGTTGACGGCGTAGTAGGTGACGGCGGCGATCAGGAAGAGCGGCAGGGTGGCGAGCCACACCGGGCCGCCGAGCCAGCGCGTCAGCAGCGGGTTGGCGCACACCAGGAGCGCCACCCAGGCGGTCTTCGAGCCGGTGCGATAGGCGGTTGCCGGTCGGATCACGGCGTCGACGGTGATGAGCCCGCCGCCGAGCACGATGGCGAGGACGACGAGGACGAGGAGCTCGGGCGCGCCCATGGCGGCGGAGGCGTGAGCGGGTCAGCGCGTCTGCCGGTCGGCCGTATCGGCGCGGGCCCCGCTCACGGCCGCAGGGCCGTCGCCGGCGCCCAGCAGGCATGCGTGCCGCTGCTGATGCGCTCGGGCAGCGCGACCCTGGCGATCGGGCCGGCGCCGAGGTCCTGGGCGGCGAAGATCCAGCACTGCGAGCGATCGGCGTTCATGTCGGTGACGAAGGTGACGAGATAGCCGTCGTCCTCGGCGCTGCCGCCGGAGCGCGGCGCCAGCGGCGTTTCGCTGCCGAAGATGCCGTCGCCGAAGGCGACGTGCTCCTCGCGCCCGGTCCGCAGATCGTGCTTCACCAGGCCGTCGAAGAGGAAGCGGCCGGGCGGCGCGGTCATGTTGTAGGCGTAGCGATAGGGCCGGCCGCCGTGGCGGCCGTTGATCATGCCGAACTCCATGACGCGATCGGAGAGATCCTCCTCGCGGGTCGCGCCGGTGGCGAGATTGAAGCGCCAGCGGTGGGCGCGCGGCTGCATCTGGTCGAGCGACAGGAAGCGGCCGATGCGCTCGTAATAGGTGGTGGCGCCGCGCAGGGAGGGCAGCGGCGTGCGCTGGAAGAAGCCGTCGAGGACGACCTCGTCGCCCTCCTCGTAGGCGTTGATCCAGTGCAGGACGTAGGTCGGCGCGGCCTCGAACCAGCGCACGTCGCCGGCGCCGCCGCGGCGCGGCAGGATGGCGAAGCGGGTCGGCAGCTCGGGGTGGAAGCGCACCGCGTAGAGGCCCTTGGCCATCAGCTCCGAATCCCAGAAGAGCGGGCAGTCGTTGAGGATCGCGTAGCGCTCGGTGAACGCCATGTCGTGCGGCAGGCGCGGGCCGGGCAGGGGGACGTCGGTGTAGTGCACCAGACGGTCGTCGGCGTCGACGACGCCGTAGTGCAGGTACGGCGCCTGCGTCGAGTAGTTGAAGAAGAGGAGCTCGCCGGTGTGCTCGTCGACCTTGGTGTGGGCCGAGACGCCGGCGGCCGGGAAGCGGCCGCCCCAGGTCTCGCGCCCGAGGGTCTCGAGCGTGCGGACGTCGACGCGGTAGAGGTCGCCGCACTGGTAGAAGCTGGTCTTGGCGACGCCGGCGTGCACCACCACGTCGGTGCTCGAGGCGTCCTTCATGCGCGTGCGCGCGCCCCAGCCATCGGCGCGCCGCGAGCGCGCCGGCGGCTCGGCGAGCCCGGCCCACAGCGGGCCGCCGGCCGCGTTCTCCGCCGCCAGGCCGACGGTGCGCACGAAGCGGTTGCGGTAGCGCGCCGCGCCGTCGGCGAATTCGATCATGTGCAGCATGCCGTCGCCGTCGAACGGGTGGTAGTTGCCGATCGCGTCGTGGACGGGATTCTCGGTGTTGCGCAGGTAGACGCCGGCGAGATCGGCGGGGATGGCGCCGATGACGTCGAGGTCCTCGGCGTCGTACTCGGTGTGCTGCGGCCGCCACGGCCCGGTCCGGTAGGGATGGTCGTCCGCCGCCGGCAGCGTCGAGCGCATGCGCCCGGCCACGTTCACGCGCATCGTGTCGTCTCCTCGGCCCTGCCTGGCACGAAGGCTCGCCGTCGGGCAAGCCCCGGACTCCGTGCGCGCCGCGCCAGCGGGACGCGCCCGGCGTCAGTCGAACTTCGGCGGCCGCCGTTCGAAGAAGGCGGCGATCGCTTCCATGTTCTCGGGCGTGCCCAGGCGCTCGGCGAAGGCCTCGTCCTCGCGCTGGCGGGCGTCCAGGATGGCCTGCCGCCGCCAGGCGCGCAGCAGGCGCTTGGTGTGGCGCACCGCGGCGGGCGGGTTGGCGGCGATCTCGGCCGCCTTGGCCATCGCCGTCTCCAGCAACTGCGCGCGCGGCACGACGGCGTAGGCCAGGCCCATGGCGACGCTCTCGGCGGCGTCGATCCAGCGCGCCGTGAACAGCAGCTCGGCGGCGCGCTGCTGGCCGACGACGATCGGCAGCAGCAGGCTCGACGCCGCTTCCGGCACCACGCCGAGAGTGACGAACGGGGCCCGCAGGCGCGCCCCCTCGGCGATGTAGTTGACGTCGGTGTGGAGGAGGATGGTGAGGCCGAGGCCGATGCCGACGCCGTTGACGGCGGCGACGATCGGCTTGTCGTAGTCGATCAACGTGCGCAGGCAGGCGGGAAAGCCGTGCTCGGCGCCCTCGGCGACCGACATCTCGCTGAAGTCCTGGCCGGCGCAGAAGGTCTCGCCGGCGCCGGTGAGCACGACCACCCGCACCGACGGGTCGGCGAGCGCCGCCGCGAGCGCCGCCGTCGTGGCGCGGTACATCGCGTTGTCGAAGGCGTTGCGCTTCTCGACGCGATTGAAGGTGAGGAGGCGGACGTGCTCGCGCTGCTCGGTCAGGACGAGGTCGGACATGACCCCGTCCTAGCCGGTGGGCGCGCGTCGATTCAACGCCGGCGGACGCTCACTTCTTGAGGCATGCGGCGATGAATTCCTTGCGCGGCTCTCCTTTGAGGTGCTGCGCGGTGGCGCTGGCGTTGCAGTCCTTCATCTTCTGCTGCTGCGGGGTCAGCGCCGCGTGCTGGGTGCCCCCGGCGGCGCCGAGGCAGTCCTTCATGAAGGACTTGCGGGCGTCGCCGGTGAGGTGCTTCTCCGCCGCCTCGGCGTTGCACGTCTTCATCTTCTCCTGCTGCGCGGTCAGCGCCAGCGCCGGGCCGGCGAGCAGCAGCGCCAGGGTGAGTCCGGTGAGGATGCGCGTCATCGTTCGACCTCCTTGGGGCGGAGGCTACTCCGGCCGCGGGCGCCGTCAATCGCTCGACCGCCGCAGATGAGAGCGCGCCTCGACGGGCGGGACGCGGTCGCGCGTTTGACCCCCACCCGGGGGCGCTGACAAGAAGCGCAGGCGTGGCCAGCCGCGACGATCAGGGGCTCGCGTTCGCGACCGACGCCAGGCTCGAGGCGTGGGCGAGCCGGCCGTGGACGGTGCCGGCGGTGCTGGTATTGGCGGCGGGGCTGCGGCTCGCCCACCTGCTGGCCTTTCGCCACTCGCCCTTCTTCGCCACGCTCACCCTCGACGCGCGCTACTACGACCTCTGGGCGCAGCGCATCGCCGGCGGCGCCTGGGTCGGGCGCGAGGCGTTCTGGGTCGATCCGCTCTACGCCTACGTGCTCGCCGGCGCGTACGCGGTCGGCGGCCACGACCTGCTGTGGCCGCGGCTGCTGAACATCGCCTGCGGCGTCGCCACCGCCTGGCTCGCGGCGCGCATCGCCCGCCGCGTCTGGGGCTCGTCGCTGGCGGCCGTGGCCGCGGCGCTGGCGGTGGCGCTGTTCGTGCCGGCGATCCACTTCGAGGCCCAGGTCGAGAAGACGGCGCTCTCGGTGCTGCTGCTGGCCGCGGCGCTCGACGGGTTCCTCGCCGGCAGCGGGCGCGCCATCGCGCTCGCCGGCGTCGCGCTCGGCCTCTCGGTGCTGGCGCGCGGCAATGCCCTCGCCTTCCTCCCGCTGGCGGCGGTGGCGCTGGCGCTGGGGTGGGACCGCGACCCCGGCGATCCGCTGACCGCCAGCGCGGCGCGGCGCTGGCGGCGCGCCGCTGTGTTCCTCGCCTGCGCCGTGCCGTGGATCCTGCTGGCGACGCTGCACAACTATCTCGCCAGCGGCGAGCTGGTGCCGACCACCACCAACCTCGGCATCAACCTCTACCTCGGCAACCATGCCGGCAATCAGTACGGCTATTACGAGCCGCCGGACTTCCTCCACGCCAGCACCGACAGCGAGGCGCACGACTTCCGCGCCGAGGCGGCGCGCCGCGGCGCCGGGACGCTGTCGGACCGCGCCCTCTCCGCCTACTGGACGCGGCAGACGTTGGCGGCGCTGGCCGCCGATCCGGCGCTCGCGCTCCGGCGCGCCGTCCACAAACTGCAACTGGCCTTGAACGACGACGAGGTGCCCGACAGCGAGGACGTGGTGATCGTCGCCGCCTGGTCGCCGCTGCTGCGCGCGCCGCTGCTGTGGTTCGGCCAACTCATCGCGCTGGCGACGCTGGGGGCGGTCGTCGGCTGGCGCCGCCGTGCCGTGCGCGTGCTGGTGGCGGTGGCCGTGGTGTACCTCGCCAGCCTGCTGCCGTTCTTCATCTTCGCCCGCCTGCGCATCCAGCTCCTGCCGCCGCTGGCGGTGCTCGGCGGCGGCGCCCTCGCCTGGCTCGCGGCGACGGTGCGCGCCCGCCAGGGGCGGCCGCTGGCGATCGTCGCCGCGATCCTCGCGGCGGCGGCGCTGGTCACCTGGCACCAGCCCGCCTGGATGGCGCAACGGCGCATCGGCTCGCTGGCCATCGGCTGGCACAACATGGGCGCCGGCTTCGCCGAGCACGGCCAGCGCGAACAGGCGCGCGACGCCTTCGCGCGCGCCGCCGCGATCGACCCCGCGGCCGTTCCCGCCTCGCTGCGCATGCTGGCCACCTACTATCGCGAGGACGGCGACTATCCGCGCGCCGAGGAGACCCTGCGCCAGCTCATCGCCGTGCGCCCCGACAGCCGCTCGGCGCGCAGCGCGCTGGATGCCCTCTACGCCGTCATGCTCGCCGATCCGCGCTGGCGCGACGACGCAGCGCTGGCGCGCCGCCGCGCCGCGTTCGCCAGCGGCGGCACCGGCAGCGGCGCGAGCAGCGGCAGCGGCGGGGTCGCGGCGGCGCCTCCGCCCGTCGTCGCCGCGGCGCCCGCCGGCGCCCGCTGGCAGCTCGCCGGCGACGAGCGCGGCCGGTTCGTCGCCACGCTCGCCGCCCAGCCGCCGGGCACCGGCGCCTGGATCGCCTTCGACGGCCGCGACGCGGCGGCGCGCACGCTGGCGCAGCAACTCGCCGCGGCCTTCACCGCCGCGGGATGGTCGGTGCGCGGCATGAGCGAAGCGCCGTTCCCGTTGCGCGCCGGGCTGTTCGTCTTCGCCGCCGACGAGACCCCGTCGCCGGCCGCCGCGGCCGTCACGACGGCCCTCGAGGCCGCGCACCTGCCGGCCGCGGTGGCATCGGGCTACCGCGACTACGCCACCGACCGCCGCCGCGCCGATCCCACCTGGTCGGGGTTCCAACTCGCGCCCGACCAGGACTTCCTCATCGCCGTCGGACGCCCGGCATCGTGACCGCCGCGCCGCGCTGATCATCAGTCGCACGCCTGACGGACATCACCATCGGTCATGCGGCCTGGCCGAGGTCGGACGTGAAGAGTTGATGACGCGTCTCGTCATTATGACGCAGCGTGTTAGTCTGGATCGGGTAAGGGAGGTGCAGGGCAGATGAACGCACTGACCATCGCCACGCTCGTCAACGTCGCCCCACCGGCGGCCGCCGCCGACGGGATTCTCGTCTTTCCGGTCCCGCCCGTCATGGCCTGGCTGGTGTTCGGCGGCCTGCTCGCCGCCGCCTGCGCGCTGCTCGGGTTCCTGAGCGAGCCGCGGCCGCGGCGTTCGCGGCGCCCGGCGCCGCCGCGCCGTCCGGCGCCGCCGCGGCAGTGGCGCCCGGCGCAACCGCAGCCGTCGCGCCCGTAGCGCCGGCCGGCGCGGTCCGGCGGTGGAACAACCGTCGAGCGATCGGCGCCGCTTCTGCTAGAGGCTCGCCAGCGGTGGCGTGAGGCGCCGCGGATCGGGGGCGAGCGAAGCATGAGCGGAACGGCGACGGCGACGATCGGCCGCGGGTGGCGCGGCGCGGCATTCGTCGGCGTCTGTCTCGCGCTGCTGGTCGGCGCGGGGCGTGCGGCGGCGGACGACGACGCCTGCCTGGCGTGCCACGGCGACGCGACGCTGCGGCGCGAGGCGGGCGAGCGCGCCGGCAGCTCCGTGTTCGTGGACGTCGCGGCTCTCGCCGGGTCGATGCATGGCGACCTCGACTGCGTCGACTGCCATGCCGATGCCAGCGACGACCATCCGCCGCGCCTCGCCGCGCCGGACTGCGCCTCCTGCCACGAGGACGAACAGGCGGAGTATGCCGCCACCCTGCACGGCGCGGCGGCGGCGGCGGGGGTCGCCGACGCGCCGAGCTGCGCGAGCTGCCACGGCGGCCACGACGTCCGCGCCGCCGACGATCCGCGCTCGCGGGTGTCCCGGCAACGGATTCCCGCCACCTGCGGCGCCTGCCACGCCGACGACGCGTTCAACGCCCGCCGGCCGGTGCGCATCAACCGGCCGCTGGCCGGGTACCAGCACAGCGTGCACTTCGCCAGCCTGCTCGCCGACGGCACCGGCGCGAGCTGCACCGACTGCCATGCCGCGCACCGGCTGTATCCCTCCGCGGATCCGCGCTCGACCACCAGCCGCGGCAACATCGCCGCCACCTGCGGTCACTGCCACGACCAGGTCGCCGAGGTGTACGCGGCGAGCATCCACGGGCGCGCGGTGGAGCACGGCAATGCCGACGCGCCGACCTGCGTCGACTGTCACGGCGAGCACGACATCCGCGCCCCCGACGACCCCGAGTCGTCGGTCTACCCGTCGCGGGTCGCCGAGGCGTCGTGCGTGCGCTGCCACGAGTCGGAGCGCATCTCGCGTCGCTATGGCCTCGCCGCCGGCCGACTGCGCAGCTATCTCGACAGCTACCACGGCCTGGCCAGCCGCGGCGGTTCGACGACGGTGGCGAACTGCGCCAGTTGCCACGGCATCCACGACATCCGGCCGTCGAGCGATCCGCGCTCCTCGGTGAACAAGGCGAACCTGCCGCGGACCTGCGGCCAGTGTCATCCCGGCGCGGGCGCGAACTTCGCCCTCGGCGCCATCCATGCCGGGATCGGCGTCGACAACGGCGAGCACCCGCTGGTGAGCCTGGTGCGGCGGCTCTACCTGGCGCTGATCATCCTGGTCATCGGCGGCATGGCGGCGCACAACGGCCTCGATTTCGCCCGCCGATTCGGGCTGCCGCGCCTGCCCTACGGGCGGGACGTGCTGCGCTTCACCCGCGGCGAGCGGTTGCAGCACGGGCTGCTGGCGGTCTCCTTCATCGTGCTCGCCTACAGCGGCTTCGCGCTCAAGTTCCCCGACGCGTGGTGGGCGGCGCCGTTCGAATGGCTCGGCCGCGGCGAGGACACCCGGCGGCTCGTCCATCGCGCGGCGGCGGTGGTGATGGTCGGGCTCGGCGTCTATCACCTGGCGTGGCTGGCGCTCGCCCGGCGGGGGCGCGAGCAGCGGCGCGCCATGTGGCCGGGGCGCCAGGATCTGCGCGACCTCGGGCAGATGCTCCGCTATTACCTCGGGCGGGCCGACCGCGGCGCGGCGTTCGGCCGTTTCAGCTACGCGGAGAAGGCCGAGTACTGGGCGCTGATCTGGGGCAGCGCGGTGATGACCGCCACCGGCTTCGCGCTCTGGTTCGCCACCTGGAGCCTGCGCCTGGTGCCGAAGTGGGCGCTCGATCTGGCGACCGTGGTGCACTACTACGAAGCCTGGCTGGCGACCCTGGCGATCGTCGTCTGGCACTTCTACTGGGTGATCTTCAACCCGCAGATCTATCCGATGAGCCTCGTCTGGTGGCACGGACGCCTGTCGCGCGAGGCGATGGCGCACGAGCACCCGCGCGAGCTGGCGGAGATCGACCGCGCCGGAGCGTCGCCGTCCGACGACGCGTGAGCGGTCCGCGCACCCGCGCCGAGCCGCTCGCGCCTGACGGTGGTCGTCGGCGGGCCGCACGGTCGCGCAGCGGATCCATCGCGGCGCGGAAAGCGGTCGCAGCGGCGCCGGTCTGCCCCTACAATCCGTCGTGCGAGCCGATGACCAACCGCGAGCCGCCAGAGCATCCGCACGACAGCCCCTTCGAGCAGGTGCGCGCGTTGCCGCCGACGGAGAAATTTCGGCTGGCGCTGCGCGCCGATCGGACGGTGCGGGCCATCCTGTTGCGCGACACGGACCCGCGGACGCTGTTCTACCTCTGCCAGAATCCACATCTGACGCTCGAGGATGTGCTGCAGATCGCGAAGGATCCGCGGATTCTCGCCGATACCGTCGGTGCCATCATGCGGGCGCCACAGTGGATCGGGCGGGAGGAGATCCGCTGCGCGCTGATCCGCAACCCCAAGACGCCGCTGGTGAGCGCCCTGCGCCTCCTGTCGGCGCTGACGCCGGGCGCGCTGCGCGCCCTCGCCAAGAGCCAGTCGGTTCGTCGCCAGATCAAACACGCGGCGCTCAAACTGGTGGTGGAGGGACATCCGTGAGGCGGCGCGCCGCCCGGCCGCCGGCGGCGAGCGGCGGGCCGCCAGCGGCGGCGGCCTGATCGACGTCGTTCCCGGCGCGGCGGCCTCCTCTGGGAGCGGGTGCGCCGCCCGTCGACGGTTCAGCGGAGCGGGGCGTAGTCGCCGCGCGCCTCGTCGAGGCGGAAGAGGGGATCGCCGACGAGCCTCGGGTCGTAGGCTTCGCGCTGCAGACGCCCCTTGACGTACTTGAAGCTCGCGGTGAGGTCGGGCGCCTCGAGCAGGCGCAGGAAGAGCGGGCGGGCGTGGCGCGGCAGGGCGGCGACGACATGTGCCGCGAGGCGGGCGGGCGAAAAGTCGGCGGTGGGGACGACCGCGGCCATGCCGGCGCGGCCCTCGCAGCCCGCGACCTCGACGCCGTAGACGATGGCCTCGGCGACCCCGGGGCAGCGCAGCAACTCCTCGGCGACCTCGGTCGTCGAGACGTTCTCGCCCTTCCAGCGGAAGGTGTCGCCGAGGCGGTCGACGAACGAGACCCAACGGCCGGGGTGCCGCCGCACGAGATCGCCGGTGCTGAACCAGTCGTGGCCGTCGCCGAAGGGATCGCGTAGCAGCTTCGCGGCGGTGGCGTCGGCGTCGGTGTACCCGTCGAAGCGGTTGGCGCGGTCGATCCGTCCGATCAGCAAACCGCTCGCGCCTGGGTCGACCCGCAGCAGGTGGCCGCGCCGATCCCGCACCGGCGTGCCTCCGTCGTCGACGCGCACCACCGCCTGGCGCGGCAGCAGGCGGCCGAGCATGCCGGGGCGACCCTCGAGGTTCACCAGGCCGACGTTGCCCTCGGTCGACCCGTAGAACTCGACGATCTCGGGGATCGCGAAGCGCGCCTGCAACGCCCGCCAGACATCGGCCCGCAAGCCGGCGCCGTAGAAGAGGCGGACGCCGTGCCGGCGCTCATCGGCCTGCGGCGGCGACGCGACCAGATAGCGGCAGATCTCGCCGATGTAGGGGACGACCGTGGCGCCGACCTCCCGGCAATCGGACCAGAAGGCCGAGGCCGAGAAGTGGGGGCGGAGGGCGAGGGTGGCGCCGGCGACGACACTGGCGCCCCAGGCGGCGAGGAGGCCGGTGGCGTGGGTCAGCGGCAGGGCCAGGTAGACGACATCCGCGCGACGCAGGCGACAGATGGCGAAGGCGAAACCGGCGGCGAAGCGGCGGAAGCGCCGGACGGTGATGCGCGCCGCCTTCGGCAGGCCGGTGGTGCCCGAGGTGAAGAGGTAGAGGAGCGTCGCCTCGTCCGCCGCCGGGAGCGCCGGCGCGATCTGGTCGCCGCGCAGATCGGCGGGGGCGAGGAGAGTGGGCGCGAGCGCCGGCGGGAGGGTCGCGAAGGCGGCGCGCGCGTCGTCGGAGACGATGACCCAGCGCGGGGCGCAGGCGGCGAGGGCATGGCGCAATGCGTGGCCGCCGATGCCGTTCGGCAGCACCGCCGCCGCGATGCCGAGGCGGGCGCAGGCGGCGACCGAGATCAGCGTCTCCGGCGTGTTGCCGAGCGCCAGGGCGATGGTCTCGCCTCGGCGGGCGCCGCGCGCGGCGAGCGCGCCCGCGCGCCGTCCCGCGTCTTCGTCCAGGGCGCGCCAGGTCCAGCGTGCCTCGCCGCAGCGCAGGGCGAGTCGCTGCGGCGTGCGCCGCGCGTGCGCGGCGATCTGGGCGGCGAGGGTCGCCGGGCGGCCGGGGCGCGCGAGACGCGCCAGCGCGCCGGCGACGCGCGCCGCGGCGCGCAGGCGCCCGACACGGGACGGGGTGGTCACGCCAGGTCGAGCAGCGCGCGCGCCGCCGTCAGGTAGTTGATGTGGGTCGTGCCGGCGCCGAGCTCGAGCAGCTTGGCGTCACGGGCGAGCTTCTCGATGTGGTACTCCTCCATGTAGCCGTTGCCGCCGTGCAACTGGATCGCCTTCAGGGCCACGTCGACCGCCATCTGCGAGCAGTAGGCCTTGGAGGCATTGACGAAGGCGACGTCGCGGATGCCCTTGCGCTGCATCCAGGCGGTGCGGAAGGCGATCGCCTCGACGTTCTTCAGCTTCACGTACATGTCCGCGAGGTCGAGTTGCACCGCCTGGAACTCGCCGATGGCGCGGCCGAACTGGCGCCGCTGTTTCACGTAGGCGAGGCTGCGCTCGTAGCACTCCTCGATGATGCCCCAGGCCATCGCCGGCAGGCCGGAGCGCTCGTTGCCGAGCGACTCCTTGGTGTCGGCGCGGCCCTCGGCGGTCTTTTCGCGGCCGCCGAGCAGGTTGGCCCTGGGGACCCGGACACCGTCGAAGAACAGCTCGCCGGTGGGCGAGTCACGCATGCCCATCTTTCTGAACGGCTTGCCCTGGGTGAAACCCGGCATGCCACGCTCGAGGATGAAAGTGTTCACCGCCATCTCGGCGCGTGGCTGGCCACGGTCGACCTTGGCGTAGACGACGAACACGTCGGCATACGGGCCGTTGGTGATGAACGTCTTCTGGCCGGTGAGCACGTAGTCGTCGCCGTCGGGCCGTGCCGTGGTATGCATCGACCCGAAGGCATCACTGCCGGCGTTGGGCTCGGTCAGGCACCAGGCGCCGATCTTTTCCAGGGTGGCCACCGGCATGCCCCAGCGCTCGATCTGATCGGCGGTGCCCTTGGCGATGATGGCGCCACCGGCCAACGCCAGCGACACGCCCCAGCTCGACGCGAAACCGGGCGAGCAGCGGCACAGCTCCTTGGCGAGGATGGCGAACAGCAACGGGTCGCCACCGGCGTCGCCATCGGCGAGCATCTCGCCGAGGCCGCCGCTCGGCCCCGACTCCGGCGCGCCGCTGGCCTCGCGCTGGCGCAACGTCCGCACCCGCTTCTCGAGTGACGCGCGGGCGACCTCGGCGAGCCCGAACTGGCGCACCAGGTCGCGCATGAGGTCGTAGGGCAGCCGCGCCCCCGATTCCAACTCCGCCAGGCGCGGCCGCAGCTCGCGGTCGCACCACTGGCGCACCATGTCCTGCATCATCCGTTGCGGCTCGGTCAGCTCGAACATCGTCCCTTCTCCCCCGGCCCGTGGCCTATTCACGAAAAGAACTTGAAACTGAATTCAGATTTGAATATGGAGGGAGAAACGAGAGAGGTCAAGCGAGATGGCGAGGACGAACGCGCGGGCGGCGGAGCGAGGTGGGGCGGAGAAGCTGCGCTGGGTGAAGCTGCCGCGACAGGCGCGCAGCCAGGAGAAGCTGGAGCGCTTCATCGCCGCCGCCGAGCGATTGATCAACGAGCGCGGTTTCCAGGCGACGTCGGTGCCGGAGATCGCGCGCGAGGCCGGCTGCTCGGTGGGCCTGTTCTACACCCGCTTCCGCGACAAGCAGGAGCTGCTCCGCTACCTCTTCGAGCACTATCTCGGCGAGGCGGTGGCGACGGCGCGCGCGGTGCTGCGGCCGGAGCGCTTTCGCGACGTGCCGGCGGCCGAGTTGGTGCGCCAGGCCGTGGCCGGCATGGTGCGCATCCACCGCGCCCGGCCCGGCCTCGTCTATGCGTTCTACGAGATGGTGCCGGTCGATCCGGTGCTGGGCGCGCGCGTGCTCGAGGTGCACCGCGAGATCGAGGCGCTGGCGCGCGACGCGCTGGCGGCGCGGGGCGACGAGATCGGCCATTCCGACGCCGAGCTGGCGGCCCGCTTCGGCATTCGCCTGGTGGTCGGAGTGCTGCAGCAGCGGGCCCTGGCCAGTCGGACGATGCCGGCGGGCGACGACCTCACCTGGCAGCAGGTGAATGACGAACTGGTGCGCGCGCTGCTCGCGTACCTGGGCCTGGCCGCGGCCTCGCCGCCGGCGCCGCCGCGCTCGCGCCCGGTGCTGCGCGCCGCCCGCAGATCCGGAGGAGACGCAGATGAGTGAGATTCGCTACGACGGCCGCGTCGCCGTCATTACCGGCGCCGCCGGCGGCCTCGGCCGCTCGCACGCCCTGGCCCTGGCGCGGCGCGGCTGCGCGCTGGTCTTGAACGACGTTGGCGGCGGGCCGCGCGGCGACGGTGGCGACCGCGCTCCGGCCGAGTCGGTGGCCGACGCGGTGCGCGCGCTCGGCGCCGAGTGCATCGCCAACGCCGACGACATCGCCACCACGGCCGGAGGCGAGGCGGTGGTGCGGGCGGCGCGCGATCGCTTCGGTCGCGTCGACATCGTCATCAACAACGCCGGCATCCTGCGCGATTCCACGTTCCACAAGATGAGCGACGAGGACTGGGACCGCGTCTTCGCCGTGCACGTCCGCGGGACGTTCAACGTCACCCGCGCCGCCTGGGCGCACATGCGCGAGGCCCGCTACGGCCGGGTCCTGATGACCACCTCCGGCGCCGGCCTGTGGGGCAACTTCGGCCAGACCAACTATTCGGCCGCCAAGCTGGCCCAGATCGGCATGATGAATACGCTCAAGCTCGAGGGGGCGAAGTACGGCATCACCGTCAACGCCATCGGGCCGGTGGCGCGCAGCCGCCTCACCGAGACGGTCATGCCGGGCGACCTGCTGGAGAAGCTCGATCCGCACCCGGTGTCGCAGTTGGTCGCCTGGCTGTGCTCGGAGGCGTGCAGCGAAACCGGCGCGATCTACGAGTGCGGCGGCGGCTGGTACGCGCGCACCTGGCTGGTACAGCACCCGGGCGCCTTCCTCGAGCCCGAGGCGATCAGCGCCGAACGCCTGCGCGACGAAGTGCTGCCGCGGCTCGCCGACCACGCCGCCGCGGTGCCGCTGGGCGGTTCGCAGGACGCCGCCATCGCCATGATGGCGCACGTGAAGCTCTGAGCGAGGAGGGGCCGTGACCATCGATCCCAGTCGCGCGCTCGGCGCCAGCCTGCCCGCCCGCGAGGCGGCGTGGGGGCCGGACCATCTCATCCTCTACGCCCTCGGCGCCGGCGTCGGCACCGGTGAGGACCCGACCGATCCGCGCGTGCTCCAATACACCTGGGAGGGCGAGCTCCGGGCGTTGCCCACCTACGCGGTGATCCCGGTCTTCGAGACCCTGCTCGGGCTGCTGGACGTGCCGGGCATGGACTTCAATCCGATGATGCTGCTGCACGGCGAGCAGTACACGGAGATCCTCGCGCCGCCGCTGCCGGTCGAGGCGCGCATCGTCAACGAGGCGCGGATCAGCGCCATCCACGACAAAGGCGCCGGCAAGGGCGCGCTGATCGTCACCGAGGTGACGAGCCGCGACGCCACCACCGGCACGCCGCTGTTTCGCAACGAGTTCACCGCCTTCATCCGCGGCGAGGGCGGCTTCGCGAGGCCTGGCGATCCGCCGGCGCCGGCGCCGGGCAACGAGCCGCCGGCACGGGCGCCCGACGCCGTCGTGACCTACCCGACACTGCGCCAGCAGGCGCTGCTCTATCGCCTGTCGGGCGACCGCAATCCACTCCACGTCGACCCGGCGATGGCGGCGATCGGCGGCTTCGAGCGCCCGATCCTGCACGGGCTGTGCACCTTCGCCAACGTCGGGCGCGCCGCCATCGACGCCGGCGCCGACGGCAACCCGGAGCGCTTCCGCTCCATCAAGGTCCGCTTCGCCGCGCCGGTCTATCCCGGCGAGACGATCGTGGTCCGCCTGTGGCGCGAGTCCGCCACCGCGATGCTGTGCACGGCGCACGTGCAGGAGCGCGATCTGAAAGCGGTGATCACCAACGCGCGGGTGACCTTCTTCGAGTAACCACGCGGCGTGAGAGCGATCACGCCCTTTTCCGGAGGAATGATGGGACGCAAGGTCTTCGTGGTCGGCGTCGGGATGACGAAATTCGAGAAGCCCGGTCGCCGCGCCGATTGGAACTATCCGCAGATGGCCAAGGAGGCCGGCGAGAAGGCGCTCGAGGACGCCGGTATTCCCTACGAGCGCATCGAGCAGGTGGTCGCCGGCTACTGCTACGGCGATTCCACCTCGGGCGAGCGCGCCGCCTACGAGCTCGGACTCACCGGCGTGCCGATCTACAACGTCAACAACAACTGCTCGACCGGCTCGACGGCGCTGTTTCTGGCCAAGCAGTTGGTCGAGGGCGGGCTCGCCGACTGCGCGATGGCGCTCGGCTTCGAGAAGATGGAGCGCGGCTCGCTCAAGCAGAACTTCCCCGACCACACGCCGCCGATCGACAAGCACATGCTGCGGATGATGGAGCTGCGGGCCTTCGAGCCGGTGATCCCAGCGCCGCAGGTGTTCGGCAACGCCGGGCGCGATCACATGGACCGCTTCGGCACCACGCCCGAGCACTTCGCCAAGATCGGTTGGAAGAACCACAGACACTCGGTCAACAATCCGTTCTCGCAGTTCCAGGAGGCGTACTCGCTGCGCGACATCCTCGACGCGCCGATGGTGTACTTCCCGCTCACCAAGCTGCAGTGCTGCCCGACCTCGGACGGCGCCGGTTGCGCCATCGTCGCCAGCGAGGACTTCGTCCGCCGCCACGGCCTGCAGGCGAAGGCGATCGAGATCGCCGGCATGGCGATGGCGACCGATGGCCCGGACACCTTCGACCGGGACTGCCGCTACGTCGCCGGCTACGGTCTGACGCAGCGCGCCGCCGCCAAGGCGCTGGCGCAGGCGGGGGCCACTGCCGCCGACGTCGACGTCGTCGAGCTGCACGACTGCTTCTCGGCCAACGAGCTGGTGACCTACGAGGCGCTCGGCCTGTGCGCGGAGGGCACCGCCGGCGAGCACATCGACCACGATGCCTTCACGTACGGCGGCAAGGTGGTCGTCAACCCATCCGGCGGCCTGATCTCCAAGGGCCACCCGCTCGGCGCCACCGGACTGGCGCAGTGCGCCGAGCTCAATTGGCAACTGCGCGGCGCGGCGGGCAAGCGGCAGGTGACCGGCGCCGCCCTGGCGCTGCAGCACAACCTGGGCCTCGGCGGCGCCGCGGTGGTCACCGTGTACCGGCGCGCCGCGCTCTGAATTTCACGCCATTCAATCGCGCCACGAGCGCCGACGAAGGAGAGGAGAACACCATGACGACAGCGGAGATCTTCGACAGCATCGCCAGGTCGTACGACCCGGCGACCGCCAAGGGGTTGAGCGGCACCATCCAGTTCAATCTCAGCGGCGCCGACGGCGGCGAGTGGTACCTGTCGGTGGGGGAGGGCGGCATCGACGTCGGCCGCGGCGCGGCCCCGGCGGCGGCGCTGACCGTGTCGGCCAGCGCCACGGACTACGCCGCGATCGCCACCGGCAAGATCCCGCCCCAGGTGGCCTTCATGCAGGGCAAGCTGAAGTTCAAGGGCGACCTCGGCCTGGCGATGAAGATGCAGGGCCTGTTCAAGCCGATCAGCGCCTGATCGCGACGGAGCAGGGGCGGTGCGGATGAGCTGATCACGACCCGCGGCGGTGTCCGGGTGGGCCGGACGCCGCCGCGGTGCCACGGACGGGCGCCGCGCGAAGCGTGCGGCGGCCGAGGGGGGACACATGACCCACGTCGACGCAAACCACGAGATCGCCACCCGGACGGCGCGCCGGCGCCGGTGTCGTGCCGTCGTGATCCTGGCGGCTCTGGCCTGCGCCGCCACGCCGGCCGCGGCCGCGGCGCAGGGGCAGTGCGCTGCGAAGATGCAAGCCGCTCTGCGCAAGATCGCGCGCGCCGAGAGCAAGACGCTGGCGAAATGCGTGGCGCAGATCGACGAGGCCGCGCTCGGCTTCTCGGTCGCGACCTGCGCGGCGAGCGACCCCTTCGGCCTCGTCCAGAAGGCTCGCGACCGCGCCGCCAGGGACGAGGCGAAGCTCTGCGCCGGCCCGGCCATCGGCTTCACCAGCCTCGATACGGTCACCGCCGCCGGCCTCTACGCCGGCACGGCCCTGGCGCGCGGCCTCTTCGGCCCCGCTGTCGATGCCGCGCTGCGGGCGAAGGCCAGCGACGCCGCGGGGGCGCGGTGTCAGCGTGACCTGCTCACGCGCAGCCAGCAATGCGCCGATCGGGCATTCAAGGCCTACGCGCGCTGCGCCGGCAAGGCGCTGAGGCGCGGCGTCACCGACCCCTTCCAGCTCGTCGCGTGCAAGCCGCTGCCCGACGGCGCTCAGTGCGACGCGGACCTCGCCAAGAGCGTCGGCAAGCACTGTGTCGGGCTCGACGGCGCCGCGCTGTTCCCAGGCTGCGCCGGCGATCTGGCGCGCTGCGCTCGCGCGCACGCCGAGCGCACCGCCAGTCAGGCGGTCAATCAGGCGGCCGCCCTGTGCCAGCAGGTCCTCGTCGGCACGCTGCCCGAGGACACCCTGCTGCGCTGCTTCGCGCCGCCGGCGCAGGAGCCGATGGCGGATTCCGGCGTCATTCCGATGCCCGCCGGCGTCAACCCGCAGCAGGCGAGCTGGGACGAGAGCGGCGAGCACCTGGTGTTCAACTTCACCTCGCCGAGCACGGTCGGCAATCAGCTCGGCATGATCCGGCCCGACGGCAGCGACTTCCGCTGTCTCACGTGCGCCACCGGCCTGATCACCGGCAACCTCAAGGTGGCGCAGCGGTTCCGTGACGGCCAGCGCCTGCTGGTGGCGGGCAACAACAACCCGAACCCGAAGTGGAACGTCCTCGAGTGCACGCCGAGCGTGCTCGACTGCCAGAGCGCGGTGATGCTGCCGATCAAGTTGCCGCCGAACCCCGATCCGACCGTCGGCATCCTGCAGTATCGCGTGCCGCACGTGACCTTCGACGATCAGTGGTTCATCTGGAGCGAGGTGCGCCTGCGCGGCCCGGGCGGCAACGTGGTCGGCATGGGGCGCCTGGTGCGGCAGGCGGATCGCTACGATCTGGCGGACCCGCGCGTCATCGCCCCGCCGGTGTCGTCGCTGGCGCTGGGGGTCGACTCGGACGTCTGGCGCAATTTCACCCAGCCCTTCGAGGCGAAGGAGGCGGTCATGCGCGGTGGGCTCGACTGGGTGGTCGCCGGGACGCCAGAGGCCGGGCACTACGACAACTTCGCCCTCGACCTCGGCAGCGGCGCCGTGCGCCGCATGACCCACTACCCCGACCACAACGAGGGCATCAACTTCAGCGCCGATGAGCAATGGACGGTGGTGTCGAGCGCCCGCACCGACAACCGCGTCGGGTTCCTCGGTCTCCTGCCGCGGCCGCCCTATGTCGACTGGATCGCCTTCTCGCTGCACTTCGTCGCCATCGCCGGCGCGCCGAGCGACGGTCTCAGTCCGGGTGGCAATCCGAACGAACGGGACTGCTATCTCGACCCATGGATGGTCGACCGGTGGTTCGAGCGTGGCGATTACATCGGGCAGCGGTTGCTCAAGCCGGCCGACGAGTGGCAGTCGGCCGCCGGCGGCTTCGAGTGGTCGCCCGACGGCACGCGTCTGTCCATCACCGAGCTGCAATGGCGCCGCGTCACGCCGCTGAACACCCCGCTGCCCGGTCGCCTGCGCGTCTTCACGCTGACCAACCGCGACCCGATCCCGCCCGCCGCGGTGGTGCCGATCGTGGACACGCCGGAGCCGACCTGGGCGATCCGCTACCAGGACTACGTCGTTCCCAATACGTTCGGCGTCACCGTCATCCCCGGCAAGGCCAGCGGCACGGCGACGATCACCAACGACTTCGCCAGCACGCTGAGCGGCTCGGCGCGGGTGGACTACCTCGACTATTCCGATGACGGCGCCTCGGTGCTCAACGGGTTCGAGGAGATCCGCATTCCGGTGTTGGTCAGCAACGGGGCGGAGTACTCGGTGAACCTGGCCCTGAGCGGCGCGCACCACGGGACGATGCAGGGCGACCTCTTCTACGACTTCGTCGCCAACGCGAACACCGGCGAGGTGGTGACGACGCTCGATGGCCGCACGCTGAGCGGTCCCAAGACCTGCTACCAGGCCGGCCTGATCCCGGTGCCATAGTCGGCCGCCGCCGCGGCGCGCGCCGCTGGCGCGCCGCGGCGGCGCGATCAGCCGAGACGGGACAGCAACTGGTCGACGCTGGCGGCGGGACCGCTGACGGTGACGCCGAAGCGCGCGCGCGGGTCGGTCGGTCCGGCGACCATCACCGTCGCGTCGCCGTAGAGGGTCTTCAGCAGGCCGTCGAGCGTCGGCCGGAAGGCGTCGTAGGTCGCCGCCTCGTTGGGCGCGCGCAGGCGGTCGTTGGCGAAGAGCTCGAACGCGCCGGCATCGAAGCGCAGGCGGCCGCCAAGGGCGGCATCCGTTTCCAACATGCGGCAGGCCCGCAGCGCGGCGCCGGCGCAGGCGCGCAGGCGCGCCGCCAGGTCGCCGGCCAGCGGCTGCTTGCGGTAGTACACCAGGCCCGGGCGTCCGCCGACCAGATCGAGGCCGAGGTTGGCCTCGTGCGCGATCAGGAGAATGCCGGGGCCCTCGGGCACGTGGTCGTAGTCGGCGACGTCGATCAGCAGGTGCCCGGGCAGCGCCGCGGTCTGGATCCAGCGATGGAACACGGGCACCAGGTCGCGCGCGGGAAAGGCGGCGTCGGTGGCGGGGATCTTGATCCCGATGCGGTGCAGATCGGCGAGCGCGGGCATGTCGACCTCGGCGGCGGCGGCGGACACCTAGCTCAGCCCTTCCAGGCTCACCACCTGCGACGCGGCGGCCGCCGCCGGGGCGGTCTTCTTCTCGGCCATGCGGAGCTGGCAGGCGTGGCCGGCCTCGACGAAGAGGCTGGCCTCCTCGACCAACTGGTGCGCCGACTCGGGGGTGATGCTGCCGGGGCCCTCCTCGTGGCGGCGGAAGAGATAGCCGGCGACCATCCCCTTGGCGAAGCGATCGAAGAACAGCTCGGTGTCGACGAAGCGCGGCTTGAACTCCGCCACGATGCGCGCCGCATCGTCGCCGACGTCGGGGAGCTGCGTCTTCACCAGCGCCTTCGCCGTCTGCAGCATCGCGCGGTAGGCGAGCGCGTCGGCCTTGGCCACGTCGCCGGCCTCCAGCGCGAGCTGCGCTTCGAAGACTTCGCGCTCGGCGTCGGCGAGATCGAACTCGACCAGCGACACGACCTCGCCGGCGCACTCGCCGGTGCCCATGTCGCCGGTGCTGAACTCGCGCGGGTCGCCCCAGTCCGAGTAGTAGTCCGGATTGGCGTCGTGCGCCGGCACCTTGACGAAGTCGTCGAGCATCTCCTTCAGCGCCTTCTTGCCGATCCGACCGCAGAACTGCTGGAAGGTCTCGGTGCCCTGGCGGTCGCGCACGTAGCGTTCCGCCATGCGATCGACCACCGCCGGGATGTTCTTCGACGGGATGGCGCCGATCGGCAGACCGTACGCGCCGCCGTTGTTGGACCACTGGCCGCCGAGCACGACCTGGAAGTGCGGCACCTGATAGCCGCCCACCTGGCGCGACACGCCGTAGAAGCCGAGATCGGCGACGTGGTGCTGGCCGCACGAGTTGAAGCAGCCGCTGACCTTGATCAGCAGGCCGCGCACCGCCGCGTCGAGCGTGAAGGCCTTCTCGCTCAGGCGGCTGCGCAGCTCGCGCGCCAGGCCGCGCGACGAGGCGATGCCGAGCTTGCAGGTGTCGGTGCCGGGGCACGAGGTGACGTCGACGATCGTCTGCGCGCCGGGCGTCGCCAGCTTGGCGGCGGCGAGGTCGCGGTAGAGGTCGGGCAGATCGGCTTCGCGCACCCAGCGCAGGACGATGTTCTGGTCGACCGTGGTGCGCACCGTGTCGCCGACGTAGCGGCGGGCGATGTCGGCGAGGGCGCGCATCTGGTCGGCGGTGAGATCGCCGAGCGGCAGCGTCACCGTGGCGACGACGTAGCCGGCCTGGCGCTGGCGGTAGACGTTGCTCTGCTGCCAGGCGGCGAAGCCCTCGGGCAGCGCGGCGCCGTTGAGCGGCGCGCCGGATTTGAGCGGCGTTTCGTGCCAGGCGGCGACCGCCGGGATGTACGACGTCCAGCGCGGATCGTGCGCCAGCGCGGCGCGCTCCTCGCGCACCAGGCGGCGGAACTCGTCGATGCCGAGATTCTTGACCAGGAACTTGATGCGGGCGCGGGCGCGGTTGCGCTTCTCGCCCAGGCGGGCGAAGACGCGCGCGATCGCCTGCGAGATCGGCAGCAACTCCTCCTCGCTGACGAACTCCTCGAGCACCTTGGCGTGGTGCGGCACGGCGCCCAGGCCGCCGCCGACGTACATGGTGAAGCCGCGCCGCGCGACCCCGTTCTCCGTCCGCGTGACGGCGAGCAGGCCGAGGTCGTGCATGTTGAGCAGGCCGCAGGCGTGCTGGGCGCAGCCGGAGAAGGCGATCTTGAATTTGCGCCCGAACTCCATGGTGTCGGGATGGCCGAGCATGAAGTGCATCATCGCATCGGCGTACGGCGAGATGTCGAACGCCTCGTCGCGGCAGACGCCGGCCAGGGGACAGCCGGTGACGTTGCGCACCGAGTTGCCGCAGGCCTCGCGGGTGGTGATGCCGACCGCCGCGAGACGGCGCATGATGTCGGGCGTGTCGTCGATGTGGATGTAGTGGAGCTGGAAGTCCTGCCGGGTGGTGACGTGGCAGATGTTGTCCGAATACTCCTCGCAGAGGTCGGCCAGCACCTCCATCTGCCGCGGGTTCATGCCGCCGAAGGGAATCTTGATGCGCTGCATCCCGGGCGCGTCCCACAGCGTCTCCGGCCCCTTGGTGAGCGGCGACGCGAAGGCGAGCGCCTTGGTGCCGGTGCCGTCGTTGCGCTGGCCGTTGTCGTACCGCTGCCCGTAGGCGCCGCGGCGCAGCCGGGTCTCGGCGAACAACTGGTCGGTCAGCTTGCCCTGCTTCTTCAGCTCGATCTGCGTCTCGAAGACGTCGATCTCGCGCGCCCAATCGGCAGGCATGTCGCCTGCGAGCACTTCTTTCCAGCTCATGTCGTCGGGACCCCACACCGTCCTGCGCCCGCTTCGTACGTGGCGCGGTGATGAGCGAGCTCGCTCTTATCGAGAAGCGTTAGCCCGTGTGTCAAGGCGACACAACCGGGGGCGCGGGCGCCTCACCCGGCGGCGACGATGGCGGCGGCGAGGCGCTGCGCCGAGAGCGGCGCCGAGCCCTCGGCCTTGTTGTTGATAATGACATAGGCGGCGCGTCCGCGCGCCGCGGCGGCGCGGCACAGCGTCGCGATCTCGGCTCGCGAGGCCGGGTCCTCGTCGACCAGCCGGTCGAAGGGCCGATAGCGCTGGCGCGCGTCGTCGTAGCGCTGGCCGTGACCGAGCATCCAGCGGACGACGACCGCCGGCGCGTCCTGCGCGAGCTGCGCCGCCTGCGCGCGCGGCGCCGGCATCGTCGGATGGACGGTGACCACGTGGCAGGCTCCGGCGGCGCGCAGGGCCTGGCGATAGGCGTCGGTGAACAGCGGTTCGGTGCGCAGCTCGACGGCGTAGGTGAGGCCGCGCGGCAGGCGGTCGAGGAAGCCGTGCAGCCGTTCGGCGAAGCGCCCCGGTCCGCCGAGCAGCGCCGGCGGCTGTGGCGCGAACTGGAAGACGAGCACGCCCGCCCGCTCGCCGAGGCCCTCGGCGACCGGCGCGCAGATGGCATCGGTCGCGTAGCCGGGGTCGAGGAAGACGGCGCTGCGGGCGCCGCGCTGCTCGCCGTAGCGGGGGTGGTCGGCGAAGCGGACCGTGGTCAGGGCTTCGGGCGCTTTGATGAGGAAGCGGAAGTCGTCGCCGACCGCCGCCGCGTAGGCGGCGAAGTCGTCGGCGGTGATCGGCGCGTAGTAGGTGCGGTCGATGCCGACGGCGCGCAGCAGCGGATGGCGGGCGTAGGCCGCGAGGCCGTGGCGCGCCAGGGTGGCGCTGCTGGCGGCGCGGTCGTAGACGATGCCGGCCCAGCCGGGAAACGACCACGACGACGTGCCCAGGCGCACGTTGCGCGGCAGGTGGGCGGCCAGGGCGGCGACCTCGCTCGCCAGCGGCGCCGGACCGACGCCGCGGCGCGGCGCTGGCGCCGGCGCGCCGAACAGATCGAGCTGATCGGCCATCAGCCCGGCGGCCGCGCCAGGTGCGTCGCCAGCATGTCGGCGAGCAGCGCGACCTCCACCGGCCAGGCGTAGCGCAGGCGCAGCGCCGGATGGCGCGCGCGCAGCCGGTCGAGCGAGTCCGGGATGTCGATCTCGGAGTGCGAGCCGCCCGGCGTCAGCATGCTGGGCACGACGGTGATCTCCTCGACGCCGTCCGCCAGCAGCGCGGCGACCGCGTCCTCGAGCGACGGGGCGCAGAATTCGTTGTACGCCACCACCAGGCGCGTGCCGCCGAGGCGGCGGCGCAACGCCGCGGCCAGCCCCTCGAGGCCGGCCTGATACGGGTCGGTCGCCGCCGTGCGCGGCCAGGCGCGAATGCGACGGTCGAGCGCCTGCTCGGCGGCCGACGGCGGCCCGCCGCGCGCCGCGCGGTCCGCCGCCAACGCCCTGAGCTCGCGCACCAACTCGCGCGGGCAGTCCTTCGGCAGGCCGCCGTGGCCGACCAGGATGACGGCGCGCGTCGGTTCAGCGGCCATCCGCTCCTCCCGCCGCGCGCGCCGCTTCGTAGCGCGCGATCGCCGCCACCCGCCGCTCGGCGTGGTCGACGATCGGCGGCGGATAGTCGCGCGGCGGCCGCGGCGCCAGCCACGGCGCGTGGACGAAGCGCGCGTCGACGGCGCGCAGCTCGGGGACGTAGCGCCGCACGTACGCGCCGTCGGGGTCGAAGCGTTCGCCCTGCAGCACGGGATTGAAGATGCGGAAGTAGGGTTGCGGGTCCGTGCCGGTCGACGCCGCCCACTGCCAGCCGCCGTTGTTGGAGGCCGGATCGCCGTCGACCAGGTGGCGCATGAAGACCCGTTCGCCGGCGCGCCAGTCGAGCAGCAGGTCCTTGGTGAGGAAGCTGGCGACGATCATGCGGGCGCGGTTGTGCATCCAGCCGGTGCGCGCCAGTTGGCGCATCGCGGCATCGACGATCGGATAGCCGGTGCGGCCGGCGCACCAGGCGGCGAACGCCGCCGGGTCGTCGTTCCAGGCGACGCCGGCGAGCTGGCGGCGGAAGGCGCCGCCGAGCACGCGCGGGTGCTCGGCCAGCAGGGCGGCGTAGAACTCGCGCCAGATGAGCTCGTCGATCCACTTGCCGGCGCCTGCCGCGGCGGCGGGCTCGGCGGCGGCCTGCGCGGCGGCGCGCGCGACGCAGCGGCGCACGGAGATGGTGCCGAAGCGCAGGTGCGGCGACAGGCGCGAGGTGCCGTCGCGGTCCGGTCGGTCGCGGTCGCGGGCATAGTCGCGCAGCGCGCCGGCGGCGAAGCGCTCGAGGCGGCGCAGGGCGGCGGCCTCCCCTCCGCTGGGGATCGCTGTCGCGTCGTCGGCGGCGCCGAGCGCCGTCGCATCGGGCAGCGGCGCGCTCGCCAGGTCGGTCACCGGCGCCGGCAGCCGGGGCACGCCGCGCACCGGCGGCGGCGCGGCGCGGTAGCGCGCCAGCCAGGCGTTGCGGTAGGGCGTGAACACGGTGAAGCCGCCGCCGCTCTGGCTGCGGATGGCCTCGGCTTCGAAGACCACGCGATCGCCGTGCTCCTCGACGACGACGTCGCGCGCCCGGGCGACGGCGCGCACCGCGGCATCGCGGCGCCGCGCGTACGGCGTGGTGTCGCGGTTGAAGACGAGCCGATCGGCCCGGCTCTCGTCGAGCAGACGCCCGACCTCGGTGGCGGGGTCGCCGACCCGCACCACCAGCGGGGCGCCATGGTGCGCCAGGTTGGCGGCGAGGCTGGACAGGCAGGCGGCGAGGAAGCGGCGGCGCGGCGGGCTGACGTGGGCGCGCGCCAGCAGCGCCGGGTCGAGCACGAAGAGCGGGATCAGCTCGTCGCCGCGCGCCGCCGCGTGCAGGGCGGTGTTGTCGTGCAGGCGCAGGTCGTTGCGGAACCAGTGCACGACGCGCATGCGAAAGACCATATCGGCGGCGGCCGGCGCTGCAAGCGGACGCGGGCCGGCGCATGGGGAAGGCGGAGCCGGCGGCCCTGGCTGCGCTGCGCGGTGGCCCAGGCGCATGCCTGGTCATCACGCCGAGCGGACGTCGAACGAGGTCGGGCTCGCGCCGTTCGGCCGTTGCCAGCGGACGGCCGCGGCGGTCGTGCTCCACCGCCCATTGCCGGCGTCGCCGCGCGCCGTTCGGCCGTTGCCAGCGGACGGCCGCGGCGGCCCGGCGCCCCCGCCCCGCCGTCGCCGCGGCGCACATTCAGCTTGTCTATGGGGCCGTCTTCCGACAGATTTCACCCGCCGCTGCGCACGCCGGACAGGCGACGCGCCGGCAGGGGGTAGCGATGGCGAGGCCGCGGCGAGGGGCTGGGATCGCAGAATCCGGATGGCGGGCGCGGGCGTGGGTGGGCGCCTTCGCGGGCATCTGTCTCGCCGCCACGGCGATGGCGAGCGAGCAGGTGCGCCTCGATCCGGGGCGGCAGGCGCGCATCGTCAACGGCGTCCACACGCACGCCTATCCGACCACCGGCGCCCTGCTCTACGGCGGCGGCGGGGCGGCGATCACCAGCGACAACGCCTACGCCCGCTGCTCCGGAACCCTGATCGGCTGCCGGACGTTCCTGGTCGCCGCCCACTGCGTCGACGACGACCCGCGGCCGGACCACTACTGGGTGTACCTGCAACACGCCGGCATTTCGGCGGTCAGCCGCATCGTGCCGCACCCGGATTCGACGCCGTTCAACTTCCCGCTCTCGGACGTGGCGGTGGTGCAGCTCGCCGATTGGGTGACCGGCATCGCGCCGACGCCGCTCAACACCGTCGATCCGGTCCCCTTCATCCCTGCCGTCGGGACGATCGTCGGCTTCGGCCAGACGCAGGGCAACGGCAACGACTACGGCATCAAGCGCGCCGGCACGGTGCTGACCGCCCCGTGTCCGGAGGGTCTGCCGTCGAATGCGACAGACGCCGACGTGGTGTGCTGGAACTTCCTCGGCCCGCTCGGCGCGCCGGGAACCAACTCCAACACCTGCAACGGCGATTCGGGCGGACCGCTGCTGCTGAACCTGGGCGGCGGCGAGGTGGTCGCCGGCGTCACCTCGGGCGGCATGAGCTCCAACTGCCTGCCCAGCGACACCAGTTACGACGCCAGCGTCTTCGCCGCCCAGAGCTTCCTCGTCGGCGCGCTCGCCGGCGACGACACGGCGGCGTGCGGCGGCCTGCCGCCGATCGGCGCCGGCCAGAACACCGTCGCGGTCGTCGACGACACGCTCGACGCCGTCGATGTGTCGGACAGCTTCACCCTCAACGTGCCGCCCGGCGCCAACGCGCTGCGCGTGGCGCTCAACGGCAAGGACGACGGCCTCTTCGACGTCGATCTCTACGTCAAGCAGGGCAGTGGCGCCGGCCCGGGCAACTTCGACTGCAAGGCGGACGGGCACGCGGTGTTCGGCGCCTGCACCATCGACCACCCGGCGGCGGGGCCGTGGTCGGTGGCCGCGGTGCGCACCCTCGGCGCCGGCGAGTACCAGATCACCAGCACCGTCTTCGGCGGCGCCGCACCGGTGTGCGGCAACGGGACGCGCGAGTTCGACGAGGACTGCGACGGCAGCGACGCGGCGCTCTGCGCCGGCCTGTGCCAGGGCGATTGCCGCTGCCCGGCGCCGGTGTGCGGCAACGGCGTCAAGGAGCGGGGCGAGCAGTGCGACGGCGCCGCGGCGACGCTCTGCCCCGGCGCCTGCCGCGCCGGCTGCACCTGTCCGCCCCCCTGCACCAGCGGCGACCTGTTCGACGTCAGCGCGCGCCTCGATGCGCGGCGGCTCAAGCTGCGCAGCCGCCTGCTCAACTTCGCGCATGCCTACGACGGCGCCGATCCGCGCCGCGGCTTCTCGCTGGCGCTCGCCCAGGGCGCCAACACCCTGACCATCGCGATTCCCGCCAACGATCCCGGGTGGTCGCGGTCGCGGCCGGAGAAGGGCCGCTACCAGTGGGCCGGCGCCGCGAACGGCATCAACGGCATCACGATCGTCGACCGCAGCGCGCGGCAGGGAATCTGGAAGCTGGTGATCGTCGGCAAGAACGTTCCCGGCGCCGGCGCCTTCGACCTCGGCCAACCGATCGACGTGCGGCTGACCATCGACGACCGCTGCACGGACGATTCGTTCTGACCGCCCGGCGCGGTCCGCGACGGCCTCGATGATCGGCGCGCGCCGCCTGGTGCTGCTCCTGATCGCCTGCGGCGCCGCCGCCTGCGGCGACGACTCCGGAGCGACGACGCCGGCCAACGGGGCGGTCCGTGAACGCATCGCCGCGCTGGCGCCGGCCGCCAATCTGGCGCACCGCGGCAGCGGTCCGACGCGGCCGCGTTCGCCGCTGCCGGAGAATTCGCTCGCCGCCTTTCGCCGCGCCATGACGCTCGGCGCCGACGGCGTCGAGCTCGACGTCGAGCTGACCCGCGACCGCCGCCTGCTGGTGATGCACGACGACACCCTCGATCGCACCACCACCTGCCGCGGGTGCGTCAGCGCCTACACCCTGGCCGAGGCGCAGCAGTGCGCGCTGGTCGACGGCCGCGGCGAGCCGACCGCGGAGCGGCCGCCCAGTCTGGCGCAGGTCTTCGCGGCGCTGCCGGACGAGGCGCTGGTCAACGTCGAGCTCAAGGTCTACGGGCAGTGCGCGACGCCGGGCACCGGCGCCGAGGACCTGGCCGGCGCCGCCGCCGCCGAGGTGCGCCGGCTCGGCGTCGCCCGCCGCACGCTGTTCTCCTCGTTCGAGGAGGACGCGGTGCTGGCGATCAAACGCTTCGACGCGAGGCTGTACGCCGCGCTGCTGACCGGCAGCGCCGGTCCCGACGCCGTGCGCCGCGTGGTCGCGCTCGGTCTCGACGCGATCCATCCCATCTGGTCGGGGATCAGCGCCGACACGATCGCGCTCGCTCGCGCCAGCGGCCTGCAGGTCAACCTGTGGACGGTGAATTCGCCCGACTTCCTCAGCCAGTCCCTGGCCAAGGGGCCGACCGCGATCATCACCGACGAGCCGGACGTGCTGGCGGCGCTGCTGCGGACGGACGGCGGGTGAAGCGGGGGCGCGAGCGATCAGCGCGGGTAGTGGTAGCCGAGATCGAGCGGTGAGCGATCGCGCGCGCCGTCGGCGGTCGTCGAGCGGTCGCCGAGGGCGGTCTTCAGGGCGTCGTCGATGCGGCCGCTGCCGGCGTCGATCGCCGGACTGTGCGGTTCGAGGTGGACGTCGCCGACGCCGACGTTGACGAACTGCGCGTCGACGTTCAGGTCGTGGCGGCCGCGCAGGGTGGTCGGATCGTAGGCGGTCGTCTGGTTGGCAGCGCCCGGTTGGTAGACGAGGTTGTAGTCGCCCGTGTAGGCGCCGTTGGTGCCGGGGGCATCGATGGCCGCGCCGGTGCCGTTCTCCTGGACGATGCAGTTGGTGGCGCTGACGTTCCTCGGCGTGCTGCCGCCGCTGGCGCGTATCGACAGGGCGGCGCGGTCGCTGAGGGCGATGGTGTCGTTGATCAGCGACACGCGGTTCGAGCTGCCGGTGACGATGATGCCGCGGTCGGCGGAGAAGACGAGGTTGTTGAACAGCAGCACGTCGTTCGAGTTGTCGACGCGGATGCCGTCCGCGGGTTGGGCGTTGGCGACGACGCAGTTGCGGATGGTGACGTGATCGGAGCCGCCGCGGATCCGCAGATTGACGGCGCTGGTGCTGGCGGTGGGCGCGGCGCCGCGCAGGATGAAGCCGTCGATGGTGAGGTAGGGCGAGCTGGTGACGACGATGGAGGCGAGCTCGCCGTTGCCGTCGATGACGACGTCGCCGCGGTCGCCGGTCTGCGTGCCGGCGCGGTCGGCGAGGATCTGCACCGGCAGCGTCGCCGTGCCGACGATGTCGCTGACCGCCAGCCGCTCGGCGTAGACGCCGCTGCCGACGTGCAGCGTGCTGCCGGGCGACAGCCGCTTCATCGCCGCGCCCAGGGTGCGCAGCGCCTGGCTGGGCGCCGTGCCGGCGTTCTCGTCGCTGCCGCTGATGCGCACGTACAGCGTCACCGGTGGACCGGGTGTGCGGGTCGGACGCGGGGTGTCCGTCGGTCCGCCGGTGCGGGTGGGGGTCCGCGTCGGTCCGCCGGTGCGGGTCGCGGTGCGCGTCGACTTGGGGGTTCTGGTGGCCGTCCGCGTCGCGTTCGGATCCGGCGTCTTGGTCGGTTTGGACGACGAGCCGCTGCTGCTACCGCATGCCGGCAGGACCAGACCGGCCACGACGAGAAGGAGCAGGAGTCGACGCATGCGCACCTCGATATCGCTCGACGCTACCCACGGCGTCCGCGTTTGCCAATCAAAAGGTGAGCGGCTCCTCAGCCGCGCAGCCGGCGGTCCTGCGAGGCGTCGGCGATCGCCAGGGCGCGGGTGGCCAGGACGGCGGTCGGGCGGACCATGCCGGCGAACCCCTCGCCGAGGGTCTTGCCCTGCAGGAACCGCGCGTAGATGCCCTCGGCGATGATCGCCAGCTTGTAGAGCGCCAGCACCTGGTAGAAGTCGATGGCGGTGACGTCGCGCCCGCTGGCGCGCGCGTACGCCGCGATCAGCTCGGCGCGGCGCAGGAAGCCGGGGAGCTGGGTGAACGGCGAGACGCTGCCGATGCTCGCGGCATCGATCTGGTCGCCCGGGTCGGCCCAGTAGATCAGCGTGTAGCCGAGGTCGGCGAGGGGATCGCCGAGGGTCGCCATCTCCCAATCGAAGACGGCGACGACGCGCCCCGGATCGGCGGGGTCGAGCGCCAGGTTGCCGAGGCGGAAGTCGCCGTGGACGATGGTCGGCGGCGGCGATGCCGGCAGCGCGGCGCGCAGCCGGCCGGCGAGCGCCTCGATCGCGGGCAGCGGCCCCGTCTGCGAGCGCTCCCATTGCTGCCCCCAGCGCCGCACCTGGCGTTCGAGGTAGCCCTCGGGATGGCCGAAGTCGGCGAGGCCGACGGCGCGGTAGTCGATGGCGTGCAGCCGCGCCATGGTCTCGATCATCGCCAGGCTGATGCGCCGCCGCGCTGCCTCGCCGTCGGCGTAGCCGTCGGGAAGGCTGTGGGCGAGCACGACGCCGGGCCGGTACTCCATGACGTAGAAGGGCGCGTCGTTGATCGCGACATCCTCGCAGAGGGCGAGCGGCCGCGCCACCGGGACGTCGCTGTCGGCGAGCGCCGCCAGCACCCGGTATTCGCGCGCCATGTCGTGCGCCGTCGGCAGCACGTGGCCGAGCGGCGGCCGCCGCAGCACCCAGGAGCGCCCGCCGCCCTCGACCAGGTAGGTCAGGTTGGAGCGCCCGCCACTGATCAGCGAGAAGGTCAGCGGAACCGCCCCCCCGGGAACGTGGGCGGCGAAGAACTGCGACACGGCGGCGTGCTGGATCCCCTCGATCATCGGGCGAGCCATACCACACCCGGAAGGCGCTGCGCCTCCGCATCCCGCTGTGGTAGAGCGGCGCCATGATCCGCGCGTCGATGCCGGGGCGGCGAAGAACGGGAACGATCACCACGGACGCGACGCCGCGCGCGTCGGTCGCGGACCGCGGTGGCCGCTGACGCCATGACGCCGGTCATCATCGAGGCGGCGATCAACGGGGTGGCCAACAAGGCGCGCAATCCCCACGTGCCCTGCGAGCCGGCGGAGATCGCCGCCGACGCGCTGGCCTGTCTGGCGGCCGGGGCGGCGATCGTCCACAACCACATCGACCAGTTCGGCAGCGCCGCGCCGGCGGCGGCGGCGCGCTACCTCGAGGGGTGGCGGCCGGTGCTGGCGCGACGGCCGGACGCCATCCTCTACCCGACCGTCGGTTTCGGGGGCGACGTCGTCGAACGCTACGCCCACATCCCGCCGCTCGCCGCCGCGGGGGCGATCCGCATGAGCCTGTTCGACAGCGGCTCGGTGAACCTCGGCACGATCGGCGACGACGGGCTGCCGGGCGGCGGCGTCGATTTCGTCTACGCCAACAGCTTCGGCGACGTGCGCCACATGGCGGCGCTGTGCGAGCGCCACCGCCTCGGGCCGAGCGTCGCGGTCTTCGAGCCCGGCTTCCTGCGCACCGTGCTCGCCTACTGGCGGGCGGGCAAGCTGCCGCGCGGCACGTTCGTGAAGCTCTACTTCGGCGGCGACTACGATTACCTCGGCGGCGGGCGGCGCGGCGTCAGCTTCGGCTTGCCGCCGACGCCGACCGCGCTCGCCGCCTATCTCGAGCTGCTCGGCGACTGCGACGTGCCGTGGGCGGTGGCGGTGATCGGCGGCGATGTCGTCGCCAGCGGCATGGCGCGCCTGGCGCTGGAGCGCGGCGGCCACCTGCGCGTCGGCCTCGAGGACTACGCCGGCGCGCGCCAGCCGGCGAACGTCGAGCTGGTCGAGGAGGCCGCGGCGCTGGTCCGTGCCATCGGCCGCGAGCCCGCCAGCACGACCCAGACGGCGAGCATCCTCGGCCTGCCGGGCTAGGACTCGGTTCGAGACCTGGGTGCCCGCCGGCGGCGAGCCGGCGGGCACCCAGGGGCGGGGCGTGGACGATCGGCGCGGGCGCCGGTCACGGCTTCACGTAATACGACCCCAGGAGGAGGAACATCTCGTCCTCGGTAGTGACGCCGCCGCGCAGCGTCAGCGCGTCGCACCAGCCGTCGCCGGCGCCGGCGCTGGTGTCGCACGAGCGATTGCGCTGCTCCGCCGTCGCGCCGCTGCAGAGCGCGCCCACCTTGCCGGTGTAGCAGTGGGTCGCCGCCGCATTGCCGAACGGCGACGGCGGCGAGGTCGACTGCCGCTTCACCTTGCTCGGATCGGTGTAGCCGTTGTCGTACAGCGCGCAGTAGGTGAGCGAGCGCTCCGCCTTGCTGCCGGTGAAGACCAGGGCCGGGTCGAAGCGCAGCTCCACCGGGTCGTTGTAGATGAAATTGGTGTAGAGCAGGCTGGCCATCGGATCGCGCCCGTCCGGCGCGGCGCAGGCGACGCCGGGGTTGCACTGCGACGGGCTGAGCGGATCGCAGGGGATCAGCGCGCCCTGGGCGCCGGTCTGTCCCTGGCAGGTGAACTCGCCGCGGAAGGTCCGCCAGCGCTTGCCGCGCTGGTGCATGTGCGAGCTGAGCTCGAAGAGATTGGCCTTCGCCGGCAGCACGTTGATGTTGCACACCTCCTGCTGCTGGAACGGCGGCACGACCATCTTGAAGATCGCCGTGGTGTCGAAGATACCGCTGGCGACGTAGAGGCGGTCCTCCGGCTTGGCGTAGGTGAAGTTGATCCAGGCGCGCAGCAACCCGTCCTTCTCGGTGAGGTTGAAGGCGTGCGAGTTCCACCAGATCATTCCCTTCAGCGGCACGCACCGATAGGCGCCGGAGGGGAAGGCGGAGGCGGCGTTGGCCTGCTGGGCGCCGGAGAAGGGAATCGCGGCCCGGCCGTTGTCCGGCGGCCCGAAGCCGTTGCAGGCGACGCTGTTCTTGATGGCGGTGATGCAGAAGCCGTCGGCGCCGCAGGCGTCCTGCACGGTCGGATCGCAGGTCTGGCCGTCGCGCTCGCCGCCGGTGCAGTGGAACCCGCCCCACGACGGATCCTCGGGACCGTAGGTGCCGATGTAGCGGTTGACGATCAGGTGGTGGCTGAGCGGATCCTGGCGCAGTTGCTCGGCGTTGTAGCAGAAGGTGTCGTTGGGGCCGCGCAGCGCCTCCGGCACCTGTTCGGTGAGGTCGTAGTAGCTGCCGAAGCAGACTTCGTGCTCGCTGTGCGCGGGGACGATCCACGGCGGCATCTTGAGCTGCACGCCCTCGGTCGCGGCGGGCGGATCGAGCGGCTTGATCTGGATCGGCTCCGGCTGCGGCTGGCAGGCGTTGAGCAGATCGCCGACCCCGGCCACCGCGCCATCTTTCGGGGCGCCGGCGACGATCCAGTGGCGCAGCGCCTCGAGCTCGTCCTCGCTCAGGCCGGGGACGTTGCCCAGCGGCATCGGCGTGCCGATGCCGAGCTTCTCGAAGTCGTACTGGTCGGGCAGGGTCTTCGCCGCCAGCTTGAGGAAGAGCAGGCTGCGCTGTCCGTCGCCGGGCTCGATGCGGTGGCGCGACGGATCGATGCTCGAGGGGACGTCGATCAGGCTGGCGTAGGCGACGCCGGCGCGCAGGTCGAGGCCGCCCGACTGCGCCGTGCCGTGGCAGGCGTTGTTGGTGCAGCCGTGGTTCTCGAAGATCGCCTGTTGGATCAGCTCGTAGGTGCTGCCGAACGCCTCGCAGTCGGTCTTCACGCAGTCGCTGCGGCAACCGTCGCCGTCGTAGTCGTTGCCGTCGTCGCACTCCTCGCCGCGCTCCTGCATGCCGTTGCCGCACACCGGCGTCGGGCAGGTGACGGCGTCCTGCACGTAGACGAATCCCGCCATGCAGCCGGCCTGGGCGGCGATGCGGCCGAGGAAGGCGTCGGTGCTGCCGCGGTAGACGTCGGCGAAGGCGCTCTCGGGACAGCTCGCCGCGATGGCGGCGGCGCTGCGCGACCGGGCGCGCGTCACCTGCTCCTGCGCCCACTGCACCAGCCGCGTCTTCTGCGCCGGCGTGTTGTCGGTGCCGGCGATGCGGTCGAGCGCCTGCTGATGGGTGCGCATCGCGTAGCGCAGCAGGCGCGTCGACTCGCGGGCGCCCGCTTCGATGCAGGCGGCCTTGGCGCCGTCGACGCTGGCCACCGTGCCGCCCACCATGGCGGGGGCGAAGGCCGCGCTCATCGCCGCCGTGTCGAGTTGGCGGCAGGCGTCGGTGACGTCCTTCTGCGCGTCCTGCAGGTCGATGTAGCCGAGGTTCTGCAGTTGCGTGACCGTGCAGGCGCGCTGCAGGCGGTCGAGCGCGCGCTGGCGCGCCGCGGTGACGTCCGCGTCGAGCGCCGCCCGATCACACGTTCCGCCGCTCAGGGCGCCGCTCAGGCAGGTGGCGCGCAGCATCGCCACGCGGGTGATGCAGGTGGACGTCGCCCGGCTGAGCACGCGCTGGCAGCGCGCCGCGTCCGCCGGGAACGGTCCCCAGAACGCCAGCTCGGCCGGCTGCCCGTGCGCCAGTGCGCTGGCGGCGGAGAGAGAGAGGAGCAGCCCGACGAGCAGCCCCCGGATGCGCCCATTCATCATGTGCTTCGCCCCCGGAACGATGTTCCTGCATACCGGCACCGCCCGGGTGTGACAATACGCCGCAGGGCCAACGGTTGGATTTCGTGTCCGAAGCGCACCCGGGATCGGGGGGGCCCGCCGCCCGCGATCCCGGCGGGCTCACGGCCGCGGCACGACCTTGTAGATCTCGCCGCCGTAGTCGACGACGTAGAGCTCGCCGCGGGCGTCCTCGCCGAAGCTGGTGACCGAGCCGATGCTCAAGCCGCCGCCGGGGGCGAAGGCGGCGGTATGGTCCTGCAGGCCGAGGACGATGCCGTCCCCCACCGCGAAGCTCCTGATGAACGGCGTGCAGTAATCGCTGAAGAAGTACCGGCCGCGCAGGTCGGGGAGGGCGCAGCCGCGGTAGACGTAGCCGCCGGTGATCGAGCAGCCGTCGCGGTGCGTGTAGTCGAGGATCGGCGGCGTGAAGGGCGCGACCTGATCGCCGCAGCCCTGCGGCGGCTCGTGACAGATCTGGCCCTCGAAGACATCCCAGCCGAAGTTGCTGCCGCCGGGTGTGCCAGCGGGGAGATAGTCGATCTCCTCGCGCCGTCCCTGGCCGACGTCGGCGATGTAGAGGTCGCCGGTGCCGCGGTCGAACGCGTAGCGCCACGGATTGCGCAGGCCCTTGGCCCAGATCAGCCCGAGCGGCGCGCCCTCCGCGGCGCGCGGGTTGTCGGCCGGCACGGCGTAGTACGGCGGGTCGTCGACGTCGACGTCGAGGCGCAGCAGCTTGCCGAGCAGCGTGGCGTCGCTCTGGCCGTTGCCGTTCGGATCGTCCTGGCCGCCGCCGTCGCCCATGCCGACGAACAGCGTGCCGTCGGGCGCGAAGGCGACCAGCCCGCCGTTGTGGTTGGCGAACGGTTGGTCGATGGTCAGCAGAATCCGCTCGCTGGCCGGGTCGGCGCGGTCGGGATCGGCGCCGGCCGTGAAGCGCGCGATCACCGTTTGGCCGGCGCGATTGGTGTAGTCGACGAAGAAGCGGTGGTTGCGTTCGTAGTCGGGATGGAAGGCGAGGCTCAGCAGGCCGCGCTCGCCGCAGCAACTGACGCGCTCGTGGATGTCGAGGAAGGGCTCATCGAGCCGCGCGCCGTCCTTCATCAGGCGGATGACGCCGCCCTGCTCGACGATGAACAGGCGGCGCGGATCGAGGCGCGGCGCGCCGACGAACACCGGCAGCGACAGGGAGTCGGCCACCAGCACGGTGCCGGCGGCGGCGCCTGGCGCGTTGGCGACGCCGGCGCACGGATCGCCGCCCGGCTCGAGCTGGCAGGCGGCATCGCAGCCGTCGCCGCTGATGGTGTTGCCGTCGTCGCACTCCTCGTCCGCATCGGCGATGCCGTCGCCGCAGCGCAGCGGCCCGGGCGTCGCGGTCGCGGTCGGCGTCGCGGCCGCCGGGCAGCCGGTGAGAGCCGCGTCGACGCCGGCGACCAGCTCGGCGATCGTCACCTGGCCGTCGGTGTCCCGGTCCGCGGCGGCGCAGCGCCCGCTGTCGGCGCTGCCGAGCGCGATCTGCACGGCGAGCACGAGCTCGTTGACGGTCACGGCGCCGTCGCCGTCACAGTCGCTCGGACAGGCGAGCGCGGGGAGGGGGACGAGGAACGCGAGCAGAGCGAGCGCGCGCAGGGGCATGCGGCGATGTTAGACGTCGCGAGCAACGGAGCAAACCGCCGGCGGTTGCGCGAGCGCGTCGACCACGGACGACGCCGCTCCCGCCGGTGACGACGGCCATGAGCGGCGTGATCCGTGGGGCGCTCTCGATCACGCGCAGATGCCGTCGGCGATGAGTTGGCGGGCCTCGTCCGCCGCCAGGCCGAGGACGCGCACCAGCACATCCTCGGTGTCGGCGCCGAGCAGCGGTGCCGGGCCAGCGGTGGTCAGCAGCGGCCGGCTCATGCGGATCGGCGTGCCGATGTGCCGTTCGGGCCCGATCTCCGGATGTTCGACGGTGACGATCGCCTGGCGCGCCTGCAGGTGGGCATCGGCGCGCAGCTCGTCGGGACCGAGAACGGCCATCGCCGAGACGCCGGCGGCCTGCAGGGTCGCGGCCGCGTCCTCCGCCGCGCGGGCGCGGGTCCAGGCGGCGAGGCGCTCCTCGATCGCGGCGCGCGCAGCGCGGCGGCCGTCCAGGGTCGCCAGCACCGGCTCGTCGGGCCAGCCGCAGCAGCGCGTCAGGCGCTGCCAGGCGGCGTCGCCGGCGACCGCGATGGCGATCCACTGGTCGTCGCCGGCGGCCGGATACACGCCGTGCGGCACGGCGTCGTCGGCGGCATTGCCGACCTGCCGCGGCGGCGTGCCGGTGCAGGCGGTGCGCAGGTACTGCTCGCCGAGCAGGAACACCGCCGCCTCGGTCTGCGCCATGTCGATGTGCTGCCCCTCGCCGCTGCGGCGGTGGTGCTCGAGCGCCGCCAGCACGGCGACCGCGGCGAGGCGGCTGGCGATGTGATCGGGGTGGTTGAGCGCGGTGCCGGCCGGGTAGGGGCTGTCGGGGTGGTTCCACAGCCAGTGGACGCCGCAGTACGCGGCGTTGAGCGGGCCGAAGGCGGGCGCGTCGGCGAGCGGACCGGTGGCGCCGTAGCCCTGCGACGACAGCCAGATCACGTCGGGGCGGCGGGCGGCGACGGCCTCGTAGGTGATGCCGTGGTGGCGCAGGGCGCCGCCGCGATAGTTCTCCAGCACCACGTCGGCACTGGCGCAGAGTCGCAGCGCCAGCTCGCGGCCGCGCGGCTGGCGCAGATCGAAGCAGGCGCTGCGCTGGCCGCGGGAGGCGTCGTTGAAGGTGAAGGCGCGGTTCGGCGTGTCGGGTTCGACGGTGATCTGGCGCAGCAGGTCGAGGCCGGCGCGCGACTCGACGCGGATGACGTCGGCGCCCAGCTCGGCGAGCAGCGTCCCGGCCTCGGGGGCGACGACGGCGTAGCCGAAGACGACGACGCGGACGCCGGCGAGCAGCGGCGTCGCCGGGGCGGCGGTGCCGGCGGCCGGCGCCGCCGGCGTCCATGCCGGCGCCTCGGCGAGCGCCTGCGGCGGGCGCGGCGGATCGAGCGGCGTGCGCGAGAAGCGGAAGGGGGCCGGCGCCACCGGCGCGTCGCCGAGCACGCCGCCGGCGCGGCGGAAGCTGCCGCGGGCCCGGCTCTGCTCACTGGCGACGAACTCGTCGGGCGTCTGGATCGGGGCGAGCGGCACGTTGCGGGCGCGGGCGGCGGCGAACACGTCGGCGCGGCTGCGCTGCCGCAGCGCGTCGGCGGCGACGGCGCGGATGGCGTCGTGCGCCAGCATGCGGAACAGCGGCAGGTCCCATTCCGGCGCCGCGAACGCCTCGGCGCGGTCGAGGATCTCGACCAGGCCCTGCCAGTGGCGGCGGCCGGCGGGCAGGATGCGCACGTGGCCGTCGGCGACCGGCAGCACGAGGTAGTTGCCGTCGGCGGCGCGCGGCGGCGCGCTCGGCACCATCGGGTAGAGCCGGTGGTAGTCGGCGAGCGGGATCGCCCACGGAGTGAAGCCGGCGATGGCGGCTTCCTGCGCCGACACCTCGACGGTCTGGCCGCGGCCGTGGCGGGCGCGATCGAGCAGCGCGGCCAGCGCGCCGGCGACGCCGAACACCGCGGCGCAGTCGTGGGCGGCGAAGCCGGGCAGCGCGCACGGCGGACGATCGGGGAAGCCGGTGGCGAAGAGGGCGCCGGAGCCGGCGAAGGCGACCAGCGGCTCGGCGTGCCAGTGGGCGCGCGGGCCACCGAGGCCGAAGTCGGTGAGCGCGACGTGGACGAGGCGCGGGTGGCGGTCGCGCACCGCCTCGGGCGCCAGGTCGAGCACCTGGCGGCGGTTCGGCCCGTAGCTCTCGAGCAGCACGTCGGCGCCGTCGCAGAGGGCGCGGAAGCGCGCCGCGTCGGCGGCGGAATGCAGGTCGAGCGCCAGCGTACGCTTGTTGAGGTTGCGATAGACGAACGGCAGGGAGCGATCCGGCGCCGCGACGTTGCCGGCGAACGGCGGCGTCAGCCGGCCCGCGTCGCCGCCCGGCGGCTCGATCTTCAGCACCTCGGCGCCGAGATCGGCGAGCAGCCGTCCGGCGAGCGCGCCGCGCAGATCGGTGAGATCGAGCACCCGCAGATGGGCGAGCGGTCCGGGCATGCGTGCGGTGTCTAGCGGTTGGCCCCGAACCGGGAAACCCTCGCGCCCTTGTGCCGCCGGACACGGCGGGTAAAGAAAGCGCAACGCGGGCGCCGAGCCGCCGGGCAACGCAGCGGTGCGTCGCCTGGATCTCGGAGCCGGCGAGTGTCCGCGTCGAGGTGATTCGGAAGGAGAGCATGATGGCGATCGAGGAAGGCAAGGCGGCGCCGGCGTTCACGCTGCCGGACGCGAACGGCAGCAAGGTCTCGCTCAAGGACTTCGCCGGCCGGGACGTGATCCTCTATTTCTACCCGAAGGACGACACGCCGGGGTGCACCAAGGAGGCGTGTGGGTTTCGCGACGACTGGAAGACGCTGCAGAAGATGGGCGTCGTCGTGCTCGGCGTGTCGGGCGACAGCCAGGCATCGCATCAGAAGTTCGCCGCCAAGTACAAGCTGCCGTTCCCGCTGCTCTCCGACCCCGAGCGCGCGGTGATGGAGAAGTACGGCGCCTACGGCGAGAAGATGATGTACGGCAAGAAGGTCACCGGCGTCATCCGCTCCACCGTCTGGATCGGCAGGGACGGCAAGGTGAAGAAGCACTGGAAGAAAGTGGCCAGCGCCGCCGAGCATCCGGCGAAGGTGCTCGCGGCTCTCCAGGCGGAGGCGTGACGGACGGCGGCGGGCGAGGGAACCTGGTTTGACAAACGTTCGTTTGGCGCAGTAACTCCCGCCCGCACCGCAACGTCAGGAGGAGTCACAGCATGAGCGCGCCAGGCGCGGTGGAACCCATGTACCAGGAACAGGTCATGGAGTTCCCGTACAAGCATTCGACCGGCGAGACGGTGGGGCGGTTCCTCGCCGGGCTGAAGGAACAGCAGACGATCTGGGGGCATCGCGTCGCCGGGCAGGGTGTGGTCGTGCCGCCGATGGGCTACTCGGAGATTGACGGCCGCGGCGGCGGCGAGTGGGTGGCGGTGAAGGACACCGGCGTCATCACCGCCGCGGCGATCGTGCACCACCCGATCGCGCGGCTGCATCCGTTCGAGCAGCCGTTCGCCTTCGTGCTGGTGCGGCTCGACGGCGCCGACACGGCGCTGGCCCACGTGGTGCGCGACGACCTCGGCAAGGTGAAGGTCGGGGCGCGCGTGCAGGCGGACTGGAAGCCGGACGGGGAGCGGGTCGGCAGCGTGCGCGACATCGCCGCCTTCCGCGTCGTCGGCTGAGCCGCAGGGGAGCACCATGCAGGAACCGCCCAAGGAACCGGTCAAGTACGTCGAAGCGAACGTCTACCTGCCGTACCGCTACATCGCCGGCGACTACCGCGCCCGCGCCATGCACGGGCTGAAGGAGAAGAAGTTCATCGGCTCGAAGGACTCGAAGACCGGCAAGGTGTTCGTGACGCCGCTGGTCAACTCGCCGGAGAGCTTCGCGCCCTGCACCGAGTTCGTCGCCCTCGAAGGCCGGGGCGTCGTGACCACCTTCTGCATCGTCAACATCCCAGTCATCGGCCGCGACCTGCAGTTGCCCTATGTCGCCGCCTCGGTGGCGCTCGATGGCGCCGACATCTCCATCTTCGCCGCCATCCAGGAGTGCGCCGTCGCCGACGTGCGCATGGGCATGCGCGTCGAGGCGGTGTGGAAGCCGGACGGCGAGCGCACCGGCTCCTTCGACGACGTGCTCTACTTCCGGCCGACCGGCGAGCCCGACGCCAAGCCGGAGACCTACCTGAACAGACTCTGAAGAATTTCACCGCAGAGACGCGGAGGGCGCGGAGATGACCTGCCAGGTCCGCCATCTCCGCGCCTCCGCGTCTCTGCGGTGAAGAGGATTGAGGATATGACTCAACTTCGTAACGTCGCCGTCGTCGGCTTCGCGCAGGCGCCGATCGTCGCCCACGATCCGCACCGCATGGCGAACGAGATGCTCTACCCGGTGGTGCGCGAGGCGCTGGCGCAGTGCGGAGTCGAGCGCGACGCGATCGACTACCAGACCGCCGGTTCGGCCGATTACATCGACGGCCGGCCGTTCGGCTTCGTCGCCGCGCTCGACGTGATGGGCACCTGGCCGCCGCGCCAGGACTCGCACCTCGAGATGGATGCGGCGTTCGCGGCCCATTACGCCTGGATCCGCATGCAGGCGGGCGAGTGCGACACCGCGATGGTGGTCGGCTATGGCAAGGTCTCGGAAGGGCAGCCGGAGCGGGTGCTGAACCTGCAGCTCGATCCCTACTACCTGGCGCCGCTCGGCCTCGGGCCGCTGTCCACCGCGGCGCTGCAGGCGAGCGCCTACATGGCGCGCAGCGGCGCGACGGACGCCGATTTCGCCGCCTGCGCGGCGCGCAACCGCGCCGCCGCGGCGAGGAACCCGCACGCCCAGGTGCGCGACCCGGCCCCGGCGGCGGCGCTGCAGCAGACGCCGTGGGCCGTCGAGCCGCTGCGCCAGGGCTACGTGGCGCCGGTGGGCGAGAGCGCCGTCTGCCTGATCCTCGCCGCCGAGGGGAGGGCCGAGGCGATGTGCCGAGCGCCGGCGTGGATCCACGGCGTCGATCAGCGCGCCGAGCTGCAGTCGCTGGGGGCGCGCGATCTGTCGCGCAGCGCCAGCGCGACGCTGGCGGCGGAGAAGGCGCTGGCGATGGCGGGCCTCGGCAGCGCCGCCGACGTCGACCTGGTCGAGCTCAGCGCCGCGACGCCGGCGGAGGAGATGATCCTGCGCGAGTCGCTGCGCTTGCCGGCGCAGGGCGACGGCAGGCCGGCGATCAATCCGTCCGGCGGCGCCATCGCCGGCAACCCGATCATGATGACCGGGCTGATCCGCCTCGGCGAGGCGTTCAGGCAACTGAGCGGCGGCGCCGGCGAGGCCGCGGTGCCGAACGCGCGCCGCGCCATCGCCCACGCGGCACAAGGGCATTGCCTGCAGCAGAACCTCTGGTTCGTGCTCGGGCGCGAGCGGAGGTGGTCGTGAAGCGTCCCGTCGCAGTCGTCGGAGTCGGACAGACCAAGCACAGCGCGCGGCGCGCCGAGGTCAACATCGCCGGCCTGGTGCGCGAGGCGGTCGATCGGGCGCTGCTCGACGCCGGCCTCGAACACGGGGACATCGACGCCGTCGTCATCGGCAAGGCGCCGGACATGCTCGAGGGCGTGATGCAGCCCGAGCAGTTCCTGATCGGCGCCATCGGCGGCCATCTCAAGCCGGTGGTGCGCATCCACACCGCCGGCTCGGTGGGGGCGACGACGGCGCTGGCCGGCGTCACGCACGTCGCCTCGGGTCTCTTCGACCGCGTGCTGGTGATCGCCTTCGAGAAGCAGTCGGAGGGGAACGCCATGTGGGCGCTGTCGCCCAACATGCCGTTCATGCCGCCGCTGGTGGCGGGCGCCGGCGGCTACTTCGCGCCCTACGTGCGCGCCTACATCGCCCGCAGCGGCGCGCCGGCGCACATCGGCCCGATGACCGCCGCCAACGCCCGCGCCAATGCCGGGCGCAACGAGTACGCCCACCTCACCGAGCCGATGACGGTCGAGGACGTGCTCGAGTCGCCGGTGCTGTGGGATCCGATCCGCTACCTCGAGACCTGCCCGTCGTCGGACGGCGCCGTCGCCATGGTGCTGGCCAGCGCCGAGCAGGCGAAGAAGGGGCCGCGGACGCCGGCGTGGGTGAAGGGCGGCGCCTCGTACGCCGAGGCGATGTGGGTGCCGGGCCGCGACCAGGTGAACCCGCTCGCTGGCCGCACCTGCGCCAAGCACGTCTACGACCAGGCCGGCATCACCGACCCGTGGAACCAGATCGACACCGCCGAGATCTACGTGCCGTTCGCCTGGTTCGAGGCGATGTGGCTCGAGAACCTCGGGTTCCGCCCGCTCGGCGAGGGGTGGAAGGCGGTCGAGCGCGGCGACGTGAAGATGGGGGCGCATCTGCCGATCAACCCGTCGGGCGGCGTGCTCTGCACCAACCCGATCGGCGCCTCCGGCATGCTCCGCCTCGCCGAGGCCGCCCTGCAGGTGATGGGCCGCGCCGGCGCCCACCAGGTCGAGGGCGCCAAGACGGCCCTCGGTCACGCCTACGGCGGCGGCGCGCAGTACTTCGCGATGTGGGTGGTGGGCAGCGAGCTGTAGTCCGTTCGCGCCAGTCGCGGTCCACGACCCTCATGACCGGCGGCGCGCGTCTTGACAAACAAACGTTTGGTCGACTACAGGCGCCGACATGAGGGCCCGGTCGGCGGCGCGGCGGCCGCGGGAGCTGCGCGCGACGCGCGATGTGATTCTCGATGCGGCCGAGCGGCGCTTCGCCGAGCGCGGCTTCGCCGGGGTGTCGGTGCGCGAGATCGCCAGCGATGCCGGCCTGAAGAACCAGGCCAGCCTCTACCACCACTTCAAGAACAAGAAGGCGCTCTACGAGGCGGCCCTGGAGCGCGGCCTGGCGCCGATCATCGAGCTGGTCGCCGGCAGCGAGACGGCGGGGGATGCCGCGGATCCGGTGCTCGACCGCATCGTCGACTACCTGGCCGACCGGCCGCACCTGCCGCGGCTCATCCAGCGCGCCGGCCTCGATGACAGCAAGGCGCTGCGCGGCAGCGTCAGCCGGCTCCTCGCGCCGCTCTACAACAGCGGCCTGCGCGTTCTCGCGGGCAGCAGCGGCGCCTGGGCGGAGTCGGAGATTCCGCACCTCGCCGCCGGCCTCTATCACCTGATCTTCGGCTACTTCGCCAACGCGGCGCTGCTGGAAGCGGTGCTGCCGGACGATCCGCGCAGCCCGGCCGCGCTGCAGCGACAGACCCATTTTCTCAAGGTCGCCGTGGCGCGTCTGCTCGGCGGCGAGCCGGCGCCGGCACGCGTGGCGCGCGGCGCGAGCAAAATCCACTGACCAGGAGACCGATTGCCATGCCGCTGTCCGACATCGACCTCGCCAATCCCGACCACTACCAACAGAACGGTCCGCCGTACGCGATGTTCGACGCCGTGCGTCGCGAGGCGCCGGTGTTCTGGCATCCGGACAAGGAGACGCCGGGATTCTGGGCGCTGACCCGCCACGCCGACGTGGTGTACGTCTCGAAGAATCCGCAGCTCTTCTCGGCCGCGAAGCGCTCGGTCTTCCTCTTCGAGTCGAGCGAGGAGGATCTCGCCAACCTGCAGATGATGCTGGTCAATCGGGATCCGCCCAATCACACCAAGCTGCGCCGCCTGGTGAGCCTCGGCTTCACCCCGCGCCGCATCGCCATGCTCGAGGAGCGGGTGCGCCTGCGCGCCAGCGAGATCATCGATCGCGTCGCGCTGCGCGGCACCTGCGAATTCGTCACCGACCTGGCGGCCGATCTGCCGCTGCAGGTGATCGCCGAGCTGGTCGGCGTGCCGATGGAGGACCGCGGCAAGGTGTTCGAGTGGAGCAACAAGCTGATCGGCTTCGACGACCCCGAGTACGTCGGCGACCGCGCCGAGCAGCGGCAGACGGCGATGGAGGTCTACCTCTACGCCAATCAGCTCGCCGAGCAGCGGCGACAGCAGCCGGCGGACGACCTCACCAGCGTCCTGATCCACGGCGAGGTCGACGGCGAGCGCCTCAGCGAGATGGAGTTCGACCTCTTCTTCCTGCTGCTCCTGGTGGCCGGCAACGAGACCACCCGCAACGCCATCTCCGGCGGCATGCTGGCGCTCATGCAGCATCCCGAGCAGCGGGCTCGGCTGCTCGCCGACCCCGGCCTGATCCCCACCGCTACCGAGGAGATCCTGCGCTGGGTGTCGCCGGTGAACTGCTTCCGCCGCACCGCCATGCAGGACGGGGCGATCGGCGGCCAGGCGGTGCGCGAGGGGGACAAGGTGGTGATGTTCTACCCGGCCGCGAATCGCGACCCGGCGGTGTTCCGCGAGCCGCACGCCTTCGACGTCGGGCGCACGCCGAACGAGCACGTCGCCTTCGGCATCGGCACCCACTTCTGCATCGGCAACGCGCTGGCGCGGCTCGAGATCAAGGTCATGTTCGAGGAGCTGCTCCGCCGCCTGCCCGACATCGACCTGGCGGGCCCGGTCGAGCGCCTGCGTTCGAGCTTCATCAACGGCATCAAGCGCATGCCGGTGCGGTTCACGCCCGAACGCCTGCGCCGCAGCGCCTAGCGCGAGGTCGGCGGATGGCGCGGCTCACCGGCTGACCCGCGCCATCCGCCGTCGCGGCTCAGGCGGCGCGCCGGCGCATCGCCACCCAGGCGACGCCGACCAGCACCAGCGCCCCGATCGCGAGCGCGAGGGGCGACGCCGCCGGCGCCGGCACCGGATTGCGCCGACAGAACGCGCTCGACGTGCCGTCGGTCGCGTCGACGTCGCCCGGCGTCGTCGCGGTCGCGGTGTTGACCATCACCGGCGGCGCGTTGCCGGCGACGGCCAGGGTCACGGTGATCGTCGGGGCGCTGCCGCCGGCGTTGAGGATGGCGCCGCGCACGCAGACGAGCTGCGTCGGCGTCGAGCCGCCGCAGTCCCAGCCGCTGCCGGTCGCCTGCACGAAGGTGAGGCCCGCCGGCAGCGGGTCGGTCACGGTGATCGCGCCGGCAGTCGCCGTCTCGCCGATGTTGCGCACCGCCAGCAACATGGTGGTCGTGTTGCCCGGCCGGCAGAGGCCCGGGAAGGACTTCCGCAACTGGATGTTCGGCGCCACCACCGGCACCGGCGTGTTGTCGCTGAACGTCTCGGTCGGCGTCGCCGACGCGGTGTGGATCGGAGTCGCGGTGGTGGTCGGCGTGTTCACCGGCGTGTTGGTGTTGGTGCTGACCGGGGTGTTGGTGGCGGAGGCGGTGGCCGTGGCGGTGTTCTGCGGCGTGCTGGTCGGGGTGTTCGCGGGCGTGTTGGTGGCGGTGTTGACCGGCGTGTTGGTGGCCGTGGCGGAGGCGGTGGCCGTGGCGGTGTTCTGCGGCGTGCTGGTCGGGGTGTTCGCGGGCGTGTTGGTGGCGGTGTTGGCCGGCGTGTTGGTGGCCGTGGCGGAGGCGGTGGCCGTGGCGGTGTTCTGCGGGGTGCTGGTCGGGGTGTTCGCGGGCGTGTTGGTGGCGGTGTTGACCGGCGTGTTGCTGGCCGTGGCGGAGGCGGTGGCCGTGGCGGTGTTCTGCGGGGTGCTGGTCGGGGTGTTCGCGGGCGTGTTGGTGGCGGTGTTGGCCGGCGTGTTGGTGGCCGTGGCGGAGGCGGTGGCCGTGGCGGTGTTCTGCGGCGTGCTGGTCGGGGTGTTCGCGGGGGTGTTGGTGGCGGTGTTGACCGGCGTGTTGCTGGCCGTGGCGGTGGCGGTGGAGGTGTTCTGCGGCGTCTTGGTCGGGGTGTTGACCGGGGTGTTGGTGGCGGTGGCCGTGGAAGTGTTCTGCGGCGTCTTGGTCGGGGTGTTGACCGGGGTGTTGGTGGCGGTGGCCGTGGAAGTGTTCTGCGGCGTCTTGGTCGGGGTGTTCGCCGGGGTGTTGGTGGCGGTGGCGGTGGAGGTGTTCTGCGGCGTCTTGGTCGGGGTGTTGACCGGGGTGTTGGTGGCGGTGGCCGTGGAAGTGTTCTGCGGCGTCTTGGTCGGGGTGTTCGCCGGCGTCTTGGTGACGGTAGAGCTCGGCGTTCTGCTCGCCGTTGCCGTGCCGGTGGCCGTGTACGTCGATGTCGCGGAGCTGGTTCGGGTCGGCGTCACGGTTGCCGTCGCGGTGGGCGTCTGTGTCTTCGTCGGCGTGAGAGTCTTCGTGGCAGTGGCCGTGGCGGTCGCGGATGCCGTCCGCGTGGCCGTTGGCAGCGTGCACGACTGGCAGGCGGGGCCGAGTGTCGAGACCGAGCCGCATGCCGTCCCCGCCTTGAAGGCGAGCGAGCTCGCGCCGGTCGCGACATTGCCGGCGAACGTGGCGGTGAACGTCTGACAGGTCGGCGGGCTGTCGCCGCAGGCGCTGTCGAAGCCGACGTCCCACTTGAGGATGGGGCTGATGCCGCTGGCGCACGTCGGGTCGCTGCTCCTGATCGGCCCGGGCGATGCGCTCACGAGCGTGAGGTCCTTGCAGATGCCGGACGAGAGATCGAGCACCAGGTGGCTGAGCGCGTGCGCGCCGCACGAGCAGCCGGCGGTGGCGCCGCGGCACACCTGCCAGCGGAAGGTGGTGTTGGTGCCGTCGTAGCTGCCGGCGCTGGTCGGCTGGCCCGACGCGTCGACGAGCGTCACCTGGAAGCCATTGGTGCTGCAGACGGTGGAGCCGGGACACGGGGTGACGGTGGCTTGCGCGTCCCTGGCCAGTCCGACGAGCACGAACGCCACGGCCGTGAACACCGTGACCACCAATCCAACGACATCGAATCGCACGATCGCCTCTCCCAAAAAACGCGCCCTGGTTTTTCGCGTAACGCTAGGGAGCGCGCCGGCGACTTGCAATAGATAAATCCACATCAGTCAACATAAATGAAAGCATATCGTCATATGCAACATCTGCCATGCGAGCTGACTACCCGTTACCTGCGAGATGGCAGGCGAGATCGCTGGCCGGCTGCGGCGTCGCGCGGCGGATGGCTCGTTGGCGCCGCGCCTCGGCATCGCCGCGAGCGATCACTTCAACGGCCGGTGCGATCGGCTACGGTGCGGGTGGAATGCCGCCTCCAGACGCGATCCGTCCGCTCGGCGATGCGACCTGGGAGGTGCCCGCGAGCTGGCGCCAGGGCATGCGGGTGCCGATCCGCGTCTTCGCGACGCCGCCCCTGCTCGAGGCGATGGATGACGCGGTGTTCGCGCAGGCGGCCAACGTCGCCTGCCTGCCGGGCATCGTCGGCGCCAGCTACGTCATGCCGGACGCGCACTGGGGATACGGTTTCCCGATCGGCGGCGTGGCGGCGATGGACCCGGAGGCGGGGGTGATTTCACCGGGGGGAATCGGCTTCGACATCAATTGCGGCATGCGCCTGGCTCTCACCGACCTGACGCTGGACGAGGTGGAGCCGCGGCTGCGCGAGCTGGTCGACGGCCTCGCCGACCGGGTGCCGGCCGGGGTCGGCTGCACGGGATTCGTCCACCTCTCGGCGGCGGAGCTCGACGCGGTGTTGCGCGAAGGCGCGGGGTGGGCGGTGCGGCGCGGCTTCGGCACGGAACACGATCTCGCCTGCACCGAGGAGCGCGGCTGCTTCCCCGGCGCCGACCCGCGCGCCGTCAGCGCCCGCGCCGTCGCCCGCGGCGAGCGGCAGATCGGCACGCTTGGTTCCGGCAACCACTACCTGGAGATCCAGGTGGTGCGCCCGGAGCACGTCGTCGACCCGCCGCTGGCTCGCCGCCTCGGCATCACGCGCCCGAACCAGATCGCGGTGATGTTCCACTGCGGCAGCCGCGGCTTCGGTCACCAGGTGGCGACCGACTACCTGCAGGAGTTTCTCGCCGTGATGACCCCCAAGTACGGCCTGGCGATCACCGATCGCGAGCTCGCCTGCGCGCCGTTCCGCTCGCCCGAGGGCCAGCGCTACTTCGCCGCGATGGCCTGCGCCGCCAACATGTCGTTCGCCAACCGCCAGGTCATCCTGCACCGGATCCGCGAGGTGTTCGCGGCCGTGATGGGTCGCGACATGGCGGCGCTCGGACTGCGCATGCTCTACGACGTCGCGCACAACACCGCCAAGCTCGAGACGCACATCGTCGATGGCCGGCGGCGCCGCCTGCTCGTGCACCGCAAGGGCGCGACGCGCGCCTTCGCCCCCGGCGCCGACGGTCTGCCGGGGGAGTACGCCGCGACCGGCCAACCGGTGATCATCGGCGGCAGCATGGAGACCGGCTCGTACCTGCTCACCGGCGTGGGGAGTGGGGAGGCGAGCTGCTTCAGCACCGCCCACGGCAGCGGCCGGACGATGAGCCGGACCCGCGCCAAGCGGCAGTATCGCGGACGCGATCTGCAGCGGAGCATGGCGGCGCGCGGCATCTACGTCCGCAGCGCGTCCTACGCCGGCCTGGCCGAAGAGGCGGGCGGCGCCTACAAGGACATCGACGCCGTCGCCGAGGCGACCGAGCGCGCCGGCCTGAGCCATCGCGTGGCGCGGCTGACGCCGATCGGCAACGTCAAGGGCTGACCGCGTGCCCTTCGCCTGGCTCGAGGACGCGGTCACCAGCGACGTCACCTTCCGCGCCTGGGGGCCGACGCTCGACGCGGTGTTCGCCGCCGCGGTCGAGGCGACGACGGCGGCGATGGTCGCCGACCTCGGCAGCGTGCGCGCCGTCGAGCGCCGCTCCGTCGCGCTCGCGGCGGCGTCCCTCGATCTCCTGCTGGTGCGCCTCCTCGACGAGGTGATCTTCCTCAAGGATACGGCGTCGCTGCTGCTGCGCCCCGAGCGCGTGACGGTGGATGCCGGGGCGAGCCCGCGCCTCGCTGCCGTGCTGGTTGGCGAGGTGATCGATCCGACGCGGCACGCGCTCATCACCGACGTGAAGGCCGTGACCTGGTACGGGTTGCGGGTCGAGCGGATCGGCGACGCCTGGGAAGCGCAGGTGACCCTCGACGTATAGCCGTGGCTATGCCACCGGCCACCCGGCGTCGAGCAGCTCGCGCCACATCGCCGGCAAGCGCTCCAGGGCATCGCGCACCGCGCCCCGCAGCCCGTCGCGGTCGCGCGCGCCGGCGCCGCCGACCGACAGCCACACCACCTGAGGCTCGGTGATCGGGGCGCCAATGCGGCTGGCGAGGAGACAGGTGGCGTGGTCGATGTCCGGTCGCTGCGCCAGCTCGGCGGTCAGGCGGGTCGCCCAGGCGTTGTAGAGCTTGCCGACGTGCGACACCGGGTTCTTGCCGGCCATCGCCTCCAGGCTCATCGGCCGGCCGGGGGTGATGAGGCCGTTGGCACGGTTGCCGCGCCCGACCTGGCCGTCATCGCCGGCCTCGGCGCTCGAGCCGGTGACGGTGAGGTAGAGCTGCCCGGCCGCGGGGCGGTCGGCGGCGTTGACCACCACCCGCGCCGGTTCGACGCCGAGATCGGCGGCGAAGCCGCGCACCAGCCCGCCCACCGCCGCGCGCGCCTCCTCGTACTGCGCCAGCGAGGCGATCTGCGCCGCGATGAACGCCACGGCGACGGTGAGCTCGACGGCATCGTCCACCCGCACCGCCAGCACCTTCACGTCCTCGCCGAGGAACGGATGCGCGGCGAGCGTCCGGTCGTCGGTGAGCATTCGTTCGACCGCCAGGACCACCTGCTCGGTGCGGCTGAGCGGCGCGAAGCCGCAGCCGATCGACGTGTCGTTCGCCGCCGGGACGGTGGCGGCGTCGGCGAAGAGCCCGGCCAGCGCGCTGCTGGTCGGCCGCAGCAGCGATGCGACCTCGAGGTGGCGCGCGGCGTCGAGGCGCCGCAGCGCCGTGGTGAAGACGGCGCGGGTCGCGGCGTCGGCGATCGCGTCGACGTCGAGTGGCGCGCCGGCCGCCGTCATCGTCGCGCGGCCGACGTGGATCATGCGCATCGGCCGGGTCACCTCGCCGCCGCCGAGCTCGGCGCGCGCGCTGCCGCCGCACAGCACCGCCTTGTCGACGTTGTGGTGGAGGACGCGGCCGGCCCGCTCCAGGTAGGCGCGGCAGAGTGCGGCGCTCAGCGCCTCCGCGGCGCGGTCGCAGAGCGTATCGGGGTGGCCCCGGCCCTTGCGCTCGACGATCTCGACCCGCGCGCTCGCCGGTCCGCCATCGCCCGCCGGTTCGATCAGGATCCGCATGTGTTCGTCCGTCCCCGCGCCGAGGGTCCGCTCCGTTCCGGTGCCCCGATCCCGGCCCGTGCCGTCGCCCTGCCGAGGGCACCGGCACGGGCCGAGCGGCGCGATCGGCGTTCAGTCGTCGGTCGGCTCCGCCGCCGTTTCGGGCGCTGCGCGAGCGAAGGCGCGCAGGCCTTCGGCGAGGGCGCGCAGGCGTTGCGCGGCGGCGTGGTGGATGGTGCCGGGTTCATCGACCCGGCCGGCGACCTTGCCGGTCAGGATCGCCAGCGCGTCGTCGAGCGTGTCGACGGCGTAGACGTGGAAGGTGCCGGCGCGCACGGCGTCGAGCACGTCGTGATCGAGGATCAGGTTGTCGCGGTTGCGGGCCGGGATGATCACGCCCTGCCGTCCGCTCAGGCCGACGACGCGGCAGACGCGGAAGAATCCTTCGATCTTCTCGTTGACGCCGCCGATCGGCTGGACGGTGCCGAACTGGTCGACGCTGCCGGTCAGCGCGAGGTCCTGGCGGATCGGCACCTCGGCCAGCGCCGAGATCAGCGCCGCCAGCTCGGCGAGGGAGGCGCTGTCGCCCTCGATGCCGCTGTACGACTGCTCGAAGCAGACGCTGGCGGCGAGCCCGAGGGGGAAGTCGCGGGCATAGGTCTGGCGCAGATAGGCGGCGATGATGAGCACCGCCTTGTCGTAGGCGCGGCCGCTGAGCTTGGCCTCGCGGTCGATGGCGATGACCCCGGCGCTGCCCATCGACACCACCGCGGTGATGCGCGACGGTCGGCCGAACGCGTAGCCGGAGACGTCGAGCACGGCGAGCCCGTTCACCTGGCCGATGCGTTCGCCCGCGACGTCGACCAGCAGGACGCCGTCGTGAATCAGCTCGCGCAGCTTCGCTTCGATGCGGTCCGAGCGGTACGTGCGCTGCGCGATCGCCTGCTGCACGTCGGCGGCCTCGACCGCCGCGGCGTCGCGCCGGCGGGCCCAGAACGCCGCCTCCCGCATGACGTCGGCGACGTCGCTCCACTGGCTCGGCACCTTGCGCCGATCGCCGAGCTGGCGGGCCGCCTGCTCGAGGAGGCGGGACACGGCGTCGGCGCGGAACGGCGGCAGGTGTTCGGCGCGCGCGAGGCGCGCCATCTGGGCGACGGCGTTGCGGCGCGCCGCGTCGCTGTCGGCCTCGTCGCCGAAATCGGCGCGTATCTTGAACGTCTCGCGAAACTCCTCGTCGAGCGCGTGCAGGATCTGGAACGCCTCCGGCGGACCGGTGAGCACGACCCGGGTGTCGATCGCCATCGGCTCGGGCTTGAGGACGGCGGTGGCGAAGAGGGCGAACGGGTCGTAGGTCTCGATCTCGACGTGTCCGGCGGCGAGCGTCTGCTTGAGCGCCCGCCACACCAGGGGCTCGGAGAGGGCGTCGAGCAGGTTGATGATCACGCAACCGCCGTGGGCGCGGAGCAGCGCGCCGGCGACCACGCGGGTGAAGTTGGTGACCAGCTTGCCCTGCCGATCCACCATGCGCTCGATGGCGCCGAAGAGGTTCTTGTAGGTCGGCGAGGTCTCGACGATCACCGGCGGACCTTCGGCGCCGCTGTTGTCGACCAGCACGTTCACCGCGTAGGCGAGCAGCGCGTCCTCCTCGGCGCCGGCCATGAAGAAGGCGAGCGGCGGCGGCGGGGGCGGCTGGTCCTGGAAGAGGCTGAGGTGGTCGAGCGCGTGCGCCTTCACTTCCGCCAGCCAGGCGCGCACGTCGGCGCCGGCATAGCGCTCCGTCAGCTCGTCGAAGATCGGCGTGATCGCCTCGTCGGCGACCCGTCGCTCGGCCTGGCGCACCTCGCGGCCGAGCAGGCGCATCAGCGCCTGCTGCTCGCGCATCACCGCCTTCACCTGGCGCGCCAGCTCGCGCTGCCGGCGGCGCAGGTCGGCGCGCTCCTCGTCGCTCAGCTTCTCGCTCTCCTCCGGGGTGATCGGCCGGCCGCCGCGCAGCGGGATGAACATGACGTCGCCGTTGGGCGCCTGCTGCAGCGCGAATCCGGCCTGTGCCGCCTGCTCGTCGAGCCGGCGGCTGATGGCCTCGCCGCGGCTGCCGAACTGCTCCGAGAGCCGCTCCTTCTCCTCCTCGAACGTCTCGCTGCGGAAGGTCTTGGGCAGGAGCTGTCGCAGCTCCTCGACCATCTCCTGCATGTCCTGGCGCAGGCGCGCACCCCAGCCGGCGGGCAGCGACAGGGTGCGCGGGCGATCCGGGTTGCGGAAGTTCTGCACCAGCACGCGATCGCCGGGAGTCGGCTGCCCAAGCGTGAAACGGCGCAGCAGCGCCGCCAGCTCGGCGGCGCGATGGGTGCCGGTCAGGCCGGTGACGAAGATGTTGTAGCCGGCGTGGCGGACGCGCATGCCGAGCTCGAGGGCGGCGAGGGCGCGCTCCTGGCCGGCCCAGTCGCCGTCGGGGGCGACGTCGTCGGTGGTGGTGAAGTCGAGCGGCGCGGTGGTCCGGTAGCACAGCGCGTCGTACGACAGCGGCGCCACCGGATCGGCGGCGCGCAGCGGCGTCGCGGGCGGGGTAGGGCGGGTCATCGCGGCGGCCTCGCGCGCAGGCGGACGCGGACGTGCAGCGTCCCGTCCTCGAACTGGGCCTCGAGGCCGACCACGTCGGCATCCTCTGGCAGGGCGACGATGCGTTCGGCCGCGCTGCTCGATGCCTGCCCGCCGACGCCATGCCGGGCGCGCACCACCAGCCGGTGCTCCTCGATGGCCACGGATACGTCCTGGCGCTCGCCGGCTCGCACCGGGACGGCGAGCGCCAGCTCGGTCTCGCCGGCGCGCGGCCGCGGCGGGTGGTGCGGTCGCGCCCACGGGTCGCGCACCAGTTGCTCGAACAGGCGGTCGATCTCGTCGATGAACTTCGGTCTGCTCATGATGGTCGCGGGGACTCTAGCCGAGCGACCCGCCTGCCGTCACCGTCGGCGATGCGCCCGCCCTCGGCTGACGTCGAGCAGGCTGAACGCTGACATTGGTCATCGACCACGACGAGCGCCTGGCGCAGAAGAACCGCCATTCGAGAGCGCGAACCACAGTTCACAGCCAAGGGGGCCTGAATGGAGTTCGGAATCTTCTCCCAGATGCACGTGCCGGACAACGAGGACGAGCATACGCGCTTCAAGCGCAGCCTCGAGGTGTCGCTCGCCGTGGACGCGGCGGGCTTCAAGTACGACTGGTCGCCGGAGCACCACTTCCTCACCCACTACTCGCACCAGCCGAGCCCCGAGGTCTACCTGAGCTTCGTCGCGGCGCGGACGCGGCGCATCCACGTCGGCACCGCCATCGTCAACATCACCGCCAAGGTGAACCATCCGGCGCGGGTGGCGGAGCAGATCGCGGTGCTCGACCACCTGAGCGAGGGGCGGATCGAGTTCGGCACCGGGCGCGGCTCCTCCACCACCGAGTGGGCGGGCTTCGACATTCCGGCGGCCAGCGAGACCAAGCCGATGTGGCGCGAGTCGCTGGAGCAGATCCCGCGCATGTGGCGCGACGAGCCCTACAGCTTCCAGGGCCGCTACTTCCGCATGCCGGAGCGCAACGTGCTGCCGAAGCCGTACTCGAAGCCCCATCCGCCGATCTGGGTGGCGTGCTCGAGCCCGCAGACGTTCATCGAGGCCGGCGAGCTCGGCCTCGGCTGCCTCTGCTTCACCTTCGGCGCCCCGGACGAGATCGCGGAGCACGTGCGCAACTACAAGCAGGCGGTGGCAGGCTGCCGCACGCCGATCGGCGCCTACGTGAACGACAACATCGCCGTCACCACCAACATGTTCTGTCTCGACGACGGCGACGAGGCGCGCCATCTGGTGGCGCGGGCGCGCACCGAGCACTACGGCGAGCTGTTCCTGCAGTGGCTCGACTCGTTCCCGCGGCCGCCGCACCTGCCGCGCACCGGACCGGTGAAGCTGCCCGCGCCCACCCCGGCCGAGCTGAAGGAGCGGCTGGCGCGCGGCGCGGCGCAGTACGGCTCGCCGGAGGAGATCGCCGAGGTGATCCGCCGCTACGCGGCGATCGGGGTCGACCAGCTCATCTACTCGCCGCTGACGATGTCGATGGACCAGCGGAACGTGCTGCGCTCGATCGAGACCTTCGGGCGGCGCGTGCTGCCGCTGTTCGACACCGACCCGGTGCACCGCACCACACGGCAACGCGAGGCGGCGCTGGCCGCCGCCGCCTGAGCGCCACCAGACGAGGAGACATCGCATGGGCATCAACGGTTATCGCGTCATCGACGCCGACGGCCACGGCGGCGAGCTGCCCGATTGGCAGGCGCGCATCCCGGCCGCGCTCGGCGACAAGCTCGCGGCCTGGAAGGAGCGCTGCACCCAGCACTACGCGCGCCTCGCCATTCCCGGCGGCGGTCTCGCCCGCCAGGGCGATCACTACCGCAACACGTCGGCGGTCACCCGGGCGGAGATCCGGCCGGGGATGTTCGATCCGGCGGCGCGCCTGGCCGACATGGACCTCGAGGGCATCGACGTGACGGTCAACTTCACCGGCGGCGCCGGCGAGGAGTGGGCGCTGCTCGACCGCGAGCTGGCGATCGCCGTCTGCCGGGCGCTCAACGACGCCAAGGCGGCCTTCAACCGCCACGCGCCCGACCGCTTCAAGGGCGTCGCGATCGTGCCGATGATCGATCCCGACGCCGCGGCCGCGGAGCTGCGGCGGGCCGTCAACGAGCTCGGGCTGGTGGCGCTCGTCACCCGCCAGCACGTGCGCGACAAGAACCTCGACGACCCGTCGTTCGACGTGTTGTGGGCGGAGGCGGAACGGCTGAACGTGCCGGTGTGCCTGCACGGCGGCGGCCAGGCGCCGGACCAGGTGCCGATCGCCGTCGACCGCTTCCATTCCCGCCTGACGGTGCACGCGCTCACCCATCCGCTCGGCAACATGATCGGCATCATGTGCTTCACCGTCGGCGGCATCCTGCACCGCTTCCCCTCGCTGCGGGTCGGCTTCATGGAATCGGGCTGCGGCTGGCTGCCGTTCTGGCTCGAGCGGCTCGACGAGCACTGGGAACGCATGCCGGAGCAGGCGCCGGGGATCGACCGCAAGCCGAGCGAGTATTTCCTCGACGGCCGCTGTTTCATCGGCTGCGATCCCGACGAACGCACGCTCGCCGCCACCGTCCAGTTGCTCGGCGACCGCCGCATCGTCTACGCCTCCGACTACTACCACTGGGACTGCCGCTTCCCCGACTCGGCGCGGCTGATCGCCGAGCGCACCGACCTGAGCGAGGCGAGCAAGCAACGCATCCTGGCCGAGAACGCGCGCCAGTTGTACGCCCTGTAGCTCCGGCCGCCACGCCGTCGCGCAAGAGAAAGGACCGTCGCATGCCCGCCCTCCGTCTCGTCGATGCCGACGCGCATGTCGTCGAACCGCCCGATCTCTGGGCGACGTGGTTGCCGCCGCGGTTCCGCGATCATCCCGACACCCCGAAGCTGGTGCGCGACGTCGAGGGCGGCGACGCCTGGCAGTTCGGCGCCGGCGCGCCGCCGGCGCCGCTCGGCATCTACACCGCGGCCGGCAAGGCGCCGGAGGAGATCAAGTGGACGGGCGCGCGCTACGACGCGGTGCGTCCCGGCATGTTCCGCGGCCGCGAGCGGCTGGCCGACATGGACGCCGACGGCGTCGACGTCGCCGTGCTGTTCGGCTCCGCCCGCCCGATGGGCCTCTTCCTGCGCAGCCGCGAGCGCGACTTCCACCTCGCCGGCTTCCGCGCCTTCAACGACTTCGTCTGCCAGGACTTCGCCGCCGCCGATCGCCGCCGCCTGGTGCCGCTCGCGTACATCCCGGGTCTCGGCGTCGAGGCGGCGATCGCCGAGCTGCGCCGCGCCCACGCCCAGGGCGCGCGCGGCGCCGCGCTGATGTGCTGGCCGAGCGCCGGCGACACCTGCTCCCCCGCCGATGATCCCTTCTGGGCCGCCTGCGAGGAGCTCGACGTGCCGGTGATCGTCCACGTCCGCCTGATCTCGGTGCGCTCGGCGCCGCCGCCGCCGACCGGCAAGCAGGGCGGCGATCTGCCCGGGCTCTCGACCACCGGCCTGCTCGACATGCCGCTGGTGATCGCGCGGATGATCTTCGCCGGCGTCTTCGAGCGCTTTCCCCGCCTGCGCGCCGGCTTCATCGAGGCCGGCGCCGGCTGGGTGCCCTACCTGCTGCAGCAGATGGACGACCGATTCCGCCGCAATCGCCACTGGACCGGCTGCGATCTGAGCCTCCTGCCCAGCGAGTACTTCCAGCGCAATTGCAAGGTGAGCTTCATGTACGACCCGTACGCGGTGCAGAACCGGCACGCCTGCGGCGTCGAGACGCTGATGTGGTCGAGCGACTACCCGCACCACGGCACCGACTGGCCACATTCGCGCCGCGTCATCGACCAGACCTTCACCGGCGTTCCCGAGGCGGAGCGCCACCGCATCCTGGCGGGCAACTGCGCCGAGCTCTTCCGCCTCGAGGGCGCCTAGGGCGCGGGCGCCGGCGCCGGCTCAGTCCAACGCGTCGCCGGGCGCGGTCGGGTCGCCCGCCGGCGTTCGCCCGAGGGTGAACGAGAACGTCGCGCCCTGGTCTGGCGCCGCCTCGGCCCAGACGCGGCCGCCGTGGCGGTGGACGATGCGCTGGACGATCGCCAGGCCGACGCCGGTGCCCTCGAATTCGGACTGGCTGTGCAGGCGTTTGAAGACGCCGAACAGCCGGTCGACGTAGCCCATGTCGAAGCCGGCGCCGTTGTCGCGGACGAAGTAGACGACCTCGCCCTGCTCGCGCCGGCTGCCGATCTCGATGCGCGCCACGGCGCGCGGGGTGGTGTACTTGAAGGCGTTGCTCAGCAGGTTGAGCCACACCTGGCGGAGCAGCGTCGGGTCGGCGTCGCCGGGCGGCAGCGCGCCGAGCGCGACCTCCACGGCGCGTCCGACGGCGAGCGGCTGCAGGTCCGCCAGGACCTCGCGCACCAGCCGCGCCATGTCGACCGGCCGGCGCAGCAGCGCCTGGCGGCCGAGGCGCGAGAGATTCAGCAGGGCGTCGATCAGCGCCCCCATGCGCTCGGCGGCCCCCTGGATGGTCGCGAGATGGGCGCGCGCTTCGCCCGGGAGCTGAGAGGCGAAGTCGTCGAGCAACGCCTGCGAGAAGCCGCGGATGCTGCGCAGGGGGGCGCGCAGGTCGTGCGACACCGAATAGCTGAAGGCCTCGAGCTCGCGATTCGCCGCCTCGAGCTCGCCGGTGCGCTCGGCGACCCGCTGTTCGAGCTCGCCGTGCAGCCGGCGGCGCTCCTCCTCGGCGCGCTGCCGTTCGGTGACGTCCTGCTTGACGGCGATGAAGTGGGTGATGGCGTCGCCGTCGCCGCGCACCGGCGTGATCGTCATCTCCTCGGTGTAGAGGCTGCCGTCCTTGCGGCGGTTGACCACCTGCCCCTCCCAGACGTCGCCGGCGGTGATGGTCTGCCAGATCCGGGCGTAGAAGGGGGCGTCCTGGACGCCCGACTTGAGGAGACGTGGGTTGCGCCCCAACACCTCGCCGAGCTCGTAGCCGGTCAGGCGCGTGAACGCCGGATTGGCCCACACGATCGCGCCGCCGCGATCGGTGATCACGATGGCATTGGCGGCGGCGCGCAGGGCGGTGGTCTGGATGGCGGTGCGGACGTGCGCCTCCTTGGCCTCGGTGACGTTGTCGAAGACGACGATGAAGTCGTCGCCGCCGGCGGCGTACACCGATGCCGTCACCCAGATCCGCAGCGAGCGCAGGTACGTCTCGAAGCGCTCCGCCTGTCCGGTGGCGACGACCCGCGCGTAGGTGTCGAAGACCGCGGCGTCGAGCGTCAGGAGCTCCGGCACGACCTCGCTCGCCGTCCTGCCGACGACGTCGCTGATGCCGGTCAACCGCGTGCACGCCTCGTTGACCTCGAGGTGGAGGAAGTCGCGCGGCACGCCGTCCACCCGGACCAGGCGGCACAACGCGCAGCCATCGAGCATGTTCGCGAACAGCGCGCGGTAGCGGCTGTCGCTGATCCGCACCTGCTCCTCGGCGCGGCGCAGCTCGCTGAGGTCGAGGGCGTAGGCGACGCGGGAGGCGACGGCGCCGGCGTCGTCGCGAATCGCGGTGACGTCCATCAGCACCGGGAAGCGCGTGCCGTCCTTGCGCTGGTGGACCGTCTCGTACGTGAGGTGGCCGAGGCGGTCGATGCGCTGCAGCCGCGCCGGCAGGGCGGCGCGCTCCTCGGGGGGATGGAGCGCCGCCACCGGCAGGCCGACGAGCTCGTCCGGCCGGTAGCCGCGGCGGCGGGCGAAGGCGGTGTTGACGGCGACCACCGTGTTGGTGGCGGCGTCGGCCCAGGCGGCGTCGATCTGGGCGGCGTCGAAGACGGTCCGCCAGCGGGCGGCCTGCTCTTCCAGGTGCCGGCGCTCGGTGACGTCGATCGCGATGCCGTGCCACAGCACGCTGCCGTCGTCCTCGCGCGCCGGCATGGTGTGCGCCTCGACCCAGCGCTCGCCGCGGCGCGGGTTGAGCACCCGGAAGACCTCCTGCCAGGGCGTCATGCCACGCGCCGAGTCGGCGATGCTGGCGTGGACCCTGGCGACGTCGTCGGGGTGGATGCGCGCGAAGACCGGCGCCGCGTCGTCGCGCACCACGGCGGGGTCGAGATCCCAGATGTCGCGCATCGCGGCGCTGGCGTAGGGCAGGCTGCTGCTGCCGTCGGGATGCAGGCGGAAGGAGCAGATCATGCCCGGCGAGGTCGCCGCCACCTTCTCGAGCTGCGTCTGCAGCGCTACGCGCTGCCGCAGCAGCTCCTCGCGTTCGCGGTGCTGGGTGACGTCGCGCCCGATGCCGAGGACGCCGAGCACGGCTCCGCCGGCATCGCGCACCGGCGTCTTGATGGTCTCCAGCAGCACGCGCCGGCCGTCGGCCGCGAGGGTGACCCATTCGTCGTTGGTGTTGGCGCTCCCCTTGGCGAGCGCCTCCCGATCCTTCTCGCGGAAGAAGCGCGCCAGCTCGGGGTCGGCCAACAGCTCGAGATCGGTGTGGCCGACGATCGCCGCCTGCGGCCGGCCGACCATGCGTTCGAAGGCGGCGTTGCAGGCGAGGAAGACGCCCTCGGGGTCCTTCATCCACACCATGTCCGGCAGGCTGCGGATCAGCGTCGCCAGGAGCTCGCGCTCGTGCTCGAGATCGGCCTGGGCGCGGCGGCGTTCGGTGATGTCGAGGGCGATGCCGACGGTGCGGATCGCCCGCCCGGCGGCGTCGCGCACGACGCGGCTGTGCGCCAACACCCAGCGCACCGAGCCGTCGGACCACACGATGCGCAGCTCGGTCGGAGCCGGCACGTCGTCGTCGAGGGCGGTGTCGATGCGGCGCAGAACCATGGCCCGGTCGTCGCGATGGACCACCGACAGGAAGGCGTCGAGGCTCGGGCGCGTGCGCTCGCGGCTCAGGCCCAGCATCTGCCAGACGCTGTCCGACCAGTGCATCGTGCCGCTGGTCAGGTCCCACTCCCACGTGCCCATCGGCGCGGCGCCCATGGCGAGCCGCATGTGCTCCTCGCTCTGGCGCAGCGCGGCATCGACCCGCTTCTGCTCGCCGATGTCGCTCTGGATGGTGATCCACACCTCGCCGTGGTCGGGATGGTCGAAGGTGGAGATGCTCACCCGTGTCCACAGCTCGCTGCCATCGCGCCGCCGATTGCGGGCTTCGCCGCTCCATTCGCCGCGTTCGCGCAGGGCGCGGGCGATGACGTCGTCGGCGGCGTCGCTCGCCGCGTCCGCCAGCTCGAGGACGCTGGCCGGCTGGCCGAGCAACTCGCCGGGGCCGTAGCCGAACATCTCCTCCAGTTTCGGGTTGGTATGGACGATGGTGCGGTCGCTGGCGCGGACGAGGGCCACGCCCTCGGCGAGGTTGGCGATGATCGCCGCCTGCAGGCGCAGGGTGTCCTCCATCCGCCGCCGGGCGGTGACGTCGCGGCCGTTGATCAACACGCCGCGGATGAGCGGGTCGTCGAGCAGGTTCTGCACCGCCGTCTCGATCACCCGCCACGAGCCGTCCTTGTGCCGGACGCGGAACTCCGCCACGCCGTACGACTGCCGCTCGCGCAGGCCGGCCTTGAGCCGCGTGGCCAGCGCCGGCAGATCGTCCGGGTGCACGAGCTCGAAGGCGCTCGTGCCGAGGAGCTCCTCGGGGGTGAAGCCGCAGACGTCGACGTGCGACGGGCTCACGTACTGGTAGATGCCGTTGGCATCGAGCACGGCGACCTGGTCCGAGGCATTCTCGATCAGAGCGCGGTAGCGCTCCTGCGCCGCCCGCAGCGCGGCCTCGGCGCGACGGCGGGCGCGCCGCTGCTCGGCGTCGCGCAACTCGCGGTCGATCGCCGGCGCCAGGCGCGCCAGGCGCTGCTTGCTGACGAAATCGCACGCCCCGGCGCGCATCGCGGTGACGGCGAACTCCTCGCCGACCTCGCCCGAGACGATGATCACCGGCGTGTCGACGGCCGCGTCGCGGATGAGCGCCAGGGCCTCGGGAGCGCCGAAGCCCGGCATCTTCCAGTCGCAGGTGATGACGTCCCAGGATCGCTCGAGGGCTCGCGACAGCGCGGCGGCGGTGTCGACGCGTTCCCACGCCGTCTCATAGCCGCCGCGGCGCAGCTCGCGCAGCAACAGGAGCGCGTCGGCCTCGCTGTCCTCGATCAGCAGGACGCGGAGAGGAGACGCGGAAGCGCGCTCGGTCGCGCCGCCGGCCCCCGTGGTCAGCATGGCCCGGTCGCTCAATGGCCCGGGCTCCCCGGCGCGCTGCCCGCGTGCCGCTCCGCTGCCTTCATCGCTGCCTCGACGCCCTCCGCCGGCAGAGGGCTCAGCTTCATCCCACACGTCGTCTCGCCAGGCAGCAAGCAACAGACCACGGACCACCATTCCTTCCCGCCTGACCAGAGAGGGCATTTTCCCGCTGGCGAGAATGGAATTGATGGCGCCCGCCGCGATTGCGGCGTCTCTTCGCCGGTCGTCGCCGGGGGTGGCGATGGACCTGGCCCTGCATACGGTGACGTCGGCGGCGGCGGCAAACCCTTTGGCGATCGGTGCCACGGAGCCCCTGCGCCGTCGGAACCGGCACCGCCGAAGGGCCGATGGAGATCCGACCTGGCGCGACGGCGCCGCGCCGCGCGGGCGGCCACCCGATTCCTCGCACGGCGCTCGCCGCTGCCCGCAGCGGGCGCCGCGGCGTCCGCCAGGGAAGAGAAATTCAACGCCTTCTTGCGTGGTGGCGCCTCTGCTACAAACGAATCAGATCCTCATGACGACGCCGCTCAACATCCTGATCGTCGATGACAGCGACGCGGACGCCTTCCTGGCGGCGCGGGCGCTGCGCCGGGCCGGCTACGACGCCGCCTGGTGCCGGGTCGACACGCCCGAGGCGCTGGCGGCGGCGCTGCGGCGGCAGCAGTGGCACCTGATGCTGTGCGATACGGTGGCGCCGCGGCTGCCCATCAGCCGGTCGCTGGCGGTCGTCCACGATACCGTGCCCAGCCTGCCGGTGGTCGTGCTGTCGGGGCGGCGCCTCGACGATCTGGGCGACCTCCTGGCACAGGACGAGGTGCGGGGCGTGCTCGGCAAGGATCGCTTCGACGAGCTGCCGGCGCTGATCAGCGGCCTGCTCAACTGAGCGCCGGCTGGCGCGTGTCGGACTCGCTCGCCGCGGCGCTCCGCGCCGCCTCTCGCATGCGCTCGAAGGCGGCGCGCAGATCGTCGGGACGCAGCGGTTTGCTGATGTAGTCGTCCATGCCGGCGGCGAGGCAGCGGTCGCGGTCGCTGGCCATGGCGTTGGCCGTCATGGCGATGATGCGCGGCTGGCGCCCACGGCGCTCGCTCCGGATGCGGCGGGTCGCCTCGTAGCCGTCCACGCCGGGCATCTGCACGTCCATCAGCACGACGTCGTAGGGCTGCGCGGTGGCGGCGGCGACGGCGCGCTCGCCGTCGCCGGCGACGTCGGCCTGGTAGCCGAGCCGCTGCAGCATCCGCAGCACGACCTTCTGGTTCACCGGATTGTCCTCGGCGACCAGGATGCGCAGGCCCGCGGGCGCGGCGGGGCGCACGCCGGCGACGTCGGCGGGCGGCTCCGACTGCGCCGCGGCGGCGCCGACCAGCCAGTCGGCGGTGAACGTCGCCCCGTGGCCCTCCTCGCTCGCCACGGCGATGGTGCCGCCCATCAGCTCGGCGAGTCGGCGACTGATGGCCAGGCCGAGCCCGGTGCCGCCGTAGCGGCGCGCGGTCGAGGCGTCGACCTGGCTGAACGGCTGGAAGAGGTCGGGAAGGCGATGGGCGGGAATTCCGATCCCCGTATCGCGGACCACCAGACGCAGGCGCTGCGCCCCGTCGGTCGCGGGGGTCGCGTCCAGCGTCACCACGACCGTGCCCGCGGCGGTGAACTTGATCGCGTTGCCGACCAGGTTGGTGGCGATCTGCCGCACCCGGGTCGGGTCGCCGAGGCAGAGCGCGGGCACGGCGGCGGCGCTGTGGTACTCGAGGCGCAGGCCCTTGCCTGCCGCCTGCGGTCGCAGCAGTTCGACGACGTCCGCGACCGCGCGCCGCGGCGCGAACGGTATGTGCTCCACCGTCAGGCCGCCGGCGTCGAGCTTCGAGAAGTCGAGGATCTCGTTGATGATCGCCAGGAGCTGGTCGCCGCTCTGGCGGATCACGTCGACGCACTCGCGCTGCTCGGCGGAGAGGGGGGTGTCGAGCAGCAGCGCGGTCATGCCGACGACGCCGTTCATCGGCGTGCGGATCTCGTGGCTGACGGTGGCGAGGAATTCGGACTTGGCGCGCGCCAGGGCCTCGGCGGCGTCGCGGGCGCGCGTGAGTTCGGCCATCACCCGGCCGCGGTCGGTGATGTCGCGCAGGGTCAACAGCCGCCCGACGGGGCGCCCGCGACGGTCGGTCAGTTCCTGCAGCATCGGTTCGTAGAGCCGCCCGCCCGCGAGGGAGAGCGGCGCCGACGCGGCCTCGCCGCGGAGCAGCCCGAGGAGCTCGGGACAGGCGCCCACCAGGCGCGTCGCCGCGATGCCGATGCAGTCGCCCACCGACCGGCCCAGCGCCGCGGCGAAGGCCGGATTGCAGTCGACCAGGCGCTGCTGGCGGTCGAGCACGGCGACGCCGTCGCGCAGGCTCTCCATCACCCGATCGCGGGCGACCGGCACGAGATCGAGGAGCTGGGCGTGGCGCAACGCCCAGGCCGCGCCGAGACCGGTGACCGTGAAGCCGAGCGGCGTGAGGTCGACGCCCGGGCTGAAGCCCAGCATGTAGACGACGTTGACCGCCCATGGCGCCGCCGCGCCGGCGAGCAGCGCCGCCACCTGGCGGCGGTAGATGCGCGGCGAGGCGCGAAAGGCGTGGACGATGACCAGGGCGCCGGCGGCGAGACAGAGATACGCGTAGGCGACGTTGGTCCAGGCCGCCGGTCCGTAGACGACCCGCAGCACGGCGTAGCCGCCCACCTCGACCGTCTCGGCGCGCGCATAGAGCATCTGGTGGCGCGGGCCGTCGGTCAGCACCAGCGCATACAGCACGGCGGGAACGGCGCAGAGGGCGGCGAGCGCGGCGCGCCCCATGTCGCGGCCGGTGAAGCGCAGCGCGAAGACCAGCCAGGCGAGCGGCGCGGCGAGGATGCCGAGGTACTCGACCTTCACCAGCGCGAGCTGCGCGGCGCGGGTGGTGGTCAGCAGCTCGATGCCGTACACCGCCGACCACCAGGCCAGGGTCAGCATCAGCAGGGCGCAGGTGCGCGAACCGGCCGCCGAGCGGCGCCACAGCGCCCTGGCGACGCCGACGGCGAGCGCGGCGCTGGCCAGCAGCACGGCGCTGAACGGGTGCGCCTGCCACGTCATCGTGGCGTCCCGGCCGCCTCGATCGCGCGCGCTGTCACGACCGGATTCTAGCCGAGCGCCGCGCGCCGGGCAGGGGGGCGGTCACGCCGCGCCGTCGGCGCCCGTGGCGAGCGGCGCGGCCGCCACGCCGAGCATCGCCGCCGCGCGCTGCAGCGCGGTCGCCAGCGCGTCCCACTGCACCGGCTTGCTCAGGTAGTCGTCCATGCCGGCGGCGAGACAGGTCTGGCGGTCGCCCTCCATGGCGTTGGCGGTCATCGCCACCAGGCGCACCGGCCGTTCCGGCCAGCGGTCGCGGATGGCGCGCGCTGCCGTCAGGCCGTCCATCACCGGCATCTGCACATCGAGCAGGACGACATCGTAGGCCTGCCGCTCGAGCGCCTGCAGCACCTCGCGGCCGTTGATCGCCAGGTCGGCGCGATAGCCCAGCCGGCCGAGGACGCGCAGCGCCACCTTCTGGTTGATCGGATTGTCCTCGGCCAGGAGGATGCGCAGCGGCGCCCGCGCCGCGAGGTCGCGATCGAAGTGGACGTCGCGGTGGGCCGGCGGCGGCGCCGCGGCATGCTGCCCGAGGACCCCGAGAATGGCGTCGAAGAGCTGCGACGGCTTCACCGGTTTGGTCAACGTGGCGGCGAACTCGCCGCCGTCGATCCGGCTGCCCAGCGAGCTGAGCAGCACCAGCGGCAGGGGCCGGCCGCGGGCGCGGATCGCGCGCGCCAGCGCCAGGCCGTCCATGTCCGGCATCTGCAGGTCGACTAGCGCCAGCGCGAACGGCTCTCCCGCGTCGATCTCGCGCAGCGCCTCGGCGGCGGAGGCGGCGAGGCGCGGACGCATGCCCCAGGACTCGGTCTGCAGGGCGAGGATGCGGCGGTTGGTCGGGCTGTCGTCGACGATCAGGATCGGCCGCTCGGCGAGCATGGTCGGCGCGGCGCCGAGGTGGCGCTGGGGCGAGCCCGCGGTGGCGCGCCCGACGACGGTGAAGGAGAAGACCGAGCCCTGGCCGGGCGTGCTGGTCACCCAGATGCGGCCGCCCATCAGCTCGGTGAGGCGCCGGCTGATGGCGAGCCCGAGCCCGGTGCCGCCGTACTGTCGCGTCGTCGTCGGGTCGACCTGGCTGAACGACTGGAACAGGCGGTCCATGCGTTCGGCCGGAATGCCGATGCCGGTGTCGGCGATGCGGAACTCCACCTCGATCGCGCCCGCGGTGGCGGCGGGGCGGGCGCCGACGGTGATGGTCACCTCGCCGCGCTCGGTGAACTTGACGCCGTTGCCGAGCAGGTTGACCAGCACCTGGCGCAATCGGGAGCTGTCGCCGATCAATCCCGCCGGCACCGACGGGTCCACGTGATACGCGAGATCGATGCCCTTGGCCGCGGCGCGCGGCGCCACGACGTCGAGCGCTCCCTCGAGGCACTCGCGCAGGTCGAAGGCGTGGACGTCGAGGTCGAGCTGCCCCGATTCGATCTTCGAGAAGTCGAGGATGTCGTTGATGACCGTGAGGAGCGCGTCGGCGCTGGCGCGAATCGTGGTGGCGAACTCGCGCTGCTCGGGAGTGAGCGGGGTGTCGAGGAGCAGGCTGGTCATGCCGACCACGCCGTTCATCGGGGTGCGAATCTCGTGGCTCATGTTGGCCAGGAACAGCGACTTGGCGCGCGTCGCCGCCTCGGCCGCCTCCTTGGCGGCGTGCAGCTCCGCCTCGGCCTGCTTGCGCGCCGTGATGTCGCGCACGATGGCGCTGAACATCCGCCCGCGTTCGAGCGGCACGTCGTTGACCGCCAGCTCGACGGCGATCGCGGTGCCGTCGCGCCGCCGCGCCTCCAGCTCGCGGACGACGCCGATGATGTGGGCGGTGCCTTCGTCGCGGTAGCGGCGCAGGTAGGCATCGTGCCGGGCGTCGTGCGGCGCGGCCGCGAGCATCGCCACGTTGCGGCCCACGGCCTCCTCCGGCGCGTAGCCGAAGATGCGGACCGCGGCGGCGTTCCAGGACTGGATGATGCCGTGGTCGTCGGCGGTGATGATCGCGTCGGTGGCGGTGTCGACGACGCTGCGCAGCCGCGCCTCGCTGTCGCGCAGCGCGCGCTCGACCGCGAGGCGCGCCGAGATGTCGCGCAGGTAGGCGCAGAAGCCGGGCCGGCCGCCGTCGTCGAAGGCGGTGATCGCGAGCTCGACCGGCACGGTGCGGCCGTCGGCGCGCAGCGCGCTGACCGTGAGGCGCTGGTTGAGCACCCGCCCCTCACCGGTGGCGAGCACGCGCCCGAGGCCGGCGCGGTGGGCGGCGCGCTGGTCGGTCGGGATCAGCACCTCCGCCAGCTCGCGGCCGATCACCGCCTGGCGCGACCAGCCGAAGGTCCGGCAGGCGGCGGGGTTGAACTCGGTGATGTTGCCGGCGGCATCGATGGTGACGATCGCGTCCAGCGCCGACGAGAGGATCGCGGCCTTGCGGGCCTCGCTGGCGCGCACCTCGCGCAGCGCGCGCTCGCGATCGAGCGCGGCGCGGCGCAGCCGGCGGGCGATGGTGGCGCCGTAGCCCAGCACCCCGGCGAGGAAGCACAGCGTCATCGCCGCCAGGCCGTACTCGAACAGGGTGAGGCGGTGGCCGAGGCCGGCGGCGCGGGCGAAGCCGAGCACCTGGATCTCGCGCACGGTGTAGCCCATGCCGGCGACCTGATCGGCGAGCTTGGCGTGCTCGCGGTCCATGCGCGCCATGTGCGCGCCGGCGCCGTCGAGCTGGCCGGTGCGGAAGAAGGCGAGAATGCGCGAGGCCTGGTCCGCCATGGCGCCCGCCGCCATCGCGATCGCGTCGAGGTGCGAGCGCAGGCGGCGCAGACGCAGGCGGAGCGCCTGGTCGCCCGGCGGGGCGACGGCCTGCTCGGCGGCGAGCTCCGCCTGGCTGGCGGCCAGCGCGCTGCCGAAGGCGCGCAGCGCGCGGTCGAGCTCCTGCTGCTCGCGCGCCGGATCGTTGGTCTCGAACACGTCGTTGGCGGGCGAATTGAGGCGCGCCGCCAGCCGTCCGAGCTCGGCGTAGTCGGCCTGGCGGCTGGCCCAGCGTTCGTTGTCGCGCGCGGTCACGTTCTGGATCGCGGTCAGCCGGCCGTGCACCAGGAGGCCGGCGATCATGAAGAGGAGAAAGCCGCCGACCAGGGCGAAATAGCCGATCATCAACCGGCGGGTGCCGTCCGCGGTCGGCGCGGCGGCGTCTCCCGCCGCGGCGGCGACCGCGGCGGACGTGGTGGCGGCGGGCGTCGTCATCCCGCACCGCGCGGCGCGGTGGAACAGCGCCGCCGCTCAGCCGCCATTGACATGGTCGATGCGCTTCGTCAGCCGCAGCACGTTGCGGCCGGCGTCGCTGCGATAGCCGACCTCGTCCATCACCTCGCGGATGATCAGCAGGCCGCGGCCGCCATCGGCGAGCGGATCCGCGCTCAGGCGCGCCGCGGCGGCGGCACAGGCGTCGTCCCACGCCATGGCGATGCCGCAGTCGGCGATCTCGATCGTCAGGCGGCCGCTCGACACGCCGACCCGCACCTCGACGCGTTCGTCGGGCCGGCCGGCGTAGGCGTGTTCGATGGCGTTGTTGACGCCCTCGACCACCGCCAGCTCGACCTGGGCGGCGCGCCATTCGTCCAGCCCCGCCTCGACGGCGATGCCATGCAGCGCCGCGCCGACCAGGAACACGTCGTCCAGCGAGCTGGCGATGGCGAGGGTGACGGCGCCGGAGCGCATCGGCTCAGTGCAACAGCGCCGCGATGGCGTCCGCCTCGCCGCCGTACATGCGGAACACCTTGTCCATGCGGGTGAGGCGGAAGAGGTTGTGCACCGCCGGCTTGGCGCCGACGATCACCAGGTCGCCGCGATCGCCGAGGTGCTTGAGCGCCGAGACGATGGCGCCCAGGCCGCTCGAGTCGATGAAGTCGACGCTCGAGAGATCGAGCGCGATCAACCCATGCCCGGAGTCGACGGCGGCGAGCAGTTGTTGTTTGAACTCGCCCGCGATGCGGGCGTCGACGCGCGACTCGCTGGTCCGGGCGACCAGGACCTTGCCATCGGCGCATTCCACGAGATCCATGTCGGAATCCTCCTCGAGCGGCATCAGGCGGCCTGGCGGCCGCGATATTCGAGCGTCAACAGGGTGATGTCGTCATCGTGCGGCACGCCCAGCGCCGTCGGCGCGTCGCCGCCGGCAGGGGCGCCGCGCGGGTGTCCGTGGGCGCGCAGCGCCGCCAGCACGTGCTCGCAGACGCGGTCCGGCGCGGCGCCGCGGCAGGCCGCCAGGACGGCGCGGAGCCGCTCGTCGCCGAACAGCGCGCCGTCGGCGGCGGCGTGCTCGGTGATGCCGTCGCTGTAGAGCACCAGGCGATCGCCGGCGGCCAGGCGGGTCTCGCCGTCATCGAACGACAGGCCGGCGCCGAGGCCGATGATCGGCCCACCGGCGTCGAGGACCTCGATGGCGCCGGCGCGGCGCTGCAGCAGCGGGCAGGGATGCCCGGCGACGGCGTAGCGCAGGCGGCCGTCGCGCAGGTCGAGCAGCGCGTAGGCGACGGTGCAGAACTTGTCGAAGCGCTCGATCGGGTATTCGCGGTCGAGTCGGCGCAGCACTTCCCCGGGGGCGGCCGGCACGCCGGCGTCGCCATCGTAGAGTCGGCCGGCCTGCGGCGAGAGGAACTGCGACAGCGAGACGGTGACCATGGCGGACGGCACGCCGTGGCCGCTGACGTCGATGACGTAGGCGGCGAGATGATGGGGACCGAGGGGGACGAGGTTGAACAGGTCGCCGCCGATGCGCTGACAGGGGATGAAGCGCCAGGCGACGGCGATCGCCGGCAGCGGCGGCGGCGCCACCGGCACCAGCGACTGCTGGATGACGGCGGCGGCTCGCAGGTCGGCGTCGATCAGCGCCTGCTGGGCGCGCAGACCGCGATTGGCGCGGCGCAGATCATCGGTCAGGCGCTGGATCTTGAGCTGGTTGCGCACCCGCGCCAGCACCTCGCCGGCGTCGAAGGGCTTGGTGATGTAGTCCACGGCGCCCATTTCGAGGCCGCGGATCTTGTCCGCGGTCTCGGCGAGGGCGGAGAGGAAGATCACCGGCACGTGCTCGGTGCGCGGGTCGGTCTTGAGGTCGGCGCACACCTCGTAGCCGTCCTTCCCGGGCATCATGATGTCGAGCAGGATGAGGTCGGGGGGCTCGGCCCGGGCCAGCGCCACCGCCTCCGCGCCGTCCCGCGCGGTGCGCAGCGTGCACGCCTCCTTGCGCAGGATGCCGGCGAGGATGCGCCGGTTGATCTCGTTGTCGTCGACGATCAACAGGCGAGCGCTGGCCTCGCCGTCGGCCCGCGCGTCGCCCCCGGCCACGATCGCTTCCCCTGCTGCGGCGTCGTTCATCGCTTCGCACGCCCCGCTGGTCGTTTGCGGCATCGCCTCCGTCAGCATTCGGGCAGGCAACTGAGCAGCTTACATGCCAGCCCCCGTGCGCCCCGTGTCCATCTGCCGGGGGTGGCGGCCGTCGTCGAAAACCGGGCGGTCCGCCGTCAACCCTCCCGATCGTGACGGCCTGGCCGAAGAGGCGCGCGGCCGGCGCCGTGACGGACGCTGCCCGCAGCGTCGCCGATGTGGCGCCGCCGGCCGGATCGGCGCGCGGTGCCGTGCGCGAGCGCATGGCGGAGCGCGCCGGCCTTCGGTTTGCTCACCCTCGAGCGCACGGAGGTCCGACCGATGACGTATCTCATGGGCCCGCTCGTTCCCGCCGCCGCGCTGCTGCTCGCTGCCGGCCTGGCGCATGCCGCCGAGGTGGCGCCGCCGCGGGCGAACCCCGTGGTGGTCCGCCCGGCGGCGGAGGGGCGCGCCGTCCAGCCGCTGACCGTGCCGCGCAGCAACCTGGATCCACTCCGCGGTCCGGTGGCGAACCAGCCCGGGGCCTATCCATCCGAGGCGCTGGAGATGCAGCCGCAGCACACGTGGAAGGGGTACTCGGCGAACTGATCCGCGGCCGGGCGCCGGAGATGCGTCGTTCGGCGGCTGATCGCTACCGAGTTGACGTCCCGTAGCGCCTGGCGGGGCGCTGCCGACCCGCACGCGTCGCGACGGCACCTGCGTTGCTGTCGTCCCTGCGACCCGGCAACGACCCGCCGGGCAGGAGGTCGGAAGATGATGAGCAGGCGTGTGCGGAGCAGCGGACTGGCCGCGCTGTTGGTGGCGTTCGTGACTTGCGGCGCGGCGACGGCAGGAGGCGATGGCGCGTTCGTGATCTGCAAGAAGCAGCGCTACGCGCTCTGCGCCACGGCGCGCTGCCTGGTCTACAACCAGGTCGCGTACTGCGCCTGCGACGTGAAGTTCGGCGACAGCATCAGCCTGCCCTTCACCCTGGCCGAGGGCGACGCCTGCGCGGTCGACAAGAAGGGCTTCGGCAACGGCTACATGCTGAGCACCTACAGCCTGCCGTCGTCGGTGAGAGCCGGGGGCACCCAGGCGCTCTACACCTGCCCGGGCGACACCGCCGACGGCGCCTACGCGCAGTGCGACGGTGGCTTCTGCTTCACCAGCACCAGCGGCCGCCGCTTCCCGGGCTTCGCGCGCAAGCTGAAGGCGAACCAGGTGATGTGCTCGTGCCCGATCTCGGTCGCGGCTCCCGGCGCCGGCCCCGGCTTCCAGATCGTCGGGCCGTATCCCTGCCAACAGGAATTCTTCGCCAACTGCTACAGCGACGTCGCCAACACCGACACCGGCAGCTCGATCTACGTCGGCGCGCCCACCGGCACGCCGCGTCTCCTGACGAGGGCGCTCTACGGCAGCGTGCCGCCGCTCAATCACTGCGAGATGGCGCCGTGAGCGGGGGGTGGGCGGGTAGAATCGGATGCGGGGCCGCGAGGCGTGTCGAAATCGCCGGCGCTGGCGCGACGAGGTGGTGACCCACGGGTCCAATCCACCTCGCGGAGAGTGCCGTCCATGTCGAATTCCGTCCGACTCCACCGGGTGCTGCGGGCGACGCCCGAGCGCGTCTACCGGGCCTTCCTCGACCCCGCCGCCATGTGCAAGTGGCTACCGCCGAACGGTTTCACCGCCACCGTGCATCACCACGAGGCGCGTGTCGGCGGCTCCTACAGGATGTCGTTCACCAACTTCAGCACCGGCTCGAGCCATTCCTTCGGCGGCGAGTACGTCGAGTTGGTGCCGCACGAACGCCTGCGCTACCGCGACCGCTTCGACGATCCGAACCTGCCGGGCGAGATGCAGATCACCGTCGCCCTGCGGGCGGTGTCCTGCGGCACCGAGCTGACGGTCGTGCAGGAGGGCATTCCGGACGTCATCCCGCCCGAATCCTGCTACCTCGGGTGGCAGGATTCGCTGCTGCTCCTGGCGCAGCTCGTCGAGCCGGAGATCCCCGACGGCGCGTGAGACGCCGGCGGCGCGCCGCCGCGCCGCGAGAGGAGGGATCAGTCGCCGCCGGCGGCGATCGCCTTCGCCCAGCGATAGTCCGGTTTGCCGCTGGCGGAGCGGACGATCTGGTCGACGGGGACGATCGCCTTCGGCAGCTTGTAGCGCGCCAGGTGCTTCGCCGCCTCGGCCAGCAGCTCGGCATCGGCGGCGCGCGCGCCGGGGCGGAACTGGACGATCGCCGTCACCTGCTCGCCCCAGCGTTCGCTGGGGGCGCCGGCGACCACCACGTCGTACACCGCCGGGTGGTGCTTGAGCGCCTTCTCCACCTCTTCGGCGAAGATCTTCTCGCCGCCGCTGTTGATGCACACCGAATCGCGGCCGAAGACCATGATCGTGCCGTCGGCGGCGACCTGGGCACGATCGCCCGGCACGGCGTAGCGGGTGCCGGCGACGGTGGGGTAGGTCTTGGTCGTCTTGGCCGCGTCGTTGAAGTAGCCGAGCGGCAGCCAGCCGGTGCGCGCCAGCCAGCCGACCGCCTGCTCGCCGGCCGCCAGGCGGCGGGTCAGGGCCTCGTCCAGCACGCAGGTGTCCGGATCCATCCGGAACGACGGCGCCACCGCGTCGCCCTTGGTGGTCAGGGTCGCGCCCTGGGCGCCGGTCTCCGACGAGCCGAAGCCGTCGAAGATCATCAGATTCTGCAGGCGGTCGAGGAAGGCCTGCTTGAACGGCGGCGAGAGGATGGCGCCGCCCGAGCCGAGGATGGTCAGCGAGGAGAGGTCGTACGAGCCCTTGTCGAGCTGGTCGAGCAGCGGCCGCGCGAAGGCGTCGCCGACGATCGACAGGGTGCCGACCTTCTCGCGCTCGATGGTGCGCCAGATGTCGTCGGCGTCGAGGGCCCGGGTGTTGCGCGGCAGGACGATCGTGCCGCCCTGGTGCAGGATCATGAACGACGACCACTGCGCCGCGCCGTGCATGAACGGCGGCGCCGGCAGCGAGCGGATGTAGGAGCCCATCGGCGCCCGCTCGACCATCTCGGCGACCGACTGCACGGTGCCCATGCCGCCGGGGAGCTGTCCGCCCATGGCGGCGAAGAAGATGTCGTGCTGGCGCCACAGCACGCCCTTCGGCATGCCGGTCGTGCCGCCGGTGTAGAGGATGTAGAGATCGTCCTCGTGCGGCGTCACCGGCGGCGGCGCGTCGCTCGCCGTGGCGAGGGCGGCCTCGTAGTCGCGCGCGCCGGGGAGCAGCGGCTCGCCGCTGCCGTCGTCGACCTGCAGCAGCAGCGCCATCGGCGGCAGGTCGGCCAGCACCGCCGCCAGGCGCGGGGCGAAGCTCGCATGATAGATGATCGCAGTCGTCCGCGCGTCCGCCAGGAGATACCGCAGCTCCTCCTCGACGTAGCGATAGTTGACGTTGAAGGGCGCGCAGCGCGCTTTGTAGCAGCCGACCATCGACTCCAGGTACTCGTGGCCGTTGTAGAGATACTGGGCGACGTGGTCCTGCCCGGATTCCCACGGCGCCAGCCCGGCGCGCTCGCGATGGCAGCCGAGCCCCGCCTGGTGCAGCAGGTTGGCGAGCCGGCGCGAGCGCTCGCGGAAGTCGCGCCAGGTCAGGCGGCGGGTCGCGGAGATGATCGCCTCGCGATCGGGGATCGCGTCGGCGATCGCTTCGTTGATCGCGGCGAGGGAGAACATCAACGATCACCACGCGGGCGCGCGGGGGCGCACGGCGACGTCATTGCCACGCGCCGACGACGTCGTCGACGCTGGTCACGGTGGCGAGGAGGCGGAGGGTATTGGCGAAGACGGCATCGACGTAGTCGTCGGGCGTGCCGGTGACGGCCTGCCTGGGGATCACCACCTGGTAGCCGGCGTTCACCGCTTCGATGGTCAGGCCGGTGATGCCGATGTTGACCGACACGCCGGTGGCGACGACGGTCGTCACCCCGAGGTTGCGCAGGAGCTGATCGAGCTCGCCGGCGTGGAACGGGGTGACGCCGTGGAAGCGGTTGACGATCCAGTCGCCGTCGCGCGGCGCCAGCGCCGCGACGACCGCCTGGCGCGGCGAACCCACGAGCAGCGGCTCGCCCTTGCGGCCCAGGGCCAACAGGAGGCAGTTGGCCGCGCCGCCGGCCGAGTCCGGCCGCCGCGCCACGGTGAGATAGAAGATCGGCACCGTCGCCGCGCGCGCGGCGGCGAGCACGCGGGCGATCTGGCCGATCGTCCCGTGCCGCCGCACCGCGTCGCCGAGCGCGCCGAGGGCCGCGTCGCCGCCGACGATGCCCTCCTGGCATTCCATGACCAGCACCGCGCTGCGCGCGGGCGTCAGGAGCTCGTTGAGGTCGATGGGCATGGGGAGCGGTTGTTCGGTTGTGACGTTGTTGGGTTGTTGGTCAGAGGGTGGGGCTCGATTCGCGCGCTCTGACCAACAACCAGCAACCTGCCTAGTTCACCAGCGGATACAACTCCCGCGCATTCTCCGACAGGATCCGCTTCTTCGTCGCGTCGCTGACGTCGGTGCGTTCGGCGATCAGCTTGACGGTATCGGGGAAGGCGCAGTCCCAGTGGTAGTAGTCGGAGGCGTAGACGATCTTGCGGTCGCCCATCAGCTCGACGACCTGCTTGAGCATGTGCTCGTCGGGCTCGCACGAGATGTAGCAGTGGCCGTCCATGAAGTACTCGCTCGGCTTGCGGTCGATGGCGGGCGCCTGCTCCGACATCAGCTCGTAGTGCTCGTCGAGGCGCTCGAGCCAGAACGGCAGCCAGCCGCAGCCCGATTCCATGAAGCCGACGTGCAGGGTGGGGAAGCGGTGGATGACGCCGCCGATGATCATCGACATCAGCGCCAGCATGTTGCCCATCGGGTGCGTCATGGCGTGCACCTCGAGGCGGGTGTGGTAGCGGTCGACGCCGATCGGGAACTGGTCGGGCGCCTGGCCGCCGCCGTGGATGCACACGGTGGCGTTGAGCTCCTGCGCCGTCTGCCAGACGACGTCGAAGCTCGGGTGGCTGAGGTTCTTGTCGCGGATGTGCTGCGGGCAGACCATGCCGACCAGCCCGAGCTCGGTGACGGCGCGGCGCAGCTCGGCGGCCGCCGCCTCGGGGTCGATCATCGGCACCTTGGCGAGCGCCTTCAGCCGCGTCGGGTCGTGCTTGGCGAACTCGTGCTTGGCGTCGTTCATCGTCCGGCAGAGGGCGATGGCGAAGTCGCGATCGAGCATCGCCCATTCCTCGCCGGCGCCGCCGGGGAAGTTGACGGTGACGTCGATGCCCTCGAGGTCCATGTCCTTCAGCCGCTCGACCGGATCGGTCATGCCGGGTCGCATGTCGAACTTGTCGCCCTTGCGCGCCGTGCCGCCGCCGGGCAGCACCAGCTTGGCGTAGTGCTTGGCGATGCGGTCGCGATACTCGGCCAACCGCGGCTGCCACTCCGCCGGCACGTTCTTGCGCCAGTCCTCGAGCTCGCCGCCGTGTCCGTCGGCGTCAATCACCTGGTAACCGAAGCGACCCATCGTCAGTACCTCCAATAGAGATCAGTCCACGGATGAACGCAGATGAACACGGATGAACACAGATGCATCCGTGTTCATCTGTGGCCATCCGTGTTCATCTGCGGGCTCAAGCCATTGAGAATACGCCGCGCGCGAGCTGGCCGGCGCGCAGGTCGTCGAGCGCGTGGTCGAAGTCGTCCAGCGCATAGTGGCGGGTGATGAGCTCGTCGATCTTCAGGCGACCGCTCAGGTAGAGGTCGGCGAGCATCGGGAAATCGCGTTGCGGGCGCGCCGCGCCGTAGCGGCAGCCGAGGATCGACTTGTTCTGGTAGAGCGCGTGGACGACGAAGTCGTACGACGTGCCGACCTTCGGCACGCCGACGATCACCATCGAGCCGCCGGGACCGATGGCCTCCAGCGCCTGCTTGATGACCGCGACGTTGCCGACGCACTCGAAGCTGTAGTCGGCGCCGCCGCCGGTGAGCTCCTTCACCGCCGCGACCGGATCGCTCTGCGAGGCGTCGACGACGTGGGTGGCGCCGAAGCGCTTCGCCCACTCGAGCTTCTGCGGCATGACGTCGACGGCGATGATCTTGGCGGCGCCGCTCAGCACCCCACCCTGGACGCAGTTGAGGCCGATGCCGCCGACGCCGAAGACCGCCATCGTCGAGCCGGTCTCGACCCGGGCGCGGTTCACCACGGCGCCGAAGCCGGTCATGACGCCGCAGCCGATCAGCGCCGCGCGGTCGAACGGCACCCGCGGGTCGATGAGGATCGCCCCCTGTTCCCGCACCACGGTGTACTCGGCGAATACCGAGGCGTTGGCGAACTGGAACGCCGGCTGGCCACCGACGGTGAACGGCTTGGCGTCCTTCGGGCTCGGGGCGTTCTTGCACTCGGTGGGGTGTCCGGCGTCGCACTTGGCGCAGCGGCCGCAATGCGAGAGCGTCGATACGATCACCGTGTCGCCCTCCTTCACCGAGCGCACGCCGACGCCCACGGCCTCGATCACGCCGGCGCCTTCGTGCCCGAGCACCACCGGCACCGGGTAGGGAATGGTGCCGTCGATGACGCTGAGGTCCGAGTGGCAGAGCCCGGCCGCCATGATCTTGATGCGCACCTCGCCCGGGCCGGGATCGCGCACGTCGACCTGCTCGATCGCGATCGGCTTGCTGCTCGAATAGAAAACCGCCGCCTTCATGCCAATCCTTTCACCGCAGAGACGCTGAGACGCGGAGAAAACCATCAATCGAGGGTGCACTCAATCGCCGAGCTCTCCGCGTCTCAGCGCCTCTGCGGTGAGGATTCCTCATGCTTTCGGATTGCCGACGCGCAGCACGCGTCCCGGTCTCGAATCGGTGAGCTCGCCGCGCTCCACGATGACGTGGCCGTTGACCAGAACGCGCTCGATGCCCTCGGGCTTCACCTGCCAGCGCGCCTCGCCGCCGGGGAGGTCGGCGACCAGGCGCTTGGTGCCGAGACGCAGGCGGGCGGGGTCGAAGAGCACCAGGTCGGCGGCGTAGCCGCGCGCGATCAGGCCGCGGTTCTTGATGCCGCAGATCATCGCCGGCAGATGGGTGATGCGACGCACGCCCTCTTCGAGGGTGGTGATGCCGCGCCCCAGCAGCCACGACTGGATGTAGTAGGTCGACCACTCGGCGCCGTCGTCGCGGTCGGCATGGGCGCCGCCGTCGCCGGTGCCGATGATCATGTGCGGGTTGCGCTGCGCCTCGGCATTCGCCGCCGCCCAGGCGTCGTTCTCGCTGTTCCAGAGGAACTGCGTCTCGAGGTCATCGGCGATCGCGAGGTCGGCCATGACGTCGGCGGGGTGCGTGCCGCGCTCCGCCGCCAGTTGCGGCAGGCTCTTGCCGACGGCGGCGGGGTCGGCGCGGCTGACATCGACGTACACGTTGGCCAGCGGCGGCGGCGGCAGGGTGGAGCCCTTGCTGCCGTCGGTGTTGGGGTGGTCGAACGCGTCGCGCAGGGCGGGACGTCGCTGCGGATCGCGCAGGCGGGCCAGGCGCTCGGCCGGCGGCAGCGCCGAGAGATCGCGCCACTCGAACACGCCGTCGTACAGGCTGGTGCCGCGCTGCCAGTTGAAGGGCCGCATGAACGGCTGCGTGCGCAGCACCGAGAAGATCGCCGCGCCCTGGCGGCGCGCCTGGTCGAGGAAGGCGACGGAGTCGGCCCACTGCGCGGGATTGCCGACCCGCTTGGTGATGCCCTGGACGACGATCGGCAGGCCGCTGCGCCGCGCCAGCTCGATCAGGCGGGCGCGGTCGGTCTCGTCGAGGCCGCGCGCCGCGCTGCCGGGCAGGAAGCAGATGCTGCCGGCGCCGCCCTCGCCGGTGGCTTCGACCAGCGCCCGCACCTCCTCGTAGGCGGCGCGGCGCGACGGCACCGGTTGGTCGAACTGGTCGACGTGGGTGGGCGAGAGGGAGGTCGAGAAGCCGGCGGCGCCGGCGTGCATCGCCTCGCGCACCAGCGCCTGCATGCGCGCCAGCTCGTCGGCGCTGGCGGCGCGCTCGCAGGCGGCCTCGCCCATGACGTAGCGGCGCAGCGCCGAGTGGCCGACGTAGCACGCCATGTTGATCCCGAGGCGCGTGTCGAGGGCGTCGAGGAAGGAGGGGAAGCTCTCCCAGTCCCAGGGCAGCCCCTGCTCGAGCACGCTCGGCGTCATGCCCTCGACCTTGGCGAAGAGCGCCGTCAGGTAGGGATGGTCCGCCGGACGGCAGGGCGCGATCGAATAGCCGCAGTTGCCGGCGACCACCGAGGTGACGCCGTGGAAACACGACGACGTGGCGAACGGCTCGAACGAGAGCTGCGGGTCGTAGTGCGTGTGCGCGTCGACGATGCCGGGGATCACCGTCAGTCCATCGGCGTCGATCACCTGCCTGGCGCCGTCGAGGTGCCCGACGTCGGTGATGATCCCGTCCCTGATGCCGACGTCGGCGATGCGCATCGGCAACCCCGAGCCGTCGACCACCTGTCCGCCCTTGATGATGGTGTCGAAACTCATGGAAATCCCTTCACCGCCGCGACGCAGAGACGCGGACGCTTCGCCTCAACAGGCCGCCTCCGCGTCGCTGCGTCTCGGCGGCGAGATGCTTCTTCACGATACCCATCCGATGTACTTCAGCTCGCTGTACGCGTGCAGCGCGTAGGTGCCGCCATCGCGGCCGATGCCGCTGAGCTTGTAGCCGCCGAAGGGGGCGTCGCCGTTCACCGGGGCGCCGTTGATCTGCACCGTGCCGGTGCGCAGGGCCCGGGCGACGCGCAGGCCGCGGGCGAGGTCGCCGCTCCACACGTAGCCGTAGAGGCCGAAGTCGGAGTCGTTGGCGATGGCGATCGCCTCCGCCTCGTCGCGGAAGGGAATGGCGGCGAGCACCGGGCCGAAGATCTCCTCGCGGGCGATGGTCATGTGGTTGGTGACGCCGGTGAACAGGGTCGGCTCGTAGTAGTAGCCGGTGGCGAGGTGCGGCGGCCGGCGGCCGCCGCAGGCGAGGGTGGCCCCCTCCTCGAGGCCCTTGGCGACGTACTGCTCGACGCGCTCCCGCTGGCCGGCGGAGACCAGGGGGCCGACGACGACGCCGGCTGCGGTCGGCGGGCCGATCGTCAGCCGCGGCGCGGCGGCGGCGAGTTGGGCGGTGAGCTCGTCGTAGATCGATTCCTCGATCAGCAGTCGGGTGCCGGCGATGCAGATCTGGCCGGTGTGGAAGGTCCACACGCTCATGGCGCTGGCGAGCGCCTTCTGCCGGTCGGCGTCGGCGAAGATGATGTTCGGCGACTTGCCGCCGAGCTCGAGCAGGGTGCGCTGCATCCGCTTCGCGGCCGCCGCTTGGATCTGGCAGCCGACGGCGGTGCTGCCGGTGAAGGAGATCATGTCGACGTCGGGCGATTCGCAGAGGGTGGCGCCGATCTCGGGCGCCGAACCGCAGACGAAGTTGACGACGCCCGGGGGCAGCACCGAGTCGATCATGCGGCAGAGCTCGGCGACGGCGAGCGGGTCGACCGGCGCCGGCTTGACGACGACGGTGTTGCCGCAGGCGAGCGCCGGCCCGACCTTGCCGGCGCAGTTGGTCATCGGGAAGTTGTAGGGGGTGATGCAGGCGACGACGCCGATCGGCTCGCGCACCGCCATGCCGTTGCCGACGCCCGGCCCCTGGCGGGTCGGGATCGGCAGCAGCGGCTCCTCCGGCGGCAGGCTGGCCAGCGCCGCGTACTTCGCCAGGCGCGCGCCGACGGCGCCGACCTGCTGCGCCTCGGCGACCGGGCGCAGGGCGCCGGTCTCCGCCATCGTCAGGTCGACGAGCGACGCCTTCTCGCGCTCGAACAGCTCCGCCGCCCGGCGCAACAGGGCGCCGCGCTCGGCGCCGCTCAGGCGCGGCCACGGCCCGCGCTCGAACGCCTCGCGCGCCGCCCGCGCCGCCCGCCGCACCTGCTCGATCGACGCCTGCGGCGCGGCGCCGGCGATCTCCTCGGTCGCGGGATTGACGATGGGGTACGTTCCCGCTTCGGCGGGTTCCCAGGTGCCGCCGATCAGAACCTTGTCGATGGTGTGCATCAGTTCGGAGCCAGGCTGTTGGGCCGTCGGGCAGCCACGCGGCTAGGTCATCACGGAGTTGGGCTGTTGCCTGTCGGGGGTCGGGACTCGGGCTCGCACCGGAGCGCCGGCTGCCAACGGCCAACGGCTCGACAGCGTGACCGCCTCTCCGCTCAGGCCGCCTGGCGCGCCGCCGCCTCCCGCATCCGCGTCGTGCTGTGCACCGGATCCTTGTCGAAGTGCGGCAGCACCTGCGTGCCGAAGGCCTCGATCGAGCGCAGGACGTGCTTCTGGTCGAGCGTCATGGTGAGCGGCGAGTAGATGAGCTGGTCGACGCCGATGGCCTCGTACATCTTGATCACCGGGATGATCTCCTCCGGCGAGCCGATCTGGCGGCCGCCGACGGCGAGGCCGGCCTTCAGCTCCGGCACCGTGGGTGCCGGCAGCGGCGGCACCGGGCCTTCCTTCGGGAACTGCGGCGGGCGCGGGATCGAGTCGAGCCAACTGAAGAAGAGCTGCGAGAAGTACTCGGTGCGGGCGCCGCAGTAGAGGCGGCGCGCCTCGTCGCCGTCGGGCAGGCAGAACATGTTGGTGGTGACGGCGATGTTGTCGTTGATGAAGCCGCCGATCGGCTTGGTGCAACGCTTGATGCCGTCCTTGTAGGCCTTGACCAGGGGCGCGATCTGTTCCGGCGTGCCGAAGGTGAAGCAGAGGGCGCCGAGGCCGAGCTCGCCGGCTTCGGCGAAGGTCGGCGGGCTCGAGCAGGCGAGCCAGAACGGGGGGTTCGGCTTCGAGTAGGGCTTCGGCAGCACGTCGCGCTTCGGCATGCGGAAGTACCGGCCCTCGAACTCGTAGGGCTCGTCGCGCCACATGCGCGGGATCTCCTCCAGCGACTCGCGCCACATCGGCTTGGTCTCGGCGGCGCTGGGGATGTCGAAGCCGGCCCACTCGGCCGACGACGAGCCGCGCCCGGTGCCGAACTCGACCCGGCCCTCGGAGAGATGGTCGAGCGTCGCGATGCGCTCGGCGACGCGCGCCGGGTGGTTCACCTTGGCGGTGATGTTGGTGATCGCGGTGCCGACGTGGATCTGCCTGGTGCGCGCCGCCACCCAGGTGAGGAACACCTCGGGCGCCGGCTGGTGCGAGTAGTTCTTGAGGAAGTGGTGCTCGGGCGACCAGTCGTACTTGAAGCCGACCGCATCGACGGCCTCGGCGACCTCGACCTCGCGCCGGAAGCGCGACTGCTCGGTGTCGTCGTGCGGGGTGTGCATCTGCGAGAAAATGCCGAACTCCATGGCGGTGCCCTCCCGAATGGTGGCGACCGCGGTGGAACGGCCGCGCAGTGCTGATTGCGAGAGATCGAACTAGCATTCGAACTTTTGAATTGTCAATTGAATTCTCTGTTGCTAGGGTTCGCGCGTGGCGGGCGGGAGACTGCAGGACAAGGCGCGGCAGGCGCGCAACGACGTCTACCGCCAGCACATCCTCGAGGCGGCCGAGCGGGTGTTCGCCGAGCACGGCTTCGAGAACGCGAAGTTGCAGGACATCTCGAAGCTGGCCGAGGTGTCGATGGGAACCATCTACGCCATCTTCGCCAGCAAGGACGATCTCTTCCGCGCCATCCTCGACACCCGCGGCGCCGACCTGCTCGAGGTGGCGCGCGCCAGCACGCAGGCGGACGGCGATCCGGGCGGCGCGCTGGCGCGCCTGAGCGAGGCGTACATCGACTACTTCCTCGCCCATCCGCACTTCCTGCGCATGCACCTGCGGCTCGGCACCTCGTGGGTGCTCGGCCCCTCGATGAGCGGCGAGGCGCAGGTCCAGTTGTGGCGCGAGATCCACGCCCTGCAGGCCGAGTTGATGCGCCGCGGCGTCGCGGCGGGCGTCTTCGTCGACGAGGACCCGGCCTTCCTCGCCAAGGTGTTCAGCGCCCTCGATCAGGTGCTGCTGGCCGACTGGGTGGCGGGCGGGATGAAGTCGTCGCGCGATCAGGTGGTCGCGCGCATGCGGGCGTTGGTGGAGCGCTCCATCCTGAGACACGGATGAACACAGATGGCCACGGGTGAACACGGATCCCCGCCCCGGCCCCGCTGAGGGGCGATGGGGGAAGATCCGTGTTCACCCGTGGCCATCTGTGACCATCCGTGGCCTCACTTCACCGCCAGCGGATTGAGCGGCGAGCCGATGCCGCCGCTGATGCGCAGCGGCGGGGCGGTGAAGAGGAACTCCCAGACGCCGTCGGCGGCGCAATCCTCCGCCAGGCCGTCGAGGGCGAACATCTCGCCCAGCGTCAGGCCCATGTCGCGCAGGGCGAGCAGGTGCAGGGGCAGGGGGGTCTTGGGATCCTCGAAGGGGATGACCTCGACCGAGTTGGTGTCGGACGCCACCGCCGCGACCTCGCGGGCGTGCAGCCAGGCGGCGCAGGCCATGCCGAGGCCGGGCATCATGCGCATGTAGCCGACGCGGTCGCCGTCGGCGGTGAAGACGCTCAGGTGTCCGGTGCGCACCAGCAGGACGTCGCCGCGCTCGACGCGCACCTGCTGCGCCTGCTCGGCCGCCTCGAGGTCGGCGGGCGTGATCGCCGTGCCCGGCGCGAGCCGCGGCACGCCCTTCAGGCGGGCGATGTCGAGCAGCACGCCGCGCGACACCACGCCGGGACCGACCTTGTCGATGCCGCACCGCGCGGCGCCGGCCGACGAGGTCGTCGCCACCGCGTGGCCGTTGTAGAGCTGGCCGTCGTAGTGCACGTGCGCCAGACTGTCCCACTGCGTCGCGCACTGCAGCGGCAGGACCATCACGTCGTCGGCGTAGCGGAAGCCGTCGGGGTAGTCGCCGGGCAGCTTCTGGTCGACCGCCGTCATCAGGTGCAGCGGATTCACCCGCCCGCCCTGGCCGATCTGCGGTCCCTCGGCGCCGAAGCTGAGCCCGAGGCTGAACACCTGGCCGCGCCGCACCAGGCCGGCGGCGCGCTTCACGACCTCGGGCGTGATGAAGTTGAGCGTGCCGCGCTCGTCGTCGGCACCCCAACGCCCCCAGTTGGACAGTTGCTTGGCGAGCGCGCGCACGGCGTCCATGGATTCCTCGCTGCGAGCGGCGTCACTTGCCGTAGCGCGCCAGGGCCTGCGAGTCGAAGATGTTGGGGTCGATCGGCATGCGGCGATAGAACGGCGCCTTGGGGTTGGCGCGCATGCCGCCGAGGGTGGCGCGGTTCATCTTGAAATTCTCGGCGCAGGCCCACACCTGGGTGGCGGCGGGCATCATCTCGCCGTCGGCGGCCTCCTGATTGACGCGCGCCATCGTCTGGTAGGAGTGCACCACGTCGCCCTGCCAGTTGTACTTGATGTTCCACGAGCCGTCCCAGGTCTCGGCGTCGATCCACAGCTCGATCTTGCCGTAGAGGTAGTAGCGGTCCTTCGGCGTCCCCTCGACCACCCACACCGGCCGCTTGGCGAGCCCGGCGGCGATCGGCGCCCAGGAGACGCCGCTCCAGCTCGGATCCTCGAAGCCCGCCATCGGCTTGTTGTCCGAGGTGAGGACCTCGAAGCCGCCGCCGGGGGCCGGCGGAATCTTGAGGTCGCCCTTGACGTTGTTGGGGTCGACGATGCGCAGGGCGTCGCGCTTGCCGATCAGCTTCCAGTCGAAGTCCTCCGGCTTGCCGTCGAAGAAGAAGCCGTCGTCGCCGCTGATGTCGGAGCCGAGGTAGCCGTCGGAGCGGTTCGCCGGGCTGACCGCGCGCACCCGCCGCAGCGCCGGCACGAAGGCCCACACCGAGTCGCGCTTGTTCGCGTCGCGGTAGCGCCAGGACAGCGAGGCCGTGCCCTGCAGGTCGGTCGGATAGGTGGTGACGCCGAGGAACTGGCTCTGCAGGTTGTTGGGATTGGGCTTGCGGTACTTCTCGTCCTGGCCGTCCCAGAAGTTGAAGTAGCCGTCGGCGTGGATGTCGCGGTCGATGCCCTTCGGCTGCAGCATGGTCACGCGCGTGACGTTGAAGGAGCTGCCGCCCGCCCAGTAGGCGAGGAACTGGTTCCAGACGATCTTCACCGCCGCCTTGGGGTCGTTGGGATCGATGGTGGGGAAGGGGATGCCGTACAGGTAGTCGGGCTGCTGGCCGCTGCCCTTGAGGATGACGGTGCCGACGTCGTCGACGTCGAGCTGACCGGCGTTCTTCTCGGTCGCCGCCTTCCACGGCGCCTCCCAGCGCGCCGAGCCGACCGGATAGTCGACGATGACGTTCTTGTACTCGCCGCTCTCGTAGTGCTTCAGGATCGGCGGCGGCAAGAGGTCCTTCGCCGCCTGCCAATTGTCCGGCCCGAGCACGACGCCGGGTTTCAGATCGGCCGCCTCGGCGGCGGCGGCCCGGCCACTGGTCGCCGGGGCCAGCAGCCCCGCCAGCAGCAGCGCGAATGCGGTCAAGCGCACGTTACCCATACCCACGGTCCCCCTCGTCGAAGCGTCAGACCTTCGGCTCGTAGCCTGCGCCTCCGCGCGAAGTCAAACAACCGTTTGTCTGGCGTTCGGGCGGGGATCGGCGGTAGGAAGCGGCGCCATGCGCACGCTGCTGATCGCGGGAGCGTTGCTGATCGCCGGCGCCGCGCCGGACCCGCCACCGAGCGCGGCACAGGCCTGCGGTGGCGATTGCGATGGGGACGGGCGCGTCACCGTCAACGAGGTCATTACCGCGGTCACCATCGCCCTCGGCGGCGCGCCGCTCGCCGCCTGTCCGGCGATCCTCCCCGGCGGCGCTGGCAGGCCGGGCGTCTCGGATCTCGTCGCCGCGGTGGGCAACGCGCTCTGCGCCTGCCGGCCCTGTCCGCCGCCGCCGACGCGCCCGCCGACGACCACCCCGACCGCCACGGCGCGGCCGCCGACGACCACCCCGACCGTCACCGCGACGCCGACCCGGACCGCGGTGGTCAGCACCTGGATCGAGGACATGGCGCGACTCTCCGGTTCCACCTGCCCGAAGGATGTGAACGACGCGATCCGCGGCGAGCTGGGCAGCCAGGGGGGCACCTATCGGATCAGCGAGCGCGACGGGACCGCGACGATCGAGAACGGCGCCGGTGAGGTCGAGATCGCCAGCGTGGACGCCGCCGGCGTGCTGCGCGACACCTTCTCCGCCAGCGACTCCGAGGGCAGTTGCCTGGTGGTCGTCGAGGGCGATCTGGCGGTCTCGCTGCGCACGAGCCCGAGCACCGCCACCTTCCGCTATCGCGTCACCACCCTCGGCTGCGCCCGCAACCTGCGCTGCCAGCTCACGATCAAGAGCCGCTGGCGCCGCGCCGACGTCAGCCCTTGAACGTCGACGGGCCGGCGTCGCCGAACGGCTCGTCGCGCTCGCGCACCGCCTGCTTGAAGCCCGCCTCGGCCGCGCGCTGCTGGAACGCGTAGCCCTCGGCGGTGTGGCGGGTGATGCCGTCGAAGACGGTGCCGAGGATCTGGGTGGTCGGCAGCCCGGCCGCCAGCACGCTCTGGTTCACCAGCAGCTTCATCATCACCAGTTGGTTGATCGGCATGCGGGCGATGCGCCCGAGCAGCGTCTCGAAGCGCGCGTCGAGCTGGTCGGGCGGCGCGCACTCGCTGGCGAGGCCCCAGGCGACGGCCTCGCGGCCGTCGAGACAGTCGCCGGTGAACAGCAGCCGCTTCGCTTTCTCGATGCCGATCCGGAAGGCCCACACCGCGGTCGTCGGCGAGCCCCAGACGCGCGCCGGCGGGTAGCCGATCTTGGCGTCCTCGGCGATCACCAGCAGGTCGCTGCACAGCGCCATGTCGGTGCCGCCGGCGACGCAGAAGCCGTGCACCTTGCAGACCACCGGCTTGTTGGCGTGGAACAGGCTCATGAAGCCGCGCACGTTGCGCGACATCATCTGGTAGTCGATCACCGGGTCCCACACCCGCGTCGGGTCGTGGTTGCGGGCGGTGACCCGCGGATCGAGCGGCGAGCCCGCGGGCGCGAACGCCCGCTCGCCGCCGCCCGCGGCGCGCGTATCGAGCATCTGCTCGGCGCTGGCCACCAGGTCGTAGCCGCCGCAGAAGCCCTTGCCGTTGCCGGACAGGGCGATGACGTGCACGGCGGGATCCAGGTCGGCGCGCTCGACGCACCGCGCCAGCTCCACCGGCAGGTCGAGGGTGATGCCGTTGCCGCGCTGCGGGCGATTGAGCGTGATGCGGGCGATGCGGCCGTCGACCGCGTAGGTCATCGTCTTGAGCGTGTCCATGCGCCGCTCTTATCCCCGGGCCGCCCGCCGAGTCACGCGCGCGGGCCGCGGCCCGGCCGGCGCGTCCCGGGTGCGCGTCCTGCATGCGTTGATGCCGCGGCGACGCGCGTGCTAGCGCTCCGCGCATGGATCAGTTCGACGGCCGTGTGGCGGTCATCACCGGCGGCGCGGGCGGCATCGGCATGGCGATGGCGCGCGCCTTCGCGCAGCGCGGCGCCGCGCTCGTCCTCGCCGATCTCGACGAGCCGGGCCTCCTGCGCGCCCAGTCGGAGCTGCAGGGGGAGGGCGCCCGCGTCCTCGCGGTGCCCACCGACGTGACCCGGTTGGAGAGCGTGCAGGCGCTCGCGGCGGCGGCGCGGCGGCACTTCGGCGCCGTGCACGTGATCTGCAACAACGCCGGCGTGGCCACCTTCGGCGAGATGCACACCGCCTCGCACCGCGACTGGGTCTACACCATGAACGTCAACTTCTGGGGCGTCGTGCACGGCGTCGAGACCTTCGTGCCGCTGCTCATCGAGCAGGGGCAGGGCGGACAGGTGATCAACACCGCGTCGATGGCGGGGCTGGTCGGCATGCGCTGGCTCGGCATCTACTGCGCCTCGAAATTCGCCGTCGTCGGCCTCAGCGAGAGCATGGCGCGGGAGCTGGCGCCGCACGGCATCGGCGTCAGCGTGCTGTGCCCGATGATCGTCGACACGGCGATCAACGAGAACACCGTCCGCATGCGGCCGCGCGAGCTGCGCAACGCGCAGGACATCGCCGCCCCGCCGGCGAGCGCCATGGCCGGCGGCGTCATCGCCGCCGACGAGGTGGCGCGCCGCGTCGTCCGCGCCGTCGACCGCGGCGACCTCTACATCCTCACCCATCCGGAGCAGCGCGAGATCCTGCGCCGTCGCGCCGCCAAGCTCGACGGCATGTTCGAGGAGGGCATCTGGTGAAGAATCTGTTTTCCGTCGCCGGCAAGGTCGCCCTGGTCACCGGCGGCTCGCGCGGCATCGGCCTGATGATCGCCCGCGGCTTCGTCGAGAACGGGGCGACGGTCTACATCTCCTCGCGCAAGCGCGAGGTCTGCGACGAGGTCGCGGCCGAGCTGTCGACGCTCGGCGCCTGCCACTCGCTGCCCGCCGATCTCTCCAGCGAAGCCGAGTGCAACCGGCTGGCGGCCGAGCTGGCGCGGCGCGAATCGAGGCTGCACGTCCTGGTCAACAACGCCGGCGCCAACTGGGGCGCGCCGATGGCGGAGTACCCGGACGACGCCTGGAACAAGGTGCTGGCGCTGAACGTGAAGTCCATCTTCCACCTCACCCGCGCCTGCCTGCCGCAGCTCGAGGCGGCGGCGGCGCCGGGCGACCCGGCGCGGGTGATCAACATCGGCTCGATCGACGGCCTGCGGGTGCCGGTGCTGCACACCTACGCCTACTCGTCGAGCAAGGCCGCGGTGCACCACCTGACGCGCGTCCTCGCCGTCGAGCTGGCGGCGAAGCAGATCACCGTCAACGCGGTCGCCCCCGGGCCGTTCGAGAGCAAGATGATGGCGGAGACGCTGCGCACCTTCGGCGATGCCATCCGCGCCAGCGTCCCCCTGGGACGCATCGGCGAGCCGGAGGACATGGCCGGCATCGCCCTCTTCCTGGCGTCGCGGGCCGGCGCCTACCTGACCGGCACGGTGATCCCGGTCGACGGCGGCATCACCGTCCGGCCGAGCTGAGACACGAAGCGCACGAAGGGCCAGGACGCGCCCCGAGGCCCTGGCCGTCCGTGTTCAGTCCTCCTGAATCGAGATCGCCTGGCGCGGGCAGCGGCGGACCGCTTCCTCGACCTTGGCGCGCAGCGACTCGCTCGGGTGCTCCTCTTTGATCAGCAGCGTATCGTCCGGCTGCAGCTCGAACACTTCCGGACAGACCTTCATGCAGACGGCGTTGGCTTCGCACAGATCCCAATCGACGACGACCTTCATTCGACCCCCTGGACGGTGACGACGTAGGGCGCGAATAGATCATTGTCCGCCGCCCCTCAAGTCGGCGGCGGCCCCGAATCCATGAGAGGTGCGGGCATGGCGGCGAAAAAAGTGGCGTTCATCACCGGCGCCAGCCGCGGCATCGGCCGCGGCTGCGCGCTCGAGCTGGCGCGGCGCGGGTTCGACCTCGTGCTCACCGCCCGCACCGTCACCGGCGACGAGCGCTACGAGCACTCGTCGACGGTGCGAAAATCGGCGACCGATCCGCTACCGGGAACGCTCGAGCGGACCGCGGCCGAGGCGCGAGCGCTCGGCGCCGACGCGGCGGTGATCAAGCTCGATCTCTCCGTGCGCGCCGACTGGCCGGCGGCGGTCGACGGCGCGCTGGCGCGCTTCGGCCGCATCGACGTGCTGGTCAACAACGGCCGCTACATCGGCCCCGGGCACATGGATCCCTTCGTCGACACGCCGGTCGAGCTGATCGAGCAGATGCTGCTCTGCAACGTCATCGCGCCGCTGCAGCTCATCAAGCTCTGCCTGCCGAGCATGCGCCGCCAGGGCGGCGGCATCGTCATCAACATCACCTCCAGCGCCGGCGATCGCGAGATCGAGGCGCCGATCGGCCAGGGCGGCTGGGGCCTCGGCTACTCGCTCAGCAAGGCCGCGTTCAATCGCATGGTGCCCGGCCTGGCGAAGGAACTGCGCGCCGACCACGTCGCCGTCATCGGCTTGATGCCGGGCTTCGTCGCCACCGAGCGCATGGCGCTCGAGCTCGCCGAGTTCGGCTTCGATGCCAGCAAGGGCCTGCCGGTCGAGAACCCCGGCCGCGTCTGCGCCATGCTGGCGACGGCGACCGACCCGCTGCTGTTCAGCGGCCGGGACATCTACGGGCCGCGCTTCTACGCGGAGCACGCGGCGGTGCGGTTCGACTGAGCGGCGGGCGCCTTTGCCGCCGCGGGCAAATGTGATTCGTTCGCGTCCCATGTCGACCGTCCGCGCCACCGATCACGAGGGCGGTGTCCGCCTGCTGACCCTGGACCGCCCGCCGGCGAACGCCATCGACGAGTCCCTGTTGCGCGACCTGCGCGCCGCGCTGGCGACGGCGCGCGGCGACGACGCCGTGCGCGCCGTCGTCCTCACCGGCGCCGGCGGGTTCTTCAGCGGCGGCTTCGACCTCGCCGCGCCGCGCCGCGACGAGGCGGCGACGGCGCGGATGAACGCGCTCTATCGCGACGCCCACGTCGACCTGCTCGGCTTCCCGAAGCCGACGCTGGCGATGCTGAACGGCCACGCGACGGCCGGCGGCCTGGTGCTCGTCCTGGCCTGCGACTACCGGCTGGGCGTCGAGGGCGAGTACAAGGTGGGGCTCAACGAGGTGGCGATCGGCGCCTCGTTCCCGCTGGTGGCGTACGAGATCGTCGCCCTGCGGCTGGCCCACGCCCGGGTCTGCGAGCTGCTGCTCGGCGCGTCGCTCTATCCCGCCAGCCAGGCCCCGCGCCTCGGCCTGGTCGACGAGCTCGTCGCCGCCGACCGCTTCGCCGAGACGGTGCTGCGGCGCGCCGCCCGCCTGGGGGGATTCCCGCGCGATGCCTACGCGCACGCCAAGGCGCGCCTGGTCGCGCCGGCGCTGGCGCGCGTCGGCGCTGAGACCCCCGCCGAGGCGGCGCGCGCCACGGCGGTGTGGTCGGCGCCGGAGAGCCGCGCCGCCCGCCGGCGCCAGCGAGAGAAGTTGGGCATCCGCTAGCGCGGACTAGCCGCGGCCGCGACGGCCGCACCTGGAGGCATGATGGGACGACTCGACGGCAAGGTGGCCGTGATCACCGGCGGCGCCAGCGGCATCGGCGCCGCGACGGTCAAGCGCTTCTGCGCCGAGGGCGCGGCGGTGGTGGTCGCCGATCTCAACGAAGCGGGCGGCCACGAGCTGGTGGCGGCGATCGCCGCCGGCGGCGGGCGGGCGACCTTCCAGCGGGTCGACGTCAGCCGCGAGGCCGACGTGCAGGCGGCGATGGAACGCGCCGTCGCGACCTACGGCCGGCTCGATGCGGTGTTCAACAACGCCGGCCTCGGCGGCGCCATCGGGCCGCTCGAGGAGACCAGCGTCGAGGACTGGGACCGCACCCAGGCGGTGCTGCTGCGCGGCGTCTTCCTCGGCATCAAGCACGCCATTCCCCACCTGCGCGCCGCCGGCGGCGGCTCGATCATCTCGACCGCGTCGGTCGCCGGCCTGCGCGGCGGCGCCGGTCCGCACGCCTACAGCGCCGCCAAGGCCGGGGTGGTGAACCTGACGCGCAGCGCGGCGCTCGAGCTCGGCAAGGACCTGATCCGCGTCAACTGCATCTGCCCCGGCGGCATCCACACGCCGCTGCTCACCTCGCGCTTCCCCGGCGGCGCCGAGGCGCTGACGCCGCTGCTGGCGGTGCTGCAGCCGATCCCGCGCGCCGGCTATCCCGAGGACATCGCCGCCATGGCCCTGTTCCTCGCCAGCGACGAATCGAGCTTCGTCACCGGCGCCGCCATGGTCGTCGACGGCGGCTTCACCGCCGGCGGCAGCATGATCCCGATGCTGCCGCAGCCGGTGGAGTACGTCGGGCCGTCGTTCGAGACGTAGCCCCGTCGCCGCGCGCCACGGCCTGCGCTCGCCACGCGAGCCGCTCGGCGCGCCGCCGGACGGTCAGGCGCCGGCGGTTCGCCATGGCGATCCGGACAGCCAGCGCGCCGCCGGAGTCAGTGCACCGCCATCCGCTGGCCGCGCGCCTGGGTCCACTCGCCGACCATCCGCGCCGCCTGCTCGGCGTCGGCGTCGGTCAGGGCGCGCGCCTGGTAGGTGAGCTCGAGCAGGACGTCGTTGGGGTCGGGGAAGTAGATCGAGTACCAGACGCCGTCGTGGTCGACCACCGGCGTCACCGGCACGTCGTGGTCGAGCAGGCGCTGGCGCCAGGCGAGCAGCTCCTCGTGCGAGTCGACGCTCATCGCCAGGTGGCGCGACCAGGTCGGGGCGTGGTCCTTCTTCGGCCGCTCGACGCCCTCGATGTCGAAGAAGGCGATCACCTCGCCGCTGCGCATGGCGAAGAAGGTGTGCAGGTGCGGCCGGTGGGCGCTCGACTCGGGATCGTAGTCGCCGCGCACCGCGGCGACGAGCTTGAAGCCCATGACCTCGGTGTAGAAGCGATAGGTCGCGCCGGTGTCGTTGGTGAGATAGGCGACGTGGTTGAGGCGATCGGCGATCTTCGGTTCGCTCATGGCATCCTCCCTCCGGGCAGCGGCGGCGATCTTAGTGTCTCGCCGCCGGGGCGACAACTCGTGCCACGCGTTCAGTCCGGCAGGCGCGCCGCGACCTCGCCGGCGGTGGCGATGGTCAGCCCAGCAGCCTGGGCTGCGTCGATCACCGCCTCCAGCGCCCGCACGCGCTCCGGATCGGTGCCGGTGATGAACGCATGGCACACCGTCAGGAACAGCCCGTCGCGCGCCGCCGCCTTGCGCAGGGCGCCGATCCAGGCGTCGCGCACCGCCGCCGGCGCGGCCGGCGCGTCGCCCAGGTAGTGGAAGCCGTCGACGCCGGGCCAGACGAAGGGAATCTGCGCCAGGCCGCCGGGTAGGCGGGAGGGCGTCATGCCGTCGCCCAGACTCGCATCGTAGGCGTAGCCGAGGCGCTGCAGGATCGCCTCCGTGTGCGCGGTCCGCCGCCCGCCGGGGGCGCGGAAGCCGCGCGGTCGCACGCCGGCGGCGTGCTCGAGGGCGTCGGTGGCGCGGCGCGCCAGGGTCGCCTCCCGGTCGCTGTCCAGCTCGCTCCACGCCTCGTGCGTCCAGCCGTGCATGCCGAGCTCGTGGCCGTGCGCGACGATGGCGCGCACCGCCGCCGGGTGATGGATGCCGTTCCAGCCCTCGACGAAGAAGGTCGCGCGCACGCCGCGGCGGGCCAGCAGCGCCAGCAGCGCCGGGTAGCCCACGGCGAGCGACGGCTCTTCGCCGTCCGGCATCGGTCCGGCGCGACGCCCGGCGCCGACCTCCGCCGCCTCGCCCATGTTGTCGAAGGTGAAACAGGCGATCGCCATGACGGCGTCATGACGCACTCGGCAGCCGAAGAGAAGCCTGCACCCGCGGGCGCGGGGCAACGGCGACCGCGCGAATCCTCCGCTCCTCCGCGTCTGCCCGGTGAAATCGTCGCCTTCGGGAGCTATGCCTCGACGATGCGGCTCGTCGCCTACGTCTCCGGCCACGGCTTCGGACACGCCAGCCGGGTGTGCGAAGTCCTGCGCGCGCTGCGCCGGCGGGTGTCCGACGTCGCGATCATGGTGCGCTCCACGGTGCCGCCGTGGTTCTTCGAGCAGTCGCTCGGCGGCGAGCTGAGGTATGCCGACTGCCGCCTCGACGTCGGCGCCGTGCAGTCGGACAGCCTGACGATCGACATCGACGCCACCGCCGCGGCGTACGCCGCGATCGAATCGCGGCGCGCGGCGCTGATCGCCGGCGAGGTCGCGGCGCTGTCGGACTGGCGTCCGGACCTCATCCTGGCGGACATCCCGGCGCTGGCCTTCGATGTCGCCGCCGCGCTCGCCGTGCCGGGCGTGGCGATGACCAATTTCTCCTGGGACTGGATCTACGCCGACTACGCCGCGGACCGGCCGGCATTCGCGCCGTTGGTCGCGGCGCTGCGCCGCTCCTACGCGCGGGCGACGCTGCTCTGCCGCCTGCCGCTGCACGGCGACCTCGCCGCCTTCCCGCGCATCCGCGACGTGCCCCTGGTGGCGCGCCGCGCGACCCTGGCGCGCGACGACGCGCGAGCGCGCCTCGGCCTGCCGCGCGACCGCCGCCTGGTGCTGGTGTCGTTCGGCGGCATCGGCCTGGCGCTCGATCGGCTGCCGGCGCTCGACGGCGTGACCGTGGTCGGCACGGCGGGCGCGGCGGTCGAGAGCGCGGGCTGCCGCGTGCTCGGCGCCGACGAGCTGCGCGCCGCCGGCGTGCGCTATGAGGATCTGGTCGGCGCCGCCGACGCCGTGCTGACCAAGCCGGGGTACGGCATCGTCGCCGAGTGCATCGCCAACCGCACGCCGATCGTCTACACGGCGCGCGGCCGCTTCGCCGAATACGACGTGCTGGTGGCCGGCATCGAAGCGCACCTCGCCCATGCCTTCATCGACCCGGCCGATCTGCGCGCCGGGCGCTGGCGGGCGGCGCTCGAAGGAGCCTGGTCGATGCCGGCGCCGGCGGCGCCGCCGCCGCCGGTCGACGGCGCCGAGGCCGTTGCCGCCGCGCTGGCGTCCTTCCGCTGAGCGGCTACCCGATCACGCCCTCGTCGCGCAGGCGCGCGATCGCCGCCGCGTCGAGCCCCAGCTCGCGCAGCACCTCGTCGGTGTGCTGCCCGAAGGTCGGCGGCGGCGTGCGCAGTGCCGGCGGCGTCTCCGACAGCTTGACCGGGTTGCCGAGCGTCGGCGGGCCGTCCGGCTGATCGACGATCATGCCGCGGTGCCGGAGCTGCGGGTCGGCGAGCATCTGCTCGACGTCGTTGACCGGGCCGAAACAGATGTCGCGCTCGCCGAGCTCGGCGAGCCATTCGGCCTGGGTCCGGGTGCGGAAGATGGCGCGGAAGGTCGCCAGCATGCGTTCGCGCTCCTCGCCCTCGGCCCACTGGCGGTCGATGAACTCGGGATGGCCGAGGCACTGGCAGAGCGTCGCCCAGAAGGGCCGCTCGTAGGCGCCGACGGTCACGTAGCGGCCGTCGCTGGTCTCGTAGACGGCGTAGCAGGCGTGGTGGCCGGTGAGCTGTGTCTGGCCGCGTTGCGGCGCCTGGCCGAGGAGGTGCAACAGCACCGGATACACGTTCCACAGCGCGGCGCCGTCGAGCATGGCGATGTCGACCATCTGGCCGCGGCCGGTGTGCTGGCGGGCGATGACGGCGCAGAGGATGCCGATCACCGCCATCAGGGCGCCGGCGCCGATGTCGGCGATCTGCACGCCGGGGATCACCGGCGGCCCGTCGCCGCGGCCGATGAAGTTCAGCACCCCGGCGAAGCCGAGGTAGTTGACGTCGTGGCCGACGCGCTCGCGGTACGGCCCGTCCTGGCCGTAGCCGGAGATGGCGCAGTAGATGAGGCGCGGGTTGCGGGCCGACAGCGTCGCGTAGTCGAGACCCAGGCGCTGCATGACACCGGGGCGGAAGCCCTCGAGCAGCACGTCGGCGCGGTCGGCGAGGCGGAGGAAGAGCTCGCGCCCGGCCGCGGACTTCAGATTCAGCGTCATGCTGCGCTTGTTGCGCGCCATGAACGGGATGCCGGTGCCGAAGGGATCGGTGGGGTTCGCGACCACCAGCGTGTCCATCCCGAGGTCGGCCAGCATGGTGGAGCAGAAGGGGCCGGGGAGCTGGCGCGAGAGATCGAGGAGCGTGAGATGCTGCAGCGGCGTCATCGGCCGTCAGCAATCACGGCGGCGGCGGTCTTTCAATGCGCGGTCATGGCCGCCCGGCGCCGGCGGACCACACAAACAGGTGTTTGTCTTTGCCCGGGCCAGCGTCTATGCACGACCGCATGAGCGGGCGATTCGAGGGCCGCGCGGTGTACGTCACGGGCGCGGCATCCGGGTTGGGCAAGGCGACGGCGGAGCGCTTCGGGCGCGAGGGCGCGCGGGTGCTGGCGGTCGACGTCAACGGCGACGGCGTCGTCGAGACGGTGAACGCCCTGCGTGCCGCGGGCAGCGACGCCCTCGGCGCGGTGGTGGACGTGAGCGACGCCGATTCGGTGGCGGCGTCGGTCGCGCACATGGTCGAGGCCTTCGGCGGCGTCGATGTCCTGGTCAACGTCGCCGGCATCGGCCGCGCCGCGCGCTTCGAGGAGATCGACGAATCGGAGTGGAACCGCACCCTGGCGGTCAATCTCACCGGCGCCTTCCACACCACCCAGGCGGCGCTGCCGCACCTGCTGCGGCGGTCCGGCGCCAACATCGTCAACGTCGCCTCGATCGCCGGCCTGCGCGGCCACGCCTACTGCTCGGCCTACAGCGCCTCGAAGGCGGCCCTCATCAGCCTGACCCGTTCGCTGGCCCTGGAATTCACCAGCCGCGGCCTGCGCGCCAATTGCGTCGCGCCGGGCGGCATCATGACGCCGCTGATCGCCGGCTTCATTCCGCGCGAGGACTTCGAGCGCGAGCTGCTGGCGTACTACTCGCCGCCGCCGCCGGGGAACCTGTCGACGGTCGAGGACGTTACCGCCTCGATCGCCTTCCTCGCCTCGCCCGAGGCGCGCACCATCAACGGCGCCGTCCTGGTCTGCGACGGCGGCACGATGGCCTGAGCCGGCGATGCTGATCACCGAGCTGATCGCCGCGCGCGCGGCGACGCGCGGCGCCCACCCGTTCATCCGCCACGAGGGCCGCGCCGTCGGCTACGGCGAGCTCGAGCGCCTCACCAACCAGGCGGCGCGCGCCTTCGCGGCGCTCGGCGTCGTCAAGGGCGACCGGGTGACACTCGGCATGGGCAATTCGATCGAATACCTGGTGGCGGCGTTCGGCGCGCTCAAAGCGGGCGCCATCCTGCACCCGATCAATCCGGCGCTCGGCGCCGGCGAGCTGAGCTACATCCTCGGCCACGCCGAGCCGCGGATCATCCTCACCGACGCCACGGGCATCGCGGCGCTGACCGCGCCGAAGCTGGCGCGGCCGGCGGGCGCGCGCCTGGCGGCGATCGGCGCCGCGGCCGACATCGACTTCGCGGCGCGGCTGGCCGCCGCCTCGCCCGAGCCGCTCGAGGTCGGGCTGACGGTCGACGACGGGTCGACCCTCCTCTACACCTCGGGCACCACCGGACGTCCGAAGGGCGTGCTCTTCCGCCACGGCAGCACCGGCGGCGCGGCGCAGCACTTCATCGACCTGCTCGGCGTCGGCCCCGACGACACGCTGTTGGCGGTGACGCCGCTGTTCCACGGCAACGCCTGGGGCGCCGTAACCACCGCGCTCACCGCCGGCGCCACCGTCGCCTTTCCGAAGGCGTTCCGCGCCTCGGAGTTCTGGCCGCTGGTGCACGAGGTGCACGCGACGGTGCTGTACACGCTCGGCACCATTCTGGCGATCCTGCTGCGCCAGGCGCCGAGCCCGCTCGAGCGCGACAACCCGTTGCGGGTCATCCTCGGTCTCGGCAGCGCGCCGATCCGCGACGAGGTGATCCGCCGCTTCGGCGTCGCCGGCGTCGCCGAGTGCTTCGGCTCCACCGACGCCGGCGTGGTGACCATGACCCCGCTCGACGCCGCGCCGCGCCAGGGTTCGGCCGGGCCGGCGGTGCCGGGGGTGACGATCGCGATCCTCGACGACGAGGGACGCGAGCAGCCGCCGGGCGCGCCGGGCGAGATCGTCATCCGCTCGCCGCACCGCATGGCGGAGTACTTCCGCGATCCGGAGCAGACCGCCGAGGCGCTGCGCGACGGCTGGTTCCACACCGGCGACCTCGGCACGCTCGACGCCGACGGCTGGCTCTACTTCGTCGATCGCAAGCGCGACGTCATCCGCCGCGGCGGCGAAAACATGTCGTCGGCGCTGATCGAGAAGGCGCTGTGCGAGCACCCGGCGGTCGCCGAGGCGGCGGTGATCGGCGTGCCCGACCCGGTCCTCGGCCAGGAGGTGAAGGCGTTCATCGTCGCCCGCGCGCCGGTGACGCCAGAGGAGTTGCGCGCCTTCGCCGCCGAGCGGCTGGCGAAGTTCCAGGTGCCGCGGCTGTGGGAGTTCCGCGACTCGCTGCCCAAGACGCCGACCCAGCGGGTCGAGAAGTACAAGTTGCGGCAGGAGAGCGGCGGCGGCGACAAGCCGCCGCTCGGCTGATCGCGCCGACCGCGGCCCGCGGCGACGCGCTCAGCGGCCGAGGTACGCCTCGCGGAAGATCTCGTCGCCGATCGGCGCGTCGTACTCGGTGCGGGTGGCGACCAGGCGCGACGAGGTGCGGTCGTGGAGGTTGTCCATGACCTGCTCGGTCGGCGTCCAGTGGCCGTCGATCTTCTCCAGCCGCGCCACCGTGTGCACCTTGTACAGGCTGCCGTCGTGGGCGTAGAGCTGGCCGCGCAGCACCACCAGATCGGTCGGATCGATGGCGGCGACGATGCGGCCGTAGGGTTCCCGCTCGGGGTGGAGCGGCGTCACCTCGACCAGCCGGCACGCCCGCTGGCCGATCGTCTCCTCGCCGACGAAGCGGTACCGGAAGTCGTCGATCGGACGCTCGACGAGGTCGTCGACGAAGAAGGTCGAGCCGAGGAAGGGCTCGCGCCGCGTCTGGTCGGAGAGGCGGACGATGCGGCGCATGAACGGCAGCCACATGAACTGGTCGTCGCGCCGCTCGCTGCGATCGTAGAACAGATAGCGCGTGTCCTTGAGGTTCATCGGCCCGGTGATCTCGAGGTAGCGGGCGTCGATGCCGTTGGCGAGCCGCTTGCGGCTGACCGTGAGCTCGCGCACCAGGCCGCCCGGCGTGGAGAGCTCCATGTGCGACACCGACGGCACGCTGGGCGCCGCGTCGATCACCTGCTGGACCAGCGCTCTGGCATCGTCCGATGCCGGCATCGCCAGGGCGACCACGAGAGCCACGACGCTGAGCATGGGGGATCCTTAGGCAAACAATCTCACCCGGAGCAACCGGGGAACGGAGCACCTCACGCCTGGCGCCGCTCCGCCGTTCTCCCGGGGATGGCGCGTTCGACCACCGCGTCGCCGATGCGCAGGGTGACGAGCAGGGCCGGCAGCAGGAAGAGGTCGGTGAAGACGCCGATCAGCATGGTCGCGCTGGCCAGGATGCCGAAGTGCCGCACCGGCTGGAAGGACGACAGGCAGGCGATGAGGAAGCCGGCGGTGAGGGCGACCGAGGCGATGAGGATGGGCCGGCCGACGGCGCGCAGGGTGGCGAGGATCGCGTCCTCGCGGCTGGCGCCGGCGCGCAGCGCCTCGTGGAAGCCGAGCATGTAGTGGATGGTGTCGTCGACGGCGATGCCGATGCTGATCGAGGCGATGGTGCTGGTGCAGATGTTCAGGTCGATGCCGGCCCAGCCCATGATCCCCAGCAGCATGACGATCGGGAATACGTTCGGCACCATCGACAGCAGCCCGAGGCGCAGCGAGCGCAGCAGCAGCGCCATCACCAGCAGCAGGATCGCCATCACCTGCGCGTCGCCCCAGACCTGGCTCCAGGCGAGCGCGTCGGCGGAGCGGGTGAGCAGCACCACCGTGCCGGTGGCGCGGGCCTTGGCGTCGACGGGGAGCCGGCTCGCCGCGTGGGCTTCGAGCCGTTCGACCAGGGCGCCGATCGCCTGCGAACCGGAGAGGGTGGTGTGGACGGTGATCGCGGCGCGCGACTGGTCGGCCGTGAGCTCATGCCGCAGGTCGGGCGGGGCGAGCAGCAGCAGCAGTTGATCGACCTCCTCCTGGGCGGAGAACGGCAGGTCGGCGCGCTCGGGGGCGACGGCGCGGCGGGCGTTCTCCAGATGGTCGACGATCGAGCGCGTGGCGTCGACGCCCGGCTGTCGCTCGGCGAAGCGCTGGAGATCGCGGATCGCGTCGAGGACGTCGGTGCGCGTCACCGGTCCGTCCACCACCAGCGTCACCACCTGGGTGCCGGCGAGCGCGGCGCCGATGCGCTGGTTGTCGCGCAGCGCCGGGTGGTCGGCGCGGAAGAAGCGCAGATAGTCGGTCTCCACCCGGATGCGGGTCATGCCCCAGCCGCCGAGCACCAGGAGGACGGCGAACAGCGCCAGGAACGGCCCGCGGTGGCGCAGCGACAACGCGCCGCAGGCGGCGACGAAGCGCGAGAAGCGGCCGCCGTCCTCGAGCCGCGCCGGCAGCCGGCGCGGCGGCGGGAGCACGCTGAGCGCCGCCGGGATCACGGCGACGCAGGCGAGGAAGATCACCGCGATGCCGAGGCCGGCGTAGACGCCGAAGTCGCGGATCGAGGGGATCGGGCTGGTGACGAAGGTGCCGAAGCCGATGAACGTGGTGAGCGAGGCCATCGCCACCGGCAGGCGGACGTGGCCGAGGGCGATCGCCAGCGAGCGCTCGTCGCCGTGGTGGCGCAGCTCGATGTAGTAGCGGCTGACGATGTGGATGGCGTAGGCGACGCCCGCCGCCATGAGCAGCGGCGGCAGCACGAGGGTGCCGAGGGTGAAGGCGTCGCCGGCCGCGACCATGATGCCGGTGGTGCAGACGACGCCGATCACCGTCGTCGCCAGCGGCAGCAGCACGCCGCGCCAGGTGCGGAAGGCCCAGACCACCGATGCCGTCACCAGCAGCAGCGCCAGGGGCACGAAGACGGCGAGGTCGCGCAGCATGTCGGCCGCCGCCTGCACCTTGATGGTCGGCAGACCGGTCAGCGCCAGCGGCTCCGGCCCGGGGACGGCGGCCAGGGTCGCGCGCAGGCGGCCGTCGACGTCGGCGGCGAGGAAATCGTCGTCGGACATCGGCTGGAAGCGCACCCAGATGCCGGCGGCGCGGCCGTCGCGGCCGACCAGGGTGCCGGGCGCCAGGCGGTCGGCGAGCACCCGGGCGCGCAGCGCCGACGCCTCGGCCGCGTCGCGTGGCAGCGCCGGCACCAAGGGGGCGCGCCGCAGGCCGTCGTCGTCGAGCTCGATGCGCTGCGCGGTGGTGAGGCTGCGCACCTCCTCGACGCCGGGCAGGCGGGCGAGGGCGCGCGACAGGCGATCGACGCGGGCGAGGGCCGCGGGCGCGAAGACGTCGTCGGCGAACAGGCCGACCACCACGACGTCCTCGCTGCCGAAGGCGCGGCGCACGCCGTCGTAATGGACGGCGTCGGCATCGCCCGCGGGGAGCAGGCGGTCGACGGCGCCGTCGACCCGAAAGCGCGCCGCGAAGCCGCCGAGGATCAGGCTCAGGACCGCCGCGATCAGCAGCGTGGCGCGCGGAGCGCGCAGCGGCAGGTCGGCGAGCATCCGTGATCCGCTACCAAGAATCGACCACGGAGGCACGGCGGACACCCCGGCTCGCTGCGGGCAGCGGTGTCTCCCCGGCGACGCGGCGCCCCGGTGACGAGGCGCCATGCAGGCCCCGGCTCGTTTCGCCCACGAGGTTCATGCGAGAATGGCCGGATGCCATTCCGCGCACTCCATCTACACCCCGATCTGCTCAAGGGCCTCAAGGAGCTGGGCTTCGCCCGGCCGACGCCGATCCAGGCGGAGGCCATTCCGCCCGCCCTGGAGGGCCGCGACCTGTTGGCCTGCGCCATGACCGGCAGCGGCAAGACCGCGGCCTTCCTGCTGCCGATCCTGCACCAGCTCATCGACCGACCGCGCGGCACGACGCGGGCCCTGGTGCTGACCCCGACCCGCGAGCTGGCGGCGCAGATCGCCGCCGACCTCGACGCCCTCGCCGTGCACACGCCGATCACCGCCGCGCCGGTGTTCGGCGGCGTCGGCATGGGACCGCAGGAGCACGCGTTCCGCAGCGGCGTCGACGTCATCGTCGCCACTCCCGGGCGCCTGCTCGACCACTTCAAGTCGCCCTATGCCAAGCTCGCCGGCCTCGAATTCCTGGTGCTCGACGAGGCCGACCGCATGCTCGACATGGGCTTCCTGCCCGACATCCGCCGCGTGCTCCGCCATCTGCCGGCGAAGCGGCAGACGCTGTTCTTCAGCGCCACCATGCCGCCGCCGATCGCCGAGCTGACGCGCGAGATGCTGCGCGATCCGGTGACCATCAACCGCGAGCGCCGCGCCGCGCCGGCGGTCGGCATCACCCAGGCGGTCTACCCGGTGCCGCAGGAGCTCAAGGCGCCGCTGCTCGTCGCCCTGCTCGAGCGCGGCGAGATGCGCGAGGCGCTCGCCTTCACCCGCACCAAGCACCGCGCCAACCGCCTGCAGGCCTACCTGGTCCAGCACGGCGTCAAGGCCGAGCGCATCCACGGCAACCGCTCGCAGGCGCAGCGCACCGAGGCGCTGGCCGGCTTCAAGAGCGGCCGGTACCGGGTGCTGGTGGCGACCGACATCGCCGCCCGCGGCATCGACATCGACGCGCTCGGCCACGTGGTGAACTTCGACGTGCCGGCGGTGCCGGAGGACTACATCCACCGCGTCGGCCGCACGGCGCGCGCCGAGATGACCGGCGACGCCTTCACCTTCGTCTCGCCCGACGAGGAGGACGACCTGCGGCGGATCGAGAAGGCGGTCGGCAAGCGCCTGCCGCGGGTGACGGTGCCGGACTTCGATTACAAGGCGCGACCGGCCGCCAAGCTGGAGGTGCCGATCGGGCAGCGCATCGCCGAGATCCGCGCCCGCAAGGCGGAGGAGCGGGCGCGCGCCAGAGCCAACGCCGAGCGCCGCGCCGGCGCGGCGGCGGGCCGGGCGTCGCGCCCGGCGGCGTCCCAAGCGCCACGCCCGGCGCCGCCGGCCGGCGGCGCGCCGAGCGCCGCGCCAACCGGGGGACGCCGACGCCGTCGCCGCCGGCCCCCGCGCTGAGGCGCGAGCGCGAAGGAGCGCGCCGACGAGCACGACGGGCGTCGCGCATCGCAGCCGCTGGCCATCGGCCCCGGCGGGTGCGCGACCGTCAGCGCGGCAGGCCGAGGATGCGCTGGGCGATGACGTTGCGCTGGATCTCGCTCGTGCCGCCCATGATGGTTTCCGAGCGGGCGTAGAGGTAGTCGCGCAGGCCGGGCATGTCGGCGCGCCCCGCGTAGGGGCCGAAGAAGCTCATCGCCGCCTCCTGCAGGCGCTGGTCGGTCTCGCTGCCCAGCACCTTCTCGAGCGAGCTCTCCGGCCCGGGGTGGCCGGTGCGCAGGATGTGGGTGAGGCTGCGGTAGCCCATCAGTTTCAGCAACTCGACGTCGATGAACGACTGCGCCAGCTTCTGCCGCACCAGCGGATCGCCGACGCCCCGGCTCGCCGGGTGCTCGCGGACGCGGCGGATCAGCTCGTTCAGGCTGCGTCGGATCTTGCGCTGGAAGGTGAAGGTCCACACCGGACCGCGCTCGTGCTGCAGGATGCCCATGGCGATCTGCCAGCCGGCGCCCGGCGGGCCGATCATCAGATCGGCGGGCACGCGCACGTCCTCGAAGAAGACCTCGCAGAACTCGGTCTCGCCGGTCATCTGGGTCAGCGGCCGCACCGTGATGCCGGGGCTCTTCATGTCGACCAGCAGCAGGCTGATGCCCTTGTGCTTCGGCTGGTCCAGCTCGGTGCGGCAGAGCAGGAAGCACCAGTCGGCGACCTCGGCGTGACTCGTCCACACCTTCTGGCCGTTGACGATGAATGCGTCGCCGCGTCGCTCGCCGCGGCAGCGCAGACTGCCGAGGTCGGAGCCGGCCCCGGGCTCGGAGAAGCCCTGGCACCACCAGTCCTCGCCGGAGAGCAGGCGGGTGAGGAAGCGCCGGCGCTGCGCCTCGGTGCCGTGGCGCAGCACCGCCTGGCCGATCATGTCGACGTTGGCGCTGCCGGGCGGATAGGGCGCGCCGGCGCGGTCGAGCTCCTCCTCGAACAGCCAGCGCTCGATCACCGTCGCGCCGCGGCCGCCGTGTTCGCGCGGCCAGGAGATGGCGATCCAGCCGCCGTCGAACAGCTTGCGTTGCCACTCACGGGCGATCTCGCGCCACAGCGGGTCGTCGCTGCGCGTCCAGCAGCGATCGCGCCGCCAGGCGGCGGGGACGTTGGCGGCCAGCCACGCCCGCGCCTCGGCGGCGAAGGCGAGCTCGGAGTCGGAGAAGGCGAAATCCATCGCCGTCGGGTCTAGCAAACGCGTGTTTGGCAATGGAAGGGCGCCGGTGGCGGCGGGGACAACGAGGGGGCGGGGGCGGGCGTAACGAATGTTGCGGCTGCTCCAGGCTCGCCCTTCGACCCGAGGCAGGCGGCGGCGCGCGCGCCGGCTGCTGCCGTTCCCCGAGCGCTGCCGCGCCGGGCGCGCCGTTCAGCCAGGAACCCCGATCACCAGAACGGGCCCCAGAGGCCCCAGTCCATGGCGGCGTTCTCGTTCATCTCCGCCGCCTCGACGCGCTCCTGGGTGAGCTGCCTCTCGATCGCCAGCCGCTGGTAGCGGTCGTACTGCTCCTGGCGGCCGACGTAGAGGCACTTGCAGAACTCGGCGTCGGCGTAGAGGTACGCCGTCTCGCCGTCGCGCGGCTCGGTGAAGATCTTGCGGACCGGCATCGCCTGCAGCTTGGCGAGGCGTTCGGGCGTGTCGGCCGGCTTCATCTTGAAGCCGGCGGCGGCCAGGGTGGCTTCGACCTGATGGGCGTCCTGCCGCTTGATGTAGGTGCAGGCGGGGAGGAGCGAGAGGCCGACGACCACGAGAGCCAGGCGAGCGAGTGTGCGCATGGGCGGGCTTATACAACTTGCAAACGCGGCGCGCACGCGATTCCCTGCGCGACCATGAGCCGCAGGGCGGGACCGCCGGAGCCGAGCGATCGCGACGCCGGGGTGTGGGCCGGGCGCAGCGTCGCCCGCCGCTTCGTCTCGCCGGACGGCTTCGTCGTGCTGGTCGGCCGCACGGCGGCGGACAACGACGTCCTGACGTTCAAGATCGGCGCGCCGCGCGATTTCTGGCTGCACGTCGCCGCCGATTCGGGGTCGCACGTCGTGGTCCGCAATCCCGACGGCGTCGCCAGTCTGCCGCGCGACACGGTGCAGTTCGCCGCCGGGCTGGCGGCCGGCCACTCGAAGCTGCGCGCCGGCGGCCGGGTGGCGGTCCATCTCTGCACCTGCGCCGACGTCGGCAAGCCGCGCGGCTTCCCGCCGGGGAAGGTCACCATCGAACGATACCGAACCGTACACGCGCGGCCGATCACCGCGTCGGGCGCGGCGGCGCCGGGAGAGAAGCCTTAGTCCTCGTCGGCGCGCCTCCGTGCTCTCGGCGGTGCGCTCGACCTGTTCCAGCTCGCATTGCGGCGGAGTCCGGCCACGCCCGGGCGCGTGAAGCACGTATCGCCGTAGCGCGCGTCGAACGTCGCCTGGTCGAAGTCGAGATCGGGGGACATCAGCTCCGGGCGCGGCTGCAGGCGCGGATCGGTGGGCGGACCGGCGAACTTGTTCCAGGGACAGGCCTCCTGACAGAGGTCGCAGCCGAAGAGCCAGTCGCCGATCGCCGCCCCCTCGGCGGCGCTGAACGGCCCGCGGCGCTCGATGGTGAGGTAGGAGATGCAGCGGCGGGCGTCGAGCGTGCGCGCCGCCGGCAGGGCGCCGGTCGGGCAGGCGTCGAGGCAGGCGCGGCAGCGGCCGCAGTGGTCGGCGGTGAAGGGCGCGTCCACCGCCAGCTCGAGGTCGGTGAGCACGCTGGCGATGAAGGTGTACGAACCCTGTCGGGGATCGATCAGCATGGTGTTCTTGGCGATCCAGCCGAGGCCGGCGCGTTGGGCGAGCTCGCGTTCCGGCACCGGGCCGGCGTCGACGTAGGGGCGGGTCGCCCCGGGGGTCGCTCCGAGCGCGACCAGCGCCTGGGCCAGGCGCGCCAGGCGATCGCCGAGGACGCGGTGATAGTCCTCGCTCCAGGCGTAGCGGGCGACGCGCGCCGCCGCGTCCGCCGGCGGCGGGCCGGGCGAGTAGCGTTCCAACACCACCACGGCGCGCCGCGCCCCGGCGACGATGCGCGCCGGCTCGCGCCGCCGCGCCGCCTGCCGGTGCATGTAGGTCATGGTCGCGGCATGGCCCGCGTCGAGCCAGCGCCGCAGGGCGTCGCGCTCGATCGGCGCCAGGTCGCAGACGCCGGCGGCGTGGAAGCCGAGCCGGCGCGCCGCGTCCTTGGCGGCGCGGGCCAGCTCGTCGGCGGTCGCCGCCGCTCTCGGCTTTCTTGTTCGCACCGCGGCGGTATGTTCTCATCCGGCCTTCGCGGAAGGAAGCGGGATGCCGAGCGTGCGCGTCGGGGACGTGGACCTGTACTACGAGTTGATCGACTGCACCGAGCCGTGGCGCGCCGGGGCGCCGCCGGCGGTGCTCCTCCACGGTCTCGGCACCGACCGCCGCCTGTGGCTGTACCAGGTGCCGGCGTTCTGCGGCCGCGTGCCGACGCTGCTCGTCGATCTGCGCGGCCACGGCCGCTCGCGCGGGCCGTCGGGCGAGTGGACGGTGGCCGAGATGGCGCGCGACGTCGTCCGCCTGCTGCGCAGCCTCGGGGTCGAGAAGGCGCACCTGGTCGGCCTCTCGCTCGGCGGCATGGTGGCGCAGCAGCTCGCGCTCGACTACCCGTACGCCACGGCGTCGCTGGCGCTCGCCGATACCATCGCCGGCCCGCGCCCCGGCGAGCGGCAGCGGCTGGCCGAGGCGCTGGCCTTCATCGACGGCCACGACATGCGCCAGATCGCGGAGGCGCGCCTCACCACCGCCTTCAGCGAGTCCGTCGACCCGCTGCTGCGCCGCCACTTCATCGAGCAGGTGGCGCTGAACGACAAGGCCACATACGGGCGCGCGGCGCGAGCCGCCTTCTCGTTCGACGTCCGCGACCGGCTGGCGGAGATCGCGGCGCCGACGCTGGTCCTGATCGGCGACGCCGACCGCACCTTCCCGATGCCGTGGATGGAGGACGTCGCCGACGGCATCCGCGGCGCCCGCACCGTCCGGCTCGCCGGCGCCGGCCACCTCAGCAACCTGGAACGCCCGCAGGATTTCAACCGCGCCGTCCTCGACTTCCTCGGCGTGTGAGGCGGCCATGGACGCGAGCACGATGCTGACCAGCCTCGGCCCCGAGCTCGGCTTCGGGGGGGTGGCGGGGGCGGTCGTCGGCTACGCGAGCAAGAAGGTGACGAAGCTCATCGCCCTGGCGCTCGGCCTGGTGTTCATCGCCATCCAGGGACTGGTCTACCTGCACGTCGTCACCGTCGACTGGCACCTGGTGCAGAGCAGCGCCGAGCACGTCTGGAAGGACCCGCAGGGCGTCACCCTGGCGACCCGGGCGTGGCACGTCCTGAGCGCCAACCTGCCGTTCGGCGCCGCCTTCGCCGCCGGATTCGGCGTCGGCTTCAAGCTCGGATAGCGGAGCGCCCCGCCACGGGGGCAGCAATGGGCAGGTGTCTCCGTGGCGCCGGACCGTGGTAACGAGTGTTCAATGGATACGAATACCGACCTACAGGTCGATGGCGTGCGGTGGGACCTCGCGGCCCTCTACGACGGGGTCGCGGATCCGCGGCTGGAGCAGGACCTGGCGACGGCGCTGCGCCGAGCCACGGCGTTCGCCGAGCGCTATCGCGGCACGGTCAACGTCGCCGGCGGGCCGGCGCCGGCGTGGATCGCGGAGGCGATGGCGGAGCTCGAGTCGATCCTCGAACAGGCGGACAAGCCGGCCATCTTCGCCGGGCTGCTGCACGCCGCCGACGCGCGGCCGCCGGCGCACGGGGCGTTGGTGGCGCGCACCCAGGAGCAGGGGAGCGCCATCCGCAATCAGGTGCTGTTCTTCGATCTCGAATGGTTGGCGCTCGACGACGCGCACGCCGCCGCGGTGATCGCCGATCCGGCGTGCGGCCGCTGGCGGCACCACCTGACGGCGATGCGCCGCTACCGGCCGCACACCCTGAGCGAGCCGGAGGAGAAGCTGCTCGAGGACACCGCCAACACCGGTCGCCGCGCCTTCGGCCGGCTGTTCGACGAGGTGCTGTCGGCGATGACCTTCGCGGTCGAGATCGACGGCGCGCCGCAGACCCTGACCGAGAGCGGCGTGCTGGCCTTGCTGCACGACGGCCGGCGCGACCTGCGCCGGCGCGCCGCCGCGGCGCTGACCGGCGGGCTGCGGCAGCAGTCGCTGCTCCTCACCTTCGTCTTCAACACCATCGCCCAGGACCACGCGCTCGGCGACCGGCTGCGCGGCTATGCCTCGCCGATGGCCGCCCGCCACCTCGCCAACGAGATCGACGCCGCCACCGTGGAGGCGTTGCTGCGCGCCTGCGAGGCGGGCAGCGACGTGGTCGCGGACTACTACCGGCTGAAGCGGCGCCTGCTCGGGCTCGACGTCCTCTACGACTGGGACCGCTACGCGCCGCTCGAGGCGGAGGCCGCGACGGTGTCGTGGCCGGCGGCGCGCGCCACCGTGCTCGAGGCCTACGGCGATTTCTCGCCGCGCATGCGCGAGATCGCGGAGGCCTTCTTCGCCGGACGCTGGATCGACGCGGAGAGCCGCGAGGGCAAGCGCGGCGGCGCCTTCAGCGCCAGCACCGTCCCCAGCGTCCATCCGTACGTGCTGCTCAGCTACCTCGGTCATCCGCGTGACGTCATGACGCTGGCGCACGAGCTCGGGCACGGCGTGCACCAGTACCTGGCGCGGCCGCAGGGCTACCTGCAGGCCGACACGGCGCTGACCATGGCGGAGACCGCCAGCGTCTTCGGCGAGATGCTGGTGTTCGACCGCCTGCGCCGCCAGGAGCAGGCGCCGCGCGCCCGCCTCGCCCTGCTCTGCGGCTTCATCGAGGAGGCCTTCGGCACCGTCTTCCGCCAGATCGCCCTCACCCGCTTCGAGCAGGGCCTGCACGCCGCCCGTCGCGCCGAGGGCGAGCTGTCGAGCGAGCGCATCGGCGACATCTGGATGGACGTCAACGCGGCGCTCTACCGCGACTCGATCACGCTCACCGACGACTACCGCTGGTGGTGGGCGTACATTCCGCACTTCATCCACTCGCCGTTCTACTGCTACGCCTACGGTTTCGGCGAGCTGCTCGTCCTCGCCCTCTACGAGCTCTACCTCGAGCAGGGCGCGGCCTTCGTGCCCCGCTACCTCGACCTGCTCGCCGCCGGCGGCAGCGAGTCGCCGGCGATCCTCCTGCGCCGCCTCGACATCGACGTCACCCAGCCCGAGCTCTGGCAGCGCGGCCTGAGCGTGATCCGGCGCCTGGTGGCGGAGGCAAAGGACGTGGCCGCCGCGCTGTGAGCGCGCCGGGGGCCGCGGGCGCGGCGCCGTCCACGCGCCTTACCTCGCGACACGATCGGTGATAACCGGGGGTGTCATGCCGACGGCGATTCTCGGTCTCGCCCATCATCTTCCGCCCGAGCAGCCGGTCGGTTCGCTGCGGCGTCCGACCGTGAGCGAAACGATCGGGCCGTCGGATCTGGCGCTGCCGCCGGGTCATGCGGCGCTGGCGCAGGCGGGGCTGGGCGTCGGGGACATCGACCTCATCGCCTTCGCCACCATGACGCCGGACGTCACCTTTCCGGGCGCCGCGTGTTACTTCCAGCACAAGCTGAACGCCGGGACGACCGCGGCCATCGACCTGCGCGGCCAGTGCACCGGCTTCCTCACCGGCCTGATGGTGGCCGATGCCTACCTCTCGGCCGGGATCTATCAGCACGTGCTGCTGGCCGCCGGTGAGGTGCACTCCTCCGGCCTGGACTATTCGCCGGCCGGCATCGGCATCGCCGAGCTCTTCGGCGACGGCGCCGCGGTGGCGGTGCTGGGCGGCGGCGCGAGCGGCTGCGAGTCGATCGTCTGCCACAGCGACGGACGCCAGTTCGACCGCTTCTGGATCGAATATCCCTCGAGCCGCCAGCATCCGCTGCGCATCACCGTCGAGAACCTCCGCGCCGGCAAGCATTATCCGCGCATCGACCGCGAGGCGGTCGCGGCGCTGGCGCTGGCGCAGTTGCCGGCGGTGGTGCGCGAGGCCTGCGAGCGGGCGGGCGCGACCCTGGCGCAGGTGGACGCCTTCCTCCTCAGCAACGTGCTGCCGGGGGTGGTCGAACGCTGCGCCGGCTCTCTCGGGCTCGCCGCCGACGCCTGGATCGACGCCGGCGCGGCGCACGGCCATCTCACGGCGGCGACGCTGCCGGTGGCGTTGAGTGAAGCGCTGGCCAGCGGGCGGATCGGCCGCGGGGCGCGGGTCTGTCTGGCGGCGTGCGGCGCCGGCGCCACCTGGGGCGCCGCCGTGCTGCGGGTGTGAGGCAGGGAGGGCGCATGCGCAACGCGCGCATCACCGGCATCGGGGGCTTCGTGCCGCCGAAGGTGGTCACCAACGACGACCTGTCGCGGCTGATCGACACCACCGACGACTGGATCCAGCAACGCACCGGCATTCGCGAGCGGCACTACAGCGAGGGCTGGGTCGGGGCCGCCGACATGGGCGCCGCGGCGGCGCGCGAGGCGCTGGCCAAGGCGGGCCGGCGGGCGGAGGAGATGGACTGCGTCATCTTCGCCACCCTGAGCCCCGACTACGAGATGCCGTCCAGCGCCTGCGTGCTCCAGGAGCGCCTCGGGATCGGCGGCATGCCGGCGTTCGACGTCCGCAACCAGTGCTCCGGCTTCCTCTACTCGCTCGCCACCGCCAACGCCTTCATCAAGGCGGGGCGCTTCGAACGCGTGCTGGTGGTGGGCGGCGAGGTGCACTCGACCGGCATCGACCTCACCACCCGCGGCCGCGACGTGGCGGTGATCTTCGGCGACGGCGCCGCCGCGGCGGTGGTCGAGCCGTGCGACGATCCGCGGCGCGGCATCCTGGCGACCGCGCTGCACGCCGAGGGCCGGTTCGCCGAGAAGCTGTGGCTGGAGTGCGCCGCGGCGCGCTCGCGGCCGCGCCTGACCGAGGAGATGGTGGCGAGCGAGACGCCGCGCGTCTTCCCGCGCATGGAGGGGCGCTACGTCTTCAAGCACGCGGTCGAGCGCTGCACCGAGGTCATCCGGGAAGTGCTCGAGAAAACGGGCTACACGCCCGACGACGTCAGCCTGCTGGTGCCGCACCAGGCCAACCTGCGCATCAACCAGATGGTGGCGCTCGGCTTCTCCTGGCCGGAGGAGAAGGTGGTCAACAACATCCAGCGCTACGGCAACACCACCGCCGCCTCGATCCCGTTGGCGCTCCACGAGGCGATCGCGGACGGGCGCGTGCGCGAGGGCGACCTCGTCTGCCTGGCGGGGTTCGGCGCCGGCTTCACGTGGGGCGCGATCCTCATCCGCTGGTGAGGGCGGCAATGCCGCCGGCGTTCGAGTTCGCCCCCATGGTGGCGGCCGACCTGCCGCAGGTGATGGAGATCGAGCGGCTGTCGTTCGCGTCCGATCCCTGGACCCCGGGCCTGTTCCTGCACGAGCTCAAGCTCGACTTCTCGCGCCTGCACCTGGCGCGGACCGCGGACGCGCCGCGCCGCGTGGTCGGCTACGCCTGCTGGTGGCTGGTCGGCGACGAGGTGCACATCCTCAACCTGGCGGTCCGCCCCGAGGCGCGCGGCAGCGGCGCCGGGCGGGCGCTGGTGCAACGCATTCTCGACGATGCCGTCGCCCACGGCGCGGTGAGCGTCAGTCTCGAGGTGCGGCCGGAGAACGCCGCCGCGCTCGGCCTCTACCGCGCCATGGGGTTCACCCAGATCGGCCGGCGCAAGAACTACTACGGCCGCGGCGAGGACGCGGTGATCATGGAGCGGCGGTTCGACGGCTGATCGCCCCCGCGGGGCGGGTCGCGGCGCGGCGGCCGACGCCTCACGGCGGGGTCTGCCACACCACGATGCGCCTCTCGCCGGCGTTGACCACGAGCACATCGCCGTTGTCGGCGACCGCGACGCCGATCGAATTGATGAATCGTCCCGGCGAGGTGTGGCCAAAGCTGGCGACGAAGGCGCCGTCGGGGGTGAACTTCTGCACCCGGTCGTTGCCCGCGTCGACGACGTAGACGTAGCCCTCGCGGTCGACCGCGAGGCCGCGCGGGGTCGTGAACTGCGAGGGCGCATCGCCGCTGGCGCCCCACTGCGTTCGGAAGCCGCCCGAGCGGTCGAAGGCCTGCACGCGATCGTTCCCGGAATCGGCGACGTAGACGCGGTCGCCGGACACGGCGATCCCCTGCGGGGAATTGAGCTGACCAGCGGCGCTTCCGAAGCCGCCCCACATGCCGAGAAGGACGCCATTGGAATCGAACTTCTGCACCCGATCGTTGCCACCGTCGACGACGAAGACGTTGCCGCCGTCGTCGACCGCCACCCCGCGTGGGTCCGTGAACTGTCCCGGCCCGGTGCCGGGCGCGCCGAAGAACGCGATCAGCGCCCGGTCGGCGGCGAATTTCGCGACGCTCTGGTTGGCCGCATCGGCCAGGTAGAAGTCGCCGTTGGGCGCGATGGCGATGGCGGATGCGGCATGCGGCAGGCCGGGATTGCCGCCCATCGCGATGCGCACATCGCCCTCGGGCTTCCCGTTGGGAGTGAAGAATGCGATGCGCGCCTGATCGCCGACGGTATCGCCGACGAGCACGCCCTGCAGCGGGGAGTACGCGATCGCGACTGGCGCGGCGAGTCGCCCCAGGAGCGCGTCGATCAGCGTCCACTCCGGTCGTAGATCCGGGTCGAGCTTCTGCAGCCGATCATTGTCGGTGTCGGCGACGTACAGGTTGCCGTCGGCATCGAGCGCCAGGTCGCGCGGAGAGTTGAACTGCCCGGCGCCGCCCCCTGGCTCGCCGAAGGAGCGCAGGAAGCGGCCATCCGGGTCGTAGACCTTGATCGTGTCGCCGAGGTCGCTGACGTACAGGCGGTGATCGGCGCCGATCGCGATGGCCGTCGGCGCATCGAGCCGGGTCTCGGTCGCCCCGGTCGTGCCGATGTCGAGCACGTGCTCGAACGAGGCGTCGAACTTCTGCACGCGGCTGTTGCCGAGATCGACGACATACGCATAGCCGTCGGCGTCGAAGGCGATGTCGAACGGCTGGTCGAGCTCCCCGGGGCCGCCGCCCTGTGCGCCCCACTGTCCCTGGTAGACCCCGCTGGGGCTGAATCGTTTCACATTGTTGTGCTCCGTGTCGCAGACGAACACGACGCCGGCATGCACCGTCACGCAGGACGGCTCGCCCAGATCCTCGGAGGCCACCCTGGCGGAGCCGAACTGCAGGAGGTATTGCCCGGTCGGCGAGAATTTCTGGACCCGATGGTTGCCCGCGTCGGCGACGTAGAGATTGCCGCCCGCATCGAAGCCGATCCCCCGCGGGGCGTCGAGGCGCCCGGGATCGCTGCCGGATGCGCCGACGGTGCGCACGTACTTGCCGGTCGCGTCGAGCTCGAGCACCCGATCGCGCGCGTCGGCGATCCAGATGTGCTCGTCCGCGCCGATCGCGACCCCGCTCGGCTTGCTGAGCGGCGGGATCGCGAAGCCGGGCTCGCCGAAGGCGCGGGCGAACGCGTAGTCGGCCGCGGGTGTGCGCGTCGGCGTGCGGGTGATGGTGGCCGTCGTGGCGCCGGTCGGCGTGAAGGCGGCGGTCGGCGTGCGGGTATCGGTTCCCGGGGCGTGGGTAGGGGTTGGCGTGCCGGTGAGGCTCCGGGTCGGCGTCGGCGTCGACAGGATCTGCGGCAAGGCCCGGAGGAACGCCGTGACGTCGGCGATCGAGACGCGCGAGTCGCCATTGACGTCCTTCCCCAGGCAGCTCCGGCACGGGTCGCAGAACTGCGCCTGCACCAACAGGGCGAGGTCCGTCAGTCCGATCGAGCGGTCGCAATCGACGTCGCCCGGCGCGGTGAACACGTTGCCGGCGACACAGGTGATGATCTGCGGGCACCCGGGCGTCCCCGCGCCGTGCAGCGCCGCCGGCGCGACGCCGATGGCGAGTCCCGCGATCAGCGCGCCACGCCACATCGAGCGGAAGGGGCGAGTCATCGCCCGGCCTCGCCGGTGCAACCGGCGAGCGCCTTGCTCACCGCTTGCAGGATCTCGTTGATCGTCACGACATCGTCGTGATTCGGGTCGCCGGCCGCGCAGGTCTCGACCGAGGCGTCGCCGAGGGCGATGTTCACCAGGCGCAGCAGCTCGGCGATGGTCACCTCGCGGTCGAGGCTGCAGTCGCCGACGCACACCGCCGCCGGCGTGGCCTGCGGGCTGTCGGTTGGCGACGGCGTCGGCGTCGCGGTCGGCGTGGTGCTGGGAGCGGTGGTGAGCGTGGGCGATGGCGTCGGCGATGCGACGGGCGAGGGGTTCGTCGTGCGGCTCGGCGTTCCCGTCGGCACGGCGGTCTCGCGCGGAGCGGGCGACGGGCTCGATGTGATGGACGCGGTCGCCGTCGCGGTGGAGCTGCGCGTCGACGTCGGGGTGGGCGTCCGCGGGTGGATCGCGCTCCAGAAGCCGCCGGTGAGCGTGTAGCCGGCGCTGCTCGATCGGCCGGCATCCGGTTGTCCGATCGTGCCGCTCAGCGTGAAGGCGCCGCCGAAGCTGTCCGTCACGCCGCCGCCGTCGATGGTGTCGTGGCGCAGGTCGTAGACGCCACCGCTCTGCGCACCCGCCGTGCCGCCGGCGAGCGACAGCGCCACGCAGAGGGCGACGGCGATTGCGCGGGAGGGCATCGCGATCTCGGCAGTCCCGGAGGCCGCGGCGGCGCTCACGGCTGCGAGGCGGAATCCTTCACCGCCGGCATGCCCATCGCGTCGGGCATGCCGAGCTCGAGCGGATGCAGGTAGTGGCCGACCTCGTCCGCCGGCTTGTTCTCCTCGACGACGATGCGGTGGGCGTTGGCGTAGGCGTCCTGGCGGATGCCGGTCACCTGCCAGGAGATCTTCTGACCGGGCGCGCCGCCGGCGATCCGGAACCGGTTGTCGTGCACCTCCTCGGCGACGTAGACGGGCGCGAAGGCGCCGACGCAGGTGAGCTGGTAGCGGACATCGCGGTTCAACGCCTGGAACCAGTCCGGCAGCTCGACGACGGCCTGGCCGTCCGCGTCGAGCACGGCGATCCCATCGTAGATGTTCTTCATGTCCGGACTCTCCACGAAGGAGTGCGACAGGTACTTGTTGGCCGGATCGAGCGGGTGGTCGATGAGGAACGAGCCGCCCGCTTTGGTGAGGATCCCGCTGACGTTCACCTTGCCGCTGAAGTAGCCGGCGTAGCCGGAGGTGCTTTCGCCGTAGACGCCATACGCGCCCGAGCCGTTGTTGGCGATGCCGTGCACCCCGTTGCCGTTCACCCCGTTGGCGACGCCGCGCACGCCGTCGCCGAAGGAGCCGCCGCCGGTGCTCGTGCCGAGGACGCCGAAGCTCTTGCCGCTCGAGCCGCTCACCCCCACCTGATTCGTGCTCAAGCCCCTCACGCCGGTGCCATCGCCGCTCGAACCCAACACGCCGATGCCGTCACCGACGTTGGCGAGGCCCTGCACGCCATAGCTGCCCGACGCGACGCTGGCGCCCTGGATGCCGGCGGCGCCGGGAGTGGCGCTGGTGGTGGTGCCGCTGATCACGCCACCGTCGGGCACGTTGCCGGTCAGTTGGAGCGGGACCGCGACGCTCACCGTCACCGCGCCGCTCGCGCCGCCGCCCGTCAGCCCGCTGCCGGCGGTGACCGCGGTGATGTCGCCAACCGCGGCGCAGGTGACCGTGCCGTCGCTGTTGACCTGACTCAGGGCGGTGCCGGCGGCGCAGGTTCCGTTGACGCGCTTCTGTACCGTGGCGGTGTCGATGTTGGAGTCGGTGATCGTGTTGTTGGCGATCTTGGCGCTGGTGACCGCCCCATTGGCGAGGTGGGTGACGGTGATCGCCCCGTCGGCGATCTTGGCTCCGGTGACGGACGCGTCGGGCACGCTGCCGGCGCCATTGGCGTACAGCGCGTAGGGGGCGGCGGTGATCGGTTGGCGAGGGGCGAGCACCTCGGTCGCGTGCCCCGGGCAGGCGGCGCTGATCTCGAGCCAGCGCTCGGCGCCGGAGAAGTTGGCGCCGAAATCGAGTCCGACGGAGAACAGCCCCTTGTCGATGCCGACCGCGAGCGGCCCGACGGTCGCCAGCGCGGAGCCGCCGTTCGCCGCGCCGAAGAGGGCGAACTGCAGGTTGCAGACGCCATCGGCCGGTGCGCCGTCGACGCTCAGTTGGCCCTGGTAGGTGAAACTGGTTCCCACCGCCGCGGCGGGCGTCGCCGCCGGGACGCCAAGCAGCGCGGTCGTCAGCACCACCAGCAAGCCTCTGGCGGCGAGTGCCGTGCAGGACATGCGCTTCCTCCGGACCGGCCGATGTCACGCTTGTGGGAAGGGAGTCAATCGCCGGACGGCACGACGGCGCACAGGGGATCGGCTTCGCGCGCCGAGTCCAACGGCGTGCCTTGCTTCTGGCGTGGCATGCGCATACCGTATGCGTATCGTTCGCAGGGTGAGGAGCTTGTATGAGATCTGCGCGCAAGGTGGCGACAAACGTGTCGATTCGGGCCGAGGTCGTGCAGGAGGCGAAAGCACTGGGCATGAACCTGTCCGCGGTGTGCGAGGCAGCGGTGGTCGAAGCCGTGCGGCGCGGGCGGCAGGAAACGTGGCTCGAAGAGAACCGCGCAGCTATCGAATCGTACAACGCTCTGGTCGCGCGCGACGGCGTGTTGAGCGACCAGTGGCGAAAGTTCTGATGGCGCAGTTCGACCTCTTCCGCCTGCCGCGCAACAAGCGCTACCCGTTCCTGGTCGACCTGCAGGCCGACCTGTTACGTGATCTGGCGACGCGCGTGGTCGCGCCGCTGACTGCGGTCACGCGGCTGAAGGGCGGACCGATCAGCCGTCTGAATCCGGTCGTCGAGGTCGAGGGAACGACGTACGTCGTGTTGTTTCAGGAGTTGGCGGCGCTTCCCGTCAGCGCGCTGGGTGCCGCGGCCGGCAACTTGCGCAGCCGTCGCGATGAGCTGATTGCCGCGCTCGATCTGTTGTGCACGGGCATCTGACCTGACTCGTGCGGGCGTGCGCGCCTGGGGGGCATGCATCCGATGACGGTGCACGCCGCTCGCCTGCACGTGGACGGAATCCCGGGCTGCGTGGCCACCGCGGGGACGATAGGTGGCGCCGGAGATGAATCGTCCTCCAGGGCGCGCCGCTCGCCGCCGCGACGAGCGAGCGCGGATCACGCTGATGTCCCAGACCGGGAAGCTCGCATGCGCGCGTAGTCGGCGGCGGTGTCCACGTCGGTGGCGGCCTCCGGACAGTCGACGAATGTCGCCTGCGCGCCGGCGGCGAGGATGAGCGCCTTGCAGCCCCGGTCGCGGTCGAGGGCGAGGAGCTGCGGGAAGACCTCGGCGGCGAAGAAGGCGGGGACGCCGACCGTTGCGGCGTAGCGCGAGGCGACGATCGGGTGTCCGGTCGCAGCGCGGGCGGCGAGGAGGCGCTCGATGCTGGCGGCGGTCACCCGCGGCTGGTCGGCGAGCGCCAGGACGGCGCCGGCGGCGCCATGCGCGGCCGCGGCGGCGATGCCGGCGGCGATCGAGGTGCCGATGCCCTCGGCCCAGCGGCGGTTGTCGACGATCCGGACCGGCAGGCCCACGAGCGCGGCGGCGGTGCGGTCGCGCTCGGCGCCGAGCACGACCAGGAGCGGCCGGCACGGCGTGGCGAGCAGCGCCGACGCCGTGTGATGGACGAGTGTGCGCCCGCCGAAGGCGAGCAACTGCTTCGGCCGGCCGAGGCGGCGCGAGCCGCCGGCGGCGAGCAGCACCAGGGCGACGTCAGACATCCCCGACCGCGAGCGCGCAGACGGGATGCTCGGCCGGCTCTCCGAGCGGCGCCGCGCATCCGATCTCCTCGACGGGCCGGTGGATGGGCCCGTCGCGCAGCCGCATCTTGCCGCCAGCGCGGCCGCTGAGCTCCGCCTGGATCTCGGCCACGATCGCGAGCGCGATCAGCTCGGGGGTGTCGGCCCCGATGTCGAGGCCGATCGGCGCGTGCAGATCGGCCGCCGCGCCATCGATCTCGGCGAGCAGCCGTTCGCGCCGCGACTGCGAGCCGAGGACGCCGAGATAGCGCGGGCGCAGCGGCAGCAGGGCACGGAGCAGGGCGGCGTCCTGCGGGAAATTGTGGGTCATGAGGACGACGATACTGTCGCCGTCGATCGTCAGCCCGGCGAGTGGCTGCTCGCGGGAGAGCAGCACGACGCGATCGGCGCCGGGGAAGCGGTCCGCGCGCGCGAAGCCGCGGCGGCCGTCGGCGATCGTGACGTGCCAGCCGAGCTGCGCGGCCAGCGTGACCAACGGCAGCGCGTCGTGGCCGGCCCCGAAGATGACCAGCGCCGGCGGCGGCACGACGCACTCGACGAACACCGCTCCCGCGGGCGTGTGCACGAGGCGGCTGCGCCCGCCGCGCAACGCCTCGCCGGCCTGGGCGCGGAGCGCGGACTGCCACCCCGTGCCGCACAGCTCGCCGCCGCGCGGGGCGCCGCCCTCGTCGAGGAACAGCCGGTCGCCGACCGCGAGTGGCGAGTCGGCGGCGGCGTGAACCACCGTCGCCACGCATCCGGGTCGCCGCGTCGCGCGGCGGTCGGCGAGGAACGCCAGTGTCTGGCGCACGGGCTCGGTGTCGGCGCGCTCGAGCAGCACGTGCACGACGCCGTTGCAGCCGAGGCCGAACTCCCACGCCGCGTCGTCCTCGGACGTGGTGTCGTAGACGCGGAGCGTCGGCCGACCGCCCTCGGTCATCCACCACGCCCGGCGGCAGACGTCCGTCTCCAGGCAGCCGCCGCTGATCGAGCCGACATGACGGCCGTCGCGGCGGATCAGCATGCGGGCGCCCGGCCGGCGATAGGCCGAGCCCTGGACGTGCACGACGGTGGCCAGCACCGCCGCCTCGCCCGTGGCCTCGACCTCCCGCCAACCGGCGAGGATCGCCTCGGTTTCGTCCATGGCCTCAGAGCCCGCCCATGCGCGCGCCGGGGAAGAACGGGAGCGTGCGCACCCGCTGTCCAGTGAGCGTGAAGTAGGCGTTGGCGATCGCCGGCGCGATCGGCGGCACGCCCGGCTCGCCGATGCCGCCGATCGGCACCGACGGATTGGGCGGCATGATCTGCACCGTGATGTCCGGCATCTGGCGTAGTTTGACCATCGGATAGGCGTCGAAGTTTCGTACGCCCGCCTTGCCGGCGGTGAAGTTGATCTGCCCCCACAGCGCGGCACTGATGCCATGCACGATGCCGCCCTGCATCTGGGCCGTGATCTGGTCCGGGTTCACCGGCCGGCCGCAGTCGACCGCGCACCAGACGCGATGGACGCGGATCTGCCCGGCGGTCGGTATCGAGATCTCCGCGACTTCGGCCACGACGCTGTTGAACGCCCACGCCAGCGCGATGCCGCGCGCCCGGCCCGACGGCACGGCGCCGCCCCAGCCGGCCAGCGACGCGGCCTGATCGAGCACCGCCAGGCCGCGCGGATCGCTGCGCAGCAGTTGGCGGCGCAGGAGGTAGGGATCCATGCGGATCGCCGCCGCCAGCTCGTCGATCATGCTCTCGATCGCGAAGGTGTTGATGGAGTGGCCGACCGAGCGCCAGTAGCCGACCGGCACCGGCGACGGATGGACGACGTGCTCGACGAGACGGGCGCCGAGCTCGTAGGTGAGGCCGGTCGGCGTCGTGGCGCCGTCGATGGCCTGGCTGTCGACGGCGGTGAAGGTCGGCCGCCGCTGCTGGGTGATCGAGGGCGAGCAGTTGCGGTAGGCCCAGGCGGACACCGTGCCGTCGCCGCCGACGCGCGCGCGCACCCGCACCACCGCCATGGGGCGGAACTGGTCGCGCGTGAAGTCCTCCTCGCGCGGCCACATCAGCTTCACCGGCTTGCCGATCGCTTTCGCGACCTGCACCGCCTGGCTGATGAAATCCTGCTCGATCTTCCGCCCGAGCCCGCCGCCGAGCATGGTCGTGTGCACGGTGATGCGGTCCGGCGACAAGCCGGTGATCGCCGCCGCGGTCGCGACCGTCGCCAGTTGTCCCTGGGTCGGCGCCCAGATCTCGCAGCCGCCGGCGGTGATGCTGACGGTGCAGTTCAGCACCTCCATGGTGGCGTGCGCCAGATACGGCAGCCGGTAGGTGGCCTCGACCAGCGTGCCGCCGCCGTTGCCGATCGCCGTGTTGGCGTCGCCGATGGTCTCGGCGACGCGTGGCGTGCCGTTGGCGATCAGCGCGTCGGCCTGCGAGAAGAGCGCGCTGGTCGTGATCGACTGCGACGAGGTGGGGATCGACCATGACGCGTTCAACTGGTTGGCCAGTTTCATCGCCTTCCAGGTGTTGTCGGCGACCACGGCGACGGCGTTGACCATGCCGGTCTGCTCGCTGCCGCGGTCGGTTCCGGCGAGGACGGTGAGCGGCACGACGGCGATGGCGCCGGCGGGTTTCGCCGGCGTGCCGACCAGTCGGCCGCCGAGCGACGGACAATGCTTCACCACCGCGTACACCATGCCCGGTACGCGCACGTCGATGCCGTACGTGGCGCTGCCGTCAGTCTTGGACGGGATGTCGACGCGCGGCATCGACTTGCCGATGATGCGCAGGGCGTTGTCGGGCACCAGCGCCGGCGCGCTCGGCACCGGCATCGTCGCCGCGAGGGGGGCGAGCTCCCCATAGCGCAGCGCGGCGCTGGTGAGGGTGTTGATCACCGTGCCGTTGCTGGCCCGGCAGAGGCCCGGCGAGATCCCCCAGGTCTGCGCCGCGGCGGCGATGAACATGTCGCGCGCCGTCGCGCCGGCGAGGCGCAGCGCCTGGTAGTAGCCGCGGATGCTGGCGCTGCCGCCGGTGAGCTGGGTGCGGAAGAGGGGATTGGCGTAGGCGCTCCCGGCCGGCGCCGCCTCGGCCTTCACGCGCTTCCAATCGACCATGAGATCTTCCGCGAGCAACTGAGCCAGGCCCGTCATCACCCCCTGACCCATCTCGGAGCTGCCGATCAGCATGGTGATCGAATCGTCGGTGCCGAGCTGGATCCAGGTGTTGATCGTGGTCGCGGCCCCACCGGCGGCGCGGGCGGCGCGCGTCATGCCTTCGATGCTGAAGGTGAGCAGAAAAGCCCCGGCGGCCGAGGCGGTGACCAGGAATTGGCGGCGGGTCACGCCGGGAGTGGCGGCTTCGCCTTCGTCGACGGCTTCATTCGCCATGGCGTCCTCCATCACAGACTCTTCAGCGCATTGCGGATGCGCAGGTAGGTGCCGCAGACGCACAGATTGCCGAGCTCGTTCGCCACTTCGGCTCCCGGCGCGCCGGCGCGCAGCCGCGCCGCCGCGGCCATCAGCATCCCCGACTGGCAGTAGCCGCACTGCGGCACCTGGTGGTCGATCCACGCCTGCTGCAGCGGATGACTGTGATTCGGCGACAGCCCTTCGATGGTCGTCACGTTCTTCCCCGCCGCTTCCTTCACCTCGTAGACGCAACTGTGCTCCTCCTGGCCGTTGACGAGCACGGTGCAGGCGCCGCACAGCTCGCGACCGCAGCCGTACTTCGTCCCGGTGAGCCCCAGCACATCGCGCAGCACCCACAGCAGCGGCGTCGTCTCATCGACGTTGACCTGGTACGACTGGCCATTGACGTTCAGCGTGATCACCTCTCCCTCTCCTCTCGTTGGGCGCACGCCTGCGTTGCAGCACGCGCGCGATCGTCGTCGTTGATCCTGCCACTGCTCTCGTTTCGTCGTCCCCCGGCGGCTGCTCGCGCTGAGCAAGCGCGAGACCAGACGACACGGCTAACTGGAAGATGGCGGCACGTGCGATTGTGCTGCGTGCGATCGCCGATGCGCGTCGACGAACGCGTGAATCGCGCGACACGCATGACACTTTTCCATCGGAATATGAGAGACGGTTCATTTCGTTCTCATGGACCGTGTCGCGCGGACCGCTGGGGCGCCGACTGCCGAGGCGGCGGGAGCGAGCTCGGATGGAAGCACCGGTCGCAGTCGCCGCAGCACTGCGCATCAGGGGTGGCGGCGGTTACGACGATCCGATCGCACCACCGTGCGCGACGCCGTTCGACGGCCGCCGTGACGCGACGTCGACGATGCGCATGCCGCAGAGGTCGACGGAGACGCCGACACGCACCCGCAACCCGACGAGCCCGCGAAGGCGACCCCGATGGAGTCCCGGGCCGCGCCTTGGCGGACGCGCGTCGCCGGTTGGCGCCTCTCTGGGGGGAAGCCGCCCTGGCGTCAGATCGCCGGCGGCCGTTGCGGCCGGTAGGCGCAGCAGCCGGGAGGGCACGGGAACGGCCGCGGCCCGCGGCTGCCGAGGGCGCGCGGGGTGCGTCCGGCGATGTGTCCGGCGATCAGTTCGCGCAGCCCGGCGACGAAGGCCGGCGCCGCGCCCGCGGCGCGCGCGCGCGCCATGCGCAGCCCGATCTCGTCGGCGACCGCTCGTGCCTGGATGTCGAGATCGAACCGGACCTCCATGTGGTCGGCGACGAAGCCGATGGGGACCAGCACCACGGCCTCGACGCCGGCCTGACGGAGCGCCCGCAGGTGGTCGCAGACGTCGGGTTCGAGCCAGGGCTGCGTCGGTGGGCCGCTGCGGCTCTGGAAGACGAGATCGTGGGGCGTGCCCGCCGGCCCCAGGCGCTCGGCGACCAGCGCCGCCGCCTCGCGCAACTCGGCCTCGTAGTCGCAGGTCGCGGCCATCGCGGTCGGAATCGAGTGCGCGGTGAACACCAGGCGCGCCGGCGACGACGCGCGCCCCAGGCGCGCCAGGGCGTCGCGCGTGTGCTCCACCATGGTCTCGATGAATGCCGGGTGGTTGAAGAAGGGCGGCAGCTTCTCGATGAGCGGCGCGCGCTCGCCGACGGCGGTCCGGGCGCGCGCGATGTCCTCGAGATACTGGCGGCACCCCGAGTAGGAGCTGTACGCGGAGGTGCACACGGCGACGGCGCGGCGAATCCCGTCGTCGGCCATTGCGCGCAGGGTGTCGGGCAGCATCGGGTGCCAGTGGCGGTTGCCCCAGTAGACCGGAAGCGCCGGGCCGTTGCGCGCCAGCTCCGCCCGCAGGGCGGCCAGCAGCTTTCGGCACTCGTCGTTGATCGGGCTGACGCCGCCGAAGAGTCGGTAGTGCTGGCCGACCGCCTCGAGACGGGCGCGCGGGATGTCGCGACCCCGGGTCACGTTCTCCAGGAAGGGGATCACGTCGTCGGGTCCTTCCGGTCCGCCGAAGGACAGCAGCAACACGCCATCGAAGGGCGGCGGACCCGTCATGATCGGCAGCTCCCGGCTCGCTCCCGGCGTGGACGAGGAGGATCGGGCGGGCGCCGCGCCGACGCCGGGCGAGATCCGCCCCGCGGCGGCGCCGACGGCGTCAGGCCAACATCCCCGATCATGCCGACGTCGATGTGCAAGATGTCCTCTCCCTGAAGGCAGCCGGCCGCGCGCCGGCTGGCCGCGCGCGGTGGTTCCCGCGCGCCGAGACTATCGGCAGGGCCGCGTCCTGCAAGTCGGCAGGTCGCGCTCGGCGCGAATTTCCGCCCGCGGAACGGAGCCGATCGGCGTTGTCAGGCGTGGAATCCGGCTGCCTTGACCCCCCATAGGGCCTCCGATACAACCCCGGCAACGTGTTCACGACGGGACAGACTTCTGCGTCGCTGCGAAGCGACACCGGTGACGGCAGTGCGTGGCGCTGGCGGGCGGGGGATGAGACACCGGCTTGAGGGGCTGCTTCAGCACGCGTTGAACCGAGCCAAAGAGGGGGGAGCGCTGAAGTTGGAGAGCCTCCCCCCTTTGTTTTTCGAGGTCCCCAAGGACTCGGCCTTCGGCGATCTCGCGTCCACGGTGGCGCTCGGCCTGGCGCGCGGCGAGCGCAAGGCGCCGCGCGCGATCGCCGAGGCGATCATCGCCCACATCGAGGATCCCGAGGGGCTGCTGGCCGGGGTGGAGATCGCCGGGCCCGGCTACCTGAACTTCCGCTTCTCGCCGCGCTTCTGGGCGCAGACCCTGCGCGAGATCGAGCGGCCCGACTTCGGCCGGCCGGACCTGGGCCACGGGCGGCGGGTGTTGATCGAGTTCGTCAGCGCCAACCCGACCGGCCCGCTGCACGTCGGGCACGGGCGCGGCGCGGTGCTCGGCGACGCGGTGGCGCGGCTGCTCGCCTTCGCCGGGTACGACGTCACCCGCGAGTACTACGTCAACGACGCCGGCAAACAGGTCGCGACCCTGGCCCGCTCGGCGCACGCGCGCCTGCTGCAGGCCTACGGCGTGCGCGCCGAGATCCCCGAGGACGGCTATCCCGGCGAGTACCTGCGCGAGCTGATCATCGCCCACCGCGACGAGCTGCTGCACGACATCGCCGCCGCCACCGGCACCGAGATTCCCGGGCTGCTGCGCGGCGCGCCGCCCGTCCTGCAAGCGGGCGACGACGAGGCGGTGGCCGATGCGGCGGCCTCCTACCTGCACCTCGCCGGCGAGGTCGGCTTCACCGTCTGCGGCCGGCGCGCCGCCGCCTGGCTGCTGGAGCAGATCAAGGAGGACATGCGGGCGATCGCCGTCGAGATCGACGTCTTCGTCAGCGAGCGGGCGCTGCACGAGGCCGGCGTCGTCGGCCGGGCGCTCGAGGAGATGGCGGCGCGCGGCTTCATCTACGAGAAGGACGGCGCCCGCTGGTTCCGCTCCGAGCCGTTCGGCGACGAGAAGGACCGGGTCGTGCAGCGCAGCGACGGCGAGCTCACCTACTTCGCCGCCGACATCGGCTACCACGGCGAGAAGATCTCGCGCGGCTATGACGAGCTGATCGACGTCTGGGGCGCCGACCACCACGGCTACGTCAAGCGCGTCGCCGCGGCGATCGAGGCGCTGGGCAAGGATCCGGGCAAGTTCCGCGTCATCCTGGTGCAACTGGTGCGGCTCACGCGCGGCGGCGAGCCGGTGCGCATGGGCAAACGCACCGGGGAGTTCGTCACCCTGCGCGAGGTGGTGGACGAGGTCGGGCCGGACGCGACCCGCTTCTTCTTCCTGATGCGCAAGGGCGACAGCCAGCTCGAGTTCGACCTCGCGCTCGCCACCCGGCAGTCGTCGGAGAATCCGGTCTTCTACGTGCAGTACGCCCATGCCCGCATCTGCACGCTGTTCCGCAAGGCGCGAGACGCCTCGCTGGCGATTCCCGACGCCGCCGGCGCCGATCTCGAGGCGCTGGTCGAGGCGGAGGAGCAGGAGGTGGTGCGCCTGCTGGCGCAGATGCCGGACGTCATCGAGGACGCCGCCGCCGAGCGCGAGCCGCACCGCATCGTCTTCCACCTCATCGAGATCGCAGGCGCCTTCCACCGCTGCTACAACCGACACCGCATCCTCGACGTCGAGCCGCGGGTGCGCGAGGCGCGATTGTACCTGGCGCGGGCCGTGCAACGGGTCCTGCAACTGGGACTCGGGTTGCTCGGGGTCCGCGCCCCCGAGTCGATGTGAGGGGAGGGGGGATGGCGGAGCGACGCGAGCGACGGAGCGCCGGACTGGGTTTCGGACAGTTGATCACGTTGACCTTCGGCTTCCTCCTCGCCTCGCTGTTCATCTTCGTCTTCGGCTTCTGGGTCGGGCACGACATGGCCGACCAGCGGTCGCTGCACCAACGGCAGCCGCTGCGGGTGGCGCTCGACGCTCCGCCGACGCCCCTGCCGGTCGCCACCGCGCTGCCGCCAGCCGTCGCCTCGCCGGCGGTGCCGGCGGCACTGCCACCGACGGCCGCGCCGACCCACGCCGCGCCGGTGTTCAGCGCGACGCCGATGCCGCCGCCGGCGACGCCGACCGCGGCGCTCGCCGTCAGCACGGCGACCAAACGGCCGCCGCAGACGCCGACCGCGGCGGCCGGGAGCTGGACGGTGCTCGCCTACTCGACCAACGATACCGTGCGCGCCGTCATGCTGGCGCGCACGCTGCGCGCCAAGGGCTACGACGCCAGCACGGGCACCAAGCAGGTGGGCAACGCGACCTGGTACACCGTCAAGGTCGGTCGCTTCCGCGACCGCGCGGCGGCGAAGGCCATGGAGAACAAGCTGCGCGAGGCGGAGGGGCTGGAGGCGGCGACGGTGATGTCGCAGTGAGCGCGCCGCGATGACCGCCAGCCATCAGCCCGAGTTCGACGCCTTCTGCGCCCACGCCGCCGAGGGCAACCTGATCCCGGTGTACCGCGAGATCCTCGCCGATCTCGACACGCCGGTGTCCGCCTTCCTCAAGCTCGACGACGGCGGCGACGCCTTCCTCTTCGAGTCGGTCGAGGGCGGCGAGAAGTGGGCCCGTTACAGCTTCCTCGGCACCGGGCCGTCGCGGGTGCTGATCTGCCGCGGCGGCACGGTCTCCGACGGGCCGCCCGGCGGGCCGTTCACCAGCCGCGCGACGGCCGATCCGCTCGGCGAGGCGCGGGCGCTGCTCGCCGCCTATCGCCCCGTGCCCATCGCCGGGCTGCCGCGCTTCACCGGCGGGCTGGTCGGCTTTCTCGGCTACGACCTGGTGCGCAGCTTCGAGACGCTGCCGGCGACGGCGCGCGACGACCTCGGTCATCCCGACTACTATCTGATGCTGATCGACGCGCTGGTGGTGTTCGACACCGTGGCGCAGAAGATGAAGGTGGTCGCGCACGCCCTGGTCGAGCCGGGCGGCGACCTGCGGGCCGCCTACGATGCCGCGTGCGCTCGCGTCGACGCCGTGGTCGAACGCCTGCGGCGCCCGGTCGCGCCGCCGGCGCCGGTGCAGTGCGCGGGGCCGCCGCTGGTCCGCTCCAACTTCGAGCCGACGGCGTACGAGGGGATCGTCGAGCGGGCCAAGGAGTACATCCGCGCCGGCGACGTCATCCAGGTGGTCCTGGCGCAGCGCTTCCAGTGCCCCCTGCGCGCCCATCCCTTCGACATCTACCGCTGTCTGCGCACCTTCAATCCGTCGCCGTACATGTTCTTCCTGCGCACCGGCGGGCGCATCGTGCTCGGCGCCTCGCCCGAGGTGATGGCGCGGCTGGAGGGCCGCGAGCTGACGGTGCGGCCGATCGCCGGCACGCGGCCGCGCGGCACCGACGAGCAGCAGGACCGCGCGCTCGAGGCCGAGCTCGCCGCCGATCCGAAGGAGATCGCCGAGCACATCATGCTGGTCGATCTCGGCCGCAACGACGTCGGCCGCGTGGCGCGCATCGGCACGGTCGCCGTCACCGAGCGCATGGTGGTGGAGCGCTACTCGCACGTCATGCACCTGGTCTCGAACGTGCGCGGCGAGCTCGCCGCCGGATACGACTGCTTCGACGCGTTCCGGGCGACCTTCCCCGCCGGCACCCTGTCGGGCGCGCCGAAGATCCGCGCCATGGAGATCATCGAGGAGCTGGAGCCGATCCGCCGCGGCGTCTACGGCGGCGCGGTCGGCTACTTCGGCTTCTCGGGAAACATGGACACCGCGATCGCCATCCGGACGATGGTGATCGACGACGGCGTCATCTATGCCGAGGCGGGGGCCGGCATCGTCGCCGATTCCGATCCCGAGCGCGAGCACGCGGAGTGCGTGAACAAGGCGCGGGCGTTGTTCCAGGCGGTCAAGCTGGCGGAGTCGATGTCGCCATGCTGCTGATGATCGATAACTACGACTCCTTCACCTACAACCTGGTCCAGTACCTGGGGGAGCTGGGCGAGGAGGTGCAGGTGGTGCGCAACGATGCCATCACCGTCGACGAGATCGCCGCCCGGCGGCCGCAGCGCATCGTCATCTCGCCCGGTCCGTGCAGTCCGAACGAGGCCGGCGTTTCGGTCGCGGTGATCGAGCGCCTCGCCGGCCGCCTGCCCATCCTCGGCGTCTGCCTCGGCCACCAGTGCATCGGCGCCGCGCTCGGCGGCCGGGTGGTGCGGGCCGACCGCATCATGCACGGCAAGACCTCGCCGATCCTGCACGACGGCCGGACGCTCTTCCGCGACCTCTCCAATCCGTTCGACGCCACCCGCTATCACTCGCTGGTGATCGAGCGGGCGACCCTCCCGGAGGTCCTGGAGATCTCCGCCTGGACCGCGGAGGGCGAGATCATGGGCGTCCGCCACACGTCCCTGCCGCTGGAGGGCGTCCAGTTCCACCCCGAGTCGATCCTCACGCTGGAGGGCAAGCACCTCCTGCGCAACTTCCTGGAGCAGACTAGATAATTCACACGGAGAACGGAGCACCGGAGAGCGCTGAGCCCAGAAGCGAAGCTCCGTGTCTCCATTCTCCGCGTGAAGGCCTTTTCGATGGACATCCGTACCGCCATTGCCGAGCTGACGGCGCGCCGCGACCTCTCCGAATCGGCGGTGGAGGGCGTGGTGCGGACGATCATGGACGGGCAGGCGACGCCGGCGCAGATCGCCGGGTTCCTCATCGCCCTGCGCATGAAGGGCGAGCGGGTGGAGGAGATCGCCGGCGCGGCGCGGGCGATGCGGCGGCACGCGACCCGGGTGACGGTGACGCGCTCGGTGGTCGACACCTGCGGCACCGGTGGCGACATGCGGCACACGTTCAACATCTCCACCGCCGCCGCCTTCATCGCCGCCGGCGCCGGACTGGCGGTGGCCAAGCACGGCAATCGCGCCATGTCGGGGGCGGTCGGCGGCGCCGACGTCCTGGAGGCGCTCGGGGTGCGCATCGACCTCGACGCGGCCGGGGTGGCCGCCTGCATCGACGAGATCGGCATCGGCTTCCTGTTCGCCCAGTCCTTCCATCCGGCGATGCGCCACGTCGCCGCGGTGCGACGTGAGCTCGGCGTGCGCACGGTCTTCAATCTGCTCGGGCCGCTCACCAATCCGGCGGGGGCGCAGCGCCAGCTTCTGGGCGTCTTCGGGCGCGAGTGGGTCGAGCCGCTGGCGCGGGCGTTGGCCCGCCTGGGGAGCCATCGCGCGCTGGTGGTGCACGGCGAGGACGGTCTCGACGAGCTGTCGCTCACCGGGCCGAGCTGGCTGGCCGAGCTGCGCGACGGCGCGGTGCGGACCTTCCCGTTCGCGCCCGGCGAGGCCGGACTGGCGCCCTGCCGGATGGAGGACCTCGCCGGCGGCGACGCCGCCGCCAATGCGGCGATCATCCGCGCCATCCTCGGCGGTCGCGCCACGCCGGCGCAGCGCGACATCGCCCTGCTCAACGCCGGGGCAGCGCTGTACGTGGGCGGAGTCGCCGACTCGATCGCCGATGGCGTCGCCGCCGCTGCCCGGTCGGTGGACAAGGGCGAAGCGCACCGTAAGTTGGAGGCGCTGATCGAGCGGAGCAACCGATGATCCTCGACGACATCATCGCGGCGCGGCGCGGCGACATCGCGGCGGCGAAGCGGGCGCGGCCCCTGTCGGCCCTGCGCGAGCAGCCGGGGTGGGCCCAGCCGCGGCGCGGCTTCGCCGCGGCGCTGCGCGCCCGCCGGCCGGCGGTGATCGCCGAGGTGAAGAAGGCCTCGCCGTCGAAGGGCGTCATCCGCGCCGATTTCGACCCGGTGGCGATCGCCGGCCGCTACGCGGCGTGCGGTGCGGCGGCCATCTCCGTGCTCACCGAGGAGCGCTATTTCCAGGGCGCCCCGGCCCATCTCGAGGCGATCCGCGCCGCGGTGGAGGTGCCGCTGCTGCGCAAGGACTTCATCGTCGACGGCTACCAGGTGGCGGAGGCGCGCGCCTGGGGGGCGGACGCCGTGCTGCTGATCGTCGCCGCGCTCGACGACGGGGCGCTGCGCGACCTGCACGCCGAGGCGGTCGGGCTCGGGCTCGACGTGCTGGTGGAAGCGCATACGGCGGCGGAGGTCGATCGCGCCGCGGCGGCCGGGGCGACGCTGATCGGCATCAACAACCGCGACCTGCGGACCTTCGTCACCACCCTGGAGACGGCGGAGCGTCTGTTTCCGCGCCTGCCGGCGGGGGTATTGGCGGTGGCGGAGAGCGGCATCGAGACCGCGGCCGACATCGCCCGCCTGCGCCGCGCCGGCTACCACGTCTTCCTGGTCGGCGAATCGCTCATGCGCCGGGCCGACCCGGGCGCCGCGCTGCAGGCGTTGCTCGCCGAGGAGCGGCCGTGACGCGGGTGAAGATCTGCGGCGTCACCCGGCTGGCCGACGCGCTGCACGCGGCGCGCGCCGGCGCCGACGCCATCGGTCTCAACTTCTTCCCGCGCAGCCCGCGCTGCGTGTCCGTCGAGGCGGCGGCCGCGATCGCGGCGGCGCTGCCGCCAACGGTGTGCACGGTGGGGATCTTCGTCGACGCCGATCGCGACGCGATCGCCGCGGTCGCCGAGCGCGTCGGCCTGACCGCGATCCAGTTCCATGGCCAGGAGCCGGCGGCGCTGTGCCGCGGCTGGAACCGCAAGACCATCAAGGCGGTACGGGTCGACGGCCCGCAGGCGTTGGCCGCGGCCGCGGCGTATCCCGTCGACTACGTGCTCGCCGACGCCCACGTCGCCGGCCAGGCCGGCGGCACCGGGCGCCGGGTGCCGCTGGCATGGGTGGTCGGGGTGCCCAACGAGCGCCTGATCCTGGCCGGCGGGCTGACGCCCGATACGGTGGCCGACGCGGTGCGCGCCGTGCATCCGGCGGCGGTCGACGTCGCCTCCGGGGTGGAGTCGGCGCCCGGTATCAAGGACCCGGAGAAAGTGGAACGGTTCATCGCCAATGCCCGCACTGCCTGATCGCCTCGGACACTTCGGCGCGTTCGGCGGCCGCTACGTCGCCGAGACGTTGATGCCGGCGCTGCTCGAGCTCGACACCGCCTACCGCGCGCTGCGGCGCGACCGCGACTTCCGCCAGGAGGTGCGCGACTATCTGCGCGAGTACGCGGGGCGCGAGACCCCGCTCTACTTCGCGCGCCGCCTGAGCGAGCAACTGGGCGGGGCGAAGATCTATCTGAAGCGCGAGGACCTCTGCCACACCGGCGCGCACAAGATCAACAACACGGTCGGCCAGGGACTCCTGGCGCGGCGCATGGGCAAGCCACGCCTGATCGCCGAGACGGGCGCCGGCCAGCACGGCGTGGCGACGGCGACGGTGACCGCGCTGCTCGGCATGCAGTGCGAAGTCTTCATGGGCGCCGAGGACGTGCGGCGCCAGTCGCTCAACGTCTTCCGCATGAAGCTGCTCGGCGCCACCGTGCACCCGGTGCGCAGCGGCAGCGCGACGCTGAAGGATGCGGTGAACGAGGCGCTGCGCGACTGGGTGACCAACGTGCGCACGACCTACTATCTGGTCGGCTCGACGATGGGGCCGCACCCGTATCCGATGATCGTGCGCGACTTCCAGTCGGTGATCGGCATCGAGGCGCGCCGGCAGATCCTGAAGCGGGAGGGGCGGCTGCCGGATCTGCTGATCGCCTGCATCGGCGGCGGCAGCAACGCGATGGGGCTGTTCCATCCCTTCATCAATGACGCCGGGGTGGCGATGACCGGCGTCGAGGCGGCGGGCGACGGCGTCGACACCGGTCGACACGCGGCGTCGATCAGCGGCGGCATGGTCGGGGTGCTGCACGGCAAGAAGACGTACGTGCTGCAGGACGAGCTGGGACAGATCCGCGAGGCGCACTCGATCTCGGCCGGGCTGGACTACCCCGGCGTCGGCCCCGAGCACGCGTGGCTGCACGACACCGGCCGCGCCCGCTACGTCGCGGTCACCGACGCCGAGGCCGTGGCGGCGCTGCAGCGGCTCACCGCCACCGAGGGGATCATCCCGGCGCTCGAGTCGGCGCATGCCGTCGCGCACGCGATCGCCGTCGCGCCGTCCATGGGGCGCGACCAGATCGTCGTCGTCAATCTCTCGGGTCGCGGCGACAAGGACATGAACAGCGTCGCCGCCTATCTGGGCGTGACCCTCTGACGGAGAGGGAGATGAGCCGAATCGCGAATACCTTCGCCGCCCTGGGGCGGCGCGGCGAGGCGGCGCTGGTGCCGTTCCTGATGGCCGGCGATCCGGATCTCGAGGTGACGCGGGCGCTGCTGCTCGAGGCGGCGGAGGCGGGGGCCGACCTCATCGAGCTCGGGGTGCCGTTCTCGGACCCGACGGCCGACGGTCCGGTGATCCAGCGCGCCGGGCTGCGGGCGCTGGCGCGCCGCACGTCGCTGCGCCAGATCCTCGAACTGGTCGCCGAGCTGCGGCGCGGCGGCATGACGACGCCGATCATCCTCTTCGGCTATTACAACCCGATCTTCCACTACGGCCCGGCGCGTCTGGCCGAGGACGCGCGGCAGGCCGGCGTGGACGCGCTGCTGGTCGTGGATCTGCCGCCGGAGGAAGCCGACGAGCTGTGGAGCCCGGCGCGCGCCGCGGGCCTGGACATCATCTTCCTGCTGGCGCCCACCAGCGATGCCGGGCGGGTGCGGACGGTGCTGCGAAAGGCGAGCGGCTTCGTCTACTTCGTCTCGATGACCGGCATCACGGGCAGCAAGGCCATCGACGCGGGCGATGTCGAGCGCATGGTCGCCGACCTGCGCGCCACCTGCCGGCTGCCGATCGGCGTCGGCTTCGGCATCAGCACCCCGGCCGAGGCCGGCGCGGTGGCGCGCTATGCGGACGCGGTGGTGGTCGGCAGCGCCTTGGTCCGCATCATCGAGACGCAGGCCGGATCGCCCGGTCTGGTGGGCGAGGTTGGCCACTTCATTCGGGCGCTGAAGGGCGCCTGCCGGCGCACCACGCCCGCCGCCGGGTAGCCGCGGCCCGCGCGCCGCCCCCGCACCAGCGACGCGCACGAGCCGGAGCCGTGCGGCCAGCAGCCGGCGCGGTAGCGCGGCATTTCGGCGTTGCGTATAGGACAACGTCGGCCGCGACCGCGGACGGCACAACCGGCAGCGATAGATGACCGACTACCCGCGCACGCTCGACTGGCTGTACGCTCTCGAGGCGGCCAAGGGGATGGATTTCAAGCTCGAGCGGGTGGCGCTGGCGCTGCGCCGCCTCGGCGATCCCCAGCGGGCCTACCCGGCGCTCCACATCGCCGGCACCAACGGCAAGGGCTCGGTCGCCGCCATGCTCGACGCCTGTCTCGGCGCCGCCGGCTACCGCGTCGGTCGCTACACCTCGCCGCATCTCGTGGAGCTCGGGGAGCGCATCACCATCGGCGGCGTCGCGATGTCGCGCCAGGCGCTGGTGGCGACGGCCGATGAGGTCCGGGCGGCGACATTGGCGCACGGGATCGGCCTGACCTTCTTCGAGATCCTGACCGTGATGGCGTTCCTTCACTTCGCGCGCGTCGGGATCGACGTCGCGGTCGTGGAGGTCGGACTCGGCGGCCGCCTCGACGCGACCAACGTCATCGACCCGCTGGCAGCGGTCATCACGACGATCGGCCTCGACCACACCCAGTGGTTGGGGGACACCGTGGCGGCGATCGCCGTCGAGAAGGGGGGCATCATCAAGCCCGGGCGGCCGGTGGTGTTGGGGCGCATCGGCGGCGAGGCGCTGGCGGTTCTGTTGCGGCTGGCCCGGGAACGGGGGGCGCCGGTCCTGGCGGCGGGACGCGACTACCGCGTCGAGGGCGAGGAGCGGCTGTCGTTGCGCGGCGCGGGATGGACGCTGCGCGACCTCGAGGTCGGCCTGCGCGGGGCGCATCAGCGGGACAACGCGGCGACGGCGCTGGCGGCGCTGGGGGTCGTGCGCGCGGCGCTGCCGGTGAACGAGACGGCCGTGCGCCAGGGGCTGCGGTCGGTGCGCTGGCCCGGGAGACTCGAGGTGATCGGCCGGGCGCCGCTGACGATCGTCGACGGCGCCCACAACCGCGACGGGATCGACAGCCTGACGGCGGCGCTGCCTGGGCTGACCGGGGGGCGCCCGGTGGACCTGTTGTTCGCGGTGATGGCGGACAAGGACTGGCCGGCGATGGTGACGCGATTGGCGCCGTTCTGCCGCAGCGTCGTCGTCACCGAAGCGCTGCCCCGGCGGGCGGCGCCGGCGGCGGCGGTGGCGGCGGCATTTCCCGCCGCCTGTGCGGCGCGGGCGGAGCCCGACGTCGAACGCGCCTGGGGGCTGGCGCGGCAGCGCGCCGGGCGCGACGGCGTCGTGCTGGCCTGCGGATCGCTGTTTCTGATCGGCGCCCTCTATGAGCTGGGCGTCGCGCCGGGGGCGCCCGTCGCGTCGGCCCAGGGAGCGGCGCAGCCGTGAAGGGGGGATGCGGGCGCGGCGCCGCCGGGTGGATTCGCGGCGCCGCGGTGCTGCTCGCGCTGGCGACCGCCGGGGTGCGCGTCGCCGCCGAGGAGCCGGCGCGAAATGAGGAGATCACCATCGACGCGCAGTCACTCGACTACGATCAGCGCGGCGAGATCCTGTCGGCGACCGGCGACGTGCTCATCCGCCGCGGCGACACGACGCTGCAGGCGGACACCGTGGAGTTCAACCGCCGCACCAGCGAGGCGCGGGCGATCGGCGACGCGGTGCTGCTCAGTCCCGAGGCGCAGATCAGCGCCGATGCCATCTTCCTCGACATGAACAACGAGACCGGCGAGCTGCAGGGGGCGCACATCAACGCCGACCGGCTCGGATACTCGTTGAGCGGCGACCGCATCGAGAAGGGGTTGGGGCAGCGCTATCGCATCGAGAACGGCCGCTTCACCACCTGCAACTGCGAGGACGGGAAGCCGGACTGGAGCATCGCCGGCGACACCCTGGACGTGACCGTCGACGGCTACGGGACGCTCGAGGGCGGCACCTTCGACATCCTCGACGTTCCGGTGCTGTGGCTGCCGCGTGCCGCCTTCCCGGTGTTCCGGGAGCGGCAGAGCGGGTTGTTGTTTCCGCGCGTCGGCATCTCCAACCGGCGTGGCTTCCAGCTCCTCCAGCCCGGCTACTGGGCGATCGACAAGAACCAGGACCTGACCGTGAGCGGCGACATCGAGACGTCGCTCCGGGTCGGCGTCATTCCCGAATACCGGTACGCATTCAGCGAGGCGACACAGGGCCGGTTCCAGTTCGGCTACTTCAACGAGTTCTTCCGCGGCAAGACCAGCAACGTGAAGGTGCCTCCGGGCGCCAACCCCGACACCCCGGAGAACCGCTGGGGCATCATCGGCCACCATCAGCAGGGAATCCCGCAGATCGATGGCCTCTCCGGGTATCTCGACGTGTTGGCGGTGGGTGACGATTTGTTCCTGCGCGAGATGAACACCTTCGCGCTCGACGAGCAGGAGGAGGTGAGCCTGCGCACCAAGCCGTTCACGACCTCGCAGGGGGGGCTGCTGGAGGTGTGGAGCCGCGCCCAACTGCAGGCCGGAGCGATCTTCTACCAGGACCTGGTGGGACCGACGGTGGACTCGCCGACGCCGAGCTGCACCCCATCGCCGACCAACGACTGCATCACCCAGACCGAGAACGAATCGCTGGTCATCCAGCGGCTGCCCGAATTGCGCGTGATCAGCCAGAAGGATCTCGGGTTCGGCCTGCTGGGAGACTTCGGCGGCAGCTTCACCAACTTCCAGCGCTCGTTGGGCCTGGCCGGCGTCCGCGCCGACCTCAAGCCGCAGGTCGAGCTGCGGCTGCCGCTCGGGCGGTCGGTCTTCGGCTCGGTGCGCGCGGCGTTCCGGGAGACGGCGTATGGGCTGACCCAGAACCAGATGGCCGGCGGCTTCACCGGGCAGAATCTCGTGGACGGGCCCTACATCGACCTGCCGAGCGGCAACAGCCGCGAGCTCTTCGAGCTGCACGGCACCGTCGGCACCCAACTCGAGCGGGTGTTCGACTTCCCGTACTTCGGGCTCGACAAGCTCAAGCACACGGTGGAGCCGGAGCTGGACTACCTGTTCATCCCGGACGTGACCCAGTCGAACCTGCCGGTCTGGGACGGCATCGACAGGATCAATGAACGCAACCTGATCACCTACGGATTCGCCACGCGTCTGCTCGGACGGACCGCGGCGTCCACGGACGGCGAGCGCGGCGAGGTGTTCGAGCTCGGACGGCTGGCGCTCCAGCAGAGCTACGATCCGTCGCGCGACATCCCTCCGACCTCACAGCTCAATCCGACGACCGGGCAGCCGACCAATCCCGGGAAGCCGGGTGACCATCTGTCGGACATCGATCTGTCGCTGCGCGTGAATCCCGGACCGATCACCTCGATACGGGCCTACACCACGTACGACACGAGTCAGAACAACATCTCCTCGGCGACGGTGGGTCTGCGGCTCACCGAGCCGTTCCGTCGGTTCGATGAGGCCGGGCGGCGCCGTCTCTTCACCCGCGCCAGCTTCGCGGTCGAGTACCGGTTCATCACCGACAGCATCCTGCAGCTCGTCGACTCGTCGGTGGCCCTGCCGCTCACCGATCGCATCGCGCTCCTCTACACCATGCGGTACAACATCGACTCCGACACCTTTCTCGAGAACTACGCCGGCGTGCGGTTGCTCTCGAGCTGCAACTGCTGGGCGCTCAACCTCGGCGTCACCGACACCAGCAATCCCAACGAGGTGCAGGTGCAGGCGCAGTTCACGCTCGCCGGTCTGGGCAACTCTCCGGGCGGCGGCTTCCAGGCGTACTGAGCAGGGCGGGGGGCTCGCTCCTCCGGCTGAGCCGCGCCGCTCCGCGCTGCCCCGCGCGGCGCACCGCGGAAAGGGGAGTCCAAGCCCTCCGCTCGCTGAGTGGGGGAGCGAGCCGCGTGGAGGCGGGCTGCTCTCAGCGAGCCCTCTGGTCGCTGCCTTGGGGGCGGTGCCTTCCAACCTGATTGCACGCCAACAGGGCAATGGTCTGTTCGGCTCCGGCGATCGCCTTCCACGTGCGCCCAGCGGGCGAGGGGAGGCATCTCCCGTGCGTGGTTTCACACCCCACCCACGCCGGTCCCAACCTTGATTGGTGGGGGGAGTGGCGCTCTCCCCGGTGGCGCGTCGACGGGACTGCCGGTGGTACCCCGTTGCCGGTTGCAGGGGCGACGCTCGCGGCGCGCCCTGGGGCGGAAATGGCCGAGTCGTCTGTGGCGCGGGACGGAGGGGCAAGCAGGTGGCGACCTGGACCGCTCGGCGGCGGGGGCGGAGTCGAGGGACCGATCCTGAAAACACGAAGGCCCGGGGGATTGCTCCCCCGGGCCTTCGGACCGGTCAGGTTTCGGATCAGATCAGGGCAGCGGGATCAGGATGCGATCGCCCTGCGGCCGCGAGCCCTGGAACTGAACGTTGGCATCGGCCGTCGCCACGAACGGGTTGGTGCAGCTCGAACCCTGCGGGCAGTCGGAATCCGTGGCGCAGAGCTGGAGTCCAGGCTGCGGGATGCTGGCGCCCGCGCTCCCCAGGGGCGAGCACACACCGGCTCCCCAATTCTCGCCCACCAGGGCGAGGATGGTGCGGCCGTCGTAGCCGTTGACGTTCGGCCCGGCGACCGAGCGCAGGCGGGACATGCCGGTGAGGGTGCCCTGGACGCCGACCGAGAAGATCGACGACGAGTCGCCGGCCGGGCCGGGGCGGGTGTCGATGTCGGACAGCGGCGTCTCCTTGTAGCAGTCGACGCGGGTCGAGGTGGAGAAGCGCTGCTCGAACTCGTTGTAGATCAGGAACTGGACCGTCGCGCCCGGCTCGTTGCCCGTCTGCGTCAGATAGTCGCGCTGGCAGGGCACGATCGTCAGATCGGTGCGCACCCGCGAGCCGAGGTCGCCCCGGTGGGTGATGACATTGGCGCCGTCGAAGAAATGGTTGACGGTGAGGACGTTCGGGCAACCCGTGAACGGCGGGTCGACGTTCTCGTTGATGACGCCGTACTCGGCGTCCGGGCCGCCGATGTTCAGCACGCCCGGCGTGCCGTCCTGGCGTCCCTCGATCGCCTTGATGCCGATGGCGTTGTACTTCGCGTCGTCGATGCGCTCCCCGACGCTCTTCACGATCGACGCCTCACCCTTGAGGTCGTTGCGGTCGGTCGGCTCCTCGGTGGTCACGTCGACCTGCACGCAGAGGAGCTCGCCGGTGAACGGCACTTCGAGCACCGGCGGGATGCTGCCCTGGTTGAACTGCGGCGGCGAGCCCTGACCCGGGGTCGAGGCCAGAGGCAGGGAGGAGAGGCCCTGGTTGACCGACCACGAGATCGGCTGGCGCTTGGTGAGCGTCAGCCGGAAATCGGTCTCCTGCCAGCCCTGCACGCAGAGGCCGCCGGCGGGACAGACGGAGCGGAAGTTGGCGTCCGTGCAGATCGTCTCCGGTGAGTTGCTGCAGTGGCTGTTGGTGTTGGTGTAGAAGCAGTGCACCTTGGTCAGGAACTCCGAGGTGTTGGTCAACTGGACGATCGTGTCGACGCCCGCGACCGCCGGATTCTGGCAGTCGGAGTTCGTCGAACACGAGGCGCCGTTGAGCGAGCAGGTGCCCGCGATGCAGGTGTTCAGATCGACCTTCAACTTCGGGTACAGGACGATCGCCGCCGATTCGTTGGTCGTGACGCCGGTCGGGTCGATGACGCGCGCACTCGCCGTGCCAACGGCCAGCAACACCACCGCTCCCGCGAGCGCCCCCCGCCAGATCCCCATCTTCGTGCTCATCACTAGTCTCCTTTCCTCACCCGTGGAGAACACCACTTACCCGATGCCGCTCAGAAGCTCTCGGGGATGGTGATGGTGTCCACCACCGGCCCGCCCGGCAGATTCACAGTCGCATCGAAACGATTCCCCGTCTGCTGCAGGTTCCAGGCGCCACGCGCCACGCGGATGTCGGGGCTCGCGCCGACGTTGTTGTTGTACATGTATTCCTCGGCGACGCCGATCACGCCGCCGTCGAGGTCAACCGGGCTGATGCGGGTGAAGGCCGAACCGCCACCCAGGGTGCCCAGCGAGAAGACGCTGTTCTTGTTGCAGAACCCCTGGCCGCTCTGGATGCACTGCGAGTCGCGGGTGCACGGGGCGCTGTTGCCGGTGCAGGTACCCGTCGGCGCGTCGATGTCGGCCAGGCGGGTCGTCTTCCAGCAGGTGACCGTCGTGCTCGCCGAGAAGACCTGCTCGAACTCGTTGACGATCGCGAACTGGACCGTGACGTCGGCCGGCACGTTGTTCTCGAAGTCCTCGGAGCAGGGCACCAGCGTCAGGTAGGTGCGGATCGGGCACAGGCCGTCGGCGCAGGCGGTCGGATTCAGCGAGGTGTTTCCAGCGATGACCGGGTTGTTGTAGCCGTCGACGAAGTGGTCGAGGTAGAGCTGGTTCGGGCAGGCGTTGTACTCGCCGTCGTTCTGCGGCGTGTTGTTCAGCAGCAACTGGTTGGCGGGCGAGTCGCCAGCGAGGTCCGGGTTGGCCAGGATCGCGACCGCGTTGTGCTTGCTGACGTCGCCGTCCGCCGACTGGATGACGGCCTCACCCTTGAGGTTGTTGCCGCCAAAGGGGGTGCCCGAGGCGTCGATCTGGACGCACTTGAGCTCGCCCTGGAAGCCGGACGGAACCGGCGGCACCGCGCCCGGATCCAGACCGGAGCCGTTCTGGCCGGGAGGATAGTTGTCCGAAGGATTCACCTGACGGCCCTCGCTGGCGACCCAGTGGGTCGGCTGCTGGCGGGTCAGCCAGATGGTGAAATCAGTCACCTGCCAGAGCGGATTTCCCAGCGCATCCGGGGCGCCGTTCACATAGAAGCAGTGGGCGTGCACCAGGTTGTTGCTGGTGTTCGAAATCTGGATGACCGTGTCGCGGCCGTCGTTGCCGCTGTCGACCATCAGCCCGCCGTCGAAGACGACCTTCGGGAACACCAGCACCGACCCGCTGACATCCGTCGAGACTTCTGCCCGCGCCACCGAGGCCAACGCCAAGACGCTTCCCAGCACTCCGCAGAGGCCCCACACACAGCGCATCCCCAGTGCCTTGCTCATCACCCGTCTCCTTTCGTGGCGGAGAAGAATTCTCGCTCTCCTGTACCGCCTCAACCGTGTCCGACTATCTTACGAGTCGCCCTTCGCGCAAACATACAGCCGGCAGGTCTATCCCGGCTGGTCGAAAGCTGCCTCCGATTACTCGAAGGTCTCAAAGTTGTCAAGCGGAAAAGGGCGGCGCTTGTTGCAAAACCGTGGACCTCGACGCGGCTCCGACCTTTTGGGATACGCGGTCCATCCGTCCGGGGCGCGATTTCTTGACCCCTGGGCGCGGGCTCTGGTAATCCGGCGCCTCGTTTCCTGCCGTTCAGCCCCCAACCCGGCCGAATAAACGGGCCGCGTCGCAGTCTGTGGCACATCGGAGGTTTTACATAATGAGGATGGGTATCGGATGGGTGTGTGGTGTGGGCGTCCTGGCCGTCGGTCTGGCCGGGTGCTCGATGTTCGGGGGCAAGCCGGCGGCGCCGGCGAAAAAGGGGGTCGCGGAGGTCGGCGCGCCGGCGCCGATGGCTTATACGGAGGCGGACAACGGTCTGCCGGCGGGACGGATCTGGAAGTCCCAGATGGCTCTCGGGGACGTCAACGGCGACGGCCTGGACGACATCGGCGTCGTCTCCCGGCTGGCCGACGGTCCATGGATCTTCGTGGGTGACGGCCAGGGCAACTGGCGCGAGTTCGCCAACGGCCTGCCGCGCGAGCCCTTCTGCGGCGGTGGCATGGACTTCATGGATGTCAACAAGGACGGCTTCATGGATGTTGCCATCGCCGACCACTGCAAGGGCGTCTACGTCTTTCTCGGCGACGGCCAGGGCAACTGGCGCACGGCGTCCTCGGGGCTGCCGACCATCGGATCGGAGGACGTGACGCTGGGGGACTTCAACAACGACGGCTGCCCCGACCTGGCCTCCGTCGCCGCTGCCGAGGAGGGCGTGCGCGCCTTCCTCGGGAACTGCAAGGGCGTGTGGAAGGAGAGCTCGAAGGGGCTGGCGCTCACCGAGTGGGGCAACGCCATCGAGCTGCGCGATCTCAACGGCGACGGCAACCTCGACATCGTCGCCGCCTATTCGGCCGGGCCGCGCGCCTGGCTGGGCGACGGCAAGGGGCAGTGGACCGAGGCGTCGCAGGGGCTTCCGGCCCCAGAAATCCACGGCTTGTTCTGGGGCATCGATGTCGGCGACGTCAACGGCGACGGCAAACTCGACATCATCTCCGGCTCGCAGATGCCGCCGCTGCCCGAGGGGTGCGGACCTGGCGGTCCCGTCTGCTCCGGCGGCGGCGTCGAGGTCTTCCTCCAGCAGGCGGACGGTAGCTGGGTGGCCGCCAACGAAGGGCTGGTGCCGATGAACGCGCTCGGTGTCACCCTCGCCGACCTCAACAAGGACGGGAAGCTCGACGCCATCGCGGTCGGCAAGCGCGCCCTCGACGAGATCGGCGGCGTCTACGGCGTCTACACCTACCTCGGCGACGGCACCGGCAAGTGGACCGCGGTGGTGCCCGCCGGTCTGCCGCAGACCGGGAAGGAACGCGCCTGGGGCGTCGGCGTCGGAAACATCGACAACGACGGCTGGGGCGACATCGCGGTCGCGTTCGGCGACGTCGTGGCGCCCTCCTGGAAGTCCGGTCCGGTCAAGCCGGGTGAATCGGGGCCCGATCAGAAGGCGCCGCAGCGCGGCAAGTTCGGATCGATCGGCGTCTGGCGCGGCGGCCCAGCGCAGTAAGTCGCTTGCGCGCGGCGGCGGAGGCCTGCCCTCCGCTGCCGCGCCCACCGCCGCGTTGATTCGCGCCGACGCGGCGACCATGATGCCGGGGTGACACGCCTTCTCGGCTACCTGCGCCGCTATCTCGTGCGCTACGCCGTCGGCGGCATCTGTCTGCTGATCACCGCCTCGCTCGCGATGGCGGTGCCCTACCTGCTCAAACGCGGCATCGACGCCATCCAGCGCGGCGAGCCGTTCCGCGTCGCCGCCGAGCTCGCCGCCGCCATCGTCGTCATCGCGATCGTGCAGGCGGTGACCCGTACGCTATCGCGCGCCTTGATCTTCAACGTCGGCCGCGACGTCGAGCGCGACCTGCGCGCCGACCTCTTCGCCCACCTGCAGCGGCTGCCGCTGACCTACTATCAGCACCAGCAGACCGGCGATTTGATGTCGCGCCTGGTCAACGACGTCACCGCCATCCGCATGCTGCTCGGCGTCGGCGTTCTGAACCTGGTGAACACGCCGATCTACTACGCCTACGGCCTCACCATCATGCTCACCCTCGATCCGCTGCTGACGCTGCTGTCGCTGCTGCCGTTCCCGGTGCTGCTGTTCGCGGTCAAGCGGGTCAGCCGCACCCTGATGGAGCAGACGATGCGCGTCCAGGAGGGGCTCGCCAGCCTGAGCAGCGCCGTGCAGGAGAACATCAGCGGCATCCAGGTGGTGAAGGCCTACGCGGCCGAGGACGTCGCCGTGGCGCGCTTCGCGCACCTGAACGAGGCGTTCACGCGGCAGAGCGTCGAGCTGGCGCGCGTCCGCGGCCGGCTCATGCCGCTGATGAAGCTCGCCGCAGGCGCCGGCACGCTCGTGGTGCTCTGGGTCGGCGGTTGGCAGGTGATCGGCGGCCGCATCGGCCTCGGCGACCTGGTGGCCTTCATCGGCTACCTCAACCTGCTCGCCTGGCCGACGATGGCGCTCGGCTGGATGCTGTCGATCGTGCAGCGCGGCCGGGCGGCGTTGCTCCGCCTCGAGCACATCTTCGCCACCGTGCCGGCAATCGCCGACGCCGCCGATGCCGCTCCGCTGCCGGCGGTGCGCGGCGCCGTCGAACTCCGCCACGTCAGCTTCGCCTACCCCAGTCCCGACAACGGCCATCCGGTGGTGAACGATCTGTCGCTCACGCTCGAGGCCGGGCAGAAGCTCGGCATCGTCGGACGCACCGGTGCCGGGAAGAGCTCGCTCGTGCAACTGCTGCCCCGTCTGTTCGACGTCTCGGAGGGCGCCGTCCTGCTCGACGGGCGCGACGTCCGGACGCTGCCGCTCGCGCAACTGCGCCGCGCCATCGCGGTCGTGCCGCAGGATCCGTTTCTCTTCTCCCGCCGCATCCGTGACAACATCGCCTTCGCGCTCGACAACGCCGATCCCGACACGGTGCGGCGGGCCGCCGAGATCGCCGGCGTCGCGGCCGACATCGAGGCCTTTCCGCAGGGCTACGACACCGTCGTCGGCGAGCGCGGCATCACGCTCTCCGGCGGTCAGAAGCAGCGCCTGACGCTGGCGCGCGCCATCGCGGCGGCGCCGCGCGTGCTGGTGCTCGACGACGCGCTGTCGAGCGTCGATACCCGCACCGAACACGCGATCCTCGCCCGCCTGCGCGAGGCCATGGCCGGCTGCACCCGCATCGTCATCGCCCACCGCGTCTCGACGGTGATGGACGCCGACCACATCGCGGTGATCGACGACGGCCGCATCGTCGAGCTCGGCACCCACGCGGCGCTGGTGGCGCGCGACGGCCTCTATGCCGAGCTCTACCGCCAGCAGCAGATGGAAGAGGAGATCGAGGCGCTGTGAGCGCGTCGGCCCCCGTCGTCTCCGACCTGCAGCGCGAGGTCGACATCGGCAAGGCGTACGACGCCCGCCTGATGCGGCGCCTGTGGGCCTACATCCGCCCGCACCGCGCCACCTTCTGGGCGGCGATGCTCTGCCTGCCGCTCACGTCGGCGTTCTCGCTGGCACAGCCGTATCTGCTCAAGATCGCCATCGACCACGCCATCGCGGAGGCGGATCGCGCCGGCCTGCTGCGCATCGGGGCGCTCTACGGCCTCGCCATGGTGGCCGAGTTCGGCCTCCTCTACCTGCAGTACTATCTGATGATGCTGGTGGCGCAGCGCAGCCTCGCGGCATTGCGCGTCGATCTCGTCAGCCACCTGCAGACGCTGCCGACGACGTTCTTCGATCGCAATCCCGTCGGCCGCCTGGTCACGCGCCTCACCACCGACGTCGACGTCATCAACGAGATGTTCGCCGCCGGGGCGCTGACGATCCTCATGGACGTCGCGACGCTGCTCGGCATCGTCGCCATCATGATGGCGATCGAATGGCACCTGGCCCTCGTGACGCTCGCCGTCGTGCCGGTGGTGTTCGTCGCGATCAACTACTTCCGCGTCAAGGCGCGGCAGAACTACCGCGCCATCCGCGATCGCCTGGCACGCCTCAACGCCTACCTGCAGGAGGCGCTCGCCGGCATGACGGTCATCCAGTTGTTCGCCCGCGAAGAAACCAGCCAGCGGCGGTTCGACCGCCTCAACGAGGACTTTCGCGACGCCAACCACTACGCGAACATCTACGAGGCGGCGCTGTTCTCGATCATCGAGGCGATCAGCTCGGTCGCCATCGCGCTCATCCTCTGGTACGGCGGCGCCGGCATCGTCGCCGGGACCTTCGCCTTCGGCACCCTGGTCGCCTTCATCGAGTACATGCAACGCTTCTTCGTGCCGATCCGCGACTTCTCGACCAAATACGCGGTGATGCAGTCGGCGATGTCATCGGCCGAACGAATCTTCGAGCTCCTCGACCAGCCGGTGCCGATCGCCAGCCCGGCGGCGCCGCGCGTGCCGTCGACGGTTCGCGGCCGCATCGAATTCGACCGCGTCTGGTTCGCCTACGTCGACGAGGAATGGGTGCTGCGCGACCTCTCGTTCACGGTGGCGCCGGGCGAGACCATCGCGCTGGTGGGTCCCACGGGCTCGGGCAAGACGACGATCATCAAGCTGCTCAATCGCAGCTACGACGTGGCGCGGGGGCGGGTGCTGGTCGACGGCGTCGACGTGCGCGACTGGGACCTGGCGGCGCTGCGCCGGCACATCGGCGTCGTGCTACAGGACGTGTTCCTCTTCAGCGGCACGGTGGCGAGCAATCTGACGCTCGACCGCGCCGACATCTCGCGCGACACCGCGGTCGCCGCCGCCCAGGCGGTGCACGCCGATCCGTTCATCCGCCGCTTGCCGCGCGGCTACGACGAGCCGGTGCGCGAGCGCGGCAACAATCTCTCGATCGGCCAGCGCCAGTTGCTCTCGTTCGCCCGCGCCCTCGCCTATGCGCCGAGCGTGCTGGTGCTCGACGAGGCGACGTCGAGCATCGACAGCGAGACCGAGACGCTGATTCAGGACGCCCTGCGCCGGCTGCTCGCCGGCCGCACCTCGCTGGTCGTCGCCCATCGCCTCTCGACCATCGAAGACGCCGATCGCATCCTCGTGCTGCACGCCGGCGCGCTGCGCGAATCCGGGACGCACGCCGAGCTGTTGCGGCATCGCGGCCTCTACTATCGACTGTACCAGCTCCAGTACGCGGCGGGCGATCGCGCCCGCGCCGACGCGCACTCCGTCGCCGCGTCATGAACCGCCGCCAGCGGCGCGGCATCGGCCGCGCGGGCGCTGCCGTGGCAGCGGTCCTGACGCTCGCCGGCTGCGGCGTCGGCTACGTCGCCCGGGCCGGCTACGAGGAGGCGCGCATCCTGTGGCGGCGCGAGCCGATCAGCGCGGTGCTCGCGCGCCCGGATCTCGATCCGGCCACCCGCGCCAAGCTGGCGCTCGTCGAGCCGATCCGCGCATACGCCCGCGACGCCCTGGGGCTGCGCGTCGGCGGCAGCTACCGCACCGTCGCAGCCGTGGATGCGAGCCAGGTCGTGCACGTCGTCACCGCCGCGCCGCGCACCCGCCTGCAGCCGCTGACCTGGTGGTTCCCGATCGTCGGCCGCGTGCCCTACCGCGGATATTTCGACGCGGCGGAGGCCAGCCGGTTTGCCGGCGACCTCGAACGCCGGGGCGACGACACGATGGTGCGCCCGGCGGTCGCCTTCAGCACCCTCGGTTGGTTCGACGATCCGCTGCTCTCGACGATGCTGCGCGACGATGAGACGGCGCTCGCCGAGACGCTCCTCCACGAGCTCACGCACGCCACCCGCTACGTGCCGGGAGAGGTCGCGTTCAACGAATCGTTCGCGATGTTCGTCGGCCTGTGCGGTGCCGAGCGCTTCTTCCTCGCCCGCGGCGACGCCGACCGCGCCGCGCGCGTCGCCGACCGCTGGGCCGACGCGCAGACGTTCTCGACGGCGTTGGCCGAGGTCGTCGCCCGGCTGCGGATGGCCTACCAGCAGCCGATCGACGAGCCGGCGCGCCAGGCACTGTTCGTCGCCCTGCAAGAGGACATGGCCGGGCGCGCCTGGCGCACCTCGGAGTACGCGGGATTCTGGCGCCGCCCGATCAACAACGCGGTGATCGTCCACGACCAGCTCTATGCCGATCGCCTGCCGCTCTTCGCCGCCGCGCTGGCCTGCCGCGCCGGCGACCTGCGCGCCACGGTCGACGCGATCCTCGACCGCCTCGCCGCGGACGACCCGTACGCCGCCGTCGCGGCGCTGGCCGGCTGCGGCGGCGCCGACGGCTGACGTCGCCGCGCGGCGGCGTCCGGCGACCGCGCCGTGGCGCGGCCCGGCGCCTACGGCTCGATCGCCTCGAGGTGCCTGATGCCGCTGCGCACCGAGATCACCAGCACGGCGATGGTCAGCGACACGACCGCGAGGAAGGACGCGGCGATGGACGCCCAGATGGCGGGCGAGACGGCGGCGCCGCGGAAGCGGGCGGAGAAGAGCGCGTACACCGGCCAGGCCTCCAGCATCACCACGGCGCCGATGAACGACATGCAGAGCACCATGTAGACCAGGCCGCCGGCGCCGGCGGCGACGCGGGCCGCGTTGTCGGCGTCGAGCCGCGGGTAGGCGGCCCCGACCGCCAGGGCGAGGGCGACGATCGCGAACACCAACCCCCCCAGGGTCGCCGCGGAGAGCCACATCATGAAGGGCATCACCTGCAGGTAGGAGTTGGTGGCGATCACCAGCAACAGCCCGAACAGCAGCAGGGGGACGACGCCGACCCAGAATTTCGCCCAGAAGAGCCGGCGCGCCGGCAGCGGCGCTCCCTTGAGCAGCCACAGCGCCCGACCTTCCATGCTGAACGAGGGGAAGACGAAGCGCGCCGCCACCGAGGCGATGACGAACGCGGCCAGCGCCAGGTTCAGGAAGGCGATCACGTTCTTGAAGTAGAAGGTCACGAGCGGACTGCCCTGCAAGGGCAGGACGCTGAAGTTGTAGAGGTACACGACGACCAACGCGCCGAGCAGGATGAGCTGCGACCACTGGCTGGTGTCGCGGAAGAAGGTCTTCACTTCCTTGACGACGATGATGCGCGTCTGCACGGGGAAGATGCGGGTCAGTGCGGTCAGGCTGCGTTCCCACAGGGCGCGCTGGGTGAAGCGCGCCTGTCGGCCCTCCTGCGCTTTCGTCCACCCGTGCAGGAACAGGCGCACCACCACCGCCTCGCATGCCATGACCGCCACGGCCGCGGTCGAGAGCAGCAGCGCGTAGTAGAAGAGCGAGCTGCCGTCGCGCAGGCCGAGCAGCGGAAACAGGACCTCCGTCGCCCAGGTGCTCGGCAGGAACGACGCGTCCGGCGTGCGCATGGCGGCGAGGAAGGCGCCGAAATCGGCGAAGCCCTCGGGGTTCACCAGGCGCTCCGGCCGCACCAGGCGGAACAGCAGGTACAGCATCGCCACCGCGACCACGGAGAGCAGGACGAGGATGTCCTTGGTGCGCCGCGCCGGAAAGACGTTGACCAGCACCGTCGTCGTCATCACTCCGAGCGCCGCCGGGATGAGGACGAAGGGCGGCAGGACCAACACCGTGGCAACGTAGAAGGCGGGGCCGGTGGCGTGCACGACCCCGTAGGCCAGAAAGGCGGGCAGGGCGAAGAGCAGCAGCATCCAGGACGAGTCGATCACCGTCTCCGCCAGCCGCGCATAGAAGAGCTGGCGCACCGAGATGGGCGCCGCCACCAACCGATCGAGCTCGCGCGAGAGGAAGAAGCTGGAGAGCGCGGTGACGATGTTCGAAAAGAGCAGGATCGAGAAGAAGGTGACGAACACCATCCCCAGCAGCTTGTAGGTGAGCACCGGTCCGAACTCGGGGACGCTCACGAAGTAGCTGAGGGCGCGGTAGAAGAAGACGAAGATCGCGGCGCCGAAGGCGAGCGCCAGGGCGAGAAAGCCGGCGAGGCGCCAGCGGCCGGCGCGCGACAGGAGACGCCAGCGATTGCGCGCCGCGAGGCGGCGCGGCGCCAACAGTCGCGCCACGGCGCGCACCGGGTGTGTCGACCTCGGCCGCGGCGCCGCGAGCGCGGAGCCGAGGTCGAGGGGCGAGGAGGCGCTGCGCTGTGCCATCAGACGGGCAGGGCGTCGCCGCCGCCGGCGAGATCGATCTCGGCGCCGGTGAGGTGCAGGAAGACCGCCTCGAGCGTCGAGTGGCGCTCACGGCCCGCCTGGGCGCGCAGCTCGTCCACCGAGCCGAGCGCGATCAGATGGCCGCGCTGGATGATGCCGATGCGGTCGCAGAGCTCTTCCGCGACCTCCAGGCTGTGGGTCGACATGAACACCGTCGCGCCGGCGGCGGCGAGGTCGCGGAAGATCCGCTTCAGCAGCCGCGCGCCGCGCGGATCCATGCCCACCGTCGGTTCGTCGACCACCAGGATGCGCGGCGCGTGCATCAGCGCCCCCGCCATCACCAGGCGCTGCTTCATGCCGTGGGAGTAGCTCTCGGCGAGCTCGCCGCGCCACTCGGCGAGATCGAAGAGCTCGAGCAGGCGCTCGCGCCGCCGCTGTTTCGCCGCCTCGTCCACGCCGTACAGGTCGGCGGTGAAGTCCAGATACTCGGCGCCGGTGAGCTTCTCGTACACGTGCGGCCGGTCGGGGACGAAGCCGCAGAGCGCTTTCGCGTGCAGCGGCTGCCGGTGCAGGTCGTGGCCGCCCAGCTCGACGCTGCCGCCCGACGGCTGCAGGAGGCCCATCATCATCCGGATGGTGGTGGTCTTGCCGGCTCCATTGGGGCCGAGGAAGCCGAAGATCTCGCCGGCGCCGACGGAGAGCGAGAGGCGATCGACGGCCGTGGTGTGTCCGTAGCGCTTCGTGAGCTCCCTGACTTCGATCATCGCCGCTCCATGTTGCCGGGTGACTGGCCACCCAGCAACTTCGATGCCCGCGCCCCCGGCTGGGGGACAGCGGGTCCAGGGCGCGGCCGCGGCGGGCGCTGGCGTGGCGCCGTCGTCAGGAACGCGGCGTTTTGACTCTGCGTCGCCGCGCCCGACGCGGCTGGCGTCCGGCGCTCAGGGGCAGCTCGCCGCGCAGCGCCACCGGTCGCTCGCGGCGCGGGCCGCTCCAGCGGAAGCGGGCGAGGTCGACCCGTCCGCCGCGCACCGCCACCCCCTCCATCGCCAGCAGCTCGCGTTGCTGATCGGGCCGGTGCACGTCGCCACGGGCGCTGATGCCGCCGGCGGCGTTGATGACCCGCTGCCAGGGGACGATGCGGATGAGCGTCTCGGGGAGATTGGCCAGCGCCGTCCCCACCGCCCGCGCCGCGCGTGGGTGGCCGAGGATCGCCGCCACTTGGCCGTAGGTGACGACGCGGCCGCGTGGCACCCGGCGCACCAGCGCGTAGACGGCGCGCGCGAACTTGGGCGTGCGGGCCGCTGCGGCCCGCGGGCGCCGACCCGCCATCAGTCGTGCGGGAAGACGCGCAGGAACGGGTGCACCTCGACGCGCTCGAAGATGCCGTTGGTCACGTACGGGTCGCGGCCGACGAGGTCCCACACCTCGGCCAGCGAGTCCGCCTCGACGACGATCAGGCTGCCGGCGCCGTCGGTGAGCGGGCCGGCGAGAATCACCCGCCCCGCCTGCGCCAGCGGTTCGAGGTGGGCGAGGTGCGCGGGGCGGGTCGCCGGGCGGCGCTCCCGCGCGTCGCGCGCGTCGTGGCCAATGATCACGAACAGCATGGGGGACCTCCCAGACCGTGCCCACTAGCAGACCATCACGGGGCAGCGGAACGGTGCTTTCATCTTCATCGCCGCGTCCCTAGGGTGGCGCCATGCAGCGGCGGGGGGCCGGAGCCGTCGGCATCGCGCTGGCTATGTTCCTCGCCAGCGCGTCGTCGTCGAGCGCGGCCGAGTTCGATTTCACGCCGCCGGTGCCGACGCGCAACTTCGCCCCGCTGCAACTGATCTTTCTCAACCCGCCATTCGAGCGCGCCGCCACCCTGCCGCCCGGCGACTTCGCCCTCCTCGTGTCCACCGCCGAGAGCAACATCATCGCCACCAGCCAGGGCTCGATCGACGCCACGCTGAAGTTCGAGCAGAACACGACGAACTTCGGCGCACGCTACGGATTGTGCGAGGATTGGGAGCTCGGGCTCGATCTGCCGTTCATCTCTCGATACGGCGGCTTCATGGACCCGATGATCAACTGGGTGGAGGACCTGTTCGGGGCGCAGAACCCGGAGCGCAGCCTCTTTCCCGACAACACCTTCGGCGGGTACGAAGTCTACCGCGGCGACACGGTGCTGTTCCATGGCGACGAGGTGACCTTCCAGCCCGGCGATCTGGTGATGTCGGTGAAGCACCAGTTCCACCTGCCGCGCCAATGGCCGCGTCTGGCGGTGCGCGGCGCCATCAAGGCGCCGACCGGGAACCCCGATCAGGCGTTGGGCAGCGGCAAGCCGGACTTCGGCATCGGCGGCGCCGCCGACTACAGCCCGTGGTCGCGGCTCATGTTCTACGCCAACCTCAACCTGGTCTATCCGGTCGGCCCGATCACTGCCGGCGATCTGACTCTCAATCCGATCTTCACCGAATCGTTCGCTGCCCACCTGGCGCTCTCGCAGCGCTGGTCGGTGATGTTGCACCAGGCGACCTACACCAGCCCCTACCACGGCACCGGCGCCAGTCTGCTCGACGGCACGGTGGTCGAGCTCGGTTTCGGCATCGGCTTCGCCTGGTCGGAGCGCTTCAATGCGCAACTCCTCGGCATCCAGAACATGAGTGGCGTCGAGCAGTCCGCCGACTTCACCCTGATGCTGGCGATGCAGTGGCGTCCGTGGGCGATTCCCACCGATCTGCCGCCGCTGGCCCCGCTTCCGCCGCCGCCGACGTTGCCGCCGGTCGGCCCGCGCTCACCTTGACCGCGTCGCCACCGGCTGCGAAGAGAGCGGCCCACAACGGACAGCGAGGAGCTCGATCGTGGGAGAGATGTTGCGCGGCAGGGTGGCCGTCGTCACCGGCGCCGGCCGCGGCATCGGGCGCGGCGTCGCGCTCGAGCTGGCGGACCAGGGCGCACAGGTGGTGGTGAACGACTACGGCGTCAGCCTCGACGGCCGCGAGCCGACCAGCGAGCCGGCGGAGGCGGTGGTGGCGGAGATCCGCGCCGCCGGCGGTGAGGCCGTCGCCAACGCGTCGTCGGTCGCCGAGTGGGGGAGTGCCAAGACGATCATCGATCAGGCGGTGGAGCGCTTCGGCCGCCTCGACATCCTCGTCACCTGCGCCGGGTTCCTGCGCGATCGCATGGTCTTCAACATGAACGAGGAGGAGTGGGACGCGGTGGTCGGCGTCCACCTCAAGGGGACCTTCAACTGCGTCCGCCACGCCGCGCCGCTGATGCGCGCGCAGCGCGGCGGCCGGCTGATCACCTTCTCGTCGGGGGCCGGCATGTTCGGCAATCCGGGGCAGGCGAACTACGGCGCCGCGAAGGCGGGGATCAGCGGCCTCACCAAGGTGGTGGCGCGCGACCTCGGACGCTACGGCGTCACCGCCAACAGCATCTGTCCGGTGGCGGCGACGCGGATGACGATGACCGAGGCGACGCTGAAGGCGCGCGAGATCCGCAAGCAGCAGGGCATCGTCCGCGAGGAATCGGCGCTGCGCCAGCTCGAGAACCTCAAGCCCGAGGACGTCGCGCCGCTGGTCGCCTTCCTCGCCAGCGACTTCGCCGCCAACGTCAACGGCCAGATGTTCCTCTGCGCCGGGACCTCGTACTCGCTGCTGTCGTTGCCGCGCGCCGAGAAGACGCTCTACAAGGAAGGCCGCTGGACGCTCGACGAGCTCGACGCGCTGGTGCCGCAGACGCTCACCGAGGGCCTGCTCAATCCGGCGCCGCCGAGGGCGAAGACGGGCGCGTGAGCCACCCGCGTCAGTGAGCCGGTGCGCCAGGGGCTTCGTTCGTTCCGTGTCGACTGGCGCACGGGCCCCCTGGCGCCCGCAGTGATGAATTCGGAGATCTCATGGGCAATCGACTGAAGGACAAGGTGGCCGTCGTCACCGGCGCGGGCCGCGGCATCGGCCGCGGCATCGCCATGTTGATGGCCGCGGAGGGCGCGGCCGTGGTGGTGAACGACCTCGGCGTCAGCCTGGACGGGCAGGGCCGGGACACCTCGGCGGCGGACGAGACCGTCGCCGCCATCGAGGCCGCCGGCGGCGCCGCGGTCGCCAACGACGACAGCGTCGCCGACTTCCGCGCCGCCGCGGCGATCATCGACCGCGCGGTGGCGGCGTTCGGGCGCATCGACATCCTGGTCAACAACGCCGGCATCCTGCGCGACCGCATGATCTTCAACATGAGCGAGGACGACTTCGACGCCGTCATCGCCGTCCATCTGAAGGGCACCTTCAACTGCAGCCGCCACGCCGCCGTCCGCATGCGCGAGCAGGGGAGCGGGCGCATCATCAGCATGTCGTCGACCTCCGGCCTCTACGGCAATCCCGGGCAGGCCAACTACGGCGCGGCCAAGGACGGCATCGCCGGCTTCACGCGCGTCATCTCGCGCGACCTCGGCCGCTACGGCATCACGGCGAACGCCATCGCGCCGGCGGCGTCGACGCGCATGACCGCCGCGGTGAGCGACAGCGCGCGCCAGGCGCGCGCCAAGGCCGGCATCGCCAGCATGGGCGCCGAGGCGCGGCAGCTCCTGCCGCGGCCGCAGCGCGAGCCGGAGGACGTGGCCCCCTTCGCCACCTACCTGGCGACCGACGCCGCGGCCAACATCAACGGCCAGATCTTCGTCGTCATGGGCGGCATCATCTCGCTGGTCAACTATCCCGCGCCGGTGCGCACCATCACCAAGGCGACGCGCTGGCGACCCGAGGAGGTGGCGGCGTTGTTTCCCTCGACCCTCGGCATGGACCTGTTCAACCCGGCGCCGGCACAGGCGCCCACGGCGTGAACGGCGGCGAGCGACGGCGATGACGATGCAACACGTGTGGGGACGGTACTTCGAGGACTTCACGGTCGGCGAGGTGATCACGCACTGGCCGGGGCGGACGATCCGCGATGCCGACGATACGTGGTTCACGCTGCTGACGATGAACACCAACCCGATCCACTTCGACGACCACTTCGCCAGCCAGTCGCAGCACGGGCGCTGTCTGGTGAACGGCACCCTGGTGTTCTCGATCGTCGTCGGCATGTCGGTGCGCGACATCAGCCAGACGGCGATCGCCAATCTCGAGTACGAGCTCGTTCGCCACCTCGGTCCGACGTTCCACGGCGACACGCTGTACGCCGAGTCCGAGATCCTGGCGACCACCCCCTCGTCGAAGGGCGATCGCGGCGTGCTGCACGTCGAGACCCGCGCCTGGAACCAGAAGCGGGAGCCGGTGCTGTCGCTGCGTCGCAAAGTCCTGTTGCCGCGCCGCCCGGCGCCGTGATCTCGTGCGCGACCGCGCTGCTGGCGCGGGCGCGCCGCGCGGTGGATCCGCACGCGACCGCGCGCCTCGCCGCCATCCGGTCCGAGCTCGAACCGGAGGCGCGGGCGGTGATCGACGCCCACGGGGGAGACCGCCGGCGGAACGGCTGCGCTCGCCGTCGCCATGTGACGGGTGGGCGCCGCGCTCACTCCGTCGCGTCGCGCGCCAGCTCGCTCGCGACCGCCCGCAGGCGCTGCCGATCGACCTTGCCGCTGCCCAGGGTCGGCAGCTCCTCCTCGCCGACGAAGAAGACGTGGCGCGGCACCTTGTAGCTGGCGAGCGTGGCGCGACAGTGCGCCTGCACATCCGCGGCGGTGCATGCGGCGTCGCGCCGCACCACGAACGCGGCGATGTTCTCGCCCCGGCTCGGGTGCGGCACCGGCACGACATGGGCGACCTTGACGCCGGGGTGGCGGAGCAGCGCGGCTTCCACCTCCGCGGCGGCGACGTTCACCCCGGCCGTCTTGATGACGTCGCGCAGGCGGCCGACGAAGTGCAGCCTTCCCTGCGCATCGAGGCGGCCGCAGTCCCCGCTGTGGAAGAACCCCTCGCCGTCGAAGCAGGTGCGCGGCTCGCGCTTGTAGTAGGTGCGCAGCAAGCTCGGGCCGCGCAGGATGATCTCGCCCTCCTGTCCCGGCGGCAGCGGCGCGCCGCTCTCCGCATCGACGACGCGCAATTCGAGGCCGGGCATCGGCCGGCCGTGCGCGCCGGCGCGGTCCTCGAGCGGCTCGTCGAAGCGACTGCAGGTGGCCATGGGACCGGTCTCGCTCATGCCCCAACTGCCGACCGCCTGGTGGTCCGGCTGCAGGAGCGCGGCGGCCCATTTCGTGTTGGCGCCGGGACCCTTGCGCAGGCAGAGGCGCGAGCGGTCGAAATGCGGGTGGCGGATCAGAGCCTCGGCCTGGTGCGGCCAGGCGAACAGCGTCGTGCAGCGGTGCTGTTCGAGCAGGCGGAGGGTCTCCTCGGCGTCGAACACCTCCTGCAGCAGCAGCGAGCCGCCGCGCGACAGGGTCGCCAGCGTGACGCCGACCAGGCCGCCGTTGAAGAAGAAGGGGAGGTAGCCGTAGGTGACGTCGTCGGCGGTGAGGCCGAGGCGGTCGGCGACATTGTCGGCGCCGACGAGCATGCTGGCGTGCGTGTGCACGACGCCCTTCGGCGTCGCGGTGCTGCCGGAGGTGAAGAAGATCGCCGCGTCGTCGGTCGCCTCCACGGCGTCGAGGACGGCCGCGCTCCACGGCGTGGAGCGCGGATCGCCGCTGGCCAGGAAGTCCTCCCACGCCACCACGCCGCGCGGCAGTTGCTCGCCGTCGCAGACGACGTGCCGCAGGCACGGCAGCGACTCGCTGCGCAGCGGCGGGGCGTGATCGGCGAGGTCGGGGCAGAGGTCGAGCAGGAGCCGGATGTAGTGGTGGCGGAGGAAGTGGCCGACGGTGATCAATACCGCGACGTCGGCGTGGCGCAGCGCCTCGCCGAGCTCCGGGCCGCGGTAGAGGGTGTTGATCGGCACCACGATCGCGCCCAGGCGCCAGGCGCCGAACGCGCAGCGCAGCCAGTCGGGCCGGTTCGGCATGAGGATGCCCACGCGCGTGCCCTTGCCGACGCCGAGAGCGGTGAGCGCGGCGGCGACGCGGCGCGCGTCGGCCGCGAGCTCGGCGAACGAGACCAGGCCGCCGGCGGTGCGCAGCGCCGCGCGGCTGCCGTGCGCGGCGGCCAGCGCCTTCAATCTGTGTCCGATGCTGTCCATGCCCGCGCCGGGACCAGTCGGCGCTTACCCCCGGCGCCCGGCGAAGGCAATGCGACGGCCGCCCGGGTGAGGGGCGGTCGAGCGGTGGCGGCAGCCGCCACCGCGTCGCGCCGCCGCGGGTTCCGCGGCGAGGCCGCGTTGGGCTAGGAAGCGGCGCCATGGCGGAGGGCTCGACCCCACGGCCGGCCGGCGCGGTGGCCGCCCTGCTGGCGGCGGCATTGGCGGCGGCCGCGCTGGGACAGTACGCGTTCGCGCGCGGCCATGCCGCGGTCACCGGCCAGTACGAGGACCTGGTGCGCGGCCGCGCGCTCGGCCTGCTGGGCTTCGCGATCGCGGCGGTGCTCATGGCGGCGCTCTGCCGGCGCACGCGCGGCTGGCCGCCGGTCGTGCCGCGCCGTCTCGCCGCGGCGGCGGTGCTGCTGCTGGTCGCGGTCGGCGGCGGTCTGCGCTTCTACCGGCTGCACGAGCTGCCGCCGGGGCTGTGGATCGACGAGGCGCTCAATGGCGTGCAGGCGATCGAGATCGCGCGCGCCGGGTGGCCGCGGGTGGCGCTGCCGCCGGAGGACGTGCGCACCGGGCTCGGCGCCGGCTTCGTCGATGTCGCGGCGCTGGTGTACGTCTTCGGCGATCCCGACGACGGGCCGTGGGCGCTGCGCGCCGTGGCCGCGGTCCTCGGCACCCTGGGCGTCGCCGCGGCGGCCGCCCTGGCGTGGATCTGGTTCGGACCGTTGGCGAGCCTGGCGGCGACCGCGTGGCTGACGGTCTCGCAGTGGCACCTGAACTACTCGCGCTGGGGCGAGATGCCGATCATGTCGCCGCTGTGCGAGACCCTGGTGGCGCTGGGCGTCACCGCCGGCGTGCGCGGCCGCGGCTGGCGGGCCAACGCCGGCTGGCTGCTGGCGGGAGCCGCGCTCGGCGGCGGCATCTACACCTACCAGACGTTCCGTCTCTGGGCGCCGCTGGCGCTCTGCCTCGGGGCGGCGTCCGCATTCCGGTGGCGCGCGGCGCTGCGCGGTCGTTGGGCGGGGATCGCTGCCGGCGGCGGGCTCGCCATCCTCGTGGCCCTGCCGATGCTGCGGTACATGGTCGAGCAGCCGACGGACTTCGGCGAGCGCGCGACCGGCACGCTCATCTTTCTCCGCGACGACTGGCGGCAGCAGCTCGCGGAATCGGTGCCGCGTTCGCTGCTCGCGTTCCAGTTCGTCGGCGACGACAACCCGCGCCACAATCTGCCCTTCGCGCCGCTGCTCGGCTGGGGGGCGGCGATCCTCGCACCGCTCGGGTTGGTCACCTGCGCGGTGCGCTGGCGCGAGCCGGCGTGTGCGGCGACGCTGCTGTGGTTCGCGGCGGCACTGGTTCCGGCGGTGATCACGCTCGAGGCACCGCACGCCACGCGCCTGCTCGACGCGATCGTGCCGCTGGCGCTGATGGTCGGCGTCGCCAGCGATCTCGGCGCCACGGTGCTGCGCGGCGTCGCGCCGGCGCGGGCGGTGCGCGCCGCCGGCCTCGTCGCGCTGGCGCTGGCGGCGCTGGCGGCGCGCGACGAGTGGCGCACCTACTTCGTCGAGCGCGAGCGGCTGCCGCAATTCGTCGACGCCTTCTTCCCCCGCGAATCGGCGGCGGCGCGCTACCTGGCGACGCGGGCACCGGACGCGACGATCTACCTCGATCCCGATACCTACTGGCATCCGGCGTTGCGCTTCGTCGCCCGCCGCTACCTCGACGAGCCGAACGACATCCGCCTACTGCACGTCGCGCACGACGTCCCGCCGCGCGAGCCGCTGGCGCGCGACGCCCTGTACCTCCTGCCCACCCCGTACGTATCGTTCGCGGCGGTGTTGCACGCCCTCAGCGACGAGACCCGTTGCGAGGAGGTGCGCGACCGCTTCGGACGGGTCGAGCTCGCGGCCTGCCGCGTGCCGCGCGACGCGATCAATCGCGCCGTCGCGCGCGCGGCGCCACCGCCCATCGGCCTCGCGGGCCAGGTCTGGGACGATGCCGAACAACGCACGCCGCCGCGGGCCGCGCCCCTGCCGTTCACCTACGTCGCCTACTCGTTGGAGGCGCCGCCGCTCGGCCATTTCGCCCTCGGCGAATGGTGGGGCACGCTCGACGCGCCGCGCGACGGCGAATACCTGTTCCGGCTCCATCCCGACAGCACCACCTTGACGATCGACGACCACATCGTGCTCGCCGACGCCGGCGAGCAGGCGTTCGGTGGCAGCCACGACGGGCGCATCGCGCTGACGGCGGGCCCGCACCGGGTGCGCATCACACTGCGCCCCGGGGCGCGGGGCTTCTACTTCCTCTGGTTCTACTGGCAGCCCCCGGGTGCTCCGGGCGGGTGGGTGCCGGCGTCGGCATTGCGGCCACCGACGGACGATGAGGATCACCTTGCCCCGTCGCCGCCGCCTGGCTAGCGTTCCCGGCACCATGCGATGGATTGCCCAGGCGCGCGCCGCGATCGCGCGGCGCTTCTTCCGCTCCTTCTTCACGCTGCTTCTGCTGGCGGTGAGCGCCGCCCAGTGGGCGGTTGCGGCGTGGGTTCTCGCGCTCGGCGCCGGCCTGGCGCCGGGGTGGCCCGCGCACCTGGCCGGTGTCGGCGGCGTGTACCTCCTCAATCGCCGCCTGACCCTCGCCGGCCGCCCCTGGCGCGGCGCGCCGGTGTTCCGCTTCTACACCGCCACCGCCTTCGTCTCGCTGTTCTGCGCCGCCTTTCTCGCCGCGGCCTGGATCGCGTTCGCGGCCCTCGACGGCGCGCTCGGGGTGCTGAGCGCACAGGCGATCGGCGCCGCGGGCCAGACGGCGGTGCAGGCGGGGGTTGGCGATGCGTTCCGCTGGACGGCGTCGATGGGCATGGCCGGGATCGCGCTGCTGATGGGCTATGGCTACATCGCCGGCCAGCACGAGCTCCGCGTGCAGCGCCAGGCGGTGCCGGTGCGCGGGTTGCGCCGGCCGCTGACCGTCGCGCAGATCAGCGACATCCACATCGGGCAGAATCTGACCATGGCGCAGCTCGAGCGCTTCGTCCGATTGGTCAACGACACCGCGCCCGACCTGATATGCATCACCGGCGATATCGCCGACTCGCCACTGGCCGATCTCGACGCCTTCTTGCCGATCCTGGGCGGGCTGCGAGCCCGCTACGGCGTCTGTGCGATTCTCGGCAACCATGACCACGGCACCGGCGCCGATCGGGTGGTGGCGGCGCTGCGCCGCTGGACGACCTTCCGCGTGCTGCGCGACGCGGCCGTGACGCTCGATTGCGATGGCGCGCCCCTGCACGTGATCGGCCTCGACGATCGCGGGCGCGATTGGGCGCGCGGCATCCGATCGGATGCGCGCCTGGCGGAGTTGCTCGACGCGGCGCCGGCGGACGTGCCGGCGCTGCTGCTCGTCCACCGTCCCGACCTCTTCGAGCAGGCCGCGGCGGCGGGCGTGCCGCTGACCCTGTCGGGGCACACCCACGGTGGCCAATTGGCGATTCCCTGGTTCGGCGGCAGGCACCGCAATCTCGCCGAGTTCGTCACCGCCTTCGATCGCGGGCTCTACCGGCGCGGCGACGCGCACCTGTACGTGAACTGCGGTCTCGGGGTCACCGGCCAGCGGATCCGGCTGTTCACGCCGCGCGAGATCACCGTCGCCGAGCTGATGCCGGCCTGACGAGTGCTGCCAGCGCGGTGGCGAGCCCCGGCTCGTCGAGTGCCAGGCCGCCGGCGGCGACCAGGCCCCGATTGTGCGCGCGCCAGACCGCCACCCGCTGACCGCGTGCCAGGGCGGCGTGACAGACGCGCTCGATCTCGCCACCGGGACGGGCGTGCACCGCGACCACGAGGTCGGCCAGCGCGGCGATCAGCGCATCGCGGCGGCGGCCGGAGCGCGGCACGGCGTGGTCGTCGGGACGGAACGACGAGAGCACCAGCGTGCCGGTCGGATCGAACGGTGCCCGCCGCGGTCCGAGACCGAAGGGATCGCGATCGAGGTGGCCGCCGAACGCGGCCAACAGGCCGCGGTCGAGGACGATGAGGCGCGGCGCGCCGAGGTTGCGCGCGGCGGCGGCGGCGACTCGATGGGTGGTCTTCATGCCGCCGACGGCCAGCGCGCAGCCCGCCGCCGCCACCGCCCGCGCCAGCCGCAGCGTGCCGGTGACCGTCGTTGCGTCGACCAGGCGCGAATGGAGCAGGGCGACGATCGGCCGGCGCAGCAGGCCGGGATCGCCGTGCAGGTAGGCGAGGGGCGGAGGCGGTGCCCCGCATCGCGCCCACCCGGGCGGATACTGTGGATCGCCGAGCGGGCAGAGGCGGACGCCGGCGTCGGCGAGCGCCGCAGCGAGCGCGGCGCAACGCGTGGCGTGGTGGACGCGTTCGTCGCGCAGGCGGCGGATGGCGGCCCAGGGCAGCGCCAATTCCTCGCGCAGGGTGGCGGTCGGCAGATCGGCGAGAAGGGCGAGGGGCAGGCGGCGGCGTTCGGCGTGTTCGCGCAGGCGTTGCAGGCGCCGCTCGCCGACGCGCGGCAACTCGGCGATGGTCAGCAGGGCGAGGGCGGCGTCGGGCGCGATGGCCACGACGCGATGCTAGACTCTTGTGTCTATGAGATCAATAGGCGAGTCAGCGCAGCGGCCGCTGCTTCGTGTAGAGGTCGCTCTTCTCGCGCCGCAGCGCCGACAGCCGGGCATCGGCCTCGCGCTGCATGCGCGGTTTGCGGGTCAGCGCGATGTAGCAGATGATCGCCGCGGCGATGATCCCGCCGCCGATCAGCGGATTGGCGCGCAGCGCGGCGAAGATGGGAGTGAGGGCCTCCATGGCGAACCTCCGAGTGGGGGAAGGGTAGACCCGGGCGGGCAGGCCCTCAAGCGGAATTCCGCCCAGCGATCAACCGCCGTCCGAAACGATTTTTCGGTTTCGGCGCAACAATCGGGACCGAGTTTGCATCATTTGCGATGCGCTCCGATGCTACGGACCAATGCATTGCAAACGCCGGAAAGCTGTCGCATACGATCTCTCCAGTCCATCTCGGACCGGGGTAAGGGCAGGGGATTGATGCGACGCGCGGTCGAGGCGGTACGGAAATGAGTCGACGTCCCTGGTCTTCCGCCCGCTGGTGGGGCGCTGGTCTGTGCGCGTTGGTGCTGGTTCTGGGGGCCACGGCGCGGGCACAGGTGGCCCCCGGCGATGCGAACTGTGATGGCATGGTCGACGCCGATGACCTGCCGGTCCTGGCGCATGCGCTGTTCGCGGGGTCTGACTGCGGCGGTGCGGATGTCAACGGTGATTCCCGGCTGAATGCGGCGGATCTCGTGGCGCTGATTGAGCTCCTGGGGGCCGAGCCGACGGCGACGCCGGTCTCCACGGCGACGTCGACCGCTACCGCGGTGGCGACGCCGTCAACGACCGCGACAGCGAGCGCGACTGGCTCGCCGACCGTGCCGGCGCCGACTGCGAGCGGCACGACGACCGCCACCGCCCCGCCCACTGCGACCGCCACGACGGCGTCCGGGACCGCCACCGAGACGGTTCCCCCGACCACCACCGCGACGGTGCTGGGCACCGCCACCGAGACAATGCCCGCGACCGCCACTGCGACGGTGCCGGCGACCGCGACCGAGCCGGTTCCCGCGACCACCACCGCGACGGCGCTGGCGACCGCCACCGAGACCGCCGTGCCCGCCACTGCGACCGGCACGCCGGCGCCGCCCTCGGCAACCGCAACTGCGAGCGAGACCGCGACCGGCACGCCGCCAACCGCCACGGCGACGGTCACCGGCACGCCGCCGACGGCGACATCGACGGCGACATCGACATCGGCGGCGACATCGACGGCGACATTCACGGCTTCCGCCAGTATCACGGCGACCGCCATGCCACCGACGGCATCGCCGACCGCGAGTGGCACCACGGTCGCGACCGCGACGAGCCCGCCGTCGCCGACCGCGAGCGCGCCACCCACCGCATCCTCGACGGCGTCCGCCTTCCCCAGCACGGCTACCAGCACCGCCACGATCACCGGCACCGCGACGCCGACGGTGACCGGCAGCCGGCCGCCAACGCCTACCGCGACGGCAACCGCTCCACCTACTGCGACGGCAACCGAAACCAGAACGTCGACGCCGAGTGCGACGGACACGCGAACCGCCACCGCAACGCGGACCGCTACCGCCACGCTCACCGCGACGGTCACGCGCACGCTCACGCCGACCGCCACCGTACCTCCGGGCAGCACGGCGACGTTCACCGCGACGGTGACGCGCACCGCCACGGAGACGCGCACCCCTTCGTTCTCATCGACGCCGACGGTGACGCGAACGGTGCCTCCGCCCAGCGCGACCCAGACGCCGAGCTTCTCGGTCACGCCGTCGCGCACCAGCACCCCGACCGCGCCGCCGTCGGCGACCGCGACGGGCGTGCCGACGGTGACGCCGTCGCCGAGCGGAACCGCCCTGCCGACGCGCACCTCGACGCCCTCGGCGACGTGGACGCGGAGCCTGACACCGACGCGCAGCGAAACGGCGACGCGCACCCCGACCGAGACGCGCAGCGCGACGCCGTCGCCGACGAGCAGCTTCACCCCCACCAACACGCCGAGCGGCACGCCGACGCGCAGCGAGACGCCGACGCGCAGCGCCACCACGACGCGCACCTCGACGTCCACACCGACGCCGATCTTCACCGCTACGGTGACCTTCACCGGGACCTTCACGCGCACGGCGACGCCGAGCCCCACCGGCACCGCGACGTTCACGCCGCTCTTCTCGTTCACGCCGACGCCGACTCGCACCGACACGCCGACGCGCACGGCGACCCGCACGTCGACCAACACGCCCTTGCCCACCAGCACGTGGACCGGCGTCCCCTCGCGGACCAGCACTATCACCCGAACGCCATCCAACACGCCGACGGCGTCGCGCACTTCGACGGTGACCCTGACCCCGACGGTCACGCGCACGCCGACGCCAACCTCGGCGCTGGCTGGGCCGGTGGTCGCCTACGCCGCGGCAATCGCGCAGGACGGGTGCCCGTTCTGCTGCGAGTTCTCCTGCATGCTGACGCCGACCCCGACGCCCTTCATCAATGAAGACGGGCGCGAGGTGTTCACGCATCGCGTCGGGCAGTTCCTGCTCGTCATCGAAGGCCGGCGCGGGCGGTCCAACCTGAACCCGGGCACGAATCTATTCCCGCCCAGCACCGATCGCGGCGACTTGCAGGTGCTGGTGTCGAGGCCCATCGGCGACATAAGGGATCCGGTCGGGTTCGGCAGCACGCGCGTGTGTGACATGGGTCCGCCCCCGACGCCGTTCGGCGGCGTGCCGGGGACCAATCCGCCGGTGTTTGCTTCCGGCCAGTCGATCACCAACGCGATCCGCGACATGGAGTGTCGCTTCACGATCCAAGAAACCACCGCCGTCGCCTGCACGCGGACTCGATTCGGTGATTTCGGCTATTTGGGGACTGGGACGCGGACGCAGTTCTGCTATCAAGTGCCCATGACTGCTGCGTTCCAACCCGGCGACACCGTTGTGGCGATTCAGCTCCGCGACAGCGCGGGGAACCTCGGACCCAGCAAAGAGATCGTCGTCCGCGTTCAGCCCTGAGGCTTCGCGTGGTCGCGCCCCCTCGGACGAGCGGCATTGCGGTGGCGGTGGCGCCCTCCGTGAACGCTCAGCAAAATCCAGTTTCTTTGCTGAGGCTTTTGTGGCATAAGCCGTGCGTGCGTCGTCCGGTGGCCCGCGCGTCGGGCGGCTTTCAGGGATGGGAGTAGATGGCAACGGACGGTCGACAGACGGCGGCGGAAGAATCTTCCAGGCGGAAGCCTAAACCTAGGACAGCCGCAATCTCCTGTGTCGCGGACATCTTCTGTTTTCCGCTTGACAGCTAGGCAGCAAATTGAGATAAGCCGTGACGCGTTCGAGGTCAGAAGCCCGAACCCCGACGCAATGGGTGCAGTTACCGAAAGGAGGCGTGCAATGCGAGTGCAGAAGCGAAGCCCGTGGCTGAACAGCCTGGGAGTGGTGCTGGCGGCCATGGCGCTCTGGGGGGCGCAGGCCCAGGCGGATGTGTCCTCCGACAAGCCCGGGTCGGTGGTGATCTGGCCGAAAATCATCGCGGACGGAACACGCGACACCCTGATCTCGCTCACCAATACCCGGAACGAGCAGGCCTACGCGCATTGCGAGTACGTGCAGGCGCTGGGTCTCTGCTCGGTGACCGGGAGCTTCTGCTCCGTGCCCAACGCGGCCCCAGGGTCGCCGGGTGCATGCGAGCCGATCCAGGGAAACGTCTGCACCCAACAGTGGCAGTCGGCTGACTTCGATGTCGCGCTGACTCGCCAGCAGCCGACGATCTGGCGGGTTTCCACCGGCCGGGTCGATAATCCATTCCTCCCGGCTGATGGTGCCTGCGACCTCGTTCCTCCGGCCAACCCGGGCGACGCCACGCGTCAGAGCTGCCCGGGCCTCTTCCTGATCGGCCAGGTGCCACCGGCACCGGATCAGCCCTTCCGCGGCCAGCTCACCTGCATCCAGGTCAACGTGGACGGCAGCACCAACGGGTCCAACGGCCTGAAGGGCGAAGCGACCATCGAAACCCTTGGTAGCGAGCAGATCAGCACGTACAACTCGATCAACGTCGAAGCCATCGAGGGGGCGTCGGTCGACGGCCTCATTCGCCTGGACGGCGTCGAGTACAGCGCTTGCCCGCCGGCGGTCGAGGTCTCGCACTACTCGCAGGGGGCGCCCGACGTGGTGGCGCCGGAGATCGACCAGGCGGTCTGCGGCGGTACCGATTGCCCCGTCGAGACCGAGATCACGGTCGTGCCCTGTCGCGCCGACTACATCCTCGAGGACGCGGCCCGCTGGGCCACCGATATTCGTTACACCAACGAGTTCGAGCAGACGCTCTCGATCGAGACCACCTTCGAGTGCTGGGCGAGCTTCGACCTCCGCGACCTCGGCTTCGCGCCCGCTGCCTCCACCGGGTCAACGTTCCAGCGTACGCGCCTGACGCCCACCGGCTCCGGTCGCTGCATCCTTGGCAACGTCAACGCGGCATGCACCTCGGACGCCAACTGCGGCACGGGGGGTGTCTGCGGCCCCGTCACCGGGATCCTCGCCGTGGTTGAGGAGTTCCACAATACCGCGGCCTCCCTGGCGGCGCCGCCGACCGGGCCTGCTGGTACCGCGGCGTCCAACGGGTACTCGGTCGCCTTCGACGGGTCCCTGCAGCGCGCCGGTCGCTGTCGTGGCAGTCTTTCCACGCGCTGCCGCTCCGACGCGGATTGCCCGGCGGGTCGTTGCCGCAAGTCGGGAGCCCAGTGCTCCACCGACTTCGACTGCACGGATCCAGGGGACTTCTGTGATCGCTGCATGAATGACGAGATCCAGTTCGAGACCGGTCCGATCGCGCTGCCCACGCCGGCGCAGTGAGCAGCCACGCGGAATGAGGAGAAGGAGAAAGACGATGCTGACCATCAAGAAGCTGAGTCTGCTCGGGGTCGCGGCCGCCGCTTGGTTGGTCTGCGCACCCACCGCGCAGGCGGAGACCTTTTCCGACACCGGCGCCGCCGTCCTGATCTGGCCGAAGATCGTCGTCGGTCCGCAGACCGACACGGTGATCCAGATCACCAATCAGGCGAGCGTCCGCAGCTCCGCCCACTGTTTCTACGTGAACGCCAACAATCGCTGCAGCAATACCGGCCAGACGTGCTCGTCGTCGTCGCAGTGCCTCCAGGACGGCTTCTTCGGCGCCTGCCTCCCCGGGTGGATCGAAGTGAACTTCGACGTCAACCTGACCCCGGACCAGCCGATCGCCTGGAGCGCCGCGAGCGGTCTCGCCAACCCTGATCTGCCCTGCCCGGGCGGGATCGGGTCGAAGTGCTCCGGCAACGGCGGCACGCGCGTTCCGCCCGTCGGGGAGACGCCGTTCATCGGTGAGCTCAAGTGCATTCAGTCCGACCCGATCACCCGACTGCCCATCCCGTGCAACGACGACCAGGGCCCGCCGTGCCGCAACGACCTCGAGGGTGGCGCTACGATCACCAACGTCGCGAACGGCGGAATCGATCCCCTTCGTTACAACGCCGTCGGGTTGCGGTCAGCCGGTCGCAACGACGGCAACAACGTGCTCGTCATCGGTGGCACCGACGCTGAGTACCAGCCGTGTTCGCAGGTGCTCGTCTTCAATCATCTCTTTGACGGCGCGATCGATCCTCTCGATCCGACGGAGACCGCTGGGGCGCGCTCGACGCTCAGCCTGGTTCCCTGCACCGAGGATTTCCTGATCCAGAAGGTGCCGAGCGTGACCGCCCAGTTCCTCGTCTACAACGAGTTCGAGCAGCGGTTCTCCACCAGCCGCCTGGTCCGTTGTCTGCTCGACAGCCCGATCTCCCTGATCGACACGACGCAGCCCTCCCGCTCCATCTTCAGCGCCTCGGTCTCCGGCACGGTCGGCGGTCAGACCCGCATCACAGGGGTCGGCGGCGGCCTCGTCGGCTCCGCCACCCTGAGCTTTGACGGGGAGAGCGGCATCGCCGGCGCGGCGTACAACCTGAACCAGTTCGCCGATCGGGACCAGGCCGACATCATCCGCATTCCGTGAGCGGGGAGCCGACGATCGTCGCGGCGGAACTGTGGATCGCCTGTCCTTTCAAGGAGGAGAACCCATGAGTAAGGTCAAGGGAGTGCGAGCCAGCCTGATGGCGAGCATCCTGGCTGGGGCGGCGCTCGCGACGGGCGTGGCCCAGGCGCAGGGCGTCTCGACGGAGCGGCCTGGTTCGATCCTGATCTTCCCGAAGGTCGTCAACGAAAGCGCTGACACCATCATCCAGATCACGAACACGACCAATTCGCTGACCTACGCCCATTGCTTCTACGTCAATGGTGACACGTTCAATGGTCAGCCGTTGTGGCAGGTGACCGACTTCGAGCTCGCCCTCACCCGTCAGCAACCGACCCACTGGGCGGCGAGCCGGGGCCGCGCGGTCAACCCGCTCGACAATGCCCCTCCGGGCCAATCGGGTGCGGGTCTCGACCCCGGCCTCGTACCGCCGGTGGTCCCGGGATTCACGGGCTTTCTGACGTGCGTTGAGACAACGGCGGACGGAACCCCTGTCAGTGGCAACTCGCTGATCGGCACCGCTGTCATAGGCGCGATCAGCGGAACCCCCGGTGGGAATTCCGCCAGCAAGTACAACGCGGTCGCGATTCCGGGTTGCCTGAACGACAACGGACCGTGTGGCGACACCGGCTCCGCCAACAACGGCGATAACATCCTCGAGCTCAACGATGTCGAGTACGCGCGCTGCCCGGGAGGTCTGTACCTGAACTTCCAGTCGGAGGGCTCGTCCGACCCAGCGATCGACGGTGCGGCGAACATCCCCTCGACGGTCAGCACGAACCTCTCGCTGGTGCCCTGTGGTATCGACTTCGAGAACCTGGAGCCGACCAACACGACGATCGGCGTGGAGATCCGGGACGAGTTCGAAAACCGCACCTCGGTCTCCTCGGGTATCCCAATCGATTGCTACTACGAGGGTTCTCTGGGTGATCCAGTGTTTGGTGGACAGATGAGTCTGCCCACGGCATTCGGTTCGGCAATCCTGCGGCCGTCCGCCGGTACGAACCTGCCGCCGGTCCTCGGCGTGGCGAATGTGCTGCGGACGGCTGGGGACGGCACGTCTGATACGGCAGCCACCAACCTCCATTTCTGCACGGACGAATCCGCTCCCGCATCCTGCACGGGCGTCGACACCGAGATTCGCCTTCCGACCTTCCATTGATGTGAGGACGGGATGACGAAGGGTGCAGCGATGAAGTGCGCAGGCAGGGAAAGGAGTAACGAGATGCGTACGGTCAATGCCAAGAAGAGCGTCGTCGTAACGGCGGCGGCTCTGGCGACCTGGCTGGTGCTGCTCGGTTTCTCGAGCGGCGCGTCAGCGCAGACGGTGGTGGCGCAGTCGGACTATACGGCCGGTTACATCGTGCTGCCAAAGGTGCTGGTGCACACCAGCGGCTCGCCGAGCAATCCGGTCCTGCCGGGGCAACAGGCGACCGACACGCTGGTGCAGATCACCAATACCAACCAGAGCGACGAGATCCGAGTCGATTGCTGGTGGGTGAACGCGAATGGTCACTGTGGCAGTGACGCCGGCCCGATTTGCACGACGAACGCTGACTGCACCAACGCGGGTTTACCCGGTGTGCAGTGTGTGCAGGGTTGGGCGCCGCTGGACTTCCAGATTCTCCTGTCACCGGGGCAGCCGATCGGATTCACCGCCTCGAGTGGGCTGAATCCGTTGTTCTGTGATCCCGACCGACCGGGTCCTGGGTGCATCGGCAATTCCGGCGGTTCGGTCCGGCCGGTGCCGGAGGATCCGTTCCGCGGTGAGCTCAAGTGCGTGCAGGTGGATGACAGCGATGTTCCGGTGGTTGCGAACGATCTGAAGGTCGAGGCGACGATCGTCACGACCACGGTTGGTGGCGGCGGCACGGCAACCACTGCGGCCTCCTACAATGGAATCGGGTTCCAGGCCGAGGATGACGGAACCGGTGGACCGACCTCGCCGTTGTGTCTGGGGAGTCTGCCGCCGGGAACGCCGCAGAACGTGTCGTGCGCTGCGACGTATGCGCCGTGTCCGGGTGTTCTCCACATGGAGCACTTCTTCGAGAATGCCTACACGGAGATCGGCAGCTACGCGACGACGGATCTGACGCTGGTGCCGTGCAGCGAGGATCTTGGGCAACCGGCGAATCAGGCGAACCTGACGGTGACGGCCCAGATGCTCGTGTACAACGAGTTCGAGCAGCGCTTCTCGACCAACAGCCGCGTGAGCTGCTACCAGGCGACCCGGCTGTCGGACATCGACACCCAGCCGGGCCCGGCGGGCGATCAGTACTCGATCTTCAACGTGGGCGTGCAGGGCACGATCACGGGGCAGACCCGCATCCGCGGCGTCCGCGGTCCAGACGGGCGACTCGGTTATGGCCTCCTCGGTGTGGGTTGCGAGATGCACGCCGGGACTCCTGGCGGGCCGGCGCTCGCGACGACGGCGTTCAATCTGCAGCACGTGGGCTTCCGGCCGGAGGGTGACGCGGTCTACAAGACTCAGTTCCCTGCGGGCCAGTGAGACGGCGCTGAGGCGCGATCGTCGGGGCCGGAGTGGGTTTCCACTCCGGCCCTTTTTTTTCCCGCGCACGAGGGGGCAATTGGCGCTACACTGGGTCGGTAGCGTCCGGCGAGGGGCGAGTGACTATGGCGGCAAAGCGGATCTTGGTGGTCGAGGACAATCTCGATAATCGGCGCATCCTCGTCTACCGCCTCAAGCGGATCGGGGAGTTCGAGATCGTCGAAGCGAGCAACGGCGAGGAGGCATTGGCGATCGTGCAGACGCCTCCCACACCGGATCTCATCTTCATGGACTTGAAGATGCCGGTCATGGATGGGTGGGAGGCGACGAAGAAGATCCGGCAGCTCGAGGTGGGAAGGGCGATTCCGATCATCGCGCTGACCGCGCAGGCGATGGCGGGGGATGAGCAGAAGGCCCTGGCCGCGGGTTGCGACGATTATCTCGCGAAGCCGATCGTCGACCTCAGCGTCGTCCGCACCAAGATGGACCGGCTGTTGAGTCGGGGGCAGTGATGGTGTCACCGCTCCGGCACGCGCCGGGAGCCGGCCAGTAGGCTGTTCTGTCGACTGGCATTGGGTCGCGCACGCGGCCCATGATGCCGGTGATGGTGGGAGCTCACGCCACGGCAGGCGCGAGGAGGGTCGCGGCGCCGAGGAGGGTCGCGGCGCCGTTGATCGCTGCCTATCTCCTCGTTGCGCCGGCGAGCTGGGCAGTCTGCGAGCCTGGCCCAGCGCTGCGGGTGGAAACGGTTGACGCCGTTTTCGCCGGGGAGCCGGCGACTTGTGACGCGAATGAAGACGGGGTGATCTCTGCCGCGGACGTGGTGGCGGTGAGCGGGCAGGGCGTGGTGCCGACTCCAACCGCTAGCAGCACGGAGGTCGGCGCAGCGACGGCGACAGCGACGGCGGTTCCCTCGGCGACCGCGCCGCTCCCATCACCGACCGCGATGGCGACTCTCACGGTGGCGGCGACCGTCCTCGCCACGGATACGCCGCCCGCGCCGTCGCCCAGCCTGACCGCCACCGTGACGGCAACAGGAACGACAGCGACGGTGACGGCGACGGCGTCAGCGTCGCCGACCAGCTCGCCCGGAGTGGCGACCCCCTCGCCGACCGCATCGGGCGCGACGCCCTCGGAGAGTGCGACGCCGGCCGACACCGCAACGCCAGGCGGCACGGCGACCCGCCTGCCCACGGGCACGTGGACGGCGTCGTACACCCCCGATCAGGCGACGGCGGTGCCGACCACATCGCGGACGCCGTCGACCACGGCGTCGCCGACCTGGACCGCCGTCGAGGTCGCCAGCGCCACCGCCTCGGCGAGCGCCACTGCCTCTGCCAGCGCCACTGCCTCTGCCAGCGCCACTGCCTCTGCCAGCGCCACCGCCTCTGCCAGGCCCACCGCCTCTGCCAGCGCGACCGCCTCGGCCAGGGCGACTGCCTCGGCCAGCGCCACCGCCAGTCGCACCGCAGGGGGGCCGCCGTCCGCGACGGCGAGCGCGACGCGGACGGCGGTGCCGGCATCGGCGACCCGGACGATGACGCAGTCCGCGACCCCGACGCGAACGATTACCCCGACGCACAGCCCGTCTCCCCCCACACCCCCCGCGACGTCCACCAGGACGGGCAGCCCGACGAGCACCGCGACGCCGTCGCGCACCATCACCGGCACCCGTCCCGCGACGCCGACTCGGACCCCGAGCACGACCCCGAGTGCCAGCCCGACACGCAGCCTCACTTCCAGCAGCACGGCGACCGCCACCGCCACGGCCACGCGCACCGTCACCCCGACGCGCTCGGCCATCGCGACGCGCAGCGCGACGGCGACTGCGTCCGTGCGGCCCAGCGCGACCCTGACCGAGATGCCGACGGCTACCCGGACGGCGACGGGATCCCGCACCGCCACCGCGTCGCCAACCGCAAGCCAATCGCGCACCCGCACTGCGACGCCATCATTCACCCCGACCACCACCGCCACCACGACACGCACGGCGACCCTGGTTCCGGGCTCTCCGACGGCGTCGCGCACGACGACCGCCACCCCATCGCTCACCACGCCGCCGACCTCCACGGCGAGTCCGATCCCCACCGCCAGCCGCAGCAGCACGCCCACGATCTCGCCGCTGCCGTCGGCGACCGCCTCTCCGTCGGCCACCCCGCCTCCGTCGGCCACCGCGTCGTTCACCATCACGCCCGTGCCCTCGGCGACCGGTACGCGGACCGCGACCCCGACGCGTACCGGCACGGCAACCCAGAGCGCGACGCGGACGGCCACGCCGACGGTCACGCGGACGCCAAGCCGCACCGCCACCGGCTCGCCGACACGCACCTTCACGCCACTCACCATCGGTGGCGTGATCACCGCGTTCGGTGTCGCCAGGGCCGACGGGCTTCCGGTGTCGTCCATCGGCCCGCAGGACGACGGCTACCTGACGTACGTGCGTCCCCCGAGCGGCTTCCTGATCTACATCGAAGCGCGCCCAGGCATCAGCGGCCGCCCGGTCGGGGTCACGACGTTCAATTCCTCACCGACCGATCCCAACGTGCTGCCGGACCTGCAGGTGCTGGTCTCCCGCGCCCTCGGCAATGGCAGCCCAGCAGTCTGCGACGAAGGCCCCGCACCGCCGATCGGCGGCGTGCCCGCCAGCAACACGCGCGTCTTCGACGGCACCCAGGCGGTCGCCAACGCGATCAACGACCTGAGCTGCCGCTTCGACGCGCGGAGCACGTCGATCCAGGCGTGCACACGTGACAGCTTCGGAACCTACGCGTTCACCAACCCCACATCGACGGTGCAGTTCTGCACCAGTCCGGGAGTAGGAGTGGAGCTGTCCTTCCCGCTCGGGGACACCATCGTGTCGGCGCGCGTCCGCGACGTGGTCGGCCAGCCGGGGCAGCCGAGCAGCATCGCCATTCGCGTGCGCGAGTGAGCGCCTCCGGGGCGCGCAGGGGCTCAGTGCATCGGCTTGTCGCCGTCGCCGCTTCCGAGCTCGGGCGCTTCCGCCTCCCCCTGGAAGGCGACCCCGTGTCGGCGGGCGAATTCGAGGATCGTCGCGCGCGCGAGCTTGCTGGGCCGAAAGCGCCCGTTCTCCCACCGGTTCACCGTGCCCACAGTGATGCCGAGCGAATGCGCGAACTCTTCCTGGGTCATCCCGAGCTGGCGGCGTAGATGGCGGATGAAATCGCTCATGTTGTCGTCCATGACCTCCAAGGCCTCCGAACCCCGCCTGACACACCGCGGCGGCTCGTCAGGACATGAGCAAGCGATATGCCACGGGTTCCCGACTTTGGTTCGGCACCTGGCACGGCATGTCGCCGTCACCCGGATGCCGTTCGGCACGAGCGCATAGCGTCCGCAGAGACGGCGCGACGTCGCCTCATCCGCGGACGACACGTGCCAATTGACATGCTTCGGCAGCCTTGTGCATGGTGACGGGCATGTCCGGTCGTCGCCTCTGCCTGGTGGGCGCGCTCATTGCCGCCGTCATCAGCCTGACGGTTCCCGCCGTGGATGCACTGCCGGCGGGCGCCGAGGACATGCTGGAGTTCGAGGCCGCGGCGGTGATGCTGGTGCAGGGCGACTCCATCGACGGGCAGATCGGCGGCGTCGTGAAGGACGTCATCCGCGGCGTCCGCCGCTCCTGGAAAACGGTGCAGTGGATGTTTTCCAAGGCGGCGGCCTGGTGGGGGCAGTGGCTCCGCCGCGGCGCCTTCTCGCTCGCGGTCGCCGTGGTGGCGTCGCTCGCCGACACGGGCCTGCTGAACGCCTTCCGGCTCGAGGGGCTCCGCGCCCTCCTCACGTACGTCCCGCTGATGCTGTACGTGTACGGGCGGTTGTTGTTCTCGCGTGGCGTCAGCCTGGTGCCGAAGCTTCTGTTGCTCGGCGCGCTGGTCTATGGCGCGGTGCGGCGCGACCTGCTGCCGGACACCCGCCTCTCCGGGCGGGTCGAGGACATCATCCTCATCGTCATCGCGACGCGCGCCTTCATCTACGCCTGCCCGGAAGAGTTGGTGAACCACTACGCGCAGCGCGCCATCCGCTTCCGCCAGCGCCTGGCGCAGATCCAGCAGCGCTCGCGCCGGGTCTGAGGCCGCGGCGGCGCGTCAACTGTCGAATGTTCCGTCGCGGGCGCGTTGCGGCAGACTGGCCGCGTCGCCCTGCGGCCGGACGTCCTTGTGCTCGAGGTCGACGCGGAACAGCGCCGTTTTCGAGCGACCCTGCTCCTTCCAGAGCAGCGTCACCTCGTACTCGGGCCCATCCTTCTGTACCGAGCTCCAACTGAACTCGCCGACGTAGCCACCCTTGTCCTTCACCTTCAGCGAGTAGCCCTTCAGCAGGTCTTCCATCGTCTCGGGTTGTCCGTCCGGCTGGTACGCCTTGACGAGATCGATCGCCTCCTTGCCGCGATCCGACCACTCCTCGCTGGCGCGCAGTTGCGAGATCACGATCCACGCGAAGCCGACCGCGAACAGTGCCAGGCCGCCCCAGCCCAGGATGGCCGGCAGCGCGCTCTCTTTCTTCTTTTCTGGTTGCGACATGCGAGACCCCTCGACGAATCGGCTGGGCTAAATGCCGGACGCTATCGGACGGCAGGCGCGCTGGCAACACCGGCGCGCGCCTCGCGGACGTCAGACCTGTCCGGGGGTGAGTGAGCCGCGGCCCTCCCGCCGTCCCTTGCGCAGCGCCGGAATCGCTCGGATGCGCTCGTCGGGCAGCAGGTCCCACAGGATGCCGCGCGGGCGGGGATAGAGGCTCGGCGCCGCCACGACCTGGTCCGGGGTGATCAGGAAGTCGACCGGGATGTCGTGCGCCCGCATCGCGATCCGGTCCTCGATCACCTGCAGCGGATGCACCGTGGTGACGATCGGCGTGTACTCGCGCACCTTGCCGGCGCGACGGAGCAGCGCGTACTCGAGGTCGGCACTGCCCGAGCCGCGGCCGACCCGCGCGCCCTGGCGCGAGACCGCCACCGAGCCGACCAGCACGAGATCGATCGGGTGCAGCTCGTGCGGGGCCACCGGCCGGCCATGGGCGAGCGCGCCGCGCAGGCTCGCCGCCCGCCACGCGTTCCCCTGCAGCCGCGCCGGATCGACCTCGAGGAAGCAGCGCTCGCTGCGCAGGCCAGGAATCGCGATGTACAGGATCTTCCCGTCGGCCAGCGCGGCGCGACGCAAGGCGTGCTGCGGCGCGCCGAGATCGACCTTGAGCGCCTTGGCGCGCTTCCAGATCGTCAGTTGGCTCAGCAGCTTGGCGGCCCGATCGGCGCCGATGAAGTTGGGGACGCGACCATAGGCGCCGGGAAACCGCACCACGCCCGCGGCGGTCACCCGCGTCCACACCTTGTGGCGGATGGCGTCCTTCGTCATGCGCTGGGGGGAAGCGCTCGTCAGCTACTACAGCCGCTTTCGCGGAGTCAATCAACGACCCGACGGC